>NZ_CP119392.1:1011230-1627460 GCF_029224025.1 Rhodanobacter sp. AS-Z3
TAGAACAGCACGGTGCCGATACCGGCGGCGAAGCTATCCATCTTGGCGGCGGTTGCGGCGAACGCTTCTGCCGGCACAATTTTCGCCAGCGCCTGCTTGGTCAGCTCCCAGAACTTCTCACTCTGTTCGCCGAACAGGATCACCGCGCGCGAACTCTGCGAGTTGAACGACGAAGGCGTGTGCCGCATCGCATCCTTGATGCGCTGGGTCAGTGAGTCCTTGTCCATCGACACGTTCCTGCCCAGCGCGTACTGGGTGCGGCGCTGCTTCAGCGATTCGATCAGGCTGCTGTTCATGGTGATTCCTCGGGCAATAGGGTTCGGTGCGTGGGAATCGCGGTGTTTGATAGGCGCTTTCAGGAAACAGTAGTTTCGAATCCTCTGCTGCCTGAGACGTCGGACTGAGGTCAGGCTGGATGCCTGATCCACCGCACTTCGCGATCCATGGCAAGCATGTTAGGCGCGAAAGTCGGCGTGACTAGCCGGTCGCTCGTGGCTAGTCTGTTTCCAGAAAGAAACGATGAGGCGTGAACTGGGTTGCGCCTCAACGCTGGCAGTGCGGGCACCAGAACGTCGAGCGTTGGCCCAGCGTGACTTGCCGGATTGGTGTGCTGCATACGCGGCAGGGTTCGCCGGTGCGGCCGTAAACCGTCAGTTCGCGAAAGAAATAGCCGGGTGCGCCGTCCGGGCTGAGGAAGTCGCGCAAGGTGGTGCCACCGCGTTCGATCGCCCAGGCCAGCAGGCGTTTCACTTCCATGGCCAGTCGCGCGTAGCGCGGCCGCGAGACGTTGCCGGCAGCGCGGCGTGGATCAATACCGGCGTAGAACAGCGCTTCACTGGCGTAGATATTGCCCACGCCAACAACAATCGCGTTATCCATCAGGAACAGCTTCACTGCTGCCTTGCGTCCGCGTGAGAGACGCCACATCAGGTCGCCATCGAACGCATCAGTGAGTGGTTCCGGCCCCAGCTTCGCCAGTAATTCGTGAGTCTCACCCGGCGCTTGCCACAACAGACAGCCGAAGCGTCGTGGATCAGTGAAACGCAGGATGCGTGGCGCTTGCGCGTCGGTGCGTTCGAGCGCGATGTCGACGTGATCGTGTTTGCCGAGCGGGGCATCTGGCGGCAACACGCGCAGCACGCCACTCATGCCCAGGTGCAGCAGCGCGCTACCTGCTTCGGTGTGCAGCAGCAGATACTTCGCGCGACGTTCCACCGCGTCGATCCGCTGACCGGGCAGCAGCGTGCTGATCTCCGGCGGAATCGGCCAGCGCAGATCGGGACGACGCAGAATCACGCCGGTCACGCGGCGACCGATCAGGTACGGCGCGATGCCGCGACGGGTGGTTTCAACTTCGGGCAGTTCGGGCATGCGATCTGACCGGTCAGTGCAGTTGGGTAGTTGCGATTTCTGGTGATCGTGGCATGTAGCGCGACGACACCAAGGCCACGCGTGTGCCGATGCGCACGTAATGCTGCGGTCCGGTGACCGAGCTTTCGCCGAATTCCAGCTTCTGTCCGTTAAGTACCAACACAGCACGCGGTGGCGTCAGGCCAATTTTTGCCGACTCAAAGTCGCTGGCTGGACGCCAGCTCAGCACATGTGCCGCCGCGATTTCGCTGAGGTCATTGAGTCGGTCATCGTCGGCGACGCGGCTGGGCGTGCCATCCGTACGCCACCAGTGGCCGCCGGCGTGCTTGGCGTAGTTCAGCGCGGGTGCGCCGGGCAAGGTGAGACTGATCTGCGTGATCGCACTCGGGTCCAGTGCGGTCAGATTGCCGGTTTCCTGGCTGGTATCGCGCAGCCACTGCCAACCGGCCAGCGCCAGCAGGGCCAGCACGACCAGCAGCAACAACAGGTTTTGACGATGAGCGCGCTTCATCGCTCAGCGCCGACGCCGGCGCCACACAATGCCGCCGCCGATCAGCAACAGCAGCAACGGCAGCGCGATCAGGAAGCCGAAACTCAGTGCGTTCAGTTCGCCCTGCGATATCTGCAGCAGGCGATCGGGTGCGCCGCGCGGCGGCAGATTCACCAGCTTGTCGTCGCCCAGCAGCCAGTCGAACACGCGCTCGCCCAGTGCTCGATTGCCGCCATTGCCGAGGAAAGTATTGGACAGGAAATCGCCGTCGCCGATCACCACCGCGCGTTGCTCGCTCTTGTCCGGGCTGGGCGAGAGTCGACTCAGCGCGAAGCCGAAATCCAGTGGCCCCTTCAATTCGCCCGCCGCCGCATCGAAACGGATGTCCGAGGGTTTGCTGTTGTCGATCGGTGAGAACTCGGTCCAGCTTTGCGGGCTGGAACGCAGGAAGGCTTTCACTCCCCATTGGCTGCTCGCGACCTGAGCAAGAGCGGAGACCTGCGGGAACAGGGTGGTCAGCTGGAAGCCGGTGGTGATCGCCTGCGGCGGATAGTCGCCCAGCGTGATCAGGCGTGGGTCATGCAGGCCCAGCGCCGTGCCGGACCCGTCGACCAGCACGCCGGGCAGCACGCGCACGCCCAGCACGTCAGCCAGTGGCTTCAGTCCGAGCTCGTTGTTTGCCGGTTCGGTCAGCCACAGCAGGTTGCCACCGTTCTGCACGTAAGTGACCAGCGCCTGCACCGCCGCAGGCGGCAGCGCAACTTCCGGGCTCGCCAGCACGACCAGATCGGTGTGCTCGGGCACCGCGCTGACTTGAGTGAAGTTCAGTGGCACCGCGCGCATGCCGCGGCTTTCGAGCTGGGTGATGAACATGCCCAGGTCGGCGTTGCCCTGACCGTCGGCGCGACGCTCGCCATCGCCGGTGACAAAGGCAACAATGCGGTCGCTGCCACGCAGCAGGCGTTCCAGTGCATTGGTCAAGCTGCGTTCGGACAACTCGTCCAGCCGTTGCTCACGATCCTGGTAATGCAGGATCAACGCGCCGTCGACAGTGACGCCCAGCTCTCGCATCTTCGCGGGGTCGAGTTGCGGGTCCACGAAGCGCACGCTTAGGTCGGTTTTCACCGCCTGATAGCGCTGCAGGAAGCCGGCGACGGTCTGGCGCAGGTCGCCTTGTGGATTGGCGTAACTGATGATTTCCACCGGACCTTGCAGTTGCGTCAGTACGGCGCGGCTTTCCGCGGACAGGCTGGTGCGGCCATCGGCGGTCCAGTCCGACTGTTTCGCATAGCGAGTGGACAGATAGCCGAGCGCGGCAACGGCAAGCACCAGCAGCGCGGCGAACAGCCAGCCGCCCAGACGTCTGAAAATACTTTTCATCAGCCACGCTCCCGGTCGGCATCGAGTCGGCGCGTAGCCAGCGCCAGCGAGAGTGTGGTGAACAGCACGAACCACACGATGTCCGTGCTCGACATCAGCCCGCGCAGCATGGGTTGCAGGTGTGTACTCATCGCCAGCCAGTTGATCGCGCCGCCGTTGATGCCAGCCATCTGCGCGCCGAAATTCACGCCCCACAGCGCCAGCGCGATGATTAGTGCCGCCGCCGCCGCAATCGCCGGATGCGAGGCGAAGCTGGAACAAGCGACCGCGATCGCGGCGAGCGTGGCCAGCATCAACGCGAGGCCCAGCGTGGCAGCGGCAAGCTTGCCCCAGTCGAAGTGGGTGGCATGCATCAGCACCAGCGGCATCGCCAGCGTGAGTGCCAGCCACAGCAGCAGCCAGCCGAGTATCGCCAGATACTTGCCCAACACGATGCGCGAGGCCGGCACGCCGGCGGCGAACATGAGCGGCAGGGTGCCATTGCGCCGTTCGCCGGCGATCACCGACATGCCGAGCAACGGCACCACCAGGAACGCGAGTTGTGCGAGTTGGCCCAGTAGCGGCACGCCAACCAGATCAATGAAGCCGGGACCGTCGGGCTGCGCGGCGCGCTGGATTTGTCCGCCCAGGAAGCTGCCCAGCAACAGGGTGAAGTTCCATGCCAGCCAGGCCACGGTCAGCGCCGCCAGCACCCACGCCAGTGGGCGCACCAGCAGGCGCCGCCACTCCAGTCGCGCCACCGCAGCGGTATTCATCAGCAACTGACTCATGCGGCCTGCGCCTTGCTTGTGCCGCTCATCGCAATTCCGAAAAACGTCTGTTCCAGCGCGGCGTGGTCATCGACAAGCACCGGGCCGTCATGGCGCAGCGTGCCCTCGTGCAGGATCGCCACGCGATCGCATACGGCGGTCACCTCCGCCAGAAGATGGGTAGACAGGATCACTGCGGTGCCTGCCGCCGCCTGTTCACGGATCAGTGTGCGCAGCGAGGCGACCTGCACCGGATCGAGTGCATTGGCCGGCTCATCCAGTACCAACAGTGTGGGCCGATGCACCAGCGCACAGGCCAGCCCCAGCCGCTGACGCTGTCCCTGCGACAGTACGCCGGCCAGACGGCGGGCCAGCGGCTGCAATTCCAGCCGCTCGATGATCGCGGTGCGAGCGGCGCGCAGAGTGCTGCCACGGATGCCGCGCAGTCGCCCATGTGCGTCGAGATGTTCCTCGACGGTGAGTTCGGCCCACACCGGCGCCCGCTCCGGCAACCAGCCGATCTGCCGGCGAGCCAGTTCCGGGTGCTCGAGGAAATCCTCGCCGTTCAGCTGGATGCCGCCGCTGTCAGGGCGCAGCGCGCCGGCAATCATCGACAAGGTGGTCGACTTGCCGGCGCCGTTGACGCCCAGCAAGCCCATCACCTGGCCGCTTTTCAACGAGAGGCTGAGGTCGTGTACCGCCAGACGACCGGCGCGTCGGCGACTGAGGTGGTCGAGTTGCAGAACGGTCTGGGGAGACGCAGGGAGGGTCGTTGTCATTGCCTGATTGTCATGGCGGTCCCACTTTGAGACAACAGGCACAGTCAGCGCTTGTGAATAACGCGCGTTTAGCTTCCAGCGCTTGACGGGCTGTTATCATTCGTGGTGTCAAATATGCTGGCGGGTAAGGACGCCCTCATTTCCCCTGACTCGTTCCCCATTTGGTGTGCCCCATGCTCGACGCGGTAATCAATTTCCTCAACGATGGTCTGACCGGCGCAAGCTGGGGCCAGATCGCCGTGTACGTGCTGGTGATGACCCAGCTGACCATCTTCACGGTGACCTTGTACCTGCATCGCAGTCAGACCCATCGTGGCGTGGACTTCCATCCGGTGCTGGCGCATTTCTTCCGCTTCTGGGGCTGGCTGACCACCGGCATGGTCACTCGCGAGTGGGTGGCGGTGCATCGCAAGCACCACGCCAAGGTCGAGACGGTGGATGACCCGCACAGCCCGATGATCCATGGCATCAAGAAGGTGTTCTGGGACGGCGTGTCGCTGTATCGCGACGCCTGCGAGAACAAGCAGGACATGGAGCAATACGGTCGTGGCACGCCCGACGACTGGGTCGAGAGGAACGTCTACGGCGCGCATCCGTATTGGGGCCCGACCCTGATGCTGTTCATCAGCATAGCGCTGTTCGGCGTGATCGGTGCAGCGCTGTGGGCGCTGCAGATGGTCTGGATTCCGTTCTGGGCCGCCGGCTTCGTCAACGGTATCGGCCACTGGGCCGGCTACCGCAATTTCGAAAGTGCCGATACCGCGCGCAATCTGATTCCGTGGGCGTTCTGGATCGGCGGTGAAGAGCTGCACAACAATCATCATGCGTTCCCCAGTTCGGCCAAGTTCGCCCTGCGCAAGTGGGAATTCGACATTGGCTGGGCGGCGATCTGCGGCCTGCGTGCGGTCGGTCTGGCCAAGGTGATGCGCGTGGCGCCGACGCTGGATATTCGTCCGAACGTGCGTTTGCCCGACGCCGAAACGCTGCGGGCCGTACTGACCCACCGTTTCCAGGCGATGACCGACTACTACCGTGGCGTGATCCTGCCGACGTTCGCCGATGAAGCCGCGCAGGCTGGCGAGAACCTCAAGTCGATGCCGCGCCGGCTGCGCCGCGCGCTGGCCGACGGAGGCCGCTGGCTGGACAACGAAGGCCGCGACCGCATGCAAGCCGTGCTGGCCAAACGTCCGACTCTGGCCACCGTGATCGAGTTCCGCAGCCGTCTGGTGGCGTTGATGGAACAGCGTGGTGCCGACCAGGCGCTGAAGGGTTTGCAGCAGTGGATTCACGAGGCGGAAGAAAGCGGCATCCGCGCGCTGCAGGAATTTGCCCAGCGCTTGAAGGGCTACGGCGTCGCCACGGCCTGATCGCATCAGCCATGATTCAACAAAACCCGCCAGCTGGCGGGTTTTGTTTTTTGGGATCGTCACGAGGACGGCTAGATGACCTTGCGCGTAACACTGATCGGCGCCAGCGGCGTGTTTGGCTCACGCATCGCCAGTCAGCTCGCCGGTGATCCCCGCTTCCTGCTGACTCTCGCTGGTCGCAATGTGGGAAGTCTTGCGGTGCTGCGGGACGCCTTGGGTGATGCGTCAGTGCAACTGGCTGCGCTCGACGTGACTGCGCCTGATCTTCTGGATGCGTTTGCCGCGCTGCAGTCACAACTGGTGATCCATGCCGCCGGCCCGTTTCAGGGGCGGGATTATCGCGTGGCCGAGGCTTGCCTGACCTGCGGCAGCGACTACATTGATCTTGCCGATGGGCGTGACTTCGTCAGTGGTTTTGGCCGTCTGGACGTCCAGGCAAAAAAGAACAATCGCCTGTTGATCAGCGGTGCGTCTACCGTGCCGGCGCTCAGCAGCGCCGTGGTGGATAGCCTGTTGCCACGCTTCGCCGAGCTTGACGTGATTGAACACGCCATCAGTCCCGGTAATCGAACTCCGCGCGGAGACGCCACGGTGGCGGCGATTCTCGGGTACTGCGGACGGCCAGTGAAGCTATGGCGCGATGGCCGTTGGCAGCAAGGTCATGGCTGGATGTTGACGCGCCGCGCTGTGTTTCCGTTTGGCCGGCGTTGGGTTGGTCTGTGCGACGTGCCGGATCTTGAACTGTTCCCCGTGCGCTATCCCGGAGTGCGCACGGTGGTTTTCCGTGCCGGCCTTGAGCTGAAGCTGTTGCATTTCGGCACACTGGCCGCGGCGTGGCTGGTGCGACTTGGCGTCGTGCGCAACCTCGCGCGCCACGCCACGCGGTTGCGCCGGCTCAGTGAATGGTTTCTCGCTGCGGGCAGCGATGTGGGTGGAATGCAGGTGGCGCTCAGCGGGCGCGATGCGCAGGGGCAATCGCTGACGCTACGCTGGTCGTTGCGCGCAGCGGCAGGTGACGGCCCGCAGATTCCGGCCACGCCGGCGGTTGTGCTGGCGCGCAAACTTGCCGATGGCAGCTTGTCGTCCAAAGGCGCCATGCCGTGCATGGGGCTGTTCACGCTGGAGGAGGCATTGTCCGCGCTGGATGGTTTCGCGATCGACACGCAGCTGGACAACCCTACGGGCTGAAACGCGCGCGTTGCTCCGGCGTGGGTAGGAAACAACGGCGGCTTTGCCCGAAGATCCGGTAACGGTGGCGAGCCACGAATCGGTAGGCGGGATCGCTGAGCCAGCGTGGCACGAGGCGCAAGCCATGACCGAGCCAGCGCCAGCGGCGCTGTCCAAGCCCATGCAAGATCTTCACGATGGCGCGGGTGTCGGTGTAGTCATGGCCGTCTTCGACCAGCAGAAATGACAGCGGTGAGTCGGGGTCCAGTCCATGCGTCAGCAGCAAGGCGCGGCCTTTTTCTGATTGCATCGATGCGAAGTGATAGCGCTCTGCGTGGTCGTGTTTCAGCAGGAAGCGCACCCAGCGACTGCACAACAGGCAGATGCCGTCGAACACGATGACCGGTGGGTTGGTTTCAAGCTTCATCAGTGGGCGGTTCGTTGTGTGAGGGCTCCAGCCATCCTTGGTACGCAACCAGTTGTCCCAGCCACGGCAGTCGCACATCGATGCGGAAATGATAGCGCCCGTCACGGGCGGTGCTGCGCGAAAGCAGCTGGCCGCACAGCGCGCTTGGGCAGGGCAGGCCGAGGAAGTGCACGCTGCGCAGCTGCCAGTCGATCGCGTCACCGTCGCGATGCAGGGCAAAGCCCAGACGTGCCGGTCCCAACTGCTCGTAGAGCAGGGTTGAACCAGCACGTCGTCCCAGCCGCGAACGCATCTGGCGGCCCACAAAATGACGGGTCCAGACTTCGCTGCCGCCGTGTCGCTCGATGGTCAATGTCAGTGTCTGCGCAGGACCGGGTGGCGGCAGGCCAAGCAGCCGTCGCAGCCAGCGGGCCGGCAGGCGTGGGTCGCCGGTGATATCGGCCATGCCACTGGCTTGCAATAGTTGGGCGCCACCGTGCATGGCTTGCACAGCGCGAGGCAATTGCCGCCATGTCTCGTCACCGAGCAGGTGCGGGAATAATGCAGGAGGCGCGCTGGATGTCATCGGGCGATGATGCGGGCCATGTGCCTGCTCGGCAAGCGGGCAAAAAAAACCCGCCACAGGGGCGGGTTTTTCGGGGCGGCGATCAATTACTTGATCTTGCCTTCCTTGTACATCACGTGCTTGCGCACTACCGGATCGTACTTCTTGAACTCGAACTTTTCCGGCGTGTTCTTCTTGTTCTTCTGCGTGGTGTAGAAGTGGCCGGTGCCGGCCGTGGAGATCATGCGGATCTTGTCTTGGGTCTTGTTAGCCATGGTTTGATCCTCAGACCTTGTCGCCGCGGGCGCGCATGTCGGCAATCACGGCCTCGATGCCATTCTTGTCGATGGTGCGCAGGGCGTTGTTGGAAACGCGCAACTTGATCCAGCGATTCTCGCTGGCCACCCAGAAACGACGCTCATGCAGGTTGGGCAACCAGCGGCGACGGGTGCGGTTGTTGGCGTGCGAGACGTTGTTACCGCTCATCACACCCTTACCAGTGACTTGACATACACGGGCCATGACGACCTCCGTAATTATTTGCTGACACCCGTTGGCCAGGGTGTGATCGGCCCAGCGGCGCCATGCGCCACGCGATGCTGGAGGTCTTGCGTCGCATGATCATGAGGTCCGTACCGCGTGGCGGACCGCCCGGAAATACCGGGTCAACAGAGGCGAGCCGCGTATTGTTGCAGGAAAACAGGGGCCTGCGCAATCTTCGCGGCATTCTGTCATGCCCGCCGACGTGCGCGGGGCGGGGATGTATGGAACAATCGTGCTCTTTTATCCAAACGCCCCGACTCGAGGAACACCCGATGGCACAAGAGATCACCAACGACCAGGCCAATGGCCAAGCCAGTCAGCCGCAGCTGGTGATGCAGAAGATCTACGTGAAGGACGTGTCCTTCGAGGCGCCGAATGCGCCGCAGATCTTTCAGGAAATCGACGAGAAGGATCAGCCGCAGGTACAGCTGAACCTGGGCCAGAAGGCTACCGATCTGGGCAACAGCCTGTATGAAGTGGTGCTCAGCCTGACCCTGACCTGCACCATCGGTCAGCGCACCGCGTACCTGGCGGAAGTGGAGCAGGCCGGTGTGTTCGGCATTGCCGGCTTCAGCGAAGCCGACCAGGCCGGCATCATCGGCAGCTATTGCCCGAATTTGCTGTTTCCGTATGCCCGCCAGGTCATTTCGTCGCTGGTGCTGGAGGGCGGCTTCCCGCCGTTCCTGCTGCAGCCGATCAACTTCGATGCGCTGTTCGCCGAACAGCAGCGCCGTGGTGCGATGGGCGGCGATGAAGTTCCGGCCACGCTGAACAGCTGAGTCCGGCATGCCTGATCACCCGAAGCTGACCGTTCTCGGCGCCGGCTCCTGGGGCACGGCGCTGGCAGCACTGATCGCGCGCAACGGCGTGCCCACCACGTTGTGGGGGCGCGACGGCGAAGCCCTGGCCGCGATGGCGGCCACGGGTGTCAACCAGCGCTACCTGCCGGACATCGCGTTACCGGCCGAGCTGACCTACGAAAGCGATCTGGCTCGCGCCGTCCGTGGTGCCGGCGTGGTGTTGATCGTGGTGCCCAGTCACGCGTTCGCCAGCATGCTGGTCGATCTGGCGCCGCTGCTCGATGCCGATACAGCGATTGCGTGGGCGACCAAGGGTTTTGAGCCGGGTACCGGCCGCTTCCTGCATGAACTGGTGGCCGAACAACTGCCCGGTCGCCCGGCGGCGGTGGTCACCGGTCCGTCGTTTGCGAAGGAAGTGGCCTCGGGCCTGCCCAGTGCGGTCACCGTGCACTCGGAAGACCCCGCATTCGCCAAACGACTGGCGACGCTGCTGCACGCGCCGAACCTGCGCGCCTACTCCGGCGGCGACGTGATCGGCGCCGAACTCGGTGGCGCGATGAAGAACGTGCTGGCGGTGGCCACCGGCATTGCCGACGGCATGGAGCTCGGCTTGAACGCGCGAGCGGGTCTGATCACGCGCGGCATGAACGAGATGCTGCGGCTGGGTGTGGCACTGGGTGCGCGTCCGGAAACGCTGATCGGTCTTTCTGGCCTCGGCGATCTGGTGCTGACCTGCACCGGCGACCTGTCGCGCAATCGGCGGCTGGGTCTGGCGCTGGGTCAGGGCATCGCGATCGATGAAGCGGTGCGCCGGATCGGTCAGGTGGTGGAGAGCATTCTCACCGCCGACGAAGTGGCGCGACTGGCCGACAAGCATGGACTCGACTTGCCCATCAGTGCTGGCGTGCGTGCCGTGCTGCATGGCGAAGTCACTCCGGTCGATGGCCTGAAGGCCTTGATGGCCCGCGAACAGAAGCCGGAATATCCCCACGGTCTGTTCGGCAACGCCTGAGTTGTTCCTGCATTCCGGTCATCGCGGCCGGCAATGCGATCACAACGGTCGCATCAGGCTCGTGCGCTGGTAAGCTCAGTGTTTTGGTCATCGCCACGGACCGCATGCGCATGCCGCAACCGGACGAGAAACAGCACGCCGCCAACGCAACATCCGGCGACGACGAAGCCCTGCCACCTGCATGGCGACGGCTGCTGGCTGCGCCCAAACCGGCGGTTGCCGAAGAGCATGGTGTGCTCGGTTTCTTCCTCGAAGTCATGCCCGAAGAAGGTGCCGCCTTCGTACGGCTGGAAGTGGCACCCGTGCTGCTCGGCGTTGCCGAGCATGGCCGCTATGTGCGGCCGGTACCGCTGGATAGCCGTCACCTGGCGCAGTCGCCGTTGCAGCCGCATGAGCAGCGCCTCGCCGCGACCATGCTCGGTTTGCCGCAGAGCGTGCGCAAGGGCCGCAGTTACGCGCGACTTGCAGGTCATGTCGGTGACACCCTGCTCGCTGAAATTCTCGATACCGCGCCCAGCTTCCTCGGTGGTCTGGCCGGCTTGCGGTTGTCGCGTGGAAAGTCACACCAACTCAACTGGCATTGGCAGATGGAGCAGGACGGCAGTCAGCGCCTGCTGCCGGTGTTGCCGCACAGTCAGCGTCTGCTGCGCATTGATAGTCTGTGGTATCTCGATGTCGAGCGCGCGACCGTCGGTCGTTTCGATGCCGCCAGCGAAGAAACTCACTGGCTTGATCTGCCGCCGCTGAAGCACGAACACGGCCGCCGCCTACGCAGTCGCCTCAGTGGCAGTCGACTGGCCACTCGCGTGCCGCTGCCGCAGGTGTTCAACGAGGTGCGTCGTTCCGAGCTGCCGCCCAAACCCATCCTGATTTTGCACGCGCTGACCCGACATGCGCGGCTGGCCGCCGGCACGCCCCCGCTGGGTTACGCGCGGCTGACCTTCGACTACGCCGGTGAACGCCTGCCCGGGCGCGGTGGTGAACCGCTGGTGCGTCGCGTACGCAATGGGCAACTGGTCGAGATCAACCGTCGCCGTGCCGAAGAACTGACCGCGATGGAGCAACTGGAACGCGCCGGCCTCACGCCTGGCGTGGACACCGAAGGCTTGCCGTGGGATGTGGCCGAAACCCTGCCCGATGATGCATGGCTGTTCCCCGGCACCGGCTATGCCGGCGCACTGGAGGTCAACACGCCGGCACGCTGGCTGGCACTGCGACCCAAGCTGGAGACCGAAAATTTCCAGATCGAATACGCGCCCAGTTTTCCGTTCGAGGTACTGGAAGGTCCGGTGAAGTGGTACGGCCACGCGGTGGAGGATGTCGACGATCACGCTTTCGATCTGGAAATCGGCATCGAGCTGGACGGTGAGCGGCACAACCTGTTGCCCGCCGTGGCGCAGGCGCTGGCCGAGCATCAGTTGAATTTGAGTCCGGCACCGAACGAGCCGGAAGATGCTGTGTGGTATGCGCCCGTCGATGCGCGTCGACGCGTGCCGGTGCGGCTGAAGGAGTTGCGTGGATTGTTGGCGCCGCTGGCGGAATACCTGGAGAAGCCGCGCAAGAAGCTCCATCTGCCGCGCGTGCAGGCCGGCCGGCTGGAAGAGCTGGCCGCAGCGATGCCCAGCGGCAGCCAGCTGGAAGCAGCCGATCCGCTATTCGGCTTCGCCAAGCGCCTGCGTGATGCCGCCGAGCGCGCCAGCGACGCGGTGCCCGAAGGCCTCACGGTCGAGATGCGCCCGTACCAGCGCGAAGGTCTGCGCTGGTTGAACGCGCTGGCCGAAGCCGGTGTCGGCGGTGTGCTCGCCGACGACATGGGTCTGGGCAAGACGCTGCAACTGATCACCCATTTGCTGTCGCTGAAACAGAGTGGCGCGTTGAGCCAGCCCGCGCTGATCGTGGTGCCGACCAGCCTGATCCCGAACTGGCAGTCGGAGATCGCCCGCTTCGCGCCGATGCTGCGGGTGTTGACCCTGCACGGCCCGCAACGCGCCGAAGAATTCGATCAACTGGGCGCGCAGGATATCGTGCTGACCAGCTACGCGTTATTGCCACGCGATGTAGTGGCGTTGCGTCAGCAACCGTTCGCGCTGATCGTGCTGGACGAGGCGCAGCAGGTGAAAAACCCGCGTACGCAGGCACGGCGCGCGCTGCTCAGCCTGCGCACGCCGCGTTATGTCTGCCTGACCGGCACGCCGCTGGAAAATCATCTGGGCGAGTTGTGGTCGCAGGTCGATCTGGCGGTACCGGGCCTGCTTGGTGACGAGAGTGCGTTCCGCCGTTTCTACCGCATACCGATCGAGAAGCAGCACGACGAGGAATGCCAGCAGCGCTTGAATCTGCGCATTTCGCCATTCATCCTGCGCCGGACCAAATCGCAGGTGGCGAAAGAGCTGCCGCCAAAAACCGAGATCACTCGCCGCGTAGTGCTCGACGGCCGCCAGCGCGAACTGTACGAAGGCTTGCGCCTGACACTCGCGGAGGAACTGCGCGAAGTGATCGCCCAGCGCGGCATTTCGCATTCCGGCATCGTGGTGCTGGATGCTTTGCTCAAGCTGCGTCAGGTCTGCTGCGATCCGCGTCTGGTGAAACTGGAAGCGGCGCGCGGCGTGACCGAATCGGCGAAGTTCGAATTGCTGATGGACATGCTGCCGGCGCTGCTCGACGAAGGCCGCAAGGTGCTGCTGTTCTCGCAGTTCACCGGCATGCTGAAACTGATCGCTGCCGAACTCGATCGCCGCCGCATTCGCTACGTCACCCTCACCGGCGACACCCGCGATCGCGCCGAGCCGGTGCAGCGGTTCCAGAACGGCGACGTACCGTTGTTCCTGCTGTCGCTGAAAGCCGGTGGCGTGGGCTTGAACCTCACCGCCGCCGACACCGTGATCCACTACGACCCATGGTGGAACCCCGCCGCCGAAGCGCAGGCCAGCGATCGCGCGCATCGCATCGGCCAGGACAAGCCAGTGTTCGTGTTCCGTCTGATCACCTCAGGTACGGTCGAAGAGCGCATCGAGGAACTGAAAAAGCGCAAGGCCGAACTTGCTGCGGCGGTGCTGGAAGGCGGTGGCAGTCGGCAGAAACTCAGCTTCGACGAAGGCGATCTGGACGCGTTGCTCGCGCCAGGCTGAGCGAGTTGGTTGCCCATGCTTGTCAAAGCAGGCATCAGCGGCAAGACTGGAGCTTCGGTGCTCGAAAAGGAAGGCGACACGATGGTGCGCATGGAGGCGGTGACGCGGCATTACCGGATCGGCGGGCAAACCATTGCCGCCTTGGATGGTGTCAACTTCGAGGTGCCACAAGGCCAGTTCATGGCCATCGTCGGGCCATCGGGGTCGGGCAAGTCCACCCTGCTCAACATGCTTGGATGCCTCGATCGACCCGACAGCGGACGCTACCTGCTCGATGACGTCGACGTGTCGACTTTCGATGACGAGCGCTCCAGCGATTTCCGCAATCGCCGCATCGGTTTCGTGTTCCAGTCGTTCCACTTGTTGCCGCGTTTGAGCGTGCTGGAAAACGCGCTGTTGCCACGGCGGTTCCTGCGCGGGTCGGATCAAGGGCTGGAAGCGCGCGCCCACGAATTGCTGGAGCGGATGGGCTTGCAACGGCATCTGGCGCATCGTCCCGGGCAGCTGTCCGGCGGCCAGATGCAGCGCGTGGCAATCGCTCGTGCGTTGTTGATGAAGCCGGCACTGTTGCTGGCCGACGAACCTACCGGCAACCTCGATTCGAAGAGCGCGGCCGACGTGTTGGCGCTGCTGGCCGAAGTGCATGCTGCAGGCCAGACCGTGGTGCTGGTTACCCACGATGCCGAGGTTGCCGCGCGTGCGCAGCGACAGATCAGCCTGCGTGACGGGAGGATCGAACATGATTCGGCGGTTTGAGGCGCTGTTGCTGGTCATGGCGCTGTTGCCGGCACCGCTGCTGGCCACGGTATTCAGCGGTGAAGTGCAAGTTGCCGGCGCGCAGGATATTTTTACGCCGCCCTCGATGAGTTCGCCGGTAGTGCTGCGTTATTACATCGCCGACGGAACGACGGTGAAGCCGGGCGACGTATTGCTGCGCATCGACGCTGGCCAGGCCGAGACCGAGCTGCGCACCTTGCAGGCGCAACTCGACCAGATGGAAGCGAAGAGCGCGAAGGAGATCGCCGAGCTGGAGCTGAAGCAGGCCGATGCCGAACTGGCGCTGGCCGATGCACAGGCCGAGCGCGACACCGCTGCGGTAGATGCGGTAATTCCGAAGTCGCTGATTTCGGCACTCGACTACGACCGTCATCAAGGCGAGATCGAGCGCACCGAGAGTGCGCTGGCACTGAAGAGGCTGCAAGTCGAACAGGCTGTCGCCGCAGTGGTGCGCCGGCGGCAAGACGGCCAGCTGGAGGTCGACAAGCAACACGCAGCGCTGAGCTTCTACCAAAAGCAGGTAGCCGGTGCCGTGGTGCGCGCCGATCACGCCGGTACGGTGGTGCATGGCTTCGACAATATGTTTGGCAGTGGCGGTCGCTATGAGGAAGGCTCGACCAGCTTTCCCGGCAGCAAGGTCGGCGAGGTGGTGGGTGAGGCCAGCGGCTACACCGTGCAGGCATGGGTTCTCGAACCCGATCGCGTGGGTTTGCGCCTGGGGCAATCGTTGCAGCTGCATGTCGATGCGCTGCCCGACAGTCTATTGCAAGGCCGTATCACCAGCATCGCCGGCGCCTCTGCCAGCCGCGAGGCCTGGGGCGATGGTCGCTATTTCGAGGTGGGCATCGCCTTGCCCGCTGGCGTGAAGCTGCCCTTGCGGCAAGGCATGAGCGTGCGTGTCGATAGCGACCTGCATGATGAGCAAGCACATGCGGGCCGGTCAGGTGCCGGTGAGTCCACTCCCTTGAAGGCCGATGGCGAGGTGTTCGCGCAGCGCAGTCTGGCGATCTCGCCGCCCTCGGTGGATGGTCTGTGGCAGATGACCGTAAGCCAGATGGCCAGCGACGGGCAGTCGGTGAAGAAGGGCGACATGCTGGTCGCTTTCGAAGCCTCCGACGTGATCAAGAACCTCACCGCCAAACGCGGCGAGCTGGCCGAGAAACGGCGCAAGCAGGAGCAACTCAAACTCGATCTCGCGGATCGTGCACGCGAAGCCGAGCTGGCCACCGCGCAGGCGCGTGCCGAGATGGAGAAGGCGCAACGCAAGGCCGATCAGCCGAAGGATTACATCGCGCGAGTCGACTACCAGAAACTGGTGGTAGCGCGGGTCAAGGCAGAGCATCGACTGAAGCTCACCGCGCATCGACAGCAGGTAGCCATACGCGAACGCAATGCCGAGCAGGCCATGGCCGATGCGGAAGTGACTGCGCTGCAGACCGAAGTGAACAAGTTGCAGGAGTCGCTCGACGCGCTGACCGTCAAGGCACCGCGTGACGGCATCGTGGTGCACCAGGAAAGTTGGCAAGGCGGCAAGGTCGATGTCGGTTCGCAGATCTGGCGTGGCCAGTCGGTGGCACAGATGCCCGACTTGTCGACGTTGGCGGTGCGCGCCGCACTGCCCGAGCGCGAGCTCACCCGGGTGGCCACGAGTCAGCGTGTACGCGTGCTTGTTTCCGGCGGTGATCGCAGGTTGTCCGGCGTCATCGCTGAAGTGGGCGGCACCGTGCACAGCAAGTCGCGGGTAGAAGCGGTGCCGGTGGTCGATCTGATCATCCACCTGGATCAGGCCGGCTCCGGTCTCAAGCCCGGCCAACCGGTGCAGGTCGAGGTTGTCACGCCAGCGGGAGCAAAACGATGATGCGCCGCGGCGGATGGTTGCTGCTGATTCTGCTCGCAGGCTGCACCCAGCCGGCAACGGATCGTACGGTGCTGGAACAGGCCCGTTCCGGCCCGCTGGAATTCAGCGTGCAGGGTGAGGGCGAGCTGCATTCGACCAAGCCGACGCCGTTGCTGGTGCCGGGTCGGCAATGGAGTTCGCGCCAGTTGAACTGGATGCTGGCCGATGGCAGCGCCGTGAAGAAGGGTGAACTGGTGGCACGCTTCTCCGCCGATCAGAGCAAGCAGGATTTGCTGGAAGCGCAGATCGACCTGCAGCGCAATGCGCTAGCGCGCGTCGGCAAGCAGGCCGAGCTTGCCGACAAGAACGGTCAGCTGGCTGTCGACCTGATCCAGGTGCGGGCGCAACATGCCATCGCCGCGCGCTATGCCAACGCGAGTCTTGACGCGATGGCACGCAACGACATTCTCGATGCCGTGCAGGACGTGCACTATCTCGACGTGCGCCAGCACATCCTGCAGTGGCGTGAAGACCAATCCGCATCGCGCGGCGTCGCCGAGCTGGCCGTACTCGATGCACAACGAAACAGTTTCGACACGCTGGCCACGCAGAAGCAGGCCGATCTGGATGCGCTGGAGTTGCGCGCGCCGCATGCCGGCGTACTGGTACTGGAACGGGACTGGACCGACCAGGTGCCGCATGTAGGTGGCAGCCTCTACGCCGGTAATACGTTCGCCAGCCTGCCCGATCTGGACGCGCTGGAAGTGGAGCTGAGCGTGCCGCAGATCGAAGCCCAGGGCATTCGCGTCGGCGATGTCGTTGAGCTGCATCGCTGGGGCCTTCCCGCACAAACCGTGAAATCCGCGATCAGCTGGATCGGCTCGGCGGCGCAGCCGCGCAGTCGCCAGAATCCAGTGAAGTACCTCGCCCTCAAAACCACGGTGCCGGCTGAAGTGGCTCGACGTTATGGCTGGATGCCGGGGCAGCGCTTCGTCGGCAAGATCATCCTGCTGCAGGCGGCGCAGGGCTACAGCGTGCCGAACATGGCCTTGCTGCATGACGGTGGACACGACAGCGTGCAGGTCATCGCGGGCGATGACCTGCAAACCCGATCCTTGAAGCTGGGCGTGCGCGGTGCCACCCGCACCCAGGTGCTCGACGGATTGCACAGCGGTGACCGCATCCTGCTGCCGCCGGGCAAGGCCGGGGAGACGAAATGATTTCTGCATTGTGGCGCGAGGCCATCGAGGAACTGTCACGGCGCAAGCTGCGCACCTTGCTGACCCTGCTGGGCATGATCTTCGGCGTTGGTGCGATCGTGGCGATGCAGGGTGTGGGCGAGGGCAGTCGTCGCGAGGCACTGAAACTGGTCGACAGCCTGGGCCTGCACAACCTGATCGTCGAAGCAAAAAGTCAGGACGGCGATGCCTTGAAGGAAGCTCGCGCCCGCAGTATCGGCCTGACCGTAGCCGACGCGCGCGCGGCGCTTGACG
The DNA here is from genome assembly GCF_029224025.1 of Rhodanobacter sp. AS-Z3. Classification (NCBI taxonomy): domain Bacteria; kingdom Pseudomonadati; phylum Pseudomonadota; class Gammaproteobacteria; order Lysobacterales; family Rhodanobacteraceae; genus Rhodanobacter; species Rhodanobacter sp. AS-Z3. The sequence continues at coordinate 1,029,095 of NZ_CP119392.1, forward strand.
TGGTGCCTTCGGCTGAACGCTATGCGGCTGAAAAGCGCGTCAAGCGCTGGGGCGTCTACAGCGATGAAGGGCAGGCCGATGCCGAAATCAGTGGCATCAGTCCGGACTACTTCCAGCTCGCCTCCCTGCACCTGGCCGAAGGTCGCGCGCTCAGTGCCGGCGATGACGCCAGCCTCGCGGCGGTGGCTGTGCTGGGCCATCAAGTGGCGCATGAGTTGTTCCCCGATGGCAAGCCGCTGGGACGGCTATTCAAGGTCAACCAGGTCTGGCTGCGGGTGGTGGGCGTGCTGGCCGATCGCGATCTGGGTCAGGACAAATTCGAGGGCGTGGCGCTAGGCGCCGAAAGCAACCGCGTGTTCGTGCCGCTGGCCAGTGCCCGCGCGCGCTTCCGCTTCCAGCCGATGGAGGACGAGGTCGATCGTTTCCTGTTGCGGATCAAAAACCCCGATGGCCTCGCCGCCGGCGCGCGCGTGCTGACTGTGCTGCTTGACCAGCGCCACGCTGGCGTGAGCGATTACCGGCTGATCGTGCCGCAGCAGTTGTATCAGCAGAACCAGAAAACCCAGCGTATCTTCAGTGTGGTGATGGGCTCGATCGCGGGCGTGAGTTTGCTGGTGGGCGGCATCGGCATCATGAACATCATGCTGGCCAACGTGCTGGAGCGGCGCCGCGAGATCGGGCTGTTGCGGGCTATCGGCGCGCGCCGCCAGGACATCGTGCAACGCTTCCTGCGCGAGGCGCTGGTGATCTGCCTTGCCGGTGCGCTGGCCGGCTTGCTGTTCGGTGCGCTGCTGGCCTACGCGATTGCCGCGTTCGCCGGCTGGCAGGTGGCATGGGCACCGATCGGCGTGATCGCCTCGGTGTTGGCCTGCGTGGTGATCGGATTGGCCTTCAGCATCTACCCTGCACGTCAGGCGGCAGCGCTGGATCCGATCGCCGCGATTCGCGACGAGTGATCCGCGTCGCTGAAATAAGGACGATGGCGGCAACCGCCGCATGCCCAGCCGTGGGTCGACCGATCGTTGCCATTCCGGTGAATCGCGCTGTGATGGCGGAGACTGCTTGCGCGCGAACTGCATGAAGGGCTGAGTCTTCCCCGGACGGCTCAGCGTTCAGCACACCGAAGGCTGCATCAGTTTCCGGAAGACAGACCTTTGTATTTGTCGCGCAATGCCGGGCGGGGAGCGGCGACTTGCTCAAGCACACCGACGCTGACGGTGCCTTGCAGCCCGTCGAAGTCCTTCTTGGCCTGCTCGTGTATTTTTTGGGACAAGATCAGGGCTGCCTCCGGGTAGGGCGTCAATCCGCTGATGTGAACCATGTTGCCGCCTTCGTTTGCAGCATCATCCAGCGATTTGACTTCGCGCACGAAGCGGCGTGTTGCCCGCTCGCCGGCCACGCGGTCGCCATAGACTTTCTTGAGTTCCACATACAGTGTCGACGCACTCGAGACATCGCCGGGCGAACTCTGCCGGACGGCGAGGGTGTAATCGTGCACGTACTCGGCATGCTTGCGTTCGGCTGCCAGCGCCAGCCATGCGATGCCGAGCGGGCGATTGGCCGGGATGCCTTCAATATTGCCGTTGACATAGGCTAGGCCGAGCACGTGTTGCGCGTCCTTGTTGGCCCAGTAAGCCGCTTCCTTCAGCATCCCCAGCGCCCGCTCCGGGTGGTGGCGTTGCAGGTGATAGAGCGCGCGGCAGCCGTAATAGTCACCGGGCAGCAGCCGCTCCCAGCCCTCCAGGCAGTTGACGCGAGGTTCCTTCGCCGCAGCCGCTTGTGGCGTACCGGCCGCTGGATACTGTGCCGCGTAGGCCATTGGTGTGATCAGCGGCATCAGCGTGGCTGCCGCCATCAGGAAAACGCGGAACCATGGTTTTTCCACTGGGTGTCCTTTGTGGCGTCGTGGGCGGGTCGAAGTCTTGGCGCGAGGAAATTTCCCCGACATAGGTCGCGGAGGTTCAGTCAGGACGGAGCATTCAGTCAGCCTTCGTCAGTTCATGGATGATGTCGAACAGGGCGATTCGTGGGGAGGAGTGAGTCCGATGGACTGCCGATCAGGCTTTCTGCAACAAAGATCGTCCCGACTCCATCACCGCCAGCGCCGCCGCACCGAGTAATCCCGGTTCCGGGTTCATGATCGCCTGGGTCGGGACCTTTTCCATGATGTCGCGGAAGCGACCCTTCGCTTCGAAGCGTTCGCGGAAGCGGCCACGCTCCAGCCACGGCAGCAGAATCGGAATCAGCCCGCCGGTGAGGTAGACGCCATCCCACGCACCCAGCGTAAGCACCAGATCGCCAGCGACACTGCCGAAGATGCCGGCGAATGTTTCCACCGTACGCGTGCACAGCGGACAGCTACCGTCTTTGGCGCGGCCAGTAATGTCTTCGGGCTTCAGGTCGGCAGGTGTGGCGCCAACCATGTGGCAAATCGCATCGTACAAATTCACCAGGCCCTGGCCGCAGATCAGCCGCTCGTTGGAAACGCGACCGTACTTGTGGTTGAGGTAGTCGAGGATCGCGATGTCTTCCGGCGTATGCGCGGCAAAGCCGGCATGACCGCCCTCGGTTTGCAGCACGCTGCAATGCCCCTGGCGCACCAGCAAGCCACCCACGCCCAGACCCGTACCCGGACCGACGATCGCAAACGTCTGTTCGTTCTCGGCGCCGATCATCGGCCGCGGCGCGTTGCCCACATCGACCAGATCCTCACCACGCAACAAGGTCACCGCCATACTTTGAGCGGCGAAATCATTGACCAGATGCACGTATTCCAGACCCAGCGCGTCGGCCGTCTGGCGTGCCGAAATCGCCCATGGATTATTGGTGACCTTGACCGTCTCGCCATCGACGATGCGGCCGGCCGCCGCCACGATGGCGCGATGCACGGTGAGCCCGGTGTCGGCCAGATACAGTTTCGCCGTCGACACCAGCGACTCATGCTCGGCGACGCGGTAGCGGCGAATGCTGTCCGGTAGCAGCGGATGCTCGAGCGAGGGATCAGCCACACCGAAGCGGACATTGGTGCCGCCGAGATCGACAAGCAGGGTGGGGGCGCTGCGGGACTGGCTCATGGAGCTTCCTGACGACTTGAAGCGTCAAGCCTGCCGACATGATCGCGGTTAGTCCAGTGTTTTACTCACCGTACGGCGCAGAATGTGTGCCCCAAAGAGCGTTCGGTAGTCATCCGGTCCAACGGCGTAAAATGGCGGAATGCCCCGTCACGAGACCACGCCATGAGTTTTCCCGCCATTCGCATGCGGCGCATGCGTCGCGATGCTTTCTCCCGCGCGCTGATGCGTGAAACCACCTTGCTTGCCAGCGACCTGATCATGGTGGCCTTCGTGATCGAAGGCGATGGCCAGCGCGAGCCCGTGCCGTCGATGCCGGGCGTGGATCGCGTGTCCATCGACGAACTGCTCAAACTTGCCGGTGAATGCATGCAGCTGGGCATTCCCGCGCTGGCGCTGTTCCCGTCGCCGGGTTCCAGCGTGAAGTCCCTCGATGCCAGCGAAGCGTGGAACCTCGACAACCTGATGCACCGCGCCACCCGCGCGCTGAAGGCGGCGTATCCTGACCTCGGCTTGATCGGTGACGTCGCACTCGACCCGTACACCACGCACGGCCAGGATGGTTTGATCGACGACACCGGGTACGTGATGAACGAGCCTACCGTCGAAGCGCTGATCAAGATGTCGCTGGCGCAAGCCGAAGCCGGCATGGATTTCGTCGCCCCGTCGGACATGATGGACGGCCGCATCGGCGCGATCCGCGAAGCGTTGGAAGATGCCGGCCACATCCACACCCGCATCCTCGCCTACTCGGCGAAATACGCCTCCGCCTTCTACGGCCCGTTCCGCGATGCGGTCGGTTCGTCAGCGAACCTCGGCAAAGGCAACAAGCACACCTATCAAATGGACGTGGGCAACAGCAACGAAGCGCTGCACGAAATCGAACTCGATATCGCCGAAGGCGCTGACGCGGTGATGGTGAAGCCGGGCCTGCCGTATCTCGACATCGTGCGCCGCGTAAAGGACACGTTCGGCGTGCCCACCTTCGTGTATCAGGTCAGCGGCGAGTACGCGATGCTGAAGGCGGCCTCGTTGAATGGATGGCTGGATGAGAAGGCCGTCGTGCTGGAGTCGCTGACTTCGATGAAGCGGGCGGGGGCGGATGCGATTTTGACTTATTACGCGGTGGATGCGGCGCGGTGGTTGCGGGGGGAGTAGTTGACATAGAGCAGCAGTAGGCTATTTGGGCTTCGGAGATTATCTGCGTGATGAACAGTGAGGTTGTTGATCCTTCGCCATTCGGCATGCTCCGCTACGCGGAGAATTACCGAGTTGCTGCCGAACAAGTGATCGGTAATTGCAACCCACTCGAAAGCAGTTTGTTGATGCCTGCCTACAACCTGCTTGCCCAATCGATTGAGCTGAGCTTGAAGGCTTATTTGCTTTCCCGAGGTATGGAGAACAAGCGGCTGCGTGGTCCACTACTTGGGCACAATCTCAGTGGCCTGGTCGAAGAGTCCGACAGTCTCGGCTTCGGCGATTTGGTTTCGCTCGACGCCCTTGATCGAGAACTCATCTCTAGTTTGAGCAAGTATTACGAGACGCACGAATTTCGTTACATACGCACGGGGGCCAAAGAACTTCCCTATTGGTCTCTGGTTTCGCCGTTGGCAAAAAGGCTCACTGACGAGCTATGTTTCTATTGTCTGGCGCTCTTAATCGGTGAGGAGGCTGCTCGCCGACGGATTGAAACTTTCGGGAGGTTCGATCGAGGGACTTGACTCAATTTTGCGGTGAACTCAGGCTCTTTCCAAGGGCCAGAGCTTTCGCCCGCCTTCGGCGCGCGAGTTACTTTCTCTTTGCGTGGCCAAAGAGAAAGATAACCAAAGAGAAAGGCCACCCCGCTTGGCGCTTGTTGGGCATCCTGCCCAGCAAGTTCGTGAGTCGGGGCCGGGCTTTTCGACAGGGCATCCTGCCCTGGCGAAAAGGAGTCGACATCCCTGTCGACTCCCGCTACGCGGCCTGTCGTCCCCGTCTCACCGCCGCACAAGGGACCCCGGGTAGAGCAGCGGGCCATCGTGGCCCGCACTTTTTAGAACAGCTGGAGCAAGAGCGCCCTCTCCCCAACCCTCTCCCCCGGCGGAGCCGGGGAGAGGGAGCTAATGCGTCGCCTGCGTGACTGCAGCGTAGTCACCTGCTTCTTTGCTCTTTGCTCTTTGCACTCGCAACCGCGTACCGAGTGCGGGCCACGATGGCCCGCTGCTCTACCAGGGGCCCCTCTGCAGCGGCGGGCGGGTGGAGGATCAGCCCGCAGGGTGACCGGCAGGGATGCCGGTCAGTTTGGCGTCAGTCCATGGCGACGGCATGGATGCCGGAGTTGAGGCAACGCAGGAGCAGTTGCCCGATGTCCGCAAGGCGCGGAAGCGGGGTGTCGTTTTCTCTTGGGTACTTCTCTTTTGGACAAGCAAAAGAGAAGTACCTCGCCCTCCGAAGGAGGACGAAAGCTCTGCTTCCAAACGCGGCGAGCCATGCCGGAACCCCGAAGCGGGCGAGCACGATACCATTACGCGATCTGATCGCAACAAGAGTCCGCCCTCATGACGCCAAACCGCCTGGAAATCACCCGCCCCGACGACTGGCACCTCCACCTCCGCGACGGCGCCGCGCTGGCTTCCGTCATCGGTCACACCGCCGAACGCTTCGCTCGCGCCATCGTGATGCCGAACCTGAAGCCGCCGGTAACCACGGTGGTCCAGGCCGAAGACTATCGCCGACGCATCATGGCCTGCCTGCCAAAGGACTCGCGCTTCCAGCCGCTGATGACGCTCTACCTCACCGAGAGCATGTCGGTGGAGGAGATCGCGCGCGCCAAGGCCAGCGACAACGTGTTTGCGGTGAAGTACTACCCGGCCGGCGCCACCACCAATTCCGACTCTGGCGTGCGCGATCTGTCGCACGTGTATCCCGTGCTGGAGGCGATGGAGAAGCACGAACTACCCCTGCTGCTGCATGGCGAAGTCACCGATTCGGCAATTGATATTTTCGATCGCGAACGAGTGTTCATCGAGCGCCATTTGATGCCTCTGCGCGAGCGTTTTCCCGCGCTGCGCATGGTGCTGGAACACATCACCACGCGTGACGCCGTGGAGTTCGTCACTGCAGCGCCAGCCAACGTGGCCGCCACGCTTACTGCGCATCACCTGCTGCTCAATCGCAATGCAATCTTTGCGGGCGGTATCAACCCGCACCACTACTGCTTGCCGATCCTCAAACGCGAGACCCATCGCCTGGCGCTGCTACAGGCGGCGACCAGCGGCGATACGCATTTCTTCCTTGGCACGGACAGCGCGCCGCATGCGCGCGAGGCGAAGGAGTCGAGTTGCGGTTGCGCCGGTTTGTATACCTCGCACGCAGCGCTGGAACTGTATGCCGAGGCGTTCGATCAGGTGGGTCGACTGGATCAACTGGAAGCATTTGCCAGCTTCCACGGTCCGGATTTCTATCGCCTTCCACGCAACACGGATCGCATCACGTTGGACCGCAAGCCGTGGATGGTGCCGGATGAATACCCGTTGGCTGCATCGACCTGCAGGCCGATGCGCGCGGGTGAATCGGTGGCGTGGTCGATGCTGGAAGCGCGCGCTTCCTGACCGGTTGGCAGCCTGACTGAACGGTTCGCGTTCGATCAGGCTGCGTGCACCTCAGTAGGCAAATTCGCGGAACACCGGGTCGACGCTGCCGTTCCACGCACCATGGAATAGTTCCAGCTTGCGTTCGGCGGGGGTCTGGTTGGCCTGCACGATTTCGATCATCGGCTCCAGGAAGATGCTCTCGTCGGCACCGTTCTTGTTGAGGCGGGCGCGTCGTTTGAGGCCATGCGCGGCGATCTTCAGTACTTCTTCGGCCAGGTCACGCACCGTGCCGCCGCGGAACGGCAGCTTCAGTGCGTGCTTCGGTACGCCGTCGCGCAGTGCATGTCGTTCGACCGGAGTGAAGTCCTTGACCAGATCCCACGCGGCGTCCAGTGCTTCCTGGTCGTACAGCAGGCCGACCCAGAACGCAGGCAACGCGCATAGCCGGTTCCACGGGCCGCCATCGGCGCCACGCATTTCCAGATACTGCTTCAGGCGCACTTCGGGGAACGCGGTGGTGAGATGGTCGGCGAAGTCCTTCATGGTGGCGTGCGTGCCGGGCAGCGCGGCCAGTTCACCGGTCATGAACTTCTTGAAGTCCTGTCCGGCGAGGTCCATGTACTGGCCGTTTTGCAGGCTGAAGTACATCGGCACGTCGAGGATGTAGTCGACGTAGCGCTCATAGCCGAAACCGTCGGCGAAGACGAAATCGAGCATGCCGGTGCGATCCTTGTCGGTATCGGTCCAGATGTGCGAGCGGTAGGACAGATAGCCGTTTGGACGTCCTTCGGTGAACGGTGAATCGGCAAACAGCGCGGTGGCGATCGGCTGCAGCGCGAGGCTGGTGCGGAATTTCTTGATCATGTCCGCTTCGGACGAGAAGTCCAGATTCACTTGCACGGTGCAGGTACGCGTCATCATGTCCAGGCCGAGCGAGCCGACCTTGGGCATGTATTCGCGCATGATCTTGTAGCGACCCTTGGGCATCCAGGGCATTTCGTCGCGACGCCACTTCGGCTGGAAACCCATGCCGAGGAAGCCCAATCCCAGCTCGTCGGCCACGGAGCGCACGTCCTTCAAGTGCGAGTTCACCTCGCGGCAGGTCTGGTGGACCGTCTCCAGCATCGCGCCGGACAATTCAAGTTGGCCGGCCGGCTCCAGCGTGATCGAGGCGCCTTCGCGTGACAGTGCGACCGGGTTCTCGCCCTCGCGCGCCACATCCCAGCCGTAGCGGGTGGCGAGTGTTTCAAGCAAGACCTTGATGCCGCGATCACCTTCGAAGGTGGGCGGGCGGAGGTCGTCGGTACGGAAGCCGAACTTTTCGTGCTCGGTGCCGATGCGCCACGCCTCGCGTGGCTTCTCGCCGGCGGCAAGGTAATCGGTGAGCTGCTGACGCCCGGCAATCGGGGTGCTCTTCACGGCACTGGGTATGGACACGGATGAAGCCTCGCGGGGTAGATCGACACTATGGGGGCGGCGTGTTGCCACAAAAAGGGCGACATGGCATACGGGCCGAACGGCCCATTGGATCAGCGCGGGATGGATCGTGCCCTGAGCTGGATCAGGGCGCGTGGGTTCAGTGTGTCGCGGCAACGGCCGGGCAGGTCAACCGGGCTATCAGTGCGGCGGGAAGCTGGGCGTGGGTGCCGATCTGCGCCAGCGTCTGCGTCGGCATGGCGGGATGTTCGAGATGATTCCGGGCCATGTGTCGATCATCCGCGCAGGGATCGGCGCCGTGGTCGAGCAGACGCTGCACGATGAGTACGTCGCCGTTGACGGTGGCTTCGGTCAACGCATCGGCGACATTCGGTGCTTCGCGCCGAGCGACCTGGGCGTGATGACGGAGCAAGACGTCCAGGGTCGCCACATCCCCGCATTCGGTAGCCGCCATCAAGGCCGGTCCCGTGGAGTGGCTCCGATTGCCCAGCCCGCCTGCCGCCTGCATTGCCTTGGCGGTGGCCGGGCCGCCGAGACGCGAGTCGTGCTGCAGGGCATCGATGGTCTTACCGAAGAAGCCGGGCTTGTACGGCGGAATCCAGCCCAAACCATCGACCGCTGCACCGTCGTCGAGCAAGCCATCCACCACGGCGGCCTGACCCGTCCACGCCGCGGTGAGCATCGCCGTCTGTCGCCAGTGTTTCGTGTCTTCGGGGTTCATGGCGCGCAATTGCCGGCGCGCCTTGGTCAGGTTGCCGTCGATGACGTTAATCATCAACGTGGCGACGGCAGGTGGCGCGTCATACACCGCCTTCGACCACGATTCCCGGATGGTCGGCGTGGTTTGACGGCAGCTCTCGTGCAGGTGTGGTGTCGGTGTTCCCGCGACCGCCTGCGTGGCCAGCAGCATGCCCAGTACGGTGATTGCGCTGCGCAAGGACATCGGTGTTGCTCCATGAATGACTGTTCGATTGGAGCACCGGTGATTACTTGGCGACAAGTGCAGAAAAGCAAAAAGGCCGGCAAGTTGCCGGCCTCCTTGTTTCGCGGCGAGAGAGCCGGGGAATCTGGCGATTCCCCGGCCCGACGCCTCAGCGCTTCATCGAATTGAAGAACTCGTCGTTGGACTTGGTGTTCTTCATCTTGTCGAGCATGAATTCCATCGCGGTCAGCTCATCCATCGGATGCAGCAGTTTGCGCAGAATCCAGATCTTGGCCAGCATGTCCGGCTCGATCAGCAGATCCTCGCGGCGGGTACCGGAGCGGTTGATGTCGATTGCCGGGTAGACGCGCTTCTCGGAGATGCGACGACTCAGGTGCACTTCCATGTTGCCGGTGCCCTTGAACTCTTCGTAGATCACCTCGTCCATCTTGCTGCCGGTTTCGGTCAGCGCGGTGGCGATGATGGTCAGGCTGCCGCCTTCTTCCACGTTACGTGCTGCGCCGAAGAAGCGCTTTGGCCGCTGCAGCGCGTTCGCATCGACACCACCGGTGAGCACCTTGCCGGAGCTGGGGATCACGGTGTTGTAGGCACGCGCCAGGCGGGTGATCGAGTCAAGCAGGATGATCACGTCCTTCTTGTGCTCGACCAGGCGCTTGGCCCGCTCGATCACCATTTCGGCGACCTGCACGTGGCGCACGGCCGGCTCGTCGAAGGTCGAGGAGATGACTTCGCCGCGCACGGTACGGGCAATTTCGGTGACTTCTTCCGGACGCTCGTCGATCAACAGCATGATCAGATGCGCTTCGGGATGGTTGTACTGGATGGCCTGGGCGATGTTCTGCAGCATCATCGTCTTGCCGGACTTCGGCTGCGACACGATCAGCCCGCGCTGGCCCTTGCCGATCGGCGCGATCAGGTCGAGGATGCGGCCGGTGATGTCCTCGCTCGATCCGTTGCCACGCTCCAGCTTGAACGCCTTGCGTGGGAACAGCGGGGTGAGGTTTTCGAACAGCATCTTGTTCTTGGACGCTTCCGGCGGATCGCCGTTGATCGTCTCCACGCGAAGCATCGCGAAGTAGCGCTCGCCTTCCTTCGGATGCCGCACGCGGCCGGTGATGTAGTCGCCGGTGCGCAGGTTGAAGCGGCGGATCTGGCTGGGGCTGACGTAGATGTCGTCCGGGCCGGCCAGGTAGGACTCGTCCGCCGAACGCATGAAGCCGAAGCCGTCCTGCAGGATTTCCAGCACGCCTTCGGCCCAGATGCCGCCGCCGGAGCGGGCATGCGCCTTGAGCACGTTGAAGATCACGTCCTGCTTGCGGGCGCGGGCGATGCCTTCGTGCAAGCCCAGCGATTCGGCGAACTCCAGCAGCTGCGGCGCTTTCATGCGCTTCAGCTCGGTCAGGTTGATCACCCGGTCGTTGCTGCCCGGATCGGCGTTGTCGTCGTCCACTGGCAGGCCGTTCGGGTTCGGCCGCGGATGATTTTGCGGGCGACCCTGCTGCTGATTGGGGCGCTCGTTATTGCGCTCGGGCCGGTCGCCGCGTTCGCCACGCTCGTTTCGCCGGCGCCGACCACGGCCTTCACGTCCCTCGCGGTTGGCATTGCCTTGGCCGCCGTTCGGGTTCTGGCCCTGAGTGGAGCCGTTCGGTTGCGCCGGATTCTGCGCAGACGGGCTCTGGTTCTGGCTACCCTGATTCGCTGCCGCCGGCTGGCTTGGCTGGCCGCCCGGGCTCGCGTTGTCACGCGACTCCTGTGCCGCACGCGGTGCCGAAGGCTCCGAGGTCGTCACGGGCAGGCTCGCTTGAACCGGAGCAGGTGCTGGCGCTCGAGCCGGTGCTGCCGCCGGCGAAGACGCCGGTGCCGGCGCTGCGGCGGGCTTCTCGCCACCAGCGGCTTTCTCGGCATTCGCGGCGGCAATGGCCGCCGCGCTGCGTCGAGGCGCACGTGCGCGTGGCTCCGGCTTGCCTTCGCTAGCAGGCTTGGTATCGGCGCTCTTGGCGTCGTTCGGAATTTTGTTATCGGTATCGGACACGGGCAATCCTCGCGGGGCGCCGTTGAATTACAGGAGGGAGGGTGTGCGTCGCGCGGAAGGCGCCAGGGGACAGAACTGTCCCGACGGACGCAGTGAATCTAGCACCCGTCGTGGTTCGACGTAAAGCATGGCAAGCCTGCCGGACGGTGTCGGGCAGGCTGCGGGTGGCGCGCGTGTCGCCGGTGGATCAGAGCGCCTTGTCGATCATCTGGGTCAGCTGGCCCTTGCTGACGGCACCGATCTGGGTCGCTTCGACCTTGCCGTTCTTGAACACCATCAGGGTCGGGATGCCGCGAACGTTATAGGCGCGGGGGGTCTGCTGGTTCTGATCGATATTCACCTTGACCACGCGCAACTTGCCTTCGTACTGCTTGGCCAGCTCGTCCAGCATCGGCGCGATGGCCTTGCACGGGCCGCACCATTCCGCCCAGAAGTCGAGCAGCACGGGGGTTTCGGACTTGAGCACCTGCTCTTCGAAGGCGTCGTCATTCACATGGGTAATCAGGTCGCTCACCGGGGATCTCCGTGGCTGGGGGGCCAGAACTGGCAGGTCGAGAACAATGGGGTGGTCGGGTCGGAAAAACAAGGAGTGACGACGGGCGAGGCCGTCATCGGCTACACTCAGGCGCCCACGAAGCGCGGGTTGGGCCGGAACAGAGCTTGCCGTGGAGGCAGGTCTTCATTCCAGCGCAACTCCGGGCACGATTCAAGGGCGGCTTTCCAGGCCGCCTGTCGGACCGCCGTCAAATCCGGCGTCGCAGGAGTCTGGATGGCAGCAATCCAGTGCGCGAGGCAATGCAGATTTGGCCAGGTTTTTCGATCGTTTGAGGCGAATAGCCGTAGCTATTCAACGAAAAAGAGCGGGAAAGTTGACCAAATCTGCGCAGCCGCAGCCACTGGTATTTCTGCTATCCAGACCCCCCACCGCGGCGCGACCTTGCCGACCCCGAGATTGAACGCTTCAGTTGCGCCCCGCGCACCCGTCCTGCATCGCTTTCGCGCCGATCGTCGGCCGCTGGAAGAGGTGCAGAGCATCACGCCGCCGTCAGGCCAAGGTCCCGAATTCCTCCTATGTCACAAACCGTACTCACCGACACCTTCTTCGCCAACTTCGATCTTCATCCGCTGTTGCAGCAGGGCCTGGACGACAGCGGCTTCACCCGCTGCACGCCGATCCAGGAAATGACCCTGCCGCTGGCACTGGCCGGCCGCGACGTCGCCGGCCAGGCGCAGACCGGCACCGGCAAGACTTGCGCCTTTTTGGTTGCGTTGATGAACCGCCTGCTGACCACGCCGGCCGTGGCTGACCGCAAAGATAGCGACCCGCGCGCGCTGATCATCGCGCCGACCCGCGAGCTGGCGATCCAGATCGACAAGGACGCGCGCAGCATCGGCCAGCACACCGGCCTGAAGACCGCCCTGATCTATGGTGGCGTCGACTATGACAAGCAGCGCCAGCAATTGAAGGATGGCTGCGACATCATCATCGCCACGCCCGGCCGCATGCTGGATTACCACAAGCAGGGCGTGTTCAACCTCGGCAGTGTCGAGGTGATGGTGATCGACGAAGCCGACCGCATGTTCGACCTCGGCTTCATCAAGGACGTGCGCTTCATCTTCCGCAAGCTGCCGCCACGCGAACAGCGCCAGGTGCTGCTGTTCTCTGCCACGCTCAGCCATCGCGTGCTGGAGCTGGCCTACGAGCACATGCACGAGGCCGAGAAGCTGGTGGTGGAAAGCGACAACGTCACCGCCGACAAGGTGCGTCAGGTCGTCTACTTCCCGGCCAAGGAAGAAAAGATGCCGCTGCTGCTGAACCTGATCGATCAGCACAAGCCGACGCGCAGCATCATCTTCGTCAACACCAAGGCCGCCGCCGAGCGGATCACCGAGCGGGTCAAGCGCCACGGTTGCCGCGTTGGCGCGATTTCCGGTGATGTGCCGCAGTTGAAACGGCAGAAGCTGCTGCAGCGCTTCCAGGACGGTCAGCTCGACATCCTGGTGGCTACCGATGTGGCCGCCCGCGGGTTGCACATTCCGGCGGTCAGTCACGTTTTCAATTACGACTTGCCGCACGATGCCGAGGATTACGTGCATCGCATCGGGCGTACCGCGCGACTGGGTGCCGAAGGCGATGCGATCAGCTTCGCCTGCGACCTGTACGCCATGTCGCTGCCGGATATCGAAACCTATATCGGCCAGAGTATTCCCGTGGCCCAGATGGATGCGGCCCTGTTGGTGATGCCGAAGCCGCGTGCCGTGGATGCGGAATTTGCCGCCAATGCCGCTGCGGACAGTGCGGCGTTTGGTGACGTGGTGCCGCCGCGTCCGGGCGAAAAGCCGCGTCGCGGTGCCGACCCCAGCCGCAGCGGTGATCGCAGTCGCGGACCTCGCAGCAGCACGCCGCGTCCGCCACGCGAGCACAAGCCGGTGGTTGCCGAAGCCGCTGCTGTGAGCGAACAGCCGGTAGCGGTTGCCGTGCACAAGACCGACGCGGCACCGAATGCCGATGGCAGCATCGCGGCGGAAGGCCCGCGCAAACCGCGTCGTCGTCGTGGTGGGCGTAATCGCCACCGCGAGGGTGCGCCGGCCGATGGTGTCGAGACGAACGGTCAGCCGGCTGCAGCCACCGAAGGCGATCGTGCCCCGCGTGGCGAGCGTCGTCCGCCGCGCGAGCGCAAGACCACCCAGCCGACCGAGCCTGCCACCCACAATCGTCCTTCGCGTCAGGTTACGGTGACTTCGGGCAAGTCGGCTGACCATGCCCAGCCGAAGAAGCCGGGTCTGTTTCGTCGCCTGACCAAGCTGTTCACCGGCCGCTGAGCCTGCAAGGGAAGGGCTGTCCGGCCCTTTCCTCGGCTTTGCAGGTGCGGTGGATTTGCAGCCGTCGCCAATTCCGGGCCTTGCGCCCGGAGCACGCGTCTGAATCAATCGCCGCTGATCGATGCGGCAAGTCGTCATCTTGATGCCGGCATCACTTATCCTTGCGTTTGATATGAAGCAACGCAGGTTCGGGGACGCTCGGTGATCCAATTCGATCAGGTCAGCAAGCGCTACGAGGGCGGCCATGAGGCGCTCTCGCAGCTGTCGTTCACGGTGCCGACGGGCGAGATGGCCTTCATCACCGGGCATTCTGGTGCCGGCAAAAGCACCTTGCTGAAGTTGCTCGGGCTGATCGAGCGGCCTTCGCACGGCACCATCAGCGTGGATGGCAAGAGCCTGGCGAAGATCCGCCACAGCGGCGTACCCAAATGGCGGCGGCACCTGGGCATGGTGTTCCAGGATCACCGGCTGTTGCTTGATCGCAGCGTGTTCGCGAATGTGGAGTTGCCGCTGGAAATTGGCGGCATCGCCAAGCCGGAGCGCGCTCGACGGGTTCGTGCGGCGCTGGAAAAGGTCGGCCTGCTGGCCTTCGAGCGGCAGTTGCCTGCCACGCTTTCCACCGGTGAACAGCAGCGCGTCGGCATTGCCCGCGCGATTGTGGCGCGGCCCAGTCTGCTGATCGCCGACGAGCCGACCGGCAACCTCGACCCGCAACTGGCCATGGAAATCATGGGGCTGTTCGACGAATTCCAGCAGCTGGGCACTACCGTATTGATCGCCAGCCACGATCTGCCCTTGATCAAGCGCATGAAGAAGCGGGTGATCGTGCTGGACCACGGCAGGCTGGTGGCCGATCTGTCGGCACAGGAGGTGTTGTGAGCGAGTCGTCCGAATCCCTGCTGGCGGCAGAGGCGTCATCACGCAATGTCCATCAGCGCAGCAACCGCTTCGGCAACTGGCAGGAACACCATCGCTGGAGCGCCGGCTCCAGCTTGCGCCGGCTGGCGGCACGGCCGCTCGGCAGCCTGTTGACGATTGCCGTGATGGGGTTGGCGCTGGCCTTGCCGTTGGCGTTCTACCTGTTGCTCGGCAACGTGCAGCAACTGGGTCATGCACTGGGCCAGAGCCAGGCCATCAGCGTATTCCTGCAGCCCGGACAAAGTGCGCCGCAGGCACAGATGCTGGCGCAACAGTTGGGTGATCGTCCCGAGCTGGCTTCGGTGATCGTGAAGACACCGCAGCAGGGCATGGACGAACTGGCGAAAATGCAGGGCTTTTCCGGCGCCTTGCAGGCACTGGAAGAGAATCCCTTGCCTTACGTGTTGCAGTTGCAGCCACGTGACGAGGCTAGTGCCCAGTCGCTGGAACAGCTGGTGACCGATGTGCGCGGCATGCAGGGCGTCGATCTGGTGCAGGACAGTGGCACGTGGCGGCAGCGGCTGGATGCGCTGCTTGGCGTGGGCAACCGGGTGGTGCTGGTGCTGGCTGCCTTGCTGGCGGTGGCCGCCTTGCTGGTGGTTGGCAATACCGTAAGGGTCGACATTGCCAGTCGCAGCGACGAGATCGGCGTGTTGCTGGTGATCGGCGCCAGTGGCGCTTTCATCCGTCGTCCCTATCTCTATTCGGGCATCTGGTATGGGTTGTTCAGTGGTGTGCTGGCTGGTTGCCTGGCGGTACTGATCGAGTTGACGCTGGCCACGCCGGTGGCTCAGTTGAGCCAGGCCTATGATGGCAAACTGCAGATTGGCGGCTTGCCGGCAGGTTTGTTGCTGGCGGTGCCGCTGATCGCGGCCACGCTGGGTTGGCTGGGCGCGCGTCTGGTCAGCGCCTGGCAGTTGCGCAAGGCGGTCTAGCTATCATTCGCGCGGTGACGTGAATCGCAGCGCCGCAGAGCGACTTCGGTGCACTATGCTGGTTCACGCTGGTGCAGAGGATGCACGGGCAGGTTCTCTGGTCGGGATGGCCACGGCTTGGGTGGGTGAGTTAAGGCATGACTACGAAGATCAGCAATCGTCTGCTTACCGACGCGCCGCGCGTGCTGGTAGTCGACGGTTCGCGCGTGGTGCGCCAGTTGATCACCCGCGTGCTCGTGGCCGAGCTGCCGGGGGTCGAGGTGGTGGGGTGTGGTGGTGGCGCCGAGGCACAGCAGGTGCTCGAAGACGGCCTGTTCGACTTCATCACCATCGCGTTGCGGCTGCCTGATATGGACGGGTTGGAGCTGGCCCGCTTTGTGCGCGAGTCGTCATCGCAGGCCTATATACCGATCGTGGTGGTTTCCGGCGATGTCGATGATCGCCTGCATCGTCGCTCGCTGGGCGAGCATGTCACCGACTATTTCGACAAGGGGTTGGGTTTCCAGGCACTGGCCGAATTCATCCGTGGCTATGTCAGCCCGCAAACCAGTGCCGAAGGCACCATTCTTTACGTGGAAGACAGCCGCGTGGTGGCACTGGCGACCAGGCGCATGCTCGAAAAAATCGGTTTGACGGTACGCCACGTAGTCAGCGTGGAAGATGCCATCGCGATGTTGGAAGGTGATCGCGCGCTGGGCTGGATTGGCGCGGATGTGGTGCTTACCGATGTCAGTTTGAAGGGCGAACTGACCGGTGGCGACCTGCTCGAACATATTCGCAACGAGTTCGGCTATGGCAAGGGTAGCCTGCCCGTACTGGTGATGACCGGTGACGAAAACCCCGCCAACCAGGCCGCGCTGATCAAGTCCGGTGCCAATGACCTGGTCGAGAAACCGGTCGAGGAAACGCTGCTGATCACCAAGGTCCTGTTCCAGTTGCGTGTGGCCAGGCATCTGCGGCAGCGCGCGGCCGAGGCATGAGCGAGGCGACGGTTCGGTTGGAACCCTCGTGGATGGCGCGTATCGGTGATTACCTGCAGCGCCCCGACATGCAGGCGCTGGCAAGCTTCCTGCGGGATGAAATCCGGCACGGCAAACATGTTTATCCGCCCGGACCGGAAATTTTCTCCGCGTTCGCGCATACGCCGTTCGATGCGGTACGGGTGGTGATTCTCGGCCAGGACCCGTATCACGGTGCCGGCCAGGCACACGGTCTGTGTTTCTCGGTGCGCCCCGCCATGCGGGTGCCGCCATCGCTGAACAATATTTTCAAGGAAGTGGAACGCGATCTGGGTTTGCCGCGTCCTGATCACGGCTGTCTCATGCCGTGGGCTGATCGCGGCGTGCTGCTGCTCAACAGCGTGTTGACGGTGGAGGAGGGTCGCGCCGGTGCCCACCAAGGCAAGGGCTGGGAAGGTTTTACCGATGCCGCGATCGATGCGCTCAACCGTGAACGCGAAGGCTTGGTGTTCCTGCTGTGGGGTGCTCACGCGCAGCGCAAAGGTCAGTTGATCGATCGCAACCGTCACTGCGTGCTGACCTCCGTGCATCCCTCGCCACTATCGGCGCATCGCGGCTTCCTCGGTTGCGGGCACTTTTCCGAAACCAACCGCTACCTGGAAAGCTGCGGTCTTGCGTCCATCGACTGGTCGTTGCCACCGCGCTCGCTGTTGCCGGCAGCCGTGGCAAACGCTGGCTGAAGCTCAGATGTTCGCCCACATGCGCAACAGGTTCGCATGCGATTTGCTGACGATGTCGAAGGTGGCGCTCTTGCCCTCGCGACCGAAAATCTGTCGTTTGGCATTGTCCAGATCCCATAGCAGTTCGCGCTGCGCCGCATCGCGGACCTGACTCTGTACCCAGATGATGGCGGCACGCCGGGAGCCGCGGGTCACTGGCGTCACGTGGTGCAGCGAATTCGCCGGATAGGCAATGGCTGCGCCAGCGTCCAGCTTGAAGCCGTATTCCATGCCACTGGCATCGACCACCAGATCGCCGCCGTCGTAGCTCGCCGGGTCGGACAGGAACACCGTGATCGCCACATCGGTGCGCACCGCGCTGCCCATGCCGCCCATCACCGGCGCATCAACGTGCCGGCCGTATTGCATGCCGACGTCGTAGCGGTTGAACAGCGGCTGGGTCATTGCCACCGGCAGGACTGATGTCTGCAACAAGGCATTGCGCATGAAGGCGGCGTGCACGATATCCCGCAAGCGGTTTTGACTCTCGGTGTCGACCGCAACTTGCAGATTCTTTTTCACCTCGCGCGCCGACCAGCCGGCGGTGTCGGCCCCGTCGATAAAGGAAGCGTCACGGAGTTCGCTGCGGATCGCGTTCAGCTCGTCCGGGGTCAGCACATTGGGAGCACAAATGATCACGATGATTCCGCCTGGCGAAACGTTTCTGGAGCGACCTTGCTGGATCGCGAAAAGTCATTGTATCGGTCGCGGAACCGCCTGCAAGCAGAGGGTGCAGACGCCCCTCAATCACTTGCCGATACGCCTTCTGCCTGCCGCCGACTGCCGAGCAGCTCCCGCAGATGGGTTTTGGCGCGATGAACGGCGTCTGCCAGCAGGTAACCTTTGGCGACGTTTGCGGCGATACCGGCCGAAAGAATGCAGCCGGTGCCGTGCAGGTCCTTGACCGACAACCACGGTGCTGCGAAGCGGTGTGTGTCGTCGGCGGTGATCAGTAGATCGACCGCTTCGGCCAGTGCGGCGTGACCACCTTTCATGACCACCGCTGCTGGCCCAAGCGCGAGCAGGGCGTGCCCTTGCGCGATCATTTCCGCTTCGTTGCGTGCGCATGGCGTGCCCAGCAGTGCAGCGGCCTCGGCGAGATTGGGTGTGAGGCAATCACTCAGCGGCAGCAGGCGCTGACGCATGAGCCGCAGTGCGCGCGTCTCCAGCAAGCGGCGGCCCGACGTGGCGATCAGCACCGGATCGAGCACCACGAATGCCGGCCGTCGGCGAGTCAACTGTGCGGCCACGGTGGCAACGATCTGCTCGCTGGCGAGCATGCCAAGCTTGACCGCATCGATGCTCATGCCATCGAAGACGGCATCCATTTGCGCCCGTACCATCGCCGCCGACATTCGCTGGATTGAGCGGACACCATGCGTGTTCTGGGCCGTCACTGCCGTCACCACGGTGGCGGCGTCCACGCCCAGCGCGGCGCATGTTTTCAAGTCAGCCTGGATGCCGGCACCACCGCAGGAATCGGAGCCGGCGATCGACAATACCCGCTTCATGTGCGGCTGCCGGCTAGCGCGAGCAGGGCGATATTTTCGAAATGGTGTTTTTGTAGCAGGCGTGCCGCACGCCAGGCACGGACTCCGCTTGGACAGCACAGTACGACGCGATTCTTGCCCGGCGAGTAGCTGGCTGCAAACGCATCGATGTCATCTGCGGTGAAGCGCAGCGCCTGTGCCAAAGCTGGCACGGGAGCTTCCTCCAGTCCACGCAAATCCACCACCAGGTCATCGGTCGTGACATCGCCGATGTCGATGAAATGCAGCGGGTCAGCGGCCGGCTCGCTGGTGTTGTGGAAGGCGAAACCACCGAACGTGAGTCGGCGCGCGTCAAAGCTCAGCAGGCGCCCCAACGGCGACGGCGAGATACCCAGCAACAGTTGCAACACGCATTGCGCCTGCAGGCTGCCGATGATGCCGAGCAGACTGCCAAGCACGCCGGCACTGCTGCAGTTCGCCGCGCGTTCGGGCATGTCGGGAAACACGGCACGATAGCTGGGTGCGCCGCCGCAGAACCCTCCAACGTAACCAGCCAGGCCTACGGCCGATGCACTGATCAGGGGTTTGTCGCGCTGCAGACACGCGTCGCTCAAGACGTACGTGGTGGCGAGGCTGTCCGCGGCATCGACCACGACGTCGACTGCGGTGACCAAAGCCGCAGCATTGCCGACGGCAAGTCGTTGTGCCAATGCGCTGACCAGAAGGGTCGGGTTCAGCCGCAGCAGGGCGGCACGGGCAGCGTCGACCTTGAACGCGCCGATATCGGTCATCGTGTACAGCGGCTGCCGATGCAGATTGGTTTCCTCGACCACGTCATGGTCAATCAGCACCAGCTCGCCGACCCCGGCCGCAGCCAGATACTGCAGTACCGGACAGCCAAGGCCGCCGGCGCCCACCACCAGAACCTTCGCACTGGCAAGTCGAGCCTGACCGATGTCGCCGACTTCAGGCAGGACGATCTGACGTGCATAGCGAGCGGTCATGAGGGAACCCGGGTGGCAGCGACCCAGTCGCAAACGCGCGCGCAAGGATCGGCATGACGCGTGACGTCGCTGACCACGGCGACGCAATCCGCGCCGGCGTCGAAGCAACCGGGCGCGCGTTCCAAGGTGATGCCGCCGATGGCTACCAGGGGCCGATCACCCACCCGCCGTTTCCACTCGCTGATGCGCGACAAGCCCTGCGGTGCCCATGGCATGTGCTTGAGCGTGGTGTGGTAGACCGGACCCAGCGCCACGTAATCGGGGTCAAGCGCCAGTGCCGCGTTCAGTTCGTGGTGATCGTGCGTGCTGATGCCGAACTTGATCCCACCTGTGCGGATTGCCCTGATGTCGGCGTCGAGCAGATCCTGCTGGCCGAGATGGATGAACTCCGCACCTTCATCGAGTGCGATCTGCCAGTGGTCGTTGACCACCAAGGTCACCGCTTGCACGCGACACATGGCCAGTGCCGCACGTACTTCGCGGCGAACGATATCGACCGGCTGTTGCTTGATGCGCAACTGCACCCAGCCGATACCCAGTGGCATCAGTCGAGCCACCCAGTCGGCGCTGTCGACAATGGGATAGAACGCCGGAAGTGCCGTCATGGCAGCCATGCCTTGCCCGCTATCGGCGTCGACGGCACGGCAAGATCGCGCGGCTCCATCGGCTGTGCTTCGAAACCGGCGCGCCCCGCTTCGATCGCGCGCGCAAACGCGCCGGCCATCGCCACCGGGTCGCCGGCCATCGCCACGGCGGTATTCAACAACACGCCGTCGACGCCCAGTTCCATCGCCGCTGCGGCATGCGATGGTCGACCGATACCGGCGTCGACGATCAGCGGCACTTCGGGGAAGTGGGCGCGCAGCGCGCGCAGGCCGAAGACATTGTTGAGCCCGCGGCCACTGCCGATCGGCGCACCCCATGGCATCAGTACGCGGCAACCCGCTTGCAGCAGCCGATCCGCCACGACCAGATCCTCGGTGGTGTACGGAAACACCTCGAAGCCATCGGCGCTCAGTTCGGCGGCGGCTTCGACCAGGCCAAAAACATCCGGCTGCAGCGTGTCGGCGTCACCGATCACCTCCAGCTTGATCCACCGCGTCTGGAAGATGTCGCGTGCCATTCTCGCCGTCGTCACCGCTTCCTTCACCGAATGGCAGCCGGCGGTGTTCGGAAGCACACGCACGCCAAGTTGGCGGATCAGTGACCAGAACCCTTGTCCGCTGCGCTGCCCGCCGCCCTCGCGCCGCAACGACACGGTGACCACTTCCGTACCGGATGCGCGAACCGCGTCGGCCAGCATCGCCGGTGAGGGATAGCGCGCGCTGCCCAGCAGCAAGCGGGAGTCCAATTCGATGTCATAGAGATGCATGGTTCACCCGCCTTGCATCGGCGCGAGAATTTCCAGCACGTCGCCCTCGGTCAGCACGGTACTGTCGCGCTGATCGACCGGTACGAACGTCGCATTCAGGGCGGTGGCGACAATGGCTTGTCGATAATTGAGTGCGTCCAGCGCCTGTGCCAGCGTGGTCGCTTGCACGTCATGGGCGATGCCGTTCACAAGGATATGCATGAGGAAGTTTCCTTGGCGTGGGAGCAGACCATCTGTGCGGCTTGTAGTGCCATCGCTGGAGCCAACAGGAAGCCGTGGCGATAGAGTCCGTTGACGTGGATGGTGTGACCGCGGCGGAACACCCGCGGCAGGTTGTCGGGAAACGCCGGGCGCACGCCCACACCGAGTTCGAGGATCTCTCCCTCGGCGAATGCCGGATGCAAGGTGTAGGCGGCATTGAGAATGTCCATCGCCGAACGCACGGTAACCGGTGCGTAGCTGCTGCTTTCCAGCAGGGTGCCGCCGAGCATGAAGATGCCGTCGCCACGGGGCACCACATACAGTCCGAAACGCGGGTGCAGCAGCCGCACCGGGCGTGACAGCTGGATCTCCGGTGCGCGCAGCAGAATCATCTCGCCGCGTACGCCACGCAGATCCTTCAGGGTGTCGCGCGCGGCCATGCCACGGCAGTCGATCAGCTGATCCGTTTCCATGCGTTCGACGTCCGCGTTCACCCCGTAGCGGATGGTGACGCCCATGGTGCGCAGCTTTGCGGCAAGCGTCTGCATCGCGTGGCGCGGGTCCAGGTGGGCTTCGTCCGCGAAGAACAGTCCTTGCTGAAAGCGTCCTGCCAGTTCCGGTTCCAGCGCGCTGATCTGGCGTGCATCGACCGACTCGAAGCGCTCGGTACGCCGGGCAAACAAGGCCAGTTCACCGACATCGCGACTGGCGGCGACCACCAGGGTGCCGCGCCGCACAGTGTCCTCGACATGTTGTTGCCACCATCCAATCGCCTCGGTGCCGAGCGCCGCCACTTGCGGTTCGGCGGTGGCTTGTTCGCACCACGGCGCCAGCATGCCGCCGGCAAACCAAGCGCAGGCCTGAGTACCCAACTGCTCCGACCGTTCGACAACGTCGACCCAGATGCCGCGTTTGGCCAACTCCATCGCCGTCACCAACCCGGCAACGCCGGCACCGATGATGGTGACGCGCATGCGGCTCATTCTGCGGCTCGCACATACAGCGTGGCACCTTGCGCAGCGAACTCCCGCGATTTTCCGTCCATGCCATGGCGGGCTGCGGCCTCTTCCATTTCGCGCACTTCCCGACGCAGGTCCTGGGTAATCTGCATCGAGCAGAACTTCGGGCCGCACATCGAGCAGAAGTGCGCGACCTTGTGCGCCTCCTTCGGCAAGGTGGCGTCGTGGTAGTCGCGCGCCGTGTCGGGGTCGAGCGAAAGGTTGAACTGGTCTTCCCAGCGGAATTCGAAACGCGCACGCGACAGCGCGTCGTCGCGGCGTTGCGCAGCAGGATGGCCTTTGGCCAGGTCGGCGGCGTGTGCGGCGATCTTGTAGGTGATGACGCCGGTCTTGACGTCATCGCGATTGGGCAGGCCCAGATGTTCTTTCGGCGTCACGTAGCAGAGCATGGCGGTGCCGAACCAGCCGATCATCGCCGCGCCGATGCCGGAAGTGATGTGGTCGTAGCCCGGCGCGATGTCGGTGGTCAGCGGACCTAGCGTGTAGAACGGCGCTTCGGCGCAGTGCTCAAGCTGCTTGTCCATGTTGAGCTTGATCTTGTGCATCGGCACATGACCGGGCCCTTCGATCATCACCTGACAACCGTGCGCCCAGGCGATTTGCGTGAGTTCGCCCAGGGTTTCCAGTTCGCCGAATTGCGCGGCATCGTTGGCGTCGGCGATCGAGCCGGGACGCAGGCCATCGCCCAGCGAGAACGCCACGTCGTAGCGGCGCATGATGTCGCAGATCTCGGCGAAGTTTTCATACAGGAAACTTTCGCGATGATGGCTCAGGCACCAGCGCGCCATGATCGAGCCGCCGCGCGAGACGATGCCGGTGACTCGTTGCGCGGTGAGCGGCACGTGGTGCAAGCGCACACCGGCGTGGATGGTGAAATAGTCCACGCCTTGTTCGGCCTGTTCGATCAGCGTGTCGCGGAACACTTCCCACGTCAGCTTGGCCGGATCACCGCCGACCTTTTCCAGCGCCTGGTAAATCGGCACCGTGCCGATCGGTACCGGCGAGTTGCGGATGATCCACGAGCGGATGTTGTGGATGTTGCGGCCGGTGGACAGATCCATGATCGTGTCCGCGCCCCAGCGGATCGCCCACACCAGTTTCTCCACTTCCTCGGCAACACCGGAAGACACGGCCGAATTGCCGATGTTCGCGTTGACCTTCACCAGGAAGTTGCGGCCGATCACCATCGGCTCGAGTTCACCGTGGTTGATGTTGGCCGGGATGATGGCGCGGCCCAGCGCGATCTCGCTGCGTACGAATTCGGGCGTGACGAACGCGGGCAGTGCTGCGCCAAACGCTTCGCCGTCGAAGAGGCGCGCGCCGGCGTTTTCCTGCATCCGTCTGCGGCCCAGATTCTCACGGTGAGCGGCGTAAACCATTTCCTCGGTGATGATCCCGGCGCGGGCAAATTCCAGCTGGGTTACCGTTTGGCCCACAGCGCCCCTGCGCAATGTGCGGCGGGCGGGGCAGGCATCCACCACTCGCTCCGGGCCGACGCCACCATTGTCTTCCGGCCGAGGCGCGCGGCCTTCGATGGTCGGAAAGCCACGTGCCTCGATCCACCCATCGCGCACCAGCGGCAGGCCGTGGGCAAGATCGATGTGTACGTCATCGGCGGTATATGGGCCGGACGGGTCATACACGTGCAGCGCGGGCAGCAGCGGGTCTTTCAGCGCGATCTCACGCATCGGTACGCGTATCGACGGATGGTCGGGCGGGGAGATGTAGACCTTGCGCGAGCCGCAGATCGGACCGATGGTCACCGTCAGTGGGACGGCGGTGGCGGGTGCGGAATGGTGCATGGATCTCCTCCTTGGATGGAGATCCGGGGCGTGACGCTGCAACGGAGCACGGGCGCACCGCAACCGGCCGCCCATGGTGATTCCCGTTCCTACGCCGGCATGACCCGGATCAGGTTCAAGGGTCAGCTCGCGCTATCTCAGCCCCTTGCGGGGCACCCCTCGGAATGTGCCGGAGGATGGCCGGGCATCCGCAGACTGTCAAGCTGGATGGGGGGAATGCAGCATCCATGGCGTGGCTTGTGCCGTATGCACCAGCGGGCCCCTAAAATGCTGCACAAAGGTGTCGCTCGTGACGTGCTGTGAACGTAACCGCACGCAAACTGCTACCGAATGGGAGAAGACTGGACAGTTTTCTTGAATATATGTACCATTCAGTTCATTAAAAGCCCGGAACCAACCCCGGACTTAGCACTCCAATTATCCGAGTGCTAAACTTTGACGTCATTGCAGGAGGTTCCACCCATGTCTCAAGCCTTGGTGACCGCCAACTTCCCGCTGCCGAGCGTTGTCGGCAGCCTGGATGCGTATATTTCCGCGGTCCATCGGATTCCGGTGCTTAGCTCTGAAGAAGAGCAGGCGTTGTCGCGCGACTATCTCAAGGAGGCCAATCTGGCCGCCGCGAAGAAACTGGTGATGTCGCACCTGCGTTTCGTGGTGCACGTGGCACGCGGTTATTCCGGTTACGGCCTGCAGCTTGCCGACCTGATCCAGGAAGGCAATATCGGCCTGATGAAGGCGGTGAAGCGCTTCGATCCCGATCAAGGCGTGCGCCTGGTCAGCTTCGCGGTGCACTGGATTCGTGCCGAGATGCACGAGTTCATCCTGAAGAACTGGCGCATCGTGAAGGTCGCCACCACCAAGGCGCAGCGCAAGCTGTTCTTCAACCTGCGCAAGAGCAAGAAGCGTTTGGGTTGGATGAATGCCGCCGAAGTGAGCACCGTGGCGAAGGACCTCGGCGTGCCCGAGGCGACGGTGCGCGAGATGGAATCGCGTCTGTCGGGTCGTGATATCGGCTTCGAGCCGGTCAGTGACGACGAGGATGCCAAGCCGGCACCGGCGGCGTTCCTGATCGACGATGGCGCCGATCCGTACGAGAACGTGGCCGACGAAGACTACGCCGACAACCAGATGCAGACGCTGAGTGACGCGTTGCAGAACCTGGATGCGCGCTCGCGTGACATTATCCAGCGGCGCTGGCTGGACGATGAGAACAAGGCCACGTTGCAGGACCTGGCCGACCAGTACGGCGTATCTGCCGAGCGCATTCGCCAGATCGAGGCGAACGCGATGAAGAAGATGCGTGGTCTGTTCGCGGTGGCGTGATGTGAGTCGCCGAAGTACCCGTCGCTAGACGGGTGCCTGAAAAACGGCCCCGCGAGGGGCCGTTTGCGTATGCGCCCGGAAAACGTCATTCATCCACGGGTGCGTCGTCATCCGGGGTGTCGTCACCGGCGACGATGCGCGCGTGCCGCTGGTGCGTGCAATACGCCCACGCCCAATCCAGCATCACCACCAATCGGTTGCGGAAGCCGATCAGAAAATAGATGTGTGCCAGCAGCCACACAGACCAGGCGAGGAAACCGGAGAGTTTCACCCGGCCGAATTGCGCTACCGCCGCCATCCGTCCGATGGTGGCCAGCGAGCCTTCGTCGCGATAGCGGAATGGGGCTGTTTCGCTTCCGCCTTGCAGACGTGTGCGGATCAGCGTGCCGACATACCGGCCCATCTGTTTGGCGGCCGGCGCCACGCCGGGTACCGGTTTGCCAGTGGCCTGGGCGATTCCGGCGAGGTCACCGACGACAAACACTTCGGGGTGTCCGGGCAGGCTCAGATCGGGCAATACCTGCACCCGCCCGGCATGATCGAGCGCGGTGTCGAGCATGCGTCCCACTGGCGAGGCGGCCACGCCCGCAGCCCAAAGCACCGTGCGCGCTGTCAGGCGTCGATCGCCCAGCTTCACGCCCTCTGCGTCGATGTCGGTAACGGCGGCGCCCGTATGAACTTCCACGCCGAGGTGCTCGAGTTGCTGGCGAGCCTTGTCTGACAAGATCGAATCAAACGCCGGCAGCAGCCGTGGCCCAGCTTCGATCAGGCGTACCGAAGCGCATCGCGGGTCGCACCGACTAAACTCATGGGACAAGGTGTGTCGTGCCAGCTCGATCAAGGTCCCGGCCAGTTCGACGCCGGTGGAGCCGCCGCCGACCACGACAAAATTGAGCCAGGCCTGGCGGAGTTCCGGATCGTTCTCGCGCTCAGCGTGTTCAAACGCAAGCAGGACGCGACGACGGATCAGGAACGCGTCGTCCAGGGTTTTCAGCCCTGGCGCATGGCGCTCCCACTCGTCGTGGCCGAAGTAGGCGTGGGTAGCACCGGTGGCAACCACCAGAAAATCGTAGTCCAGCAAGCCATGGGCGCATTGCACCCGCTGAGCGGCGAGATTGACGCCGATGACTTCGTCCAGCAGCACGCTGACGTTGTTCTGACGCCGCAGGATCTGCCGCAACGGCGCGGCGATCGACGGGGCCGCCAGGCTTGCCGTGGCGACCTGATACAGCAGCGGCTGGAACAAGTGATGGTTGCGCCGATCCACCAGGGTGATTCTTGCCGCGGCACCAGCGAGTTGCCGGGCTGCCGCCATGCCGCCGAAACCGCCGCCGAGAATCACGACATGCGGGTTGACGCGGTCGGCCGTGGCGGACAAGGGATCAGCGCCGGTCGGCGGCAGGCTGGCGCAGCGCCATGCCCTTGAGCACGTTCAAGGCCTGTGACAAGGCATAGTCACTGGTTGCCAGCTTGGCGTCGGCGGCGCTGCCATCCGCGTTGATGTCGGTGCCGGCCTTGGCGTTCTCGTTGGCGAGATGGTTGGGCAGGTCGGCTTCCGAGCTGATCAGCACGGGCCCGCTGTCCGCCTTGTTCACGGTGAGCTCGGCCAGCGCGATGTCGGGCTTGATGCCTTCGGCCTGGATCGAGGTTCCGTTCGGCGTGTAATAGCGTGCGGTGGTGATCTTCACCGCGTGATCGGCGTCCAGTGGCAACACGGTCTGCAC
Organism: Rhodanobacter sp. AS-Z3; assembly: GCF_029224025.1. NCBI lineage: Bacteria > Pseudomonadati > Pseudomonadota > Gammaproteobacteria > Lysobacterales > Rhodanobacteraceae > Rhodanobacter > Rhodanobacter sp. AS-Z3. Next base: position 1,056,499 of record NZ_CP119392.1, read on the forward strand.
GACGCCCTTGCCGAACGTGCGCTGGCCCATCGTCAGCGCGCGATGATTGTCCTTCAGCGCGCCGGCAACGATCTCGGCGGCCGAGGCTGTACCGTTGTTGGTCAGCACGATCAGCGGCGCGGCGTTGAGCTGGTCACCGGGATGCGCCTTGAAGCTCATGTTCGAATCCTGCAGGCGGCCGCGCGTGGTCACGATGGTGCCGCTGTCGAGAAAATCATCGCTGACCCCGACCGCGGCGGTCAGCAAGCCACCCGGGTTGTTGCGCAGATCCAGCACCGCGCCCTTTGCTGCGCCGTTCTTCTTGATCAGTGCGGCGAGCTTGCTTTCGAGATCACTGGCAGTGTCTGCCTGGAACTGGGTGATCCGAATATAGACATAGCCGGGTTCCAGTTCACGCACCTTGATGCTGCTGACGGAAATGCTCTCGCGCACCAGCTGCAGGTCGATCAGCTTGTCACTGTTCGCATGCGCGATGGTCAGCTCGATCTTGCTGCCGGGCTTGCCGCGCAGCTGGCGGAACATGTCGTCCACGTTTTGCGCGTCGATCAGGCTGCCGTTGATCTTGACGATGCTGTCGCCCGGCTTGATACCGGCGCGTGCAGCCGGGGTGTCGTCAATTGGCGAGACAATGCGCAGGCCGCCGTCGACCTGCAGCACCTCGATCCCCAGCCCGCTGTATTCGCCGGTGGTGTCTTCGTCGAGCTGGGTGAGCCCTTCCTTGTCCAGGTATTCGCTGTGTGGATCAAGCCCGGCCAGCATGCCGGTGATCGCTGCCTTCATCAGGGTCTTGTCGTCGACCTTCTCCACATACGCCTGGCGCACCACTTCGTAGACGCGACTGAAGTTGCGAATATCGTCGAGGTCCACGGCACTCGGCACGCTGGCGCTGCTGCTGGCAGCCGGCAGGTCAACCGGCGGCGCGACACTGGCGGCGCTGGCTGGTGCAACCTGGGCGCGGCTGCTTGGCGCCATCAGTACCAGCGGTGCGGTCAGCAGCAAGACGAGCGGAAGACGGGAAGTTGGATGCATGAAAGCGGACTCCGCACAACAAATGGGCCGTGCGCGCGCACGCCGTGGAAAAGGGAACAGAGCCTGAGACAACCAAACCCCGCAGGAATTCATCGAAACTGGAAGCTAGCCTGCGTCGCCACGCCGGCTGGCGTCAATGATGCTGGCTGAGCCAACTGCGCGGATCGACCGGCTTGCTGTTCTTGCGCAGCTCGAAGTAAACGCCGGTATTGATGCCGGTAGGCGGGCTGGCGGTGCCGATCACCTGACCCGCTTCGACCTGGTCGCCGACGTCGCGCAACAGGCTCTCGTTGTTGCCGTACATGCTCATCCAGCCGTTGCCGTGGTTGACGATTACCAGCATGCCGTAGCCGCGCAGGAAGCCCGCGTAGATCACCTTGCCTCGAGCCACGGCATGGATGTCACTGCCGCCGCTGGCCTTGATCAATACGCCATTGCCGTAACTGTGCACGTCACCGCTGGCAGGCCATGGCAGGTTGCCGCGGATATTGGCGCTGGCGCCGCCGACATCGATCGGCGGTGGCGGTTTGCGCCCAGGGTGCTTGCGCACGGTATTGGCCTGTTCTGCGGCAGCACGCGCAGCGGCTTCGTCGATGGCCTTCTGCAATTTGTCGAGCAGGTTGTTCAGCGATTGCGCGTTCTGCTTCAAGGCCGCCAGTTTCTGCGCCTGATCCTTGTATCTGGCATCGGCTTCGGTGGCCAGCTTCTGCTGCATTTCACGCTGTTTGCCCAGGGTGCTGGCCTGCTGTTCCCGCTTGAGTCTGGCTGCCTGCAGTGCCTGTTGCTCGACCGTGATCGAGCTTTCCAGTTGTTGCAAGGTGGCCAGATCACCCATCAACTTCTCGACGCGTTGCATGCGGTCCTGCTGGAAGTACTTCGAATACACCAGTGCCCGTGCAATGCGCGATACGTCTTCATCGCCCAGCAACAGGCGCAGATCCGAGCCGTGGCCGAGCGCATAGGTGGCGCGCAGCAAGTCGGCGATCGCGGCACGCTGGTTGTGCAGGGTCTGGTTCAACGCGGAGCGCTGCTGCTGCAGTTGTTCGAGTTGCTGCTGTTTTGCGGCCAGTTCAGCATCGGTCTGGCGCACCGCCCGTGCTGCCGCCGCCAGTGCATTGGCTTGCCTGGCCAGTTCGGCATTCACGCTGTCGCGTCGCGTGGCCGTATCCGCCTGCTGCTTCGCCAGCGCTTCCATCTTCTGTTGCAGGTCGGCGAGCTTCTTCTTCGCTTCGGCTTGTTCGCCGAGCGTGCCGGAAACCTGATGCGCAGTGGCTGTGGGCATGCCCAGCCCGCAGGTCAGCAGTGCGACGAGCAGACTGGAAAGGAAGCGGCTGGCGACACGACGGCGATTGGGCATGGGCTGATTATCGCCGAGCCGACGGTGATTGGGCGAACGGTTCCACCCATGATGGAAACCACCGCCTTGCATGGCGTAGATTCGACCGATGTGCCTGATCGCCTTTGCCTGGAATGTCCACCCGCGCTGGCGCCTGCTGCTGGCCGGCAACCGTGACGAGTTCCACGCGCGGCCCAGCCTGCCGCTGGCACGCTGGGGCGACGTACCGATCATCGGCGGGCGTGATTGCGAGGCGGGCGGAACCTGGCTGGCCGTCGGCACGGACGGGCGTTGTGGCGTGGTGACCAATGTGCGTGATCCGGCCGATCCACAACGGGGCGCCTCGCGCGGCCTGCTGGTGACCGACTATCTCGCCGGCGAAGCGGCGGCGCCCGCGCACGCACGGCAGTTGGTGTGCACGGCGGGCGACTACCGACCCTTCAACCTGCTGACTTTCGATGCACGAGCAGCGTTCTATCTCGGCAATCGTCCGGAGCCGCGCATGCAAGTCGTGTCGGCGGGTGTGCACGGCCTGTCCAATGCCGACTTCAACACGCCGTGGCCGAAGACGCGTGCCTTGATGGAGCGACTGCAAACCTGGATCGATGCGGGTGACATGCCGGATTTCAGCGGATTATTCGATGCACTTGCCGACGAGCAGCAGGCAGCGGATGCGCAACTGCCGGACACCGGGCTGGGGCTGGATCGTGAACGATTGCTGTCGTCGGCGTTCATTCGTGGCGAGAACTATGGCACCCGCGCCAGCACGATCGTGGCGATTGCGCATGACGGCAATGGCGTGATCGCCGAGCGGCGCTTCGGGCCGTTCGGCCGCTTCGACGGCGAGACGACGTTGCACTTCGTCGGTCCACCCTCGCGCTGAACCACGAGTCGCAAGCCCGTCGCCTACGCGCGACATCGGCATCCTCGGCTGCATGTACGGCCGGCGGCTGGTTAGTCTGCGAGCAGAATCCATGGAACGGGGCAAGCGATGCGCACGGGAAAAATCTCGCCGCTGATGGTACTGGTCATGCTGGCTGTCGGTTCCGCGCGAGCTGCCGATTGCCCGGCCTGGTCGCCGGCGCAGGCGCGGCAGGAAATGCTCGCCTTGCACGATCGGCTTGACCGGTGGAACCACGCCTATCGGGTCAGTGGGCAATCACCCGTGGATGACGCGGTTTACGATCAGGCAAAGCAGCGATTGGCGCAATGGGCTACTTGTTTTCCCGCACAGGCGCCGACCCCGCTGGCGCATCTTGCCGATGCCGGCGGTGCGGCAAGTTCGCCGGTGGCACAGACAGGATTGGCCAAGTTGCCCGATGCTGCCGCACTGGCAGCCTGGATGCTTCAGCGCGACGGGCATGATCTATGGGTGCAACCAAAAGCCGACGGCGTAGCGGTAACACTACTGTATATGGACGGCCAATTGCGCCAGGCTACCAGTCGCGGTGATGGGCTGCATGGCTCGGACTGGCTGGCCAAGGCGCAGCTCATCGAAGCCATTCCGAAGCAGCTTTCACATGCGCCAGCACGTGTGGTGCTTCAAGGCGAGTTGTACTGGCGACTGCCCGGTCACGTGCAGGCTGATGAGGGCGGCGCCAATGCGCGCTCCGCCGTTGCCGGTGCACTGGCTCGCGATGTACTGGATGCGGACACGGCGGCACAAATCGGCTTGTTCGTATGGGACTGGCCCAGTGGCCCTGCCGGGATGGAGGCGCGACTGGCGGGTTTGCGGGCGATGGGCCTGACCGATAGCGTGACCTATACGCACGCCGTCACCTCACTGGATCAGGTGCAGCGCTGGCGCGAGCAGTGGTATCGCCAGGCGATGCCATTTGCCGCCGATGGCACGGTGGTGCGGCAGGGACATCGCCCGCCGGCGACGAGTTGGCGCGCAGCCCCGCCGGAGTGGGCGGTGGCGTGGAAGTACCCGGCAGCATCGGCGCTGGCTCAGGTGCTGGCGGTGGACTTCACGGTTGGGCGCAGCGGTCGCATCACGCCGGTGCTTGAACTGGAGCCAGTGCAGCTGGACGACCATCGCGTGCAGCGCGTCAGCGTGGGATCGCTCAAGCGCTGGCAGGAGCTCGACATTCGTCCCGGTGACCAGGTCGAAGTAGTCCTGGCTGGCCTGACCATTCCGCGGCTGCGGTCGGTGGTGTGGCGTACGCAACAGCGCGCACCGGTGTCGCCACCGGATCAACGACAGCATGGTCCGCTCAGTTGCTGGCAGCTCACGGCGGGTTGCGAACAGCAATTCCGCGCGCGGCTGGTCTGGCTGGGCGGACGCCAAGGCCTGCAACTGGAGGGTCTGGGCGAGGATACCTGGCAAGCGTTGATTGATGCGGGTTTGGTGCATGATTTGCTGGACTGGATGCGTCTCACACCCGCACAGCTGGCGACCGTGCCCGGTCTGGGTAGAGTGCGCGCGACGACCATTGCCCATGTGTTTTCGACCGCGCGTGAGCGCCCCTATCCGCGCTGGTTGCGCGCCCTCGGCTTGCCGGATGGCGTGGCGAACGAAATGTCCGACTGGCAGGCGATGAGTGCGCGCGTGGCCAGTGATTGGGAGGCACTCGACGGCATCGGTGCCGGCAGGGCGAACCAGCTGGTGGCGTTTTTCCATTGTGCGCAGGTACGCAGTCAGGCCGTGCGCCTGCATGCGGAAGGCGTGCAGGGCTTCTGAGCGTCAGCCTTTCAGTTCACCGTCGAAGTAGTACCAACGCCCTTCAGAGCGCACAAAACGGCTGGTTTCGTGCTGGCGCTGCGCCCGGCCACCGCCAAGGCGATAGCGGGCAACGAACTCGACGCTGGCATGCTCGGCATCGACTTGCTGCGCCTGGCGCACTTCCAGACCCAGCCAGGTTGGTGGGGGCTGTTGCGCTGCCAGCCGCAGCGAAGCGGGTCGGCGGTCCGGATGCCAGGTGGCCAGCAGGTAGTCCTCGCGCTTCAGCACATAGGCGCTGTAGCGCGAACGCATCAGTTGCTCCGCCGTGGCGGCGGCAACGCCCTCGTGCAGTGATCCGCAGCAGGCGTTGTAAGCGATGGGGTTGCCGCAAGGGCAGGGGGTCAAGATATCGATCGACTTCATGCCGCCTTTGTACCCGTTTCGACGGCTTCCTGCAGGTGAGTGTCAGCCGGGTTGGCGCCGCCACACACGGCAGCGGTTGTTCGCCGGCATGGCGATGTCGGCGAACAATCGCAGACCCGCGCTGTTTGCCAGCGTATCTACCGCTTCTGCATCGCGGATTGCCATGTGCGCACCACGCTCCCGCAACGCCTGGTCGAACTCGGCGTTGCTCGGGCTGCTGTAGCGCCCGTCGATATTGAACGGGCCGTAGATGGTTACGGTCGCATCGCTGGCAAGAATCGTCGGCAGGCGGGCAAACAATTGCTGGACTTCATTCCAGCCCATGATGTGCAGGGTGTTGGCGCTGAAAACGGCGTCGAACGGTCCGCGCGGCCAGCTGCCGCCGACGTCGAATTCCAGCGGTGCCGGCGTGTTCGGCAGGCCCGCTTCATCCAGCCAGGAACGAATGCCGGGCAGGTTCTCGCTACGGTCGGAAGCTTGCCAGGTCAGTTGCGGTAGCGCGGTGGCGAAATGCACCGCATGTTCGCCGGTACCGCTGCCGATCTCCAGCACATGGCGACGGTCAGCAAACTGCTCGCGCAGCACCTGAAGTATCGGGTCACGATTGCGCTCGCAAGCGGGTGAGTGTGGTTTGTCCACACCGCGAACCGCTCAGGCTGGCCGGCCGCGCAGTACCCGCGCCGGCAGCATCAGCAAACCACCGAGGAAGGCGAACACGGCGTTGACGGTGATGCCCACCAGTCGCAAGGGCAACAACAGCAGCCACACGATCGGATACAGCACCAGCGCCAGCAGCGCCAGCGGCCAGCAGAACACCAGCAGCAACAGCCAGAGCAGAAAAGCAGCCATGAGGTGAACCTCGCCAATGGGCAGATGGTTTTCAGTCTAGCGCAGCGTCGTCGCTGACCCCAGATGACTCTCGGCACCCGTCAGGCCATGGGTGACACGCCTATCAGCCACAGGTGCAACCAGAACGCAAAGGCCACCCAGAGCGCGATACCGACCAACCCGGCCAGTACATCACCTTGCAGTGTGCCGGCTGGATAGCGGGTGCCGGCGGTGCGGTCGCGTCGGCGCGACACGGCGAACAGCATCACGGCCCACAGCAGAAAGGCGCCGAACATCACCACATCGTGCAGCATGCCGGTGGCCAGCAGATGTCCAAGCGCCCAACTCTTTACGCCCAACAACATCGGGTGGCCGAGTTTTGCCTTGAGATGGTTGCGTGGAATATAGGCCGCCGCCAGCAGCACGAATGCCAGCAGGGCGAACAATGCGTTGAGATGACGCAGCGCGAGCGGTGGTGCATACAGCGACACCGGTTGCTGCCGGGCCAGTCCGAAGCCCCAGCAGATCAGTACGAAGCCGATCAGCGAAACCAGTGCAAACAGACCCTTCCAGGGCATCGTGCCCCAGCGCTCACGTTGTCGGTTGCGCCAGTCATGGGCAAACACGCCCAGCGAGTGACTGCCGAGGAAGATCAGCAGACCGACGATCAGCAGGGTCATGTGGCTTGCCTGGCTCAGGATGCTGCTGCCGAGTATACGGGTGCGGCTGCGGCTGAGGCGCCGCGCGGCTCCACCTGCACGGCCAGCGCGAGTGCGCCGTCGTGCAAGGTAGCGGCGCTGTCATGTGACGACGGCAGCCAGGCCTCACCGGCTTGCAGTGGGCCGTCGATCGTGTCGATCCGGCCTTGCACGCAAAACACCAGTGCGATGGGCGCAAAGATCTGGTGCACGGCCGGGCCATGCCAGGCCAGCACGTCGCCTGCGACCCGGTTGCGCCGTAGCATCAGGTTGAAATCGCGGGTCGGCCCACCGAACAGGCTCACGGCAACCGTGGCTTCGCCGGGAAACGAAAACGGAACCAGTGGCTGAGTCAGCGCGTGCGTGGCCTCGTCGTCCAGTGTCATGTTGAAGCCGTCGCCGTCGATCAGCGCAATCAGCCGATCGATGCCGGGGAAGGTCGAGAATGGCGCGGCGCTGTCTACCTCGGCGATGCTCACCCGCCATTCAAAATCCTCGCTGCCTGCCGCCGGCGGATGAATGGCCAGTTCACGGGTGCGGCCCAGTCCATTTTTCCAGGCTTTTGGCGGGCAATCCTGCAGGCGGATGATCATTTGGCGTTCCGGCGAGTGCGTGGTGGCGCGGCGATTGCCCGGAGCATAGCGCGGTCACCAGCCTCGCAGGCGTCGAGCCGGGCGTGGCGACGACGGCAGCCTGCTGAAGCGCTTCGCAAACAGCGGAGCTTCAGGGTGGTCATCATTGGACGCAGGTGGTCACCGTTGTTTGTGTACGGGCATGCCCGACGACGGCTCACCTGGGCCACCCCCGGAGCGAAGTGCTGCGGTCTTTCGCCCATGGCAGTGCGTAGGGTCGAGAATGGGCCGCGGCCCCTTCGAACGAGCGCACCGGCACGGAGATTGCAAGGTTTTCCGCAATGTGTTCGAGTTCCAGTGACGCGGCTTGAACATCGGGTGTTTCACCCTGTGCTATCTGGCTCGAGTGTGGTGGCCGGTTGTCGTGCAGTCGTGAGGATGGAGGCGGGCTTCAACATGAGCATGAGAGTGACCACAGCATTCAATGGCCGTCGCCGGCTGGCATCCGTCCGGTCGTGGGTACTCCGGTCTTTCGCATGGGCTGCAAGCGCTCCCTGCCGTGGCGCCGAATAATGGCTGAATCGAGCGTCCCGACCGTCGACGCATCTGTTCAAGCCGCGCCTGCACTGTGGCTTGGTCGACTGATCGAGGCCAATACGCCGATGGAAGTCGGTGCCTTGATCATCGATGCCGCCGAATCCGTGCCGGGCTGCGCCGAAGTATGTCTGTTGTGGAGCGCCGACGAAGTACATCCGTACGGTGCTTCGCCGACGGCCGCCGAAGCGATCTGGGCACGGCATACGCTGGACGATCAGCGCATGCTCATAGCCGATGACGGCTGCCTGGTGGCGTGGCGGCTGTTGTCGAGCGAAAGCTTCGTGTTGTTGCTGCGATTTACCCATGCGCAACATGCGTCGCCGCTGCGCGAGGTCCTCGAGTCGACACTGGCCCTGACCACGCGTCGCCTGCGTCACGCCATTGATCTGGCTGACCTCTATCGCTCGCACGCCTTGCTGGCCCGCTCGGAGAATTTGCAGCGCGCACTGTTTGCGATTTCCGATCTGGCCGGCTCCGAGCTTGAAATGCCCGAGCTGCTGCGTGGCATCCACGCGATTGTCGGTTCGCTGATGTATGGCGAAAACTTTTTCATTGTCCGCTACCACCCGGAGCGCGGCAGCATCCGTTTTCTGTATTTCGTCGACGCCGAAGACCTTGATGGCCCCGATACCACGCTGGAAGAGCCGCTGGAGGATCTGCGCAACACGCTGACCTGGCATCTGCTGACTGGGGGCAAGGCCATGATGGGGCCGCTTGATCAAGTCCGTCAGCAGGTGAGCGGGCCGCTGGTGGTGAATGGTCCGGATTGCGGTGATTGGCTGGGTGTGCCGATGTTGCGCAACGGCCAGGTGTTCGGCGGCCTGGTGGTGCAAAGCTACAGCGACGGTCGCGTCTATTCCGACGAGGATCGTGCGTTGCTGGAGTTCGTCGCCAAGCACATCCTCACCGCGCTGGAACGCAAGCAGAGCAAGGCCGAGCTGGAGTTACGCGTGCGCCAGCGCACCCAGGAACTGGCCCGGGCCAACGAGGGCCTGCAGCTGGAAATCGAGGAGCGCCAGCGCGCCGAAAAACTGCAGGCGTCGTTGTTTCAACTGGCCCAGCTGGCCACCGCCGATATTGACGAGCACGAGTTCTACCAGCGCGTGCATGCGGTGGTCGGTGCGCTGATCAATGCGGAAAACTTCTTCATCGGCCTGGTCAACAAGGCCGCTGGCATGATGACCTTCACTTACGTCGTCGACGTCACCGACGAAGTGTATGTGGATCGACCGCTCGTGCGAGGTCTCAGCGAATACGTTGTGGCCCATGGGCCGTTGATCGCCGGCCGGGAAGCCGTGCGCCAGATGGCCCGGCGCGGACTTCTCGATCTGGAACTGGTTGGAACGCTCGCGGAATGCTGGCTGGGCGTGCCGCTGATGGTTGGCGAGGAAGTGATCGGCCTGGTTGCCGTGCAGAACTATGCCGAAGAGGCAGCCTATGTCACGGCCGATCAGGAATTGCTCTCGTTTGCCGCACTGCAGATAGCCAACAGCATCTATCGTCGCAGCACCGCCGCCTCCCTGCATGAGGCCAATACCCAGCTGGAACGACGGGTGGAGGAGCGCACGCACGAGTTGAGGCAGCAGATTCGCCAGCGTGAAGAGATCCAGGAGCAACTCAAGCATCAGGTGATGCATGACGCGCTCACCGGGTTGCCCAACCGAAGCTTCCTGCGTGATCGCCTGGCCAGAACGCTGGCCTTGATCAAGCGTGAGCCGAATCGTCGTTTCGCCTTGCTCTATCTCGATATCGACCGTTTCAAGGTAATCAACGACAGTCTGGGTCACCTCGCCGGCGATCAGTTCCTGCAGGAAGTGGCCCGCCGGCTGCTTAGCTGCGTGCGTGAGCCGGATCTGGTGGCGCGCCTGTCCGGCGATGAGTTCGCGATACTGTTGGAAGAAGTTCCGCATCCGGGCAGTGCCATGACTGTGGCGCAGCGGATGCTCACCGCGCTGGCTCAGCCCCTGCTGGTGGACGGAAGAGAGCTGGAGCCCTCGGCCAGCATCGGCATTGCGATCGGTGACGCCACGTATGCCGGCGCCGACGAAGTGCTGCGTGACGCCGATACCGCGCTGTATCGCGCGAAGGAAAAAGGGCGCAAGCGCTTCGAGTTGTTCGACGAGACGTTGGCGAAGAATGCCATCGACGTATTGACCCTGGAAGGTGAGCTCCGGCATGCGCTGGTGCACGATGAATTCGAGCCTTATTTTCAGCCGATTCGCCGGCTCAGTGACAACGAAGTGGTCGGTTACGAGGCGTTGATTCGCTGGAACCATCCACAGCGCGGTCTGATTGGTCCGGATGGTTTCATCAAGATTGCCCAGGACTGCGGCATGATCGAGGCGATCGACTGGCGGATGTTCGAACTCAGTTGCCGTGCCTTGGCGCAACACGGAGCGGGTGCTTCGTACGTGACCATCAATGTCTCGGCCCTGCATCTTGGCAGTGCCGGTTTCGATACGCGCCTGCTTGAATTGGTTGAGCGCTGCGGTCTGTCACCCGGACGATTGATCGCCGAAGTGACTGAAGGTGCGTTGATCGAACACCCCGAGCGCGTGCGCGCGATGCTGGAGCGCTTGCGCAGCGTTGGCGTAGGCGCGGCGCTTGACGACTTCGGTACCGGTTACTCCTCACTCAGTTATCTGCATTCACTGCCGCTGCGCATGCTGAAGATCGACCGCGCCTTCGTGCAGGAATTGAACAAGGGCAGCAATACCAGCAGCACCCGCGTGGTGGCGGCCATTCTTGCGCTGGCCCGCGCACTGGACCTGCAAGTCGTTGCCGAAGGCATCGAAACCGAGGTCGAGCGTGATGCGCTCATTGCAATGGGCTGCGAACGTGGCCAGGGTTATTTGCTTGGCCGTCCGGCACCGGTGCGCAAGTGGCTGACACCACGTCAGGACTGATTCGCCTGCACCACTGATCCAGGCATTGAAGCGAGGTCTTGTCTGATCGGTGGCGACGTGCCTGCCTGTTTGTCAGGCGCCATCGCCGGTGTCGTGCAACTTTCGCTCACGCCGACTTTGCGATGACGCGCTCGAACGGTGGCAATGCGCGCAACATGCCGGCACCGTAGCGTTTGGTGACCACGCGCCGATCCAGCAACACGATGCGGCCGTGATCGGTTTCATTGCGAATCAAACGGCCACAGTACTGGGTGAGCAGGCGCGTAGCTTCGGGGATGCTCACCTCGATGAATGGATTGCGTCCGCGTGATTCCAGCCATTCGGCATAGGTTGCGCCGACCGGATCGGTGGGCACTGCAAATGGCAGTTGGGTGATTACCACCGTCTCGCAGAACTTGCCCGGCAGGTCGAGACCTTCGCCGAACGAAGCCAGGCCGAACAACGTGCTGCCCTTGCCGGCGTCGATGTCGGCGCAATGCTCGGCAATCAATTGCGACTTGCCCAGCGAGCCTTGTGCGCGCACCTTGCGCACCTGGGCGATCGGCAGCTTCTGCAGCACCCGGTCAAGTTTCACCCGCGAGGTGAACAACACCAGGTTGCCAGCGTCCCAGTCCAGGTTGGCGGCCAGCCATTCACTGATTTCTTCCGCATGCGCTTCGCGCGCGTCCGGCATCGTGCGCATCGCCGGCACTTCCAGCCGGGCCTGTGCGGTGAGGTCGAACGGCGAGGGCAGGCTCAAGGTCACCGCATCGTCGGGCAGGCCGACCGCATCGGCGAAGCCGCGGAAATTGCCACCGGCGCTGAGCGTGGCCGAGGTCATCACCACGCCGCTGGCGTTCTCCCACAACACGTTGCGCAACAGGCCGGCGGCGGATACCGCCGAGGCATGGCAGACCAGTTGTTGATCGGCGCCCAGGGTGATCCAGCGCGCCAGCGGCGGTGCGTTGTCCGGATCATCGCGAGACCAGGCACGCCAGCACGCCGCCTGCTTGCCGATGCGCTCCAGCGCGATGCCCAATTCGCGCGACAAGGCTTCCTGGGTCGGGCCACCGTCGGTCATTTCCACCACCGCGCGACGCACGGCTGCCAGCCAGCGTTGCACCTCGCCGGTCAGCACATCCAGCACGCTGGCGTGTATCACCCATGGCTCCGGCAACTGGCCGAGGGAGCCGCGATACATCGGTTCGTTCTCGGCCGGATCGGGTAGCCAGCCGAGGCGGATTTCCCGCTCCAGTTCCTCCAGCGTATGGCTCAGTTCCTGCAGCTTTTCGTCGCCCTGGTCGAGGCTGAGCTTGCCGAGGCGCTCTTTGTCGGTGAGCGAATAGGCCGCGTGCACCTGGCGGCCGAGCCGACTCAGTTGGCGCACAGTGGCGGTCATGAAGACTTCGCTGGCGCCGCGTTCGATCGCCTTGCCGGGCACATGATGACCTTCGTCGAAGATGTACAGCGTTTCGTCCGGTCGCGGCAGGATCACGCCACCCCAGCCCTGCACGCCATCGGCGCCGCTTTCGCCCGGCATGGTCAGGTCGGCCAGCACCAGATCCTGGTTGGCCACGATGATCTCGGCATCGTCCACCGCGCGACGCGCGGCGAAGAACGGGCAGGCCATGAACTGGCCGCACTTGCGCCCGGTGCAACCCCCGGCGCTGGTGGTGATCATCGGTCGTAGCAAGTCACTGACGGGCTCTGGCGCGCTGTCCATGTCGCCGTTCCATTCGTTGTGGTCGAATGCCGCGCGCAGTTTCGCCAGGGATTGCTTGTCGCGCGCCTGCGGCGGCTTGTTCCACAGCAACAGATCCGATTCGAAACCGGCCAGGCCCATCTGCGCGTCGTGGATGCTGTTGGCCGCCATCAGCAGGTTGCGTGGGCACAGGTAGCGGCCGCGGCCCTTGGCCAGCGCCACCTTCGCCTCGATCCCGTTGAGCTGCAGATACAGCGGAATGTCCCGCTGCACCAGTTGCTCCTGCAGCGCCACCGTGGCGGTGGCAATCAGCAGCTTTTTCTTCTGGAAACGGGCCACTTCGACACCGGCGATCAAGTAAGCCATCGACTTGCCCGTGCCGGTGGGCGCTTCGATCACCGCCACGCCGCCCGTCTCGCCGAACGCCTTGGCCACCTCGGCAATCATCCGTCCCTGCGAGGCGCGCGCGCGGAAGCCCGGCAGGCCGTCCTTCAGGCGTGCGTAGGCGGCGCGAATGGCGTCTTTGGTGGTGTCGGCAAGCATGCATCAAACCTGTGGTGCGGCGGTGGCGTGGGCATGGGCGGCGGCGAGGCAGCGCTTGTTGCCGGCAGTCGGCAGTCATGCCTTGCAACAGTCTATCGGCATGCGTGCTTCACCGCGTTGCCGACGCTGTTACAAGAGGTATGCTAACCGGGAACGTTCGAGGCGCTGGCATGGGGGACTCCTTTGACAAAAAAAGTTGATCCCGCCGCGGCGCCCCCGCCCGATGCGACGTTGCAGTTGGCCTGGCTGGCCCGACTGACCGCTGCCGAGACGGCGAATGACATGGCCGCCGCAATTGTTGCGCTGGTGCAGGCCGTGGATGGTTGCCGCACGGCCACTGTGTTGTGGGGGCTGGATGATGAGACCTCTCGCCACCAGGTACCGGCGGTCCCGCTGGATGCAGCCGACTGGTCATGGCTGACCAGCACCCATCACGAGCAGGGGCCACACTGGCATCCGGACGGGCAGCGCGTGGCGTTGCCGCTATGCCGGAAGCCGGAACGCGCGCTGCTGCTGCTCGCCGTGCAAGCGGGTGTTGATGGCGAGGCGCTGATCGATCAGCTGGCGGTACCGCTGCAGCTGGCCAGTCAGCAATTGCAGCGGGCGCTGGAATGGGCGGAGTTGCAGCATTCCCACCAACAGCTGGCGCGTTCGGAAAGCTTGCAGCGCGCACTGTTCGCGATCTCCGATCTGGCCGGCTCCGAGCGCGACATGCCATCGATGCTGCGTGGCATCCACGCGATTTTCAGCACCTTGATGTACGCCGAAAATCTGTTCATCGTGCAGCGAAATGTCGAGCAGAACACGATCCGCTTCCTGTATTTCGTCGATGTCGAATCGGGTCCGCTGTTTGAAATCGACCGTGACATGCCGATGGAAGCGCTCGACGGTACGTTGACCTGGCAAGTGATTCATCACGGTCGCGCATTGCGCGGTGATGCGGATGAGTTGCGCCAGCAGGCCTCCGGTCCAGTAGCGCTGATTGGCGCCGACAGCTACGACTGGCTGGGTGTGCCGATGCTGCGTGATGGCCAGGCGCATGGCGCGCTGGTGGTACAGAGTTATCGGCAGGACGTGGGCTATACCGAAGAAGATCAGGCGTTGCTGCAATTCGTCGGCACCCATGTGCTCACCGCGTTGGAGCGCAAGCAATCCAAGGCGGAGCTGGAACAGCGCGTGCAATTGCGCACCGTGCAACTGGCCGAAGCCAATCGCGGGCTGCAACTCGAAGTGGTCGAGCGGCAACGCGCCGAGCATCTGCAGGGCGCACTGTTTCGGATAGCCGAGCTGGCCACCGCGGATATCGACCAGGCCGAGTTCTACCGGCGCGTGCATGGGGTGGTCGGCGAGCTGCTGAACGCGGAAAATTACTTCATTGCCTTGTTGTCCGAGGATCGCCTGCGACTCACTTTCCCTTATTCAGTGGATGCAGTGCTGCCCCCGCCGGCCGAGCGTCCATTGGGCCGTGGCCTGAGCGAATACGTCTTGCGTCAAGGTGCTGCCGTGCGCTTCGGTAATGCGCAAATCGAGGAGCTTGAGCGCCTCGGCGAAGTGGCGCCCGGCCGGATGGGTTCGCCGGCGTCGAGCTGGCTGGGCGTGCCGTTGATTGTCGGTGACGAAGTGATCGGGCTGGTCACCGTGCAGAGCTATAACTCGGACGTGGTGTACGACGCGGCCGACCAGGAACTGCTCAGCTTCGTGGCCTCGCAAATCGCCAACAGCCTCACCCGCCGTCGTGCCGCCGAATCCCTGAAGCGTGCCTATGAAGAACTGGAACATCGGGTGGAGGAGCGCACTCAGGCCTTGCGCAAGGAGATCCTCGAGCGTGAACGCATCCAGGAGCAACTGCGCCATCAGGTGATGCACGATGCACTGACGGGTCTGCCTAATCGCAGCTATCTGCGTGAGCGGATCGATCGCGCGCTGGCGCTGATCCGCGACCATCCGGAGCAGCGCTGTGCACTGCTTTACCTCGACGTGGACCGTTTCAAGATCATCAACGACAGCCTTGGCCACCTCGCTGGCGACGTGGTCCTGAAGGAAGTGGCCAACCGACTGGGCAGCTGTGTGCGTCATCCCGACCTGGTGGCACGATTGTCCGGTGATGAATTCGCGATACTGCTGGAAGACGAGGGCCTGCCGTCCATGGCGGCGGTGGTGGCGCAGCGGGTGCTGGATGCGTTTGGCCTGCCCATGCTGGTCTCCGGCAAGGAGTTGCAGGTAACCGCCAGCATTGGCATTGCGCTGGGCGACGATCACTACGCCAGTGCTGACGAGGTGCTGCGCGACGCAGACGTCGCGCTGTACCGGGCCAAGGCACTGGGTCGCAAGCGCTACGCGATGTTCGACGAGAACCTGGCGAAGAACGTGATCGACGTGCTGGCGATGGAAGGCGAATTGCGCCAGGCACTGCGGAACGATCAGTTCGAGCCGTATTTTCAGCCCATCTGTGCGCTGGACGGCAGCGACCGTGTACTGGGTTACGAGGCGTTGATCCGCTGGAACCATCCCGCGCGGGGCGTGGTGTTGCCGGGCGACTTCCTGAAGATTGCCGAGGACAGCGGCATGATCGAGGCGATCGATTGGCGCATGTTCGAGCTCAGTTGTCAGCGCCTGCCGCAGCACGATCCCGGCGACACCTTCATGACGATCAACGTCGCTGCATACCACCTGCGGCACGTGGATTTCGACCGCCGGTTGGTAGAGATGCTGGAACGCACCGGTCTGCCGGCGTCGCGACTGGTGGTGGAGGTCACCGAAGGTGCGTTGCTGGACGATCCCGACCATGTGCGGGCCATGCTGGATCGCCTGCGGCTGATCGGCGTGGGCGCCGCGCTCGATGATTTCGGCACCGGCTACTCATCGCTGAGCTATCTGCATTCGCTGCCGTTGCGCATCCTGAAGATTGACCGCGCCTTCGTGCATGAGCTGGACAAGGGCGCGAACACCTCGGGCACCACGGTGGTGGCAGCCATTCTGGCATTGGCGCGCGCCTTGAATATCCAAGTGATTGCGGAAGGCATCGAGACGCGGATTCAGCGTGCCGCTCTGATCGCGATGGGTTGCGAAATGGGTCAGGGTTATCTGCTGGGCCGTCCGGCGCCTGCGACCCAGGCGCCGACGCTTGATATTGCCGGCTGAGTTGCGCGGGTCAGCTGCCGGCGATGATCTGCCGCAACGCTTGTTCGAACGCCTCCGGCGGCTGACCGCCTGAAATCAGGTGCTGTCCGTTGATAATCGTCGCCGGTACCGAATGGATGCCGCGCGCAGTGAAGAACTCTTCTTGCGCACGTACTTCATCGGCATACTCACTGCCGGCGAGAATCTGTGCGGCGCGCTCGCCATCCAGCCCCGCTTCGATGGCCAGCCGCTGCAAGGTGCCGTGTGCGCTGACGTCCTCACCATCAGTGAAGTAGGCGCGCAGCAGAATCTGTTTCAGCGGTAGTTGGCGACCTTCAAGCCCGGCCCAGTGCAGCAGGCGGTGCGCATCGAACGTGTTGGAGACGCGGCTGCGCCGATCCATGTTGAAAACGAAGCCCAGCGCTGCACCGCGTTCGCGTATCGCTGCGCGGTTGGCGTCGATCTGCTCGGCATTGCTGCCGTACTTGCGCACCAGATGCTCGGTGGAGTCCTCACCTTCCGCAGCCATCTGCGGGTTCAGCTCGAATGGCTGGAAGTGAATCCTGGCGCTGACCTCGCCGTCCAGCTTCGCCAATGCCTGCTGCAGCGAAGCCAGCCCCACCGCGCACCACGGACAGGAAACGTCGGAGACGAAGTCGATGCGAAGGGGAGTAGAAGAGTTCATGGCGCGACCTGTGATGTGAGTGATACAGATGCAGGTTTGGGTGGATCAAGCCCGCTTCAAGTCAAGCTGCGCTGGTTTTGCGGTCGTCATGGTCATGTCGCACGCGACGAGCGGGCATCGAGCTGCACCTGAGCGCGAGCTGATGGCGCAGCATTGCAACGAAAGTTGCATGGCTTCAACAGGGGGACCAGAAAGCAGTTATGCGACGGTGGCAGTCGAGATTAATTGCGTGCAAGGCGTTGCCGCGCAGGTCTCGCCAGAGGGGCGGCAATATAGCCTACTCATGCATCATGGGTAGTACCCCAGATCTGCTTGAAAGCCATCCCGCTGATGCCACATTCCGCGATTCGGTTCTCAAGCTCCGACTTTGCTGCTTCATTGACGTAAATGCTTGAGCGGACGGCTGGATCTTTGAATACCACGGCCTGCGCAGGGATCGCGGATTCGTTGAATGCAGGCGTCTTGACGAACCCTCCAGGCACTACCTCCGACCGATCAAGATCCACGCTGGCGATGATATGGGTGACGTTGTAGTAATACTCGACCTCACCCAACACGTCGACTTCAAGTAGTTGACCGAACTGCGCCAGGAAGTCCCCTAGCGCCTTGCGCGACTTGCCATTGAGCACCATGCACCCAGGCCGGAAGGGGCTTATGTCAGCACGTGGCTTTTGCTTCTTCCGTTTCTTGTCCACGGATGGTTGCAACTTGGGACACTGGTCCCAGTGCATGGGTGATCCGTCATCACTGAACTGATCCCAAAAATGCAAATTGAGTCGATCCGCTTCCGTCACCACCAGCATGGATACCTGGCCGATCAAGTCGTTAGTAATTTCCCAAAGTCTCATTTCACAGCCCAATTAGTAGAGGAAGGGTAATCCCCCATTTCCGTTCATGCTGCGGGCCAGGCCGTTGGCGTGATCGGTCGCCGTAAGAAGACAATGGGCCGCAGGCCGCTCAGTTTCCCGTCATGCTTAGTGCCACCGCCTCGGCCACCTTGATGCCGTCCACGGCGGCGGAAAGAATGCCTCCGGCATAACCGGCGCCTTCGCCAGCCGGATACAGGCCGCGCGTGTTGAGACTCTGCAGGCTGTCGTCGCGTTTGACCCGTACCGGTGCCGAGGTGCGTGTCTCGACGCCAGTGAGGATCGCGTCGTGCATCGCGTAGCCACGGACCTGCCGTTCGAACGCGGGTAGTGCCTCGCGGATTGCCGCGATGGCGTAGTCGGGCAGGGCGCTATCCAGACTGCCCAAGGTGACGCTAGGCTTGTATGACGGCTGCACATCGCCGAATTCGCGTGAGGCGCGTCCGGCAAGGAAGTCGCCCACCAACTGCGCCGGCGCGCTGTAGTTTTCGCCGCCCAGCGTATAGGCGTGGCTTTCCAGCGCGCGCTGCAGCGCAATGCCGGCCAGCGGGCTGCCGCTATCATCGAACGGTGCGAAGTCGGCTGGGTCGATGCCGACCACCACCGCCGCGTTCGCGTTGCGCTCGTTACGCGAGTATTGGCTCATGCCGTTGGTGACCACGCGACCGGGCTCGCTGGTGGCGGCCACCACGGTGCCACCCGGACACATGCAGAAGCTGTATACCGAACGGCCGCTGCCGGCGTGGCTGCCTTTGCAGTGATGCACCAGCTTGTAGTCGGCTGCGCCCAGCACGGGATGTCCTGCCTGCGGGCCGAAACGCGCACGATCGATCACCGACTGGGGATGCTCGATGCGGAAGCCTACCGAAAACGGTTTGGCTTCCAGATAGACGCCGCGTTGGTGCAGCATCTCGAAGGTGTCGCGCGCGCTGTGGCCGGGTGCCAGCACCACGTGATCGGAGCGAAGTTGCTCGCCGCCGGCCAGGGTGACACCGCGCACATGACGTTCGCCGCTGGCATCGGTGTCGATCAGCAAGTCATCGACGCGCTGGCTGAAGCGGATTTCGCCGCCCAGCGACTCGATCGTCTCGCGCATCTTTTCGACCATCGAGACCAGTCGGAACGTGCCGATATGCGGCTTGCTGACGTAGAGAATTTCCTCCGGTGCGCCCGCCTTGACGAATTCGGTCAGCACCTTGCGGCTGTGGTGCTGCGGATCGCGAATCTGGCTGTACAGCTTGCCGTCGGAAAACGTACCGGCACCGCCTTCGCCGAACTGCACGTTCGACTCGGGATGCAGTTCGCGCTTGCGCCACAGGTCCCAGGTATCTTTGGTGCGTTCGCGCACCGCCTTGCCGCGATCAAGGATGATCGGCCGAAAACCCATTTGCGCCAGGATCAGTCCCACGAACAAGCCGCACGGACCGAAGCCGATCACCAATGGGCGATGGATGAGCTGTGCGGGCGCTTTCGCCACGAAGTGGTAATCGGTATCCGGCGTGGGTTGTACGTGCGGATCATCGGCGAAGGTCTGCAGCAATTCGGCCTCGCGCGGTGTGTCCACATCCAGTGCATAGATCAGCAGGATCGCACCGCGTTTGCGTGCATCGTGGCCGCGTCGCGCCACGCTGATGCTGCGGATATCGGCAGCGTCGATGTGCAGCCGCTTGCGTACGGCGGCATGCAGAGCTGCCTCGTCGTGGTCGAGGGGCAGCTTGAGGTCGGTCAGTCGCAGCATGGTCCAGCGTTCCGGCAAGGCTTGAAGTGCATGCGGCGATTTTCGCAGATATTGCGCCGCCGCGAGGGTCGCGGCGGCGCGGGCGGATCAGGACTCGCCGATGAAATCGGATTTTCCAATGCTGGTGCCGGCCTCGCGCAGGATGTTGTACGCGGTGGTGCAGTGGAAGAACAGGTTGGGAATCAGGAAGGTCAATAGATACGTCTGGCCGTCGAAATTCAGCTCGCCACTGCGCATTTTCAGGTGGATGGCGCGGGTTTCGCTGCCGTCGATCTGATCGGCGGTGAAGCTCTTGACGTAGTCGATCGAGCGCTCGATCCGGCTGTACGCCTGAGCCAGTGTGGTTTCGTTGTCTTCGAATGCCTGTGGCTCCACGCCGGCAAGCCGGGCGCTGCCGCGGGTAGCCATGTCGCAGGCAATCTGGATCTGCTTGATCAGCGGCAGCATGTCGGGGATCAGCCGTGTCTGCAGCAGCACTTCATCACTGACGTTCTTCGCGGCGGCATGTTCCTCACCCTTCTTCAGCACATGGGCAAGATTGCTCAGTGCGCGGACGAAGACGGGGGCTGAAGCCTGGTGCATGGAAAGTGTCATGGTTGATCTTCCTGGGGTGGGTGGGGTGTGGCAGACGGGTGGAGCGCGGCGAACGGTGGCATGTCGCCGGGAGGGATTTCGGGAAGCGGTTCTGCAAGCGGAACGATGCTGTTGCAGCGGGTCATGCCCTGTGTGGCGCGCGCGGCGATCACCAGGCCAACCAGCATCAGCGTGGCCGAAAGCAGGAAGGCTACACCCGGCAGGTGGATCGCCGAGCCTGGCGCGATCGACAGTGCAAAGATCTGTGCAAATAGGTACGGACCGAAGATGCCGGCGAAACTGCCCAGGCTGCCGATCGCACCTTGCAGCCGACCCTGCTCCGAGGGGTCGACCTGCTGGGTCATCAGCGACTGGATCGGCGGCATCGCCAGCCCCCACAGCGCCAGCAGCGGAATGCCGAACAGGAAAGCCCAGCCGACATCAGCCAGGCCCATCACCAGAAACGCGCCGACGCCAAAAAACATGCCGGCCAGCAGTACGCGGCGTTCGCCGAAGCGCGGTGCCAGCTTGCCAGTCAGCACCGCCTGCACGAAGCCATCGCAGGCACCCACCAGCATCAAGGCATAGCCGACCGCCTGCGGACCCCAGCTGTAGCGGTAGTCTGTATACAGCACGAACACCGTTTGCAATACGTAGTGCGCCAGATAGACCAGAAACAGCACGATGGCCAGCTGGAACACCTGCGGCTGGCGACGCAACAGTTTCAGCGAGCCGAACGGATGTGCGCTGTGCAGTTCGATGCGCGCGGTGCGGCGCTCTTTCGGCAGCGACTCGGGAAGGATGAAAAAGCCGTAAAGGAAATTGCACAAGGCCATGACGGCGGCAACCCAGAACGGCAGGCGCAGCGCGATGCCGCCGAGGAAGCCGCCCAGTCCGGGACCGATGATGAAGCCCAGACCGAATGCGCTGCCGAGCAGGCCAAATGCCGCCGCGCGCTTCTCGGCGGGGATGATGTCGGCGACATAGGCATTCGCGGTGCTGAAGCTGGCTGCCGTCATGCCCAGCAGGATGCGCGCCACGAACAACAGCCACAGCGTCGGTGCCAGCGCCAGGAGCACGAAGTCCAGCGCCAGCCCCAGGTTGGAGATCAGGATCACCGGCCGCCGACCGTAGCGATCGGACAGCGCCCCCTGTATCGGCGCGAACACGAACTGCACGATGGCAAACACCGTGCTGAAAATGCCCACCCACCATGCGGCCTTCGCGATGCCACCGCCGGCCAGTTGCTCGATCAGGTGCGGCAGCACCGGAATGATGATGCCGAACGCCAGCATGTCCAGCAGCACGGTGACGTAGATGAAAGCCAGTGCAGCGCGGTGGCGTGGGGCGGTGGAGTCAGCTGGCGAGTCCATGGGCATGGCGAGGCGAGGGGAGTGCGACGATAGCGCGAAGCGCGGCGGCGCGGCATGTGCACCCACTCAGCTGGCATCGTCGCGTGAGCGCGATACCATGGAGCATTCTCCTGCCAGGACATCATCATGGTTCGACGTCTGCTTCCCGTCTGTCTGCTGCTGGCGCTTGCCGGCTGCTCATCCCATCAGGATGCACCGGCGCAAGCGCCAGTGTCGAAAGAGGAGCTGGCGCCGGCGCCCTCTGTCAGCGCTGCAACGGCGACGCCCGCTGCGGTCGAGAGTGCGGCAGCAGTGAAGCAGCACGTCGGTGACTACGCCACGGTAAAGCTCACTGCGGACTTGTCGAAGTTCGACGCCAAGCAGAAGCAGATGATCGCGCTGCTGATCGAAGCCGCCGACAGCACCAATGCGCTGTACTGGCAACAGGGTTGGGGCGACAAGAATGCATTGATGCAGAAGATCAGCGACCCGGCCACGCGCGAATTCGCCGAGATCAATTACGGTCCGTGGGACCGGTTGAACAATGACCAGTCGTTCGTCGACGGCATCGGCGCACGGCCGGCGGGCGCACAGTTTTATCCGGCCGACATGACCAAGGCCGAGTTCGAGCAGTCACCGCTGACCGACAAGACCGGTCTGTATACCTTGCTGCGCCGGGACGACAAGGGTCAGCTGATCACGGTGCCCTATCATCAGGCGTACAAGGCCGAGCTGGACAAGAGCGCCGGTCTGCTGCGTGAGGCGGCCAAACTGGCCGGCGATGCGGGCTTCCGCAAGTATCTGACCATGCGCGCCGACGCCTTGCAGAATGACGACTACCAGCCCAGCGATTTCGCCTGGATGGAGATGAAGACGAACCCGGTCGACATCGTGATCGGCCCGATCGAAACCTACGAAGACCAGCTGTTCGGTTACAAGGCCAGCTACGAATCCTACGTGTTGATCAAGGATCAGGCATGGAGTGCCAAGCTGGCACGCTTCGCCAAATACCTGCCCGAATTGCAGCGCGGCCTGCCGGTGGCGGACAAGTACAAGGCCGAAAAGCCGGGCTCCGATGCGGACCTGAATGCCTATTTCGCGATCTACTACGGTGGCGATGCCAACGTCGGCGCCAAGACCATTGCGATCAACCTGCCCAACGACGAGCAGGTGCAATTGAAGAAGGGCACACGTCGCCTGCAGCTGGAAAACGTGATGCAGGCGAAATTCGACAAGATCATGTTGCCGATCGGCCACGAGCTGATTGCCGACGATCAGCAGAAGCACCTCACCTTCGACGCCTTCTTCCAGAACACCATGTTCCACGAAGTCGCCCACGGCCTCGGCATCAAGGAAACGCTCGACGGCAAGGGCACCGTGCGCAAGGCACTGAAGGATCAGGCTTCCAGCTTCGAGGAAGGCAAGGCCGACATTCTCGGCCTGTACATGGTCACCAAGCTGGCCGACAGGGGCGAGCTGGACAAGTCGAAGCTGATGGACAACTACGTCACCTTCCTCGCCGGCATCCTGCGCTCGGTGCGCTTCGGCGCCAGCGATGCACACGCCAAGGCGAACATGGTGCGCTTCAACTTCTTCAAGCAGCAGGGTGCGTTCAGTCGTGATGAAACGACGGGCCGCTACCGCGTCGATTTCGACAAGATGACTGCGGCGATGAATGCGTTGTCAGCGAAGCTTCTGACCATTCAGGGTGACGGTGATTATGCTGCGGCGAAGCAGCTCACCGATCAGATGGGCAATGTCGACGCACAGCTGGCCGGTGATCTGAAGCGACTGGACCAGGCGCATATTCCGGTTGATGTTCGCTTCGAGCAGGGGTTGGATGTGCTGGGTCTGAAGAAGCCCTGACACTCTACGCAGGAGCGCACCCTGTGCGCGATTCCCTTCGTCACGCGGCGGAAGGCATCGCGCACAGGGTGCGCTCCTACGCGACGTTGGCCATCCAGTCGGCCACTGCCTGCGGATGTTCCAGATGCAGGTGGTGGCCGCCGTCCATCTGCTCGACGGCGATATCCGGCACGCAGTCGGCACGCAATTGCATCGGTTCGCTGGGCAGATACGAGGTCGCCGGTTGCGCCAGCAGCAGCGAAGTGGGGGCGGCGATGCCGCGCAACAGGGCATGGATTTGCGATTCGGCCAGCCGGCTCGAGCTTTGACGCGTCAAGGCCGGATCGCTGCGCCACGACCAGCCGCCATCAACCTCGATCAGGCCGCGCTCGACGATTGGCCGCGACAGTTCGGCAGCCAGGCCGCTGACCATGCCGCGTGCCTGCATCGCCTGTTCAACGCTTGAAAATATGCGCAAGGGTTTGTTGTGGCGTGGTGTCAGTGCTTCCCGGAAACGCGCCAGCGTATGCGTGCCATCGTCGCCCAATGGCCCGAGTCCCTCGATCAGGAACAGTCGGCTGATGCGCTGGGGCGTCGCTGCAGCGACCAGCGAAGCGACACCGGCACCCAGCGAATGGCCAAGCAGCGTATAGCGCGAAAGTTGCAGCGCATCGGCGGCGGCGAGTACATCGCGCACGTAATCGAAGAAGTGATACGTACTGCCGGCAGGCAGGTGGTCGGAGTGGCCGTGACCGGGCAGCTCCAGTGCGATCACGTGATAGTGCCGGGCCAGCAACGGCGCCAGCCGGGCAAAGCTGCCGGCATTGTCGAGCCAGCCGTGCAGCGCCAACAGCGGCGGCAGCGAGCTGTCTCCCCACCACTGAGCCTGCAGTGACAGTTGCGGCAGCGCGATGGAGACGAAGTCAGTCGTTGCTGGCACGAACGGCCTCTGCGCGTTGCTTCGCCTGCGCGCGTTGTTGCCGTGCTGCGTCCGGATCGTGGTCGGCGGCAAATTCTGGCCAGCCTTGCGTGTGCTGAAGCACCAGTTCGGTGAGGCTGCGTACTTGTCCCTCACTGTCATTGAGTGCGGGGATGTAACGCAGCGATTCACCGCCGGCGCCGACGAAGAAGTCGCGATTCTGCATCGCGATCTCTTCCAGCGTCTCCAGACAGTCCACAGCGAATCCAGGGCAGGCAACATCGAGTTTGCGCACGCCTTCCGCACCGAGCTTGCGCACCATGGCGTCGGTGTAAGGATGCAGCCAGCGCTCACGGCCGACGCGCGACTGGAAGCTCAGCACCATCTGCTGCTCGCTCAACTGCAGGCGTTCGCGCAACAGCCGCGCGGTGGCATGGCATTGGCAGAAATAGGGATCGCCTTCGTGCAGGTAACGTTCGGGAATGCCATGGAACGACAGCAGCAACTTGTCGCCGCGGCCGTTCGTTGCCCACCACGTTTCGATGCTCTGGGCGAGTGCTTCGATGTGCGCCGGGTGGCTGTGATAGTCATTGACGATGCGCAACTCGGGCGGCCAGCGCATCTTCTTGAGGGTATCGGCTACCGCATCCAGTACCGATCCGGTGGAGGTGCCCGAATACTGCGGGTACAGCGGCAGCACCAACAGCCGGCGCACGCCCTCGCGTTGCAGTTGCGCGATGGTCTGCATCACCGACGGTTCGCCATAGCGCATCGCCAGCGCGACCTTCACCGGTGCCAGTGGACGTTGCCGCAAGATCTCGGATTGCAGGCCCGCCGCCAGTGCTTCGCTGCCGAAACGCAGCGGTGAGCCGCGCTTTTCCCAGACTTTGCCGTAGGCATGCGCCGAGCGCTTTGGTCGTACGCGCAGGATCACACCGTTCAGAATCAGCCACCACAACCAGCGCGGATATTCGATCACCCGTGGATCGGCGAGGAATTCGGCGAGGTAAGGACGCACCGCCTGTGCGGTCGGAGCGGTTGGCGTGCCGAGGTTGACCAGCAGAACGGCTGCCTGAACGGATGCCGCGTCGGGGTCGTGGGAATAGCCGGCAAGGCCGGTATAGTTGTTGGTGAATGGCATGGTGATGGTCGTGCAGAGGCGATCCACGAGTCTGCCACAAGCCTGTTGTGACAGGTGCGTTCACTTGACTGGGCCTGTTCTCACCGATCCAGAAAATCCCCGAATCCGATGGAGCTACTCATGTTCAAGAACTCCCTGCAACGATTGCTGCTGACCGGGCTGGCCCTGTTGCTGCCGGCAATGGCCGTGCATGCCGAAGATCCGCCGCTGGTGCGCGCGACCAATGCGGTGCGCGTGATGAACGACATCATGCAGGCACCGGACAAGGCGATTCCGCAAGACTTGCTGCGCAACGCGCGCGCCATCGCGGTGATTCCGGACATGATCAAGGCCGGCTTCATTTTCGGCGGACGCCGTGGCGAAGGCCTGATCTCGGTGAAGAGTGCCGACGGTACCTGGTCCAACCCGAGTTTCATCACCATGACCGGCGGCAGCGTGGGTTTTCAGGCCGGCGTGTCCTCGACCGACGTGATTCTGGTGTTCCGTACCCAGCGCGGCGTTGACTCGATCGTCAATGGCAAATTCACCCTGGGTGCGGATGCCTCGGCGGCAGCTGGCCCGGTGGGCCGCACCGCCACTGCCTCGACCGATGCACAGCTGAAGGCTGAAATCTATTCGTATTCGCGCACCCGCGGCCTGTTTGCCGGCGTGGCGCTGGATGGCTCGGCGCTGCGTATCGACTATGATGCGAATGCGGCGGTGTATGGCGCAGGAATCACGCCACGCCGCATCTTTGAAGGCGGTGTGAGCAACGTGCCGACGGCCGTGGTGGACTTTCGCGACCGGCTCGAAGAGTACACTTCCCGCTGACGTTGAAGCGCCGGCACTTTCATGGCTGCCGGTGTTTCCGGTTTGATCCGTTTCTGAGGTAATTCATGAGCATCTGGCACCTGATAATCCTGCTGATCGTGGTCGTGGTCATCTTCGGCACCGGCAAGCTGCGCAACATCGGCGCTGACCTCGGCGGTGCCATGCGGGACTTCAAGAAGGGCCTGAACGGCGACGAGGAAGAGGCCAAGCGCAAGGCGGAAGCCGAGCAGCTGCGCGCCGATCCACCCGCGCCCCCTGTCGAGCCGACCACGCAGAGTCAGCGCGACTCCAGCGATCAGAAGTAAGCCGGCGGCTCGCGGCGATGATCGAGATCAGCTTCGGCAAGCTGGTGCTGCTCGCGCTCATCGCGCTGATCGTGCTTGGCCCGGAAAAGCTTCCGGGTGCTGCCCGCACGGCCGGTGCCTTGTTGCGGCGCATGCGCAGCGGGTGGGACAACGTGCGCGCCGAGGTAGAGCGCGAATTGCAGATCGAGGAAATCAAGCGCGTCGCGCGTGAAGCGGCTGCGCGCGCCGAGGCTGCACAGGCCGAACTCGATGTCGCCGTGCAGAAGGTGCGTGATGTGGGCAGCGAGGCAAAGGTGGTTGAGGCAATATCGGCGGATGCGCCGGCCCCGGCAACTACCTATCCCTTGTCCGACCCGGCTCCGGTCGAGGTGTTAGCTGAGGCCGGCCCGGCAGCCGACAACGCTACCGGCGATCTGTTTGATTCGGTGAAGAAAGCCCCTGCGGAGTTGCCGAATGGCCACGCCTGAACCCGATATCGATTTGCAGCAGGGCTTGTTCTCGCATTTGCTCGAACTGCGCTCGCGCCTGCTCAAGGCCAGTGCCACGGTGCTGTTGGTGCTGCTGGCGCTGGTGCCGTTTGCCAATCGGCTGTACACCGAACTGGCGGCACCGCTGGTAGTGCGCCTGCCGCAGGGTGCGCACCTGATCGCCACCGAGGTGGCCAGCCCGTTCGTGACCCCGCTGAAGCTGGCGTTCTATGCGTCGCTGTTCATCAGCATGCCGATGATCCTGTACCAGCTGTGGGCGTTCGTCAGCCCTGGTTTGTACAAGCACGAGAAACGCCTCGCCCGCCCCCTGCTTGGCGCGGCGCTGGTGTTGTTCTATACCGGCTGCGCGTTCGCGTATTTCCTGGTGCTGCCGGCGGCGTTTCGTTTCCTCACCGCGGTGACCCCGCAGGGCGTGGAGATGATGACCGACATCACCCACTACCTCGACTTCGTGATGTTGATGTTCTTCGCGTTCGGGCTGTGCTTTGAAGTACCGGTGGCGGTCGTGGTGCTTGCCGCTGTAGGCATCGTCGACGTGGAAAAGCTGCGTAGCGGTCGTCGTTATGCGATTGTTGGCGCGTTCGCGATCTCGGCCTTCATCACGCCGCCGGACATCACCTCGATGATCATGCTGGCGATTCCGATGTGCCTGCTTTACGAGCTGGGCGTGCTGGCGGTGCGCTGGCTGGTCAAGCCGGTGCCTCCCGAAACTGCGCAGAGTTGATTCGATCGCGGGATCAATACAGATCGATCGGGTCCACGTCCAGCGACCAGCGCACTTTGCGCGCCAGCGGAAGTTTAGCCAGCACCTGTTGCCACGATCGCAGCATGCCGTGCAGGCTGCGTCGATTGGCGGCTTCGAGCAGCAACTGCGCGCGATGACGGCCGGCGCGCAGCGGCATCGGTGCGGGCATCGGCCCGGCGATCTGCAGTGAATCGTCGTGCGGCAGGGCCGCGTGTGCGGCGGCGAGGAAGCCGTCCACATCTTCGCGCTTGATCGCCTCGGCGCGCAGCAGTACCTGATGGCTGTAGGGCGGCAACTGGATCAGCCGACGCTCGGCCAGCAGGTCGCGCGCCGCTGCGGCATAACCTTGAGCCAGCAGGCTGCGCAGCAGCGGGTGTTCGGGTTGATGCGTCTGCAGCACCACGCGGCCAGGCTTGCGCGCGCGGCCGGCGCGGCCGGCGACTTGCACCACCAGTTGCGCCAGTCGTTCGCTGGCGCGGAAGTCGATGCTGTGCAGGCCTTCGTCCACGCCGACGATGGCGACCAGGGTGAGGTTGGGCAGGTCATGGCCCTTGGCCAGCATCTGGGTGCCGACCAGAATCGCCGGTTGGTCGTCCGTCAGCGTGCTCAGCAATTGTTCGAACGAGTCGCGACGGCTGGTGGTTTCGCGATCCACCCGCAACACCGGCACGCCGGGGAAGTGCGCGAGCAGTGCTTCCTCAAGCCGTTCGGTGCCCTGACCTTGCGGTTTCAGCTCGCCTGCGCCGCAACTCGGGCAGGCTTGTGGCAGCCGCTGGCGATAGTCGCAGTGATGACAGATCAGCTGGCGGCGGCCGGCATGCAGGGTCAGCGGCCGATCGCAGCGCGGGCAGTCGGCATGCCAGCCACAGGCATGACACAGCAACACCGGTGCGTAGCCGCGGCGGTTGCGAAATACCAGCGCCTGTTCGCCGCGCGCCACCGTGTCGGCCACAGCGGCCAGCAAGGCCGGCGACATGCCGTGGTCGAGCCGCTGCGCGCGCATGTCGATGATCTGGATTTGCGGTGCGCGCACGGCGCCGGGACGCGCGCGCAAATGCAGGGTCCGGTAACGATCGGCTTCGGCATTCGCCAGTGATTCCAGCGATGGCGTGCCCGAGCCCAGCAACACCGGCACGCCCAGCGCACGGGCGCGCACTACCGCAAGATCGCGTGCGTGATAGCGGAAGCCATCCTGCTGCTTGTAGGCGCTGTCGTGTTCTTCGTCGACGATGATCAGACCCGCTTGCGGCAGCGGGGTGAAGATCGCCGAGCGCGTGCCGAGAATCACCCGGGCCGTGCCCGCCCGCGCGCGCAGCCAGGCACGCGCGCGGTCGCCCTCGGACAGATTCGAGTGCAGCACTTCGACCAGCACGCCAAGTCGTTCGCGCAGGCGCCGCACGGTTTGTGGCGCAAGGCCGATTTCAGGTACCAGCAGCAGCGCTTGCTTGTCTTGGGCAAGCACCTGCTCGATCAGCGCCAGATAGACCTCGGTCTTGCCGCTGCCGGTGACGCCGTCGAGCAGGAACGGTTGGTAGCCACCGAGGCAGGCACCCACGGTGGCTACCGCCTGTTGCTGTTCGTCGCTGAGTTGCGGCGCGGTTGACGGTGGCAGCCGCTGGTTGAGCGGTGGGCGTTCGCCGCGTTCGATCAAGCCTGCCCCTGCCAGCCGCCGAGCTGCTTCGCGCCAGCCCGGCTGGCGCTCCGTCAGCTCCTGGGCGCTCAGCGCGCGGTCGGCGAGTAGGCCCAGCAACGCTTTGCTGCCCCCGCGTCGACTGCCGGCGTCAAGGGCGCTGCGTCCCGCGTTGGTGATCGCGCAGTATTCATCACCGATGGCCGGCAGCGGCCGCGCTTCGCGCAGTGCCAGTGGCAGTGCGTTGGCGTAGGCCTCGCCCGGAGCGCCGAGCCAGTAGTCGGCGGCCCAGGCTAGCGTCTGCATCAACTCGGTATCGAGCAGTGCTTCGTCGTCCAGCAAGCGGGTGACCTGTTTCAGCCGACTGCCTTCCACCGCCGCCGCCGCATCAATCGCCACCACCACGCCAACCTGCTTGCCGCGACCAAACGGCACCAGCACCCGGCTGCCTACCTGTGCTTCACCAGTCGCCGGCGGCAGGTAGTCAAACAAGGTAGGCAGGGGCACCGGCAGGGCGATGCGCAGGACGGCGGGCATGGTCGATCTCATCAGCGGGTCAGTGTAACTGTCGCGCTCGCCAAGGCCTCATCCCGAGCTTGCTATTCGCACCAAGCTGACCCGGCGGAGTTGCGTGAACTTGCTGCCCGCTTGTCTGAGGATTGAGGGGTAAGTGGCTATCCCCCGTGAGTTTTTGCGCTTATCCACAGATGCTGTGGATAAGTCTGTGGATTCAACGGTGACGGGACCCCCTCAAGCGCATGGTGGCGCCTTTCATGACGGCTTGATGACGTTTTGGGCAAAGAAAAAAAGCCTTTTGAATCAATGTGATAAAAATGACGTATGGGCAGGGTTCACATAATTCACGAATCCCCTCGGCGTGCCTTGACAGACTCTTGACGCTGTGCAAAACCGCTGGCCGGCAGGCCCGAAACGGGGTTACTTGGCCATCCCGAGTGCGCCAGCGACCAGCAGTGCCAGAGTCAATAGCCAGAAGTAGCAAAAGCCGATGCAGCCGAATTTCAGCAAGGTCATCGGCCAGCCCTGCCGGTAGATCCGTTTCTGCATGATCAGCAGGTATGCCGGTATCCAAAGTGCAAGACCCCACTCCAGCCAATGCAGCGGATAGGTCACCCAGGCGGCGTGCGGCGCTAGCCAACTGGACAGCGCGCCGAACGACACGCCCAGCAGCAGGCTGAAGAACAGGTAGGCGTGGCTGTGCAGCGCCACAATCAGGTGCTCCATGTACAGGCGTCGGCGGAATACGTAGAACAGCTTGAGCAGCAGGGCGAACAGCGGAATCATCACGAACATGGTCTGCGGCAACATGCCGAAGAAATTGGTCAGCAGCCGGTCAAATGCTTCCTGACGGCTTGCGCCAGGAGATTCCATGGCACGCAGGTTCGCCTTGAGATGGCTCACGCTCTTGCTGACGCGATCGTTGGCAAAGCCTGGCAACCACGCGATTTCGATGTGTGAGGGCGAGTTCAGCCAGTCGTTGCTGATCTTGGTGTGCACCTCCGCATCCGCAGCTGTCGGCAGGCTGTCCGATGGCTGCAGCGCGGTCCCTGCGGCAGGTGCCGCCTCAAGTACCTGTATGCGTTGCGCGGCCTGCTGACGCGCGGCGTTTTTGGCCACGGTCAGATCAGACGCTGCAAGCCCGCCCAGCGGCCCCAGCGCATCCTGCGCACGCTCCAGGCCAGCCAGCTGCTGCTGCAAGGCCAGTTCCACCGCGGCCGGAGTGGTCGCCGCGTTGAACGAATTGTCTGTCGCGTGGAGTTGCGTGTTCGGGCCGAGATCGATGTGGCTGTCTTCGAGGCGCAGGTGGCAGACGAAGAACGCCAGCAGGCACAGCACGAATACCAGTCGGAACGGGGCGACATATCGCACCCGTCGGCCACTGAAATACTCCAGCGTCAGGAAGCCGGGCCTGAGCAGCAGCGGTGGCAGCGTATGCACGATGCGGCCGTCGATATGCAGCAACGTTTCCACGGTTTCCTCGGCCATGTGGTGCATCGGCTTGAGTACGCTGTGAAACGATTGCCCGCATTCGTGGCAGAACTCGCCCTCGAGCACGGCGCCACAGTTGGCGCAACGCATGCCTTCATGCCTGATCAGTTGCTTCATCATGGTCCCCGTCCAATGCAGCGGCAGATGTTCGCACATGCCGGCGGCCGGGCGGTCGTGACCTATGGCTCAGGTAGAATGTGCGGCCGCGGAGTCTGCTGTGTCCATGAAACCCTTACGTCCCGAGCGCGCCCATCTGTTGCACGAGATGCGTGCCACCGTGCGGCTCGCGCTGCCGCTGATCTGTGCGCAACTGGCGGCGATCGGCAGCAACGTTATCGATGCGTTGCTGGCCGGGCATGTCAGCGCGCACGTGCTGGGTGCGGTAGCGGTCGGTGCCAGCATCTGGTCGCTGGCAATCGTCAGCGGCATCGGCATGATGATGGCGGTACCGCCGTCGGTGGCACAGCTCGATGGCGCGGGACGGCGTCATGAGGTCGGTGCGGTGTTCCATCAGGCTTTGTGGCTGGCGTTGGGCATGGGTGTGCTGCTGTGGTTCGCGGTGCGCCACGCCGAGCCGCTGATCGAATTGATCGGCGTGACGGCCAGCCTGCGCCACGATGTGCAGCGCTTCCTGCTGGCGATCAGCTGGGGCGCACCGGCGTTGACTATCTACTTCGCGCTGCGCGGCTTGTCCGAAGGTTTGTCGATGACCCGGCCATCGATGTATTTCAGCCTGGGCGGACTGGCGTTGCTGGTGCCGCTGGGCTATGTGTTGATGTTCGGCAAGCTGGGCATCCCGCCGCAGGGCGCCCATGGCTGCGGCGTGGCCACGGCGATCGTGTTGTGGCTGGAGATGCTGGCGTTCGGCGTCTATGTGGTGTTCCGGCGCAACTATCACGGGTTGGGTTTGTTCGATCGGTTTGAGCGGCCGAACCTGCGCCGGATCGGCCAGTTGATACACATCGGCTTGCCGATGGCGGTGACTTTGCTGGCCGAAGCGGGCTTGTTCGTGGCGACTGCACTGATCATCGCCACCCTGGGTGAGGATGTGATCGCCAGCCATCAGGTGGCGCTCAACATTGCCTCGCTGTTCTTCATGATTCCGCTGGGCCTGGCCATGGCGATCACCGTGCGCGTGGGCAACGCGGTGGGCCGCGGCGACGAGCGCGGCGTGCGCTATGCGGGTTTCTGCGGAATCGGCCTGACCCTGGTCACTCAGATGGTATCGGCGGGCTTGATGCTGGGGCTGCCGCACTTCATCGCGTCGTTGTACACGCACGATCCGAAGGTGATTGCCTTGGCGGTACAACTGATCATGCTGGCCGGCCTGTTCCAGTTTTCCGACGGGATTCAAGTCGCCGCCAACGGCGCGCTGCGCGGTCTCAAAGACACCCGTGTGCCGATGGCGATTACCTTGTTTGCCTATTGGGTTGTCGGTATGCCGGTGGGCTGGTGGCTGACTTTTCACCACGGGATGGGTGCGCGCGGCATGTGGATCGGCTTGATCGCCGGCCTGTCGGTGGCGGCGGTGATGCTGTTCACTCGTTTCTGGCGCAGCGCGTGGAAGCAGCGCTGGCGTCACCCGCTGCCGCTTCCTGCGCCAGCCTGACGCTATCCCTGACCAGCTACGCTAGCCCCATAAACACCGGATACCTCGCGCATGACGTCATCGCTACCGCCCCCCATTCGCCGCAACGGTTTCTGGGCCTTCCTCCGTTCGCTGGGGCGTTTTCTCAACGGCTTCCGGCTGGTGATCATCAATCTGGTGTTTTTCGGCCTGCTGTTGCTGCTGCTGGTCGGGCTGAGTGCGGATGTGGACCGCACGGTGCAGTCCGACAGCGTGCTGGTGATCCAGCCGCAAGGCCAGTTGGTCGAGCAGTACAGCATCGATCCGCTGCAGCGCGCTCTGGCAGGCCTTTCGGGCGAAGCGCCGAAACAGGTGCAGCTGCGCGATCTGATTGGCGCGATCGATGCGGCAGCCGGCGATAAACGGATCAGCCGCATCCTGCTGCTGCCGGATGCCTTGCAGGGCGGCGGTTTTGCCGCGCTGCACGAAGTGGGAGCGGCGCTTGAGCGATTCCGTGCAACCGGCAAGCCGGTGATCGCGTGGGGTGTGAATCTGGATCAAGGCCAGTACTACCTCGCTGCGCATGCCGACCGGCTGTTGGTGGATCCACAAGGCGGCGTGATGCTCACCGGCCTGGCCAACTACCGGTTGTTCTACAAAGACCTGCTGGACAAACTCGGTGTGGACGTCCATTTGTTTCGTGTCGGCGAGTTCAAGAGTGCCGCGGAACCCTACATTCTTGATCACGCCTCGGCTGAGGCTAAGCAGGCTGACAGCTACTGGATGAACGGCCTGTGGGATGGCTATCTCAACGAGGTGTCGAAGCTGCGCAAGCTCGATCCAGCGACGCTGCGTGACGACATCGATAACCTGCCCACGCATATCGCCACGACCCAGGGCAACCTTGCGGAGCTGGCCGTCAATCAGCATCTGGTGGACGGTCTGGCGACCCGCGCCGAGCTCATTGCGATGATGCGCAAGGACGGCGTGCCGGCCGACCGCAAGGGTCACGGTTTCCGTCAGGTTGGCTTGGCGCGCTACGCGGCCAGCATGGCGGAGGAGAGCAAGCCGCTGACGCCGGGCGTGGTGGTAGTGGTAGCCGAAGGCGAGATTGCCGGCGGCAAGCGCGGCCCCGGTTCGATCGGTGGCGAGTCCACCGCGGCGCTGATTCGCGAGGCGCGGGAAGATCGCAAGACCAAGGCGCTGGTACTGCGGGTCAACTCACCCGGCGGCGAAGTGTATGCCGCCGAGCAGATTCGCCGCGAAGTCGAACTGACCCGCGCTGCCGGCATTCCGGTGGTGGTGTCGATGGGTGATGTGGCAGCCAGCGGTGGCTACTGGATCTCGATGAACGCAAACCGGATCTTTGCTGAGCCGAACACGATCACCGGTTCGATCGGGATCTTCGGCCTGTATTACTCGGTGCCCGGCACGCTGGCCAAGCTGGGCGTGCAGAGTGATGGCGTCAGCACCGGGCCGATGGCCGGTGCGTTCGACATCACCCGTCCGCTTGATCCGAAGGTCGGTACGGTAATTCAGGCGATCATCAACAAGGGCTATCGTGATTTCGTCGGCAATGTGGCGAAGGCGCGCGGCAAAAGTTACGAGGCGATTGATGCCATTGCCCAGGGACGCGTCTGGACCGGCGAGCAGGCGCTGCAGCGTGGCCTGATTGATCAGCTGGGCGGACTGGAGGCCGCTGTGGCTGATGCGGCCAGCCGCGCACAGCTGGCCAAAGGCTATCCGGTGCGCTACATGGAGCAACCGTCGAGTGGCTTTGAGCGCTTTCTGGCTGGTATGAGCCAGAGCGCCAGCGTGCGGGTGCTGCAATCGTTCGGTGTGCGCCTGCCGAGCTGGCTTGCCCAGCTGCCCGCGAGGGCGCCGGAACTGCAGTTGCTGCGTGACGCGCGTGCCGGCACGCCGAACATCTACGCCGACTGCCTGTGCCGGCCTTATTGAGGCGCGCGCATCGTAGTGGAACCCGTGGAGCTAGTGCTGCAAGGCCTCAATCTGCTTGTCCTGCTGGTCATCGTGCTTCTCGACCATCTTGCTGACGTCTTTCGCGCGCTGCTTGTCAGCGCGCATTCCGTCAAACGGGGTGGTGACTACGGGCGGCTTCGCCTGAGGCTCCGGCGGCTTGCTTGAGCATGCACCCAGCGAGACAAGGCAGAGCAGGAGCGGCAGCAGCTTCATGGTGGTTACCTTGCGTGTTCGTTTCGCCAAGTGTTGCGCCAGCTAGCGTCGCAGGCAAGCCAGCAGCGTTGGCAGCCCGCCGCCGACGCTTTAAGCTGCCCGCATGAACAGTCGTCTCGATGCCTGGCAACTGCAAGGCCATAACGCCCTGATTACCGGTGCCAGCAAAGGCATCGGCCATGCCACCGCGCGCGAGCTGGCCGGGCTGGGTGCGAACCTGTTGCTGGTTGCGCGGGATGCGGATCATCTGGAGCAGGTCAGGGATGAGCTGGCCGAGGATTTCCCCGCCTGCGAGGTGATGGCGTTCGCCGCTGACGTCAGCGAAGGCGAAGATCGGCTGGCGATATTCGACTGGATTGCCGACCTCGGTACCCCGCTGTCGCTGTTGATCAACAATGCCGGCGGCAATCAGCCGGGAGCCACGCTCGACTATCGCGAAGACGACTGGCGGGCGATCTTCGAGCAGAATCTGTTCAGTGCCTTCGAGATGTGCCGGCTGTCCCACGCGCAGCTCGCCCAGCAGGCGCATGCGGCGATCGTCAACGTGGGTTCGGTGTCCGGCATGACCCATGTGCGCACCGGCTCGCCTTATGGGATGAGCAAGGCCGCACTGCATCAGCTCACCCGCAATCTTGCCGCGGAATGGGCGGTCGATGGCATCCGGGTCAATGCGGTGGCGCCGTGGTACATCCGTACCCAGCGTTCCGAGCCGGCACTGGCCGACAGCGACTATCTCGACGAAGTACTCGACCGCACACCGCTGGAGCGGATCGGCGAGCCGGAGGAAGTAGCGGCGGCGATTGCCTTCCTGTGCCTGCCTGCCGCCAGCTATATCACCGGCCAGGTGCTGGCGGTGGATGGCGGCTTTCTGAACTATGGGTTCTGAATAAGCGGTGCGCACGCCGCGCTGCTCTTGCAGCGCGGGGACGCTTCAGAATTCGGCCACGTGATCCTCGGCTGCAAGGCCGATCGTCACAGCGCCCTCGCCAACATTGACCATGCCGGTGATGCTCATGGGCGCTTCCATCAGCTCCACCCCGCATTCCTCGCAGGCCTGGCGCAACTCCAGATAACCGGGCAGGTGCTCCAGCACGGCGAGGTCGCCACCGTAGCTGGCGCAGACCATCGGTACCAGCAGGCCGGCACGGACGCGTTTCGCTGCAAAACCGAACAGCGCTTGGGCACCTTGCTCGAAGCCGCGGACCTTGCCGACCGGTCCGGTTTCGCCCTGGAAGCAGCGCAGGATCGGCTTGATGTCCAGCGCTGAACCCAGCATGGCGCTGAAAACCCCCACGCTGCGGTCGTTCTTCTTCTTGGCGCGCGCCCGCAGGTAATGCAGGTCGCGCGGCAGCATATAGCCGTAGGAATGATTCGCGATATAGGCCAGTCGTTCGCGGATCACGGCGGGTGTTTCATTCGCGGCAATCAGGCGATTGGCTTCGTAGATGGCTGGCGCCGCCCCGGCGAACAGGTTGCGGGTGTCCACCACGCGCATCATGAACGGGCCGGGGACACCGGCTTGCTCGCGCACCTGCCGATAGTTCTTGAGAATGCCGAAGCTCGCCTTGTTGACGTGATCGTTGATCGGGCTGCGGGTAGCGGTGATGGTCAGGCAGAAAACACAGTCCTGTTCCAGCACCAGTTTCTCGAGGAACAGCTTGTGGATTTCGGCCACGGGAGAGGGTTCGGTTTCCGCCGAATGACTGCGGCTGCCGAGACGTCGATCGATGAAGCGCTGGATCTCCTCCGGCCGGCGATCGTCCATGAAGGTTTCGCTGTCGACCTTGATCGTGATCGGCATGACTGCGATGTCGTGCTTCTGAATGAATTCCTGCGATAGATCGCAGGCCGCGTCGATTGCCAGGCCCATCCGCATCAGCTCATCCCCCCGGTTCATTGATTGCAGGCGAAACATAGCATGCACGCTGTGTCAGTGGTTGTTGGGCCGGTTGGTGTCGCCATGCTGACTGGCTGGGGCGCCACGGCAGCCCTAAGATGGTCTGACATAACTGGCATATCGCCGGCGTGGCGTCGCCGGTAACGAGCTTCGGGCAAGACTTCAAGATGAAAAGCAAACAGGAAATCGTTTCCAACTGGCTGCCGCGCTATACCGGCACCCCGCTGGACCAATTTGGCGAATACATTTTGCTGACCAACTTCGGCAACTATGTGGAGATGTTCGCGCAGTGGCACGGCGTGGAAGTGCAGGGGCGTGATCGGCCGATGCCGAATGCCACCGCCGATGGCATCACCCTGATCAACTTCGGCATGGGCAGCCCGAACGCCGCCACCATGATGGATCTGCTCGGCGCGATCAGCCCGAAGGCTGTGTTGTTTCTGGGCAAGTGCGGTGGGGTCAAGAAGAAGAATCAACTCGGTGACCTGGTGTTGCCGATCGCGGCCATTCGTGGCGAAGGCACCAGCAACGATTACCTGCCGCCCGAGGTACCCGCGCTGCCGGCGTTCCAGTTGCAGCGTGCGGTGTCCACCATGATCCGCGACCTCGGCCACGATTACTGGACGGGCACCGTCTACACCACCAACCGGCGTGTGTGGGAACACGACGAAGTGTTCAAGGATTACCTGCGCCGCACCCGCTGCATGGCGGTAGACATGGAGACCGCGACCATTTTTGCTGCAGGCTTCGCCAACCGAATTCCCTGCGGCGCCCTGTTGCTGGTTTCCGACCAGCCGATGATTCCCGAAGGCGTGAAAACCGAAGCCAGTGATCGCAGTTTCACCTCGCAATATGTGGAAGCGCACATCCGTGTGGGCATCGAGGCGTTGAAACTGGTGCGCCGCCACGGCAGCAGCGTCAAGCACCTGCGGTTTGAGGAAGATATCGACGACGAGGGTGCGGCCGTCTAGCTGCGCGTTGTGCCACGCCGTGGTACTGCTGGCATGAGTCGTAACGCTGTTCGGTAACCACTTGACCGGCACAAAAAAACCGCCAGCCAGGGGCTGACGGTTTTTTTTATGACTCCGTGACTGCCTCGCGGCAGCACGTCTGTTGCTGATGACAGAAAGTCGGACCGGCCAGCCCGAAGGCTGCCCGGTCCAGTGTCATCAGAACTTCTGGTTGTAACGCACGTAGTAGTACACGCCCGGAATGTCGTAGTACACCGGGAAGGTACGGGTCGAGTTGTAGTTCGACACCGGCTTCTTGTTGAACACGTTGTTGGCACCGATCGAGATCGTGCCGTTCCACGGAGCGTGCCAGCGGAACTGCAGGTCGTTGTAGGTGAACGAACCGATGCGGGTCAGCGGCTCGGCACCGTTAAGCGGCGAGACGTAATCGGGCATGTTGCAATGTGCGCCCGGGTTTGCGGCACCGTGGAAGTCCGGAGCTTTGCAGTCGTACTTGGAACCCGACTGGTAACGCATGTTCCAGGTGGCACCGAAGTCGCCATAGGTCCAGTCCAGCGAGGTGTTGCTGCGGAAGCGGAATACGTCACCGAAGCCAACGTTGCCCAGGGTGACCTGGTCCGGCGTGACCTTGGTGTCGTACTTGACCAGGTAGGTCGAGTCCGAACCCACGCGGAACGTACCGAAGCTGGTTTCCGGGAAGCGGTAGTTCAGGTTGAAGTCGTAGCCTTCGACGTCCGTGGTACCCAGGTTGGCAACCGTTTCATCCGCCTTGAGGACCTGACCCTGAGTCAGTGGATTGGTGGAACGCGTGATCTTGTTGCAGAACGCCGGGTTGTTCTGCACGTAGCACTGGTTCAACACCGTTGTTGCGAGCGGCTGGCTGATCGAGTTGGTGATGCGGATGCGATACCAGTCCAGCGACATGTCCAGGCCGGCCACGTAGCTCGGGCTGTATACCAGGCCCATCGTGCGCGACAACGACTTTTCAGGCGCTGCGGCCGCGTTGGAGCCGGACAGGAACGGAATCTGCGTCTGGCCGCCGTAGCCGCTTGTAGAGATCTGCGTATAGCCGTTCGGAACGCCTGCGGCAATGCAGGTGGCCTTCACCGTCGCGTCGGTGGCAGCCTTGCCGCTGACCATGTCGCACGGGTCGTTGAAGTCGCGGTAATCCTGGCTCTGGCCACCGTACAGATCGTTGACGGACGGAGCACGGAAGCCGTGGCTGAACGAGGCGCGGACCAGCAGGTCCTGGATCGGCTTCCACATCACGCCGTACTTGTCGGTGTTGGTTGTGCCGGTACCGTAATCGGTGTGACGGACAGACGCGTCAAGGGTCAGGCTCTGTGCCAGCGGAGCGTCAACCAGGATTGGGGCGGAAACTTCGCCGTAGAATTCCTTCAGCGCGTAGCCACCAGCCGTCGGTGCCAAGGCATTGCCCGAGCTGTTGCCCGAGGCAGTGAAGGAGTCCGGGGTGTCGTAGCCATTCTCGTTGCGGTATTCATAACCCGCCGCGAACTGCATCCAGCCAGCCGGCAGCTGAATCAGGTCGCCGGTGATATTGGCGGTCCAGTCGATGCTGCGGTTGCCCGAGCTTTCCTTGTCGACGTAGGTGACGTACTTCAGCATGTCAGGTGTGATGGAGCCCTTTTCGCCCAGCATGTTGATCGGCACGCAGCCGTCGATGATCGCGCCAGCGGCGCCGCACTTGACCACGCCGTCGGTGTCCATGAAGGACGGGCCAGTGGCCGCCTTCAGGTTGATCATGTTGACCAGACCGTGGGTGGTGGCCAGGTTGGACGAATGGTTGTAATCGAACGCAGCATCCCAGTTGAAGTTGCGCTCACCGGCCGAGAACGAGCCGTCCAGGCCAGTCAGGAAATGCGTGTTCTGGTTGTCCTGCGAGAACTGACGCGGAGCCTCGACGAAACGACGATTGGCACCCACGTCCTTGCCGGTCGGGTTGTAGTAGGAATTCGCGTCCAGATTGAACGGAGCGTTGGTATTGAAGCCCGAGTCGATGCCGATGCCGATCGGTGACGGCGCCAACTGCTGCGAAGACTTGCGTACGTTGTACGCCGCTTCGGTCTTCCAGGTGATGTTCTCGGTCAGGCTGTACTTGCCCTGCACGAACATGTTCTGGCGTTCGGTCGGGGTCAGCAGATAGTTGTTCGGCTGGTAGTTATAGCCGTCGGTCGCGCCGGCATAGGGATGGTAGTCGTTGATGTTGCGAACATCGCCACCCTTGTTGATCGCAAGGCGATCACCGGTCTGCAGGTCGTAGATCGAGCCGTGGTCGCCGTAGCTGCTGTTGCCCTTGCCCGGGAAGCCCGGGTAGATGTCGTGGGTCAAGGCACGGTCGCCCATGCTGACCGCGTCACCCTTCATGTAGCCCACGCTGAAGATCAGCGAGCCCTTGTCATTGTGGGTGCCCACGGTGAAGTCGGCCGAATTCTGCTGGCCGTCACCCTGCTGGAACTGACCCGAGTACAGATTGACTTCGGCGCCATCCATGTGGTCGCGGGTGATGATGTTGACCACGCCGGCGATCGCGTCCGAACCGTAAATGGTGGAGGCGCCGTCCTTCAGGACTTCGACGCGCTCGATCACGGCAGCGGGGATGGTCGACAAGTCGACGGTGCCGCCCAGGCCCTGCAACCAGCGATGGCCGTTGACCAGCACCAGGGTGCGGGCTGCGCCGAGGTCGCGCATGCTGATGGTCGCGGTGCCGTCATTGCCATTGTTGGTGGCGCGGGTCGAGCCGATGGAGATGGTGCTGATGTGCTGCAGGACGTCGTCGACGGTGACGAAGCCGGCATTCTGGATCTGCTGACGGTCGATGGTGAACACCGGCTGCGCGGTGGACAGGTCGACGCTGCGGATACGCGAACCGGTGACGGTCACGGTGTTCAGCGTCTTCGCTGCTTCCGGCTGGGTCGGGGCGGCGTCTTGCGCGAAGACCGAACCAGCCAGGACCAGCGAGCCAACCAGCAGGGCTCCCTGGACGGCATGGGTAAGTTTGTTTTTGTTCAATTTCATGGTGTTGGAATCCCCAAAACGGCAGTTACCACAAACCTCGAGCAGCATTTCTGCGCGAGATACCTGACCCGTCGGGACTATGTATCCCGATCGAGCATCTACTTTTTCGGTGCTGACCTTATCGGCAATTCTTACAAAGTGTCAACAAAATATTAGCATTTGGCGTACTGGCCTTTAACGAGGTGTTCATCGCAAGTTTTTACGTATATCACTGATATATATAAATCTTTATATCGTTTCCAACGTAACTATTTGACTGGAATAGTTAAGTTTCTGGGTGGGCACTATATGCCGCGCGCATCCGGGGACGCCTCGGAAAGTACTTGGTGCCCGGTCGGACGGGTTTGCGCTGATTGGCGATGTGCCTTGTGCGGCGTGGGGCAGCGGTCGGAAGAAGGACGCTGGTGACGATGCTCGGCCAGCGGATCTCGCGGCGGTGCTGCAGCAGTCAGGCAAAAACTGGCAAGGCGTCTCGAAAACAGGGCGGGGCTGCGCGGCAGCTACGCCCTGTTTTTACGACTGCGTTGGCGGACCGTGTGGTCAACCGGCGTTGCAGCGATCTGGCGGAGCCAGTCGATTGCCCGATCCGGTCGTCGGTCGCAGCAGGTTCAGTGCTGGCTTTCCGGCGCGCCCGGGAATTTCAGGCTGAGGCCCTCGCCCTGCACGGTGGAGACCCAGTCGATCACGATGCCGTGAGCGCGTTGTGCGCTGGCCGGATCGAAGTGCACTTCCAGGCCGTTGGCTACTGCCACGATGTCGTGCTCGTTGGCCGGCGCCAGCTGAAAGCCGGCGCTATGGTCGGGGCCGATTTCCAGGTGCAGCGCCACGCCTTCGGCGTTGGCGGTGCCCTGACGAATCGCTTCGGCGGCGGCGTCGGTGATGGTGATTTCCGGCGGCGTACGGTCGGGTGCGGCAACACCGAACAACTGGTGCAATTCGCCGCTGCCGTACATCTGACGGATGATGTCGGCGCCGCCGACCAGCTCGCCACCCACGTACAACTGCGGAATCGTCGGCCAGTCGCCGTAGGCCTTGATGCCTTCGCGAATCTCCGGATCTTCCAGAACGTTCACCGTGTGATATTCCGGCAGCAGCTCATTCAAGGTGTTGGTGGCGGCGGCGGAGAATCCGCACATGGGCTGGCTGCGATTGCCCTTCATGAACAACACCACGCGGTGGTCCTTGAGCAGGGTTTCGATACGTTCGCGGGTGCCGGGATCGAGCGACATGAGGTGGTTCCTGAAGGTCGGGAGGTGACCGGGGATGATACCGCGCTTGCGCGGTGGGCTGACTTGACCCGGGTCAGGCGTATAGACACGGCGCCGGGCCTGACCTGCGACCAGAAGCAGCAAGACAGCCACGCAGGAGCGCTGGCTGCTATTTGGGAGCTACCCCGGTGGCCTTGAAGGCTCTGATGCGCGCGAGCGGTGGGTCGATGCCATGCAGATGTTGCGAAGGCAGCCGGTCGCCGCGGAATCAATCGGCCGCCGTTAGTGCCTGCAGCGCGACCGGCGCAATGGCTGCCAGCCACAGGCGATACTGGGCAGCGGAAGGATGCAGCCCATCCTCGGCGACCAGTTCCGGATGTGCGCGCGAGATGCGGGTGATGTCGACGAAGCGCGCACCCGCGCGTTCGCACTCGGCGAGGGCGCGCGCATTGTAGACGTCCAGTTCCTGCGCAATGGCGGTCCGCTCGCAGCCTCGTTCATCGGCAAAGCGTGTCACGCCCCAGTCGGGGATCGACACCACCAGTACCCGCTCAGCGCATCCACCCGCCAGTGTGATCGCACGTGCCAGCAGGGTGGAAAACTCTACGCGGTAATCTGCGTCCGACCTTCCGCGGTATTGGTTGTTCACGCCGATCTGCAAGCTCACCAATAGATAAGGTGGCGTCAGCGCGGTTTCGTCCATGCCTCGCGACAGTTCGTCGGTCGTCCAGCCGGTGACCGCAATGAGGTGTGGTTCGTCGAGCGCTACGCCTTCCGCGCGCAACTGTCGCGCCAGCGCGACGGGCCAGCGATCCTCCGCGACCACGCCTTCACCGATGGTGTAGGAATCACCCAGGGCAAGATAAGCCGGCATCGCCGGACTCAGGCCACGGCAACGGCGGCGGGCGACTGCTCGCGAGCCATCGCCGCCAGCACGCGCTCGATGCGCACGAACACTTCATGCAATTGCGCCGGTGGTGGCAGCAGGGTGAGCCGGAAGTGCCGGCTGCGTGGCACGTTGAAGCTGCTGCCGGGAACCACCAGTACCGATTCCTCCTCCAGCAGGCGCAGCGCGAATGCCTCGTCGTCGAAGTGCGGAATACGCTCGGCGCGTACCTGCGGAAACGCGTAGAGCGCGCCATCGGGCACCACCAGATCCAGGTAGTCGCTGGCGGCGACGCCTTCAAGCACGGCGCGTCGCGCCTGGTGCAGTCGGCCACCCGGTGCGGTCAGTGTGCCGATCGTGGGTGCGTCCTGCAGCGCGGGCAGTATCGCCCACTGTGCGGTGACGTTGGCGCACAAGCGCAAGGCGGCCAGCAGTTGCATCGCATCGCGATAGGCCGCGCTGCGTGCGGGGTCGCCGGACAGGCTCATCCAGCCGATCCGATAGCCGCAGGCGCGATGCACTTTCGACAGGCCGCCAAAGCTGAGGCAGGGCAGGTCACCAGCGACCTCGGCCAGTGGCTGAAAACTCGCGCCGTCGTAAAGGATCTCATCGTAAATTTCGTCGGAAAACAGCAGCAGGCGATGCCGCGCAGCGAGCGCCACCAGCCGCTCCAGCAGCGCACGTGGATAGGTGGCGCCGGTGGGGTTGTTCGGGTTGATCAACACCAGCGCCTTGGTGCGCGGGGTGATCAGTGACTCGATTTCATCCGGGTCGGGATGGTGGCCGTTGCGCGCCAGGCAGTGGTAATAGCGAGGTTGGCCGCCGTTGAGGATGGTGGCAGCACTCCACAGCGGATAGTCCGGGCTGGGCAGCAGCACTTCGTCGCCATCGTGCAACAGTGCGCGCAGCGACAGATCGATCAGTTCGCTGACGCCGTTGCCGATGAAGATGTGCTCGACGTCCACGCCGCGCGCCCCGCGCGCACGTTGCTGCGCAGCAATGGCTTCACGGGCGACTTCCAGGCCTTGCTCGTGGCCGTAAGCCTCGCTGTCCTGCAAATGGCTGGCGATGGATTCGCGCAAATGCACCGGCACCTCGAAACCGTAGCGGCCGGGATTGCCGATGTTGAGCTTGATGATGTCCCGTCCGGACGCCTCCAGTTCGCGTGCGCGCCGGGTCAGTGCGCCGCGGATTTCGTAGCGCACGTCGGTCAGGTGCGCACTAGGTATGATCGGTGCCAACGCTCGTATCCTCAGCAAGTTGAAGCCAGCTGGCGATCATGTCGCCGTTAGCTTGATGCTAGCAGCGTGATGCAGTGCAGCGCGAGCGTGTTTCGGGGCGAATGCCTGTTCAGCGTCAGGAGAACTTCGGGCAGGGCATAATTGGCGGGTTGATCCTCTCCGCCCGCCAACTGACATTTCCATGAGTGATGCCGAAAAGATCGAGCGCCTGCGCAGCATCGGCTGGCGCGGAACCGCCCTGCCGACCAACGGCCTGCGGCTGGCC
This sequence comes from Rhodanobacter sp. AS-Z3, assembly GCF_029224025.1. Lineage (NCBI taxonomy): Bacteria > Pseudomonadati > Pseudomonadota > Gammaproteobacteria > Lysobacterales > Rhodanobacteraceae > Rhodanobacter > Rhodanobacter sp. AS-Z3. The sequence goes on from NZ_CP119392.1 coordinate 1,101,265, forward strand.
CGGGTGGTCGCCCAGCATCGTGCCGGCTATGAACTGCACGACGGGGAGACGCTGTTCGGCGCGCAGCCGGACGGGCATTTCCTCAAGCGCGGTATCGCCGCGGAGGATCGGCCGGTGGTCGGTGACTTCGTCGAAGTTGCCGCTGGCAAGCCGCCGCACATCGTCAGCGTGCTGCCGCGCCGCACGACCTTGTCACGTGCCGCGGCGGGCGAGCGCTACGAGCGACAACTGATTGCCACCAACATCGACTACGTGCTGGTGCTGACCGGGCTGGATGGCGACTTCAACCCGGCACGCATCGAGCGCTACCTGTCGTTGACCGAAGACTCCGGTGCGCAGCCCGTGGTCCTGCTCAGCAAGCTCGATACCCGTGACGATGCTGACGAGCAGATTGCCGCCTTGCGCCAGCGGTTGCCTGCTCAAACGCCGATCCACGCGCTGAACGGCAAGGACCCGGCCAGCGTGGCGCAGCTGGCCGCCTATCTGCTGCCGGGTGACAGTGCGGTGCTGGTCGGATCATCCGGTGCGGGCAAGTCGACCTTGACCAACACCTTGCTGGGTACGGCGCGCATGGCCACCGCCGAGGTGCGCAGCCATGACAGCCGCGGCCGCCACACCACCACGCATCGCGCCTTGCTGCAGCTACCCAGTGGCGGTTGCATGATCGACACCCCCGGTATGCGTGAGCTGAAGCTCACCGGCGAGGAAAACCTCGACTTGTTCGCCGACATCGCGCTGCTGGCCGAGGCCTGTCGCTTCGCCGACTGCGGCCATGGCAGTGAACCCGGCTGCGCGGTGCAGGTCGCGCTGGACAATGGCGAGCTGGCGTCCGGGCGCTGGCGCAACTATCTCAAGCTGCACGACGAGCGTGAGGAGCAGGCGGCTACGCTGGAGGCACGGCTGCGTCGTCAGCGCGGCGGCCGTCCGATCGAACGGCCGCATGGCCATCGTGGCCAGCGCGAAAGGGATTAGGCAAAACGCGCGGGTCGGGGCGGACTGGAAAGCCCGGGAGGATCTACTATTCCGGGCATACGACGCAGGGGCGCCCGCATGCAGCAACTGTCATCCACCAGTACCCGTTTCAACCAGCGGAAGATCCAGGTCCTCTGCTCCGGCTCACCCGCGCCGTTCGTCGTGTCCGGACTGAGCGGAAGGCTGGACGCGGAAAGTTTCAGGAGTTCGTCCACCCTGTTCACCTCCGTGCCGCGGACGCGCGAACTGATCGAGCGGTTCGATGCTGCCTGGCAACCCGTCCGATGACGACTTCCTCCCCGCTCATCTCACCGGAATTGCAGCGCTACGCGGCGCTTGATCAGCGGTTGCTGGCGGCGGTGCGCGGCATCCGCATCCTGCCCACGGTGGCATGGCCGGCGTCGTTGGAAAATCGCATGATCGACGCCTACAGCAAGGGCCATTTTGTCTTGCCGGAAGTGACCTACGCCCGGCCGGACATGAACGCGGTGCGCGCCGAGTTGTCGGCGATCGGAGCGGCCGCGGGCGGCAATGATCCGCAGGACATCGATCCGCTGGGCGACTACCTGCGGCGTACCGCCGAGTCCTGGCGCGTCGCTGCCGAAATGCTGGAGTCGGTCGGCAGCGCGGGCGTGACCGCGCCGTCGATCGCCTTGTATGGACGTCCGGACGACATGATTCCGGGCAGTCAGCGCAGCAACCTCGACGCCGCACGTTATTTCATTGCACTGTCCGATGAGCTGGGTGCGGACCTGCTTGCCGATGACAGCATCGAAAACATGGCCGCCGATACGCTGCGTGCCGACCTGACCGTCACTCTCGATGCGTTCTTCGGTGCCGGCACGATCAGCGTCGAGGTCGACCCGGAACTGACCGCCAAGGCCGCCGCCGGCGCCACCCGCATTCGTCTGCGCGGCGGCGAAAGTTTCAGCGAATACGACCGTCATCAATTGCTGGCGCATGAGGCATTCGTGCATTCGCTGACGGCGTTGAATGGTCGCCGGCAGCCGCTGCTGGCTTCGCTGGCGCGCACCTCGCCGCGAGTCACGGCCACCCAGGAAGGGCTGGCGGTGTTTGCCGAGTTGATGTCCGGCGCCATCGACATCACGCGCTTGAAGCGCATCAGCCTGCGCATCGTGGCCATCGACATGGCGCTCAATGGCGCGGATTTCGTCGAGGTCTACAAGTATTTCAGTCTGTGTGGTCAGAGTACGGCTGACAGCTTCCATTCGGCCCAGCGGGTGTTTCGTGGCGTGCCGCTGGGTGGCGGCGCGGTGTTCGCCAAGGACAATGTCTATCTGTCCGGGCTGCTCACCGTGCACACTTTCTTTCGCTGGGCGCTGCGGCAGCGACGGATGGATCTGCTGCGCCACCTGTTTGCCGGCAAGTTGACCCTGCATGACGTGGTCGCACTGCAGCCGCATTTCCAGTCTGGTGCAATCCTGCCCCCGCGCTGGCTGCCGCCATGGATGCAACACGTACATGGGCTGGCCGGCAAGTTGGCGTTCTCGGTCTTCATCAACGGCATTCATTTGAATCAGGTACAGGGCGAAGACTGGCTGGCCGGCGTGTGAACCGGTGCCGCATGGCGGGTCGGCTCAGCCTGCGCCGGTGCTAAGATTGCCAGACGCTAGCTGCGCTCGCGGCCGGTGCTCCTTTCTCGACAAAAACGCATCCCATGAGCCTTCCCGAAGAACTGCGCCTCGCTGCACTCGAATATCACCGCCTGCCGCGGCCGGGCAAGATCAAGGTAACGCCGACCACCTCGCTGCTGACCCAGCGTGATCTGTCGCTGGCCTATTCGCCGGGTGTGGCTGCCGCCTGCGATGCGATCGTTGAAGACCCAACCACGGCCGCCGAATACACCGCGCGCTCGAACCTGGTGGCGGTGATCACCAATGGCACGGCGGTGCTTGGCCTGGGCAACATCGGGCCGCTGGCCAGCAAGCCGGTGATGGAAGGCAAGGGCGTGCTGTTCCAGAAGTTCGCCGGCATCGACGTGTTCGACATCGAGATCGACGAGAACGACCCGGACAAGCTGGTCGACATCATCGCCAGCCTCGAACCCACCTTCGGCGGCATCAACCTGGAAGACATCAAGGCGCCGGAGTGTTTCATCGTCGAGCGCAAGCTGCGCGAGCGGATGAAGATCCCGGTATTCCACGACGACCAGCACGGCACTTCGATCATTGTCGGCGCGGCGCTGATCAACGCGCTGGTAGTCGTCGGCAAGAAGATCGAAGACATTCGCGTGGCAACCACCGGCGCCGGTGCGGCCGGTATCTCCTGCCTCGACATGCTGGTTGCGCTGGGCGTGAAGCCGGAACACATTCTGGCCTTCGACCGTGATGGCGTGATCCATACCGAGCGCACCAACCTCGACCCCGACAAGCAGCGCTACGCGCGTGACACCAAGGCACGCACGCTGGCTGAAATCGTCGACGGTGCGGACGTGTTCCTCGGCCTTTCCGCCGGCGGCATCCTGAAGCCGGAGATGGTTGCGACGATGGCCGAGCGACCGATCATCTTCGCGCTGGCCAATCCAAACCCGGAGATCACCCCGGAAGAGGCCAAGGCCGTGCGGCCGGACTGCATCATGGCCACCGGGCGTTCGGACTATCCGAACCAGGTCAACAACGCACTGTGCTTCCCGTATCTGTTCCGCGGTGCGCTGGACGTGGGCGCCACGGTGATCAACGAACCGATGAAGATTGCCTGCGTGAAGGCGATTGCGGCGTTGGCACGGCGTGAGTCTTCCGATGTCAGTGCGCGTGCTTACGGTGGCAAGCCGCCAAGCTTCGGCGCGAATTACCTGATTCCGCAGCCGTTTGACCCGCGGCTGCTGCTGCAATTGCCACCGGCGGTGGCGCTGGCGGCGATGGATTCGGGCGTGGCCACGCGGCCGATGGCCGACTTCGCCGAATACAACGACCGGCTGACCAGTTTCGTGTTCCGCACCGGCTTGTTGATGAAGCCGGTATTCGAACGCGCCAAGGCCGCACCGGCACGATTGGTTTATGCCGAGGGCGAAGAAGAAACCGTGCTGCGTGCGGTGCAGGTCGTGGTCGACGAAGGACTGGCCAAGCCGATCCTGATCGGCCGCCCCGAAGTGATCGAAAAACGTATCAAGCGCGCCGGCCTGCGGATCAAGCCGGGCGTCGACATCGAAATCTGCAATATCAACAGCGATCCACGTTTCGATGCCTACTGGCAGCATTACCACGAGTTGATGGAGCGGCGTGGCGTGACCCCGTCGATGGCCAAGGCGGTGATCCGCTCGCGGCCTACCGCGATTGCCGCGCTGATGGTCGAGCGCGGCGAAGCGGACGCGATGATCTGCGGCCTCGTCGGCCAGTACCAGAGCAAGCTGCGCTATATCCGCGACATCATCGGTCTGGACGAAGGCGTGGTCGAGCCGTCGGCGATGGCCGCGGTATCCACCGACAAGGGCACGTTCTTCTACCTCGACACCCACGTGCAGGACGATCCCTGTCCCGAGCAGATCGCCGAGGCCACGCTGCAGGCGGCGATTCGCCTGAAGCTGTTCGGCATCCAGCCGAAGATCGCGCTGTTGTCCGGTGGCAACTTCGGCAGTCGGGATACCTGTGGGGCCATGAAGATGCGTCGTGCACTGGAATTGATCCGGGCGCGGGCCCCGCGGCTGGAGGTGGAAGGCGAGATGCAGGCGGATGTGGCGCTGGTGCCGGCGCTGCGCGAAAAGCTGTTTCCGCATTCGCGGCTGGAAGGCAAGGCGAACGTGTTCGTGTTCCCGAATCTGGATGCCGCCAACATTGCCTACAACATGACCCGCATGCTGTGCGATGGCGTGGTAATCGGCCCGATCCTGATGGGCGTGGCCAAGCCGGCGCACATCCTGATGCCGCAATCGACGGTGCGGCGGGTGGTGAACATGACTGCGGTGGCCTGTGTCGAGGCGCAGATCCGCGCGGCGAATCGCCAGCAAGGTTGATGTTTTGCAGCGTTTGCCATGCGCCAGCGCATGGCAAACGGATTGGCTAGCCACGGACCCAACGGCTAGACTTGGACGTTGATTCCCGTCGCACACCCCGGCGGCGGGTATTCCCCCTCAAGCACGAGCGCTGCAACGGCGCTGCGGAGAATCTTCATGGATCAGCTCGACGATATCCTCAATCAGGACATCGACCCCACCGAAACGCGCGAGTGGGTCGATTCGCTCGATGCGGTGATCAACCATGACGGCACCGAGCGCGCGCATTTTCTGCTGGAAAAAATGGTCGACACCACCCGCCGTTCGGGTGGCTATCTGCCGTTCAATCCCACCACCGAATACGTCAACACGATTCCACCCAGCCAGGAAGCGAAAAGCCCCGGCGATGCCGCGATGGAATGGCGCATCCGCTCGCTGATCCGCTGGAACGCGATGGCGATGGTGGTGCGTGCGAACCGCAAGCCGGGTGAACTGGGCGGCCATATCGCCAGCTTCGCCTCCAGCGCCACGCTGTACGACGTGGGCTTCAATCACTTCTGGCGCGCACCGAGCGCCGATCATCCCGGCGACCTGATCCTGCATCAGGGTCATTCCAGCCCGGGCATCTACGCGCGCTCGTTCCTCGAAGGCCGCCTGGCTGAAGACCAGCTCGACCTGTTCCGCATGGAAGTGGTCGGCCACGGTCGCTCGCTGTCGTCGTACCCGCATCCGTGGTTGATGCCGGATTACTGGCAGGTGCCGACGGTGTCGATGGGTCTGGGTCCGATCCAGGCAATCTATCAGGCGCAATTCTTCAAGTATCTGGAGAACCGTGGTCTGGTGCCCAAGAGCGACCGCAAGATCTGGTGCTTCATGGGCGATGGCGAGTGCGACGAGCCGGAATCGCTGGGCGCGATCTCGCTGGCCGGCCGCGAAGGTCTGGACAACCTGATCTTCGTGATCAACTGCAACCTGCAGCGTCTGGATGGCCCGGTGCGTGGCAACGGCAAGATCATCCAGGAACTGGAAGGCGTCTTCCGTGGCGGCGGCTGGAACGCGATCAAGCTGGCCTGGGGCAGCTATTGGGACCCGCTGCTGGCGCGCGACCACAAGGGCGTGCTGCGCAAGCTGATGATGGAAACCGTCGACGGCGAGTATCAGGCGTGCAAGGCGTTCGGCGGCGCGTACACGCGCGAGCATTTCTTCGGCAAGTATCCGGAGACGCGCGAGATGGTTGCCAACCTCAGCGACGACGACATCTGGCGCTTGAACCGTGGCGGTCATGATCCGCACAAGGTCTATGCCGCTTACCACGCCGCGTCGAACACCAAGGGCATGCCCACCGTGATCCTGGCCAAGACGGTCAAGGGTTACGGCATGGGCCTGGGTACGGGCGAGTCGCAGAACCCGACCCATCAGCAGAAGAAGCTGGACGACGAGTCGGTGCGGCACTTCCGCGACCGCTTCCAGATTCCGATTTCCGATGACAAGCTGCACGACCAGGTGCCGTACTACCACCCGGGCAAGGACTCGCCGGAAGTGCAGTACATGCTGGAGCGCCGTAACGCACTCGGCGGCTTCCTGCCGCAGCGTCGACGCAAGGCCGAGGCCAAGCTGAAGGCGCCGGAGCTGGCGGCATTCGAGCAGATCACCAAGGGCACCGGCGAGCGCGAAATCTCCACCACCATGGCGCTGGTGCGCGGCATCAACCTGCTGCTGCGCGACAAGCAGTTGGGCGAGCGCGTGGTGCCGATCGTGGCCGATGAGGCACGCACGTTCGGCATGGAAGGCATGTTCCGCCAGATCGGCATCTATGCGCCGTTCGGCCAGAAGTACAAGCCGCAGGATTCCGACCAGCTGCTGTATTACCGCGAAGACCAGAAGGGTCAGGTGTTGCAGCAAGGCATCAGCGAAGCCGGCGGCATGGCCTCGTGGATGGCGGCGGCAACCAGCTACAGCATCAGCAACCAGGCGATGCTGCCGTTCTTCATCTACTACTCGATGTTCGGCTTCCAGCGCATCGGCGACCTTTGCTGGGCCTCGGGTGACATGCGTGCGCGCGGCTTCCTGGTCGGCGGCACCGCTGGCCGCACCACGTTGAACGGCGAAGGCCTGCAGCACGAAGACGGCCATTCGCATCTGCTGGCCGGCGCCATTCCGAACGTCAAAGCCTACGACCCGACCTTCTCCTACGAAGTGGCGGTGATCCTGCAGGACGGCGTGCGCAGCATGATGCAGGAGCAGGAAGACCACTACTACTACATCACCGTGATGAACGAGAACTACAGCCATCCCGACCTGCCCAAGGGCAGCGAGGAAGGCATCATCAAGGGCATGTATCTGTTCAAGGATGGCGGCAAGCCGAAGAAGGGCGAGCCGCGCGTGCAACTGTTGGGTTCGGGCACGATCCTGCGCGAAGTGATCGCCGCGGCCGAGTTGCTGGAAAAGGATTTCGGCGTGAAGTCGGATATCTGGTCCTGCCCCAGCTTCGTCGAATTGCGTCGTGACGGCTTTGATGCCGAGCGCTGGAACCGTCTGCATCCGGAAGCGGAACAGCGCGTGCCGTATGTCACCGGACTGCTCGAGGGACGTGGCGGTCCGGCGATTGCCGCCACCGACTACGTGCGCGAGTTTGCCGACCAGATCCGCGCCTTCATGCCCGACGGCATGCGTTACACCGTGCTGGGAACCGACGGCTACGGTCGCTCGGACACGCGTGCGCACCTGCGTAGTTTCTTCGAGGTCGATCGCTACTGGATCGCGCATGCCGCACTCGCCGCGTTGGCGAAGGACGGCAAGATGAATGCGAAGGACGTCAGCCGGGCGATCAAGGAATACAAGCTCGATCAGGACAAGCCGAACCCGTTGACGGTTTGACGCCGCAAGTCATTGCAGTGTGAAACGAGAAGCCGCCGTCAAGGCGGCTTTTCGTTGCGGTCATTCGGCCAGTGCGCGCTGGATCGCTTCCAGCCCTTGTCCGCGCGTTTCAATGCCGCTGCGTGCAAGCATCCATCCGGCAAGTAGCAGTGGTACGGCGATCAGCAACGCCGACAGCATGAAGTGTTCGAATAAGCCACTTACTCCCAGCAGCGCACCCAGAATGCCACCGAACTTCGAACCGCCCGCGATCAGCCCCGCGCCGGTGCTGCGCAGGTGGACGGGATAGATTTCCGCGGCATAGGGAATCAGCGTGGCGATGACGCCGCTGACGCTCAGCAGCAACGCGACCGTGCCGGCAATCGTGAGTGCGCTGGAACGCAGTTGGGTGGCGTCGATGACAATGAAGCACAGTAACGAAAGCGCGGTCAGGCCGATGAACAACACCAGTGTGCGAATGCTGCTCCAGCGCTGGTAGAGCGCCACCACCAGCACAATGCCGGGCAACGCCAGCAGCGCCGAACGCGCGAGCAACGCCGCACATTCGCGCGCATCGATGCCGAGCTTCACCAGATTCTCCGGCAGCCACAGCAAGAAGCCGAAGTTCACCAACCCCCAGGCGACGGCAGCAACCATCAGCCCCCAACTGATCGCGGCGTGGCGGCCGCGCAACAACTGGCGCATGCTCACGCGCTGGGCTTCCTCGGTGCCATCGCTCGCACGCGTCGCGCTGGTGATGGTCGCCGACTCGCCGCAGAACTGCTGCAGAACGGTGCGCGCCTGATCGTGCAGTCCGGCCAGCGCAAGGAAGCGCGGTGACTCGGGAATGTAGCGATTGAGCAGCACGATCAGCGCGCCGGTTGGCAGGTTGAGCAGCCACAGCGCACGCCAACTGAACGTGGGTTCGACCAGTGCCGCTGCGCCCGATGCCAACAGATAGCCAGCCGACGTGCCGACGCCACCGAGCGCTACCAGCAACCAGCCGCGATGGCGGGAAGGAATGGTTTCGGCCATCAACGTGAAGGTGATCGGCAGCATGCCGCCCGCTGCGGCGCCCATCATGAAACACATCAGCAGATTCCAGCCGAACGCCGGCATCGCACCGCAGATCGAAGTGCCCATGAACATCAGTGCTGAAAGCAGGATGCTGGCGCGGCGTCCGAACAGGTCGCCCAGCCGTCCCCAGATCACCGAGCCCACCGCTGTTCCACTGAGCGCGGACAGCGCCAGCAACGCCGTCACCGAGGAGCCGAGGCCGTACTCGTCGGCCAGGCCGGGCATGACGAAGCCGATCGTGGCCGGCTTCATCACATCGACCGCCAGGGCCAGAGCCAGTACGCCGACCAGCTTCCAGTGTTCGCGATTGAGCGGCACGTTGTCGGCGATGTGAAACGCCAGTGTGCTGCGTCCGGCGTGCGATGTGCGGCGCATCTGCTGCAGTCGGGGCATCAATCCGTAGGCGGCCAGCAGTACGCCCAGTGGTACCAGCGCCATGCCGAGCAGCATCGTGCTGTCCATCGGCATGCCGGCCAGTCGGTAGTGCATCGGCGCGGCCATCGCCAGCATCGGCAGATGAGCCAGCACGCCCGCGACCACCATGGCGCAGCCCAGCCAGAAGGCGGCGGGATGATGAAAGCGCAGATCCCTTGAGTACATGAAGTGTGGTGCCCTGGGCGAACCGCCAGCTTAGCAGCGACACCCTAGCCGATCACGGCGGCCCGGCGACTTCGGACGGCCAAACAAAAAGCCCGCCAATGGCGGGCTTCTTGTTTATGGAGGCGTTGTTATCCAGCTGCATGTCCGGCAAGCTGGATCAGTCAGCTCGTTTCACTTATTCGTCGTCCCGCTTGAACGCACGACGCAGCAGCAGGAATGCGCCAATCGTACCTGCCACGATGGCTACCGTGGCCGCAGGGTGGCGGTTCACCTGGCGACGCAAGCGGCGGTACTGGTAGTTAGCCTCGTCGGCCAGATCCTCGGCAGCGTGGCTGATCTGGCGACCGTAGTCACTGCGCTTCTGGAAACGCTCGCGGATAGTGCGGCGGCCACGTTCGAGCAGATCCTGCGCGCCATTGGCGGCACCATCCGCGAAATAGCGTGCCCGCTCGCTGGCTCGTCCGGCGGTGTCGTGGAGCTGGCGTTCGATATCGTGTTTGCGCATGGTCGTCTCCTTGGCGTCTGAATGGCCAGACTGGCAGCCTCGTCGTGAGCAAGGCGTAAACGCGGTCATCCGTTGCGGGCTGGCGTTCAGCCAAGTCGATACTCACCGCCCTTCGCCAGTGCACGCTGGTAAGCCGGCCGGGCATGAATGCGTTGCAGGAAGGCCGACAGCTTGGGATGGCTGTCCGCCAACCCACCGCGGGCGGCGAACGCTTCCAGTGGAAAGCTCAACTGGATGTCTGCGGCACCGAAGAAATCATCGACGAACCACTGTTGGCTGCCCAACTCCCCTTCCAGATAGTCCATGTGCAGCCGCAACTGCGGGTCAATGAAGCTGCGCATCACCTTGTGCGCGATGCTTTTGGCAATCGGCTTGACGAAAAACGGCGCTGGTGCGGTTTCCACCCGATGGAAGACCAGTTTCATCAGCAGCGGCGGCATCGCCGAGCCCTCGGCGTAATGCAGCCAGTAGTTGCAGCGCAACCGCGCCGGCGTGCCTGGGGCGGGAATCAGTACACCGGAACCGTAGCGGTCGGCGAGGTATTCGATGATGGCGCCCGACTCGGCCAGAGTCAGTTCGCCATCGCTGATCACCGGTGACTTGCCCAGCGGATGTACGCGCCTGAGTTCGGGCGGTGCCAGCATGGTGTTCGGGTCGCGCTGGTAGCGCTTGATTTCGTACGGCACGCCTAGCTCTTCCAGCAGCCACAGGATGCGTTGCGAGCGTGAATTGTTGAGGTGATGGACGGTGATCATGATGTACGTTCCGGGCTGCGCGAGGGAGCGGCGATGTGAGTCGCCACACCCGGGCTTACGGAGATGGCGGCTCAGTAGATCTCGCCGACGCAACAGCGCAGGCTGCCGCCAGCTTTTTCGATCTCGTCGAGGTCGACCGAACCCAACGCAAAGCCATAGTCGCGCAAGGTTTCGATCTGCTCCGGCTGCAACGAAGCGGCGGCGCGGGCGCTCATCCACACGCGTTGGTCGGACAAGGTGATGGCATTGCCGGCAAACGCCTGCTTTTGCTGCGGGCTGATCCACAGTGCGCGATCGCCGTACGCGCTGGCAATGGCCTGTGCCGCCGCCGGGTCGCGGAAGCCATCGGCAGCGATGATCGCGGCGCGGCTGGCCAGCAAGGTCAGCACCACATTGGTGTGGTATTCGCCGTCGGCCAGTTCAAAGCAGAACATCAGGCGCAGCTCGAACGCTTTCAGCATCGCCTGGGCACCGGCCATGTCGCAGCGTTCGCTGAGTCCGCAATAGCCCACGCCGCGTGCACGGTCGATGATCAGCGAGCCGGTCAGTTCGGCCACCAGATTCTCGCAACCAGACAGGTCGATTTCGTCGTAGCCCAGCACGTCGCCGAAGAACTCGCGGATGTCGGTGCGGGTAGCCTCGCGCTGGCGCACCGGGTGGCGCATGCGTCCCACGATCAACCGTCCCGGCGCGGTGGCAAACACGTTGTTGGGAAAGATCGCGTCGGGCGTGGCCGGATCGCCGGGGAAGGTGACCACCGGCACGTCCGCGCGCAAGGCCTGCGCCAGCGCACTGTGCTGGGCCAGCGCCTTGAGCGGATCGACGGCGAGATCCATGTCCATGTAGCGGTTGTCACTCGCTGATTCTGCCGCCAGGCTGAACTCGGCCGGCGCCACCAGGTACGCGGCGCGCGCGGTCGCCGAGGCATCAGGCAAGGGCGTCAATGCGGCGAAGGCGGCAAGGAATTCGGTGGGTGAAGTGGTGATCACGCAATTCTCCGTCAGGCAACTGGCAAGCATCAAAGCATAGCGGCAGCGGGATCTTCCGGGATCGCCATTTCCACCTGCAGCTTCTGCCGTCGGCACAGGCTCGGGAACATACCCATCCACAAACCCACCACCACCAGCGTGCCGATGCCGCCGACCAGGGTGGCGCCCACCGCGCCCAGCCAGGCGGCGAGCATGCCCGACTCAAACTCGCCAAGCTGATTGGACGTGTTGATGAAGATGGCATTCACCGCGCTGACCCGCCCGCGCATATCGTCCGGTGTATCCAGTTGCACCAGTGAGCCGCGGATCACCATGCTGACCATGTCGAACGCACCCAGCGCGAACAGCGCGATCAGCGACAGCCACAACGTGGTCGACAGGGCGAACAGCAGGGTGGCTACGCCGAAGCCGGCCACCGAGGCGAACATGATCATGCCGACGCGGCGCTGCATGGCGTGACGCGCCAGCCAGATCGACATCAGCAGCGCGCCCACCGCGGGTGCCGCGCGCAGCAGACCCAGTCCCCACGGGCCGGTATGCAGGATGTCCTTGGCAAAAATCGGCAGCAAGGCCGTGGCGCCGCCCAGCAGCACGGCAAACAGATCCAGCGAGATCACTCCAAGCACGTCGGGCCGACGGCGGATGAAATGCACGCCCGCGAAAAGTGTTTTCAGCGTCGCCGGTTCGCGTTTCGGTGCGGCCTGCGTATAGCGCAGTCGCGCCATCACCGCGATGGACAGCAGATACAGCACGGCACAGGTCGAATACACCACGCCCGGACCGGCCACGTACAGAAAGCCGCCGACGGCCGGGCCCATGATCATCGCTGCCTGACCGGCCGAACCGTTCACGGCCATCGCCCGTGGCAACACTTCAGTAGGCACGAGTGCCGGCAGCATCGACTGCAGCGCGGGAAATTCAAAAGCCTTGGCAAGGCCGATCACGAAGACCAGCAACAGAATGCCGAACTCGTGGATACCGTGGGCCAGGCTCATGCCGGCGAGCACGGCAATGGCGATCCACTCCACGACTTGCCCCAGCAGCACGATGCGGCGGCGTTCGAACTGATCGGCAACGTGTCCGGCCGGTAGTGCCAGCAACACCGAGGGGATGAATTGCACCAGCCCGATCAGGCCAAGATCAAAGGCGCGTCCGGTGATCGCGTAGATCTGCCAGCCCACCGCGACCGACAACATCTGGAAGCCGAAGCCAGAAGCAATCCGGGCAAACCAGAACGCGACGAAGGCGTGGTGTTGCAGCAACGAATCGGGTGCCCGAGGGCGAAGGAATGGCATGAGTGATCCTGTCAGGACGGCCATTATCCGGCCATCGTCGCTGCCGGCATAGCGCCAGTATTTCAGCGGGAACCTGCGTGAATCAGCCTGGGGTTGCGGTTCGCCGGGCGGGTCAATCCGGTCAGCGGTGACGTCGCGGGACGGTTGAGTGGGCCGTCATGCCACATCGCAAGGACAGGCATCCGACTGGTTTCGCCTGCGCCATCGACAGGGGAACGGTTGCGCGTGGGGCGTGGAACGGGACAAGCTAACGGCCTGCTTCCCGAGAGTTCGCTGTCATGAAAGTATTTCGCATCTGTCAGGCCATGCTGCTTGCGGGCGGCGCCATTCTGTTGGTGGCGTGCTCCGCGCCCAGCGGAACGTCGAATGGTCCGGAAGCGGCAAAGGCCGCTGCTTCGACCGCGTCGGCTGATGCAGCGCGCAACCTCGATACGTATCGCCAGTTGTTGCGCATCCATAACGACGAGATGGCGGTGACGATGGGCAAAGACATCGTGCAGCGCTTTCCGGGCACTGATGCGGCGCGCGAAGTGCAGCAAACCCTGCCAGAGGTCGAGAAGCGTTATACGGACGCCCGCGAAAAGAGTCGACTCGAGCGCTTGTGGGTTTACCAGGTGGCGCCGATGGCGGGAGGCACGCAGTCCACCGCCAGCATCGACAACAGCAAGCCGGTGACCGGTGACCGCGTGCGGCTGGTGCTGCGCCGACATACCAGCTGGGGCCAGAGCGTGTTCCTGTATGGCAGCAAGCCAGGCTTTGTCTGCCGCGGCAATTGCACTGTTGCCACGCATTTCGATGATCGGCTGGTTGCGGTGAAGGCCTTCGCGCCGCCCACCGGCGAGCCTGCGCTGATGATTCGTGACGACAAGGCGTTCATCGCGATGCTGGCCAAGGCGAAGAAGATCAGCATGGATGTCACCCTGGTCGATGGCGAGAAGAAGCAGACGCTGGTGTACGAAGTGGCCGGGTTCGATCCGGCGAAATGGTTGGTCGTGGGCAAGAAAAAGCCGGGCAAGAAATAGCGGGGACGGTCGATTAGTGCGGAGGTGCCAGCTGGCCGCTATTTCCGGTTGTCGCCCGGCATTCTGTAAATGGTGTCATCCACGGCAGCGCTGATGCGTTTGGATAAATGGAAGTTCCGATGGAGGATTGCAGCATGCAAAAGTCGTTTCTCATGCCGGCCAGCGCGTTAATGCTGGCGATGTTGGCCGCAGGCTGTTCCAGCGTGCCGTATGCACAGCGCGCCGCGCAGCGTCAGGCGGATTACGTCGCGGCGGCCGGTGCGCCGGTGCGCAGTTTTCACTTCTTCAGCCTGTATTCGTGGGAAGCGCTGAGCGATACCCAATTGGCCGTATATACCCGGCCGAACCAGGCCTGGCTGCTTGATCTTGCCGGTTGCCAGGATCTGATGTTTACCAACAATATTGGTCTCACTTCGAACATCAGCGAGGTCATGGTGGGTTTTGACAAGGTACTGACTGGTAGTCACAACTTCCCCTGCACGATTACCGGCATCCGCCCGGTTGACGTGAAGAGCCTGAAGCTTGCCCAGGAACAGCAGCGAAAGATCGAGGCAGCCGCGCGCAACGGCGAGCAGGGCGCGGCGAAATAGTCCGTTCGTTCTGACGCGTTTCAGCGCACCACGGTGACCGGCACGTGCGCGCGCGCCAGTACGTTGCCGGAGACTGATCCCAGTAGCCACCGCGCGAGTGCCCCGCGTTCGGTGTGGCCAATCACGATGTGATCGATGCCGTGTTGTTCGACCTGGCTCAGCAGTACATCGCCGGGGCTGCCGTAGGCCAGTTCCACGTCGATCAGTTGGCTGGCGTCGGCCACGAGGGTGGTGAGTTCCTTGAGCAGTTCCTGCACGCGCCGGGTGCCGGAGTCCGCCATCATCAAGGCGGTGACATCGGCACCGCCCTCGGTGACTTGCAACACCGACACCACGCGCACCCGGCCACCGGAGCAGCGTGCCAGATCGATCGCGAACTGGATCGCGCGTTGTGACACTTCGGAACCGTCGTAACCCACCAATGAGTACTTGACCATCACGTCTCTTCACGACTGCACGGCGACCACGCCGCAGCATCGAGTCTAGGCACGGGATGTCCATGCCACAAGCCTCCAGCGCCCTTGTGCGCCCTTGGACGCACACGGCTCACTCTGGCGAAGCTGAACGCCCAGTCAGCCGTCTGCACGTCTCTGTCACGCCGCCCTGCACAGGATTCGTTCCACCACGCCAACGACGGCTGCGCTTTCAGGCAAGGCTGTTGGTGACGTGACCAGCGTTACTTCGAACACTCACGAGGAGAAGCATCATGATCAAGCGTACTTTTGGAATGGCCGCTCTGGTAATTGCCTGTGCCGGTGCGACGACCGTGCTGCCGACCAGTACAGCGCAGGCCGCCGAGGCCAGCGTGAAATGCGACATGGTTTACAACCTGACCGGCTGGTCGCTGATCTTCAAGCATGCCGAAGGCACCGGTACGGTCACCTGCGACAACGGTCAGAGCTCGAAGGTGAAAATTGCCGTTGTGGGCGGTGGCCTCACCGCCGGCAAATACCACATCGATAATGGCAAGGCCGAAATCACCAAGGTGCACGGCATTGCCGACGTCTATGGCGATTACGCGCAGGCCTCGGCCGACGCTGGCGTGGTCAAGAGTTCAACCGCGCAGGTGTTGACCAAGGGCACCACCTCGCTGGCACTGGCCGGCACCGGTGAAGGCGTGACTCTGGGCATCTCGGTGGGCAAGTTCACCATCACCAAGCTCTGATCGAAAACGTAGCTTGCTGGAAGAAGGGCGCCGCTGGCGCCCTTCTTTTTGCTTGCGGGTAAACTGCAGCTCTTGCGCACACCCGATCGGAGACCCTGTCCATGCGTCGCCTTGCTGCCCTGCTTGCACTCATCCTGTTGGTTGCCCTGGCTGGAACGGCTTTCGCCGCAACGCCGCAAGCTGGCGACGCGGCTCCCACCTTCCGGCTGCAAGATCAGAAGGGCCACTGGCGTGCGCCCGGCGACTTTCATGGCAGTTGGCTGGTGGTCTATTTCTATCCGAAGGACTTCACGCCCGGCTGCACCACCGAGGTATGCACGTTCCGCGACGACATCGCGAAGTTGCGCAAGGCGGGTGTCAGTGTCGTCGGCGTCAGCCTGGATGACGTGAAGTCACATGCCGATTTTGCCGAGAAGTATCACGTGCCGTTTCCGTTGCTGGCCGACGTGGATGGTCAGGTCGCCACGCGCTACGGCGTGTTGACCTCACGCATGGGCCGGCACTACGCGAAGCGAACGACCTTCCTGATTGATCCGCAAGGTCGCGTTGCCAAGGTGTATGTCGACGTTGATCCTGAAAAGAATTCAACCCAGGTGCTGAACGACCTGGCCACCTTGAGGACGACGCGCTGATGCCTTTGATATCAAGCACACGGACGGGCTCGATTCGACGTTTCGCGCCATGGGCGGTCATTCCCTGGCTGATGCTGTTGTTTGCCGCGATCGGCGCCGTGCAATATCTGCGACTGGGCGACTATCTCTACCTTGTCGCGGCCGCCGCGGTGATCGTGGTCTGCGCCGGCTGCATCCTGCGTCAGGCCTGGTCGCGGCCTACGATGCAGGTGCTGGCGGTAGTGTTGGCGATCTGGGCGCTGACTACCGCCGTGCTGATGCTCCAACAGTCGGGAAACTTCGAAACCGCCCGTCAGCACGCCAACGCCCAGCCACAAACAGCCGACATGGCGTTGTGGCTGATTGCCCGCGCCGAGCGCGTATGGCAAGTCGGCATCGCGCTCAAGCTGCTCGCCACTCCGCTACTCTTGTGGCTGTCCCTGCAATTGGGGCGGCCCGGCGTACGCGTGCAATTTCGTTCGCGCAAGCGGTGAGTGTCGGGGATACTTGTTTATGGACGATGGTTGAAACTCTCAGCGGAGAAAGGGAATGAAAAGCTGGTTGATTGGATTGTTCTGTTTGTTCACTTCGGTTGCAACGGTGGCCGCCGGCCCGGCGGCACGCGAGCGGGTGCAGGCAAGCATGTTGCTCACTGGCACGATCGTGGTGGCGCCTGATGGCAGCGTGCGTAGCTATGCCATTGATCATGCAGACAAGGTGGAGCCCGCGGTAACGGCGTTGATCGGTCGCACCGTTCCGGCCTGGCATTTTCAGCCGGTCTTGCTTGACGGCAAGCCGGTGGCTGCGAAGGCAAGCATGAGCCTGCGTGTGGTGGCGTTGCCGATCGGCAATGGCAATTACCAGATGAGCATCAGCGGCAGCCATTTTGGTCAGGACGAACCCGGCACGCGAATCTCCTCGGACCGACAGGAGCACCCGCGCTATCCGGAGCAGGCGGCTCGTGCGAACGTGGCCGGCACGGTTTACCTCGTGCTGCGGGTGGGGCGGACAGGGCAGGTCGAAGAGGCGGCGGCCGAGCAGGTCAATCTTGCGGTGGTTGGCAGTGACGCGATGCTGACGCGCTGGCGCAAGGCTTTTGCCGAATCCGCCCTGGAAGCGGCGCGGACGTGGACGTTCCATCCGCCGACCAAGGGTAGCCACGTGAATCAGGATCATTGGGTGGCGCGCGTACCGGTCCGTTACTTTCTGAGGCCGATGGGATCGCGTAATCGCGATGAATACGGCAAATGGGAGATGTACGTGCCGGGTCCGAAGGAACTGGTGCCGTGGGTCGACGACAAGCGCCTGTTGTCGGGTAGTGCCGACGCACTTCCGGGTGACGGTATTTATCAGCTCGACGATGACGGTCTGCGCCTGATCACACCCGTGAGTGGTGCCTGAGTAGCTTGGGCGAATTCGCTCCGGCGTGAGCTTGGTGGTCACGCCGTCAGCGCGATGTTCAGCATGGGTTGGCTCACCGCCGGTTATCGCTGGGCGCATCTCCTTCAGGAATGCGCCCATGTTTGTTCGTCGATCGTCCGTTCTGCTGGTCAGTCTGCTGGCGACCTGCGCTGTGCACGCGCAGGACCTGGCTGCGACTTGTCATGCCAGCAGCAGTTACGACGTCACCGTGAAGCCGGGCAGCTTGCTGTTCGACCGGCCGGCACCTGCGCCCTTCCATGTGGAGTTGCAGCAGGGCGCTTTGCGCACCGATGGCGTCACTGTGAAGTTGAATGCCGAGAATCAGGACCGCCTGACCCTGTTCGAACGCGAGCTGCGTGCACTGGCGCCGCGCGTGCGCACGGTAGCCCGCAACGGCGTGGATATCGCGGCGCAGGCCTTGCGTGCCGAGGTTGATGGCATGGGCCTGAGTGCGGATGCCCATGCAGAATTCCTGCGCCGACTTGATGGGCATGCGGCGGAACTGAAGCAGCGCATCTCGATCAGCCAGAGCACGCATGACTGGCAGGGTGATGCGGCCAACCAGGCAATGAGCCAGATCGCCGGTGACCTGCTGCCTTTGCTGGCGGCTGATCTCGGACAGCAGGCGATCAATGCAGCACTGTCCGGCGACTTGCAGACGGCGGCTACCCTGCGTGATCGCGCTGCCGACCTCGCCACCGATTTGCAGCCGCGATTGCAGGCCCGGCTGCAGGTCTTGCGACCGCAGATCGAAGCGCTGTGCCCCTCGATCCGGCGATTGGCACAGCTGCAGCAGGATGTGCGCGGCAGCAACGGGCAGCCCCTGAACCTGCTACAGGTCAGTCGATGACCTGCGTGGTGGTGGGGTCTGGCTTTACGTTTGCCGTGGCTGTCCCGGCACAGGCATAGTTCGGCTCACCCCGGATTTTAGTGGAGATGAGCGATGTCAGTCACTGCGCAGGACGTTCTCGCCTTCTGGTTCGATGACGAGAACACCCCGCACTGGTTTGCCGCAGACAGTGCATTCGATGCACGCATTCGCCAGCGCTTCGGTGCAAGCGTGGTGGAGGCATTCGCCGGCAAGCTGGATGGCTGGACGGCCACGTCATCGGGCTGGCTTGCCTTGTTGATCCTGCTGGATCAATTTCCGCGCAATCTGTATCGCCACGACCCGCGTTCGTGGTCCGCTGACGCGGTTGCTCAACGCGTTGCTTTGTCGGGCTTGGCTCGCGGTGATGACCGGCAACTTCCCGCCATCCAGCGCGTATTCGCCTACCTGCCGCTGGAACACGCCGAGAATCACGCGTTGCAGCAGCGTTCGGTGGAATTGTTCGAAGTCTTGAGCGCGCAGGCACCCGAGGATGTGCAGGCGCAGTTCGCTGGATTTCTCGACTATGCTCGTCGTCACCGCGCGGTGATCGAGCGCTTCGGTCGCTTTCCTCATCGCAATGCCGTGCTTGGCCGAGCCAGTACAGCAGAGGAAGTGGCCTATCTGGCCCAGCCGGGCGCGGGCTTCTGAGCGGTTGATCGCAACGTTGTCGGTGCAGCAGAAGCGGCTTTCCAATCGACCAGGGAGAAGGTCATGCAGATGAGACTTGTCATTGCGTTGTTCGCATTCAGTGCCGCCGTACAGGCGTCCAGTACCCTGCGTGTCGGCAGTCAGGTGCTGGTTGCCGGTGATAGTCGCGAGCGGGTCACTGAGCTGCTCGGCAAGCCCAGTTCCAAATCGCACGCGCACAAGTCTCGCAGCCACGGCAGTCGTCGCGGCGGCGTGCGTGTGGTGGATCGGAACGAAGGCGGTGAGCAGTGGCGCTACCGCCGCGATGGCCACGTCACCGTGGTGACTATTGTCGATGGCAAGGTCAGCGATATCGAAGACAATCGGCTCTGAGGTCAGCGAAAAGCGGTAGTGTGGTCAGGTAGTAATCGCATCGAGATCACGCGATGTTTTCAACGGTTTGCTAGGCTGGTCGGGTTTTCTACCCGAGTTGAAGCCATGCAAGATTTTCTCGACAGGATGCTGGGTACAGCGCTGTCCGCCAGTGTCATTCATGTGGCACTGAACCTTTTGTTCGCGTTGCTGATCCTGCTGGTCGGCAGTTGGGTCGCCGCCCGCATGGCAAATTTCAGTCGTCGCGCGCTGCAGCGCGCGAGCGTGGACGACACGCTCAGCGGCTTTCTGCGCAACGTGATCTACGGCGTGCTGGTCGCCATGCTGATCGTGATGGCGCTGACTCGCGCCGGCGTGCCTTCGGCGCCGCTGGTGGCTGCGCTTGGCGCCGGTGGCCTGGCCATCGGCCTGGCCTTGCAGGGCTCGCTCAGCAATCTGGCCTGGGGCGTGCTGCTGGTGATCTTCCGGCCGTTCCGTGCCGGCGACTTCGTCACCGCTGGTGGCATCGATGGCACGGTACAAAGCATCAACCTGATGCACACCTTGCTGCTGCTGCCGGACGGTCGCGAAGCGGTCGTACCCAATGGCAAGGTGGGTGGTGACGCCATCATCAACTACAACCGCCGTGGTACACGACGCTTCGAGTTGAAATTGGGCATCGGTTACAAGGATGACATTGGCGCGGCGATGGCCGAGATCCGCCGCCTGTTCGATGCCGACGCACGTATTCTCAAAGACCCGCAGCCGGGTGTATGGACGGTCGGGCTGGGCGAGAGTTCGGTTGACCTGGTGATTCGCGCGTGGACTGACACGGGCGACTTCTGGGCCACCCAGACTGACTTGCTGCGGGCGATCAAGGAACACCTTGATGCTGCAGGCATCAGCATTCCGTTCCCGCAACGCGAGCTGACCATTATTCGCGGCGACCTGCCAGGGAGTTCGCCCAGGCAGGTGTGATGCGGGGCGGCTTGAGAGCGACTACTCGACCGTCACTCCGCGACGGTTGTCGGTGGAGACCTTGTCGATCAGTTCGTTGTAGGGGTCGATGCCCGCCAGCGCCGGCTTGCCATCAACCACTACCGTAATCGTGCTGTCGCCATCAGCCAGCACGCGCTTTTCCAGATACAACGGCTTGCCGTCCCTGCCACCGCCAGGTGAGGCGGCGAATACGCCGACCTCGATCGGGATGTCCGCCTTGGCCTTGGTCTCTTTGCCCTTGCCGTCGACATAGACCTTGCCCGCGTGCACCTTCAAGGTGACGGCGTATTTGCCATCGGGCAGCTTCTTCGCCGTGGCATCGGTGAGCCGGTTGTCGAACAGGGTGATCTTCCAGAAGAAGTCATCCAGCAGCGATTTCCATTGCGGCCCGGCCACCTGGTTCAGCGCGTCCATGAATTCCTGCGAGGTGGTGTAAGGCGGTTGCTGGAAGCCCTTGTCGATCAGGAACTGCTTGAGCATGCCATTGAGCTTCGCTTCGCCCAGATAGTCCTGCAGCGCGTAGAAGATCAGCGAGCCCTTGCGATAGTGGATGTACGGCTGGTTTTCCACTTTCGCCAACGGTTCCTCGGCCACCGCTTCGGTGGCGCGACCCATGAGATAGGCATCCAGTTCGTATTTCAGGAACTTGTGCATCTGGTCGGCACCGTACTTGTGCTTCATCACCATCAGCGACGAGTACTGCGCCAGCGATTCGCTGAGCATGGTCGACCCTTGCATGTTCGCGCCGATCACCCGATGCGCCCACCACTGGTGCGCGACTTCATGTGCGGTGACGTCGTAGACATAGTCGATCTTGGATTTGTCGCGCAGGTCGGCAATGAAACCGATCGATTCGGAGAACGGAATGGTATTGGCAAACGACTGCGCGAACGCCGCATAGCCCGGAAACTCCAGGATGCGCAACTGCTTGAACTGGTACGGCGTGTAGTTCGCGTCGTAGTAGTCCAGCGAGTCTTGCGCGCTCTCGATCATCCGGTCCACATTCCAGGCATGCGCCGGGTTGTAATAGACCGAGATGGCCACGCCGTCATGCTCGGCATGCTTCACCGCGTAGCGTGCCGACAAATACGCGAAGAAGTTCAGCATCGGTTGCTGCATCTTGTAGTGGAAGTAGTGCCGGCCATTGGCCGTCCATTCCTTCTGCAAGGTGCCCGGCGCCAATGCGATCTGGTCGGCAGCGGTGGAGACGGTGGTCTCGAAGTCGATCCAGTCCGCATCGTTGCTGATGTAGGTATCGGCGCGTGCCTTCTGGTCGCCCAGCTTCGGCATCCGCGGCACTTCGGCCGACAAGCCGTACTTGCGCCGGTCGTTGCGGTCGGTGAGCTGGTAGCGCGATTGGTAACCGAACTGCGGCAGCATGCCGTTATTGAAGAACGTGCCGTTTTGCACCAGGAAGGTGTCACCGGTGTCGTTGGTGAAGCCCTTGGGTGCGTACGCCAGGGTGAAGTCGAAACTCATCGACGCGCCCGGCGCCAGCGGTGTCTTCAGCCGGTACACGGTAAAGCCCAGATCCTTGTCTTCGCTGACCGTATCGTGCGGTGCGAAGTCCAGCGACTTCACGGTGAACTCGTCCGTGTAATTTACATACAGCTCGCTGATCGGCGTGTCGTGTTTGTTGACCAGAGTGTAGTGCGCGCGAATATCGAGCTTGCGCTGGTACGGGTAGATGTCCACGTCGGCCTTGACCGCGGTGATGCGTGGCTGCGGCGCGCCCTCGTATTTTGCATACTTCTTTTCGTAGTCCGCGCGCTGCACGGTTTTTGCGGTGCTGTTGCGGTACGTGTTGAGCACGTTGGTGTTGTAGTAGATCCATGCGCCGCTGCCGAGGAAGGCGAGTGCAGCAACCCCAAGCACCGCCATGGAAGGTGCGCGCAGCCGCGCACGCGCTTCGCGCACGCGATCCCGCCACGCATCGTCAGTGCCACGCGCCCAGAACAACGCCGCCACCACCAGCATGATTACCGCCAGACAGGCCCAGTAGCCGTCGAACCACAGCGCGCCCTTGAGGAAGTGGCCGAAGCCGTTCATGTCCGAGTACGGCACGCTGGGGCCACTGCCGTAGTTGTACAGGTTGTGGTTCCAGTGCAGCAGGCTCAGGCCAACCGAACTTGCCGCGACCCACAAAATGGTCAACAGGTAGCCGAGGAACTTGTTGTTCGACATCACCTGCAGGAACAGCGTCAGCACCGCGATAAACGCGAACGGAATCACGTTCAGTGCCAGCATGCCCAGATACAGGCCGGGTTGCAGATGCGTGTAGCCATGCGCGAGCTGCCAGCCGATGCCGACTACGGCGCCGATCAGCAGCATCAGCACGATGATGGTCATCAGTGCACCAAACTTCGCGGTCAGTGGCACCCAGTTCGGTACCGGGAACGCGTCACTGACTTCGGCCGAGTGCTGGTTGCGCTCACGCCAGACCAGTTCGCCGGCATAGAAGATCACGATGATGATCAGCGGCAGGCCGAAGCTGCCGTTGATCGCGGTGAGCACCTGATGAGTCACCGGCCACACCGGTGTGCCGTAGACCTGCCCGGAAACCATCAGCGAAACCAGCATCAACACCAGCGACAGCGCCAGCAGTACCAGTAAGGCCACGCCGCGCACGACGCCGAGCGTATCGAACACGAACTGCGCGCGCAATTGCTGCAGGTGAATACGCCAGCCGCTGCCGATAGTCACCTTGGGCAAGGCCAGCGCAGCCGTGCCTGCCGGCGGACGCAGCATCGGTGGCTCGGCGCGCTTCTTGCGACGCGGCAGCTGCAGGCCTTCGCGATTCGGGCGGAACAGCACATATGCCGCCACCAACAGCAGCAGTGCTATGCCAATCCACAACAGGCGATTGAACAGCAGGACACCTTCGAGCCCGGGCAACAAATGATTGGTCTGGTCGGGCGACCAGTAGCGGGTGACCAGGCCCAGCGTGCGCCCGCCAAAGGGGTCCAGCATCGCCGCGACGGTGTGACTGTCGATCTTGCTGCTGAGATAGCCGGTGACGCCAGACAATACGAAATAGGCAATCACACCAATATAAGTCGCCAGTAGCGAACGCGTGGTCGTCGCCAGCAGGAACAACAAAGCGGCGATGAACAGCATGTTCGGAATCACCATCACGCCGAGCGCCCAGACGTAGCCATGCCAGCTTGCCGGACCCAGACGTTCTGCATCGATCCACGGCATCACGCTGCCAAGCGCCAGGCCCAGCGCGCAGATCAGCATGATCGCCAACGCCGCGATATATCCGGCGGCGAAGCGTCCACCCAGATAGGCACCCCGACTCATCGGGGTGCTGAAGAACATGTCTGAAGTGCGCTGGTCAAAGTCACGCAGGGCAGCACCGGCGACGAAAATGGTGACCAGGAAAATGCTCAACACCGTGAGTACGCTCAGCAGCCGCACGATCACCAGCGGCGCATTGCGCAGCACGTTGCCGCTGGCGCCGCCGGCAATCACCATGTCGGTGCTGGTAAAGGCAAAGGCCAGTGCGCCAAAGGCGACGGCAACAATCCAGAACAGCGGCGCCTTCAGTTGCTGGCGCAACTCGAAGCGAAGTATCTCGAAAAATGTCGACTGCAAAAACATCGGTAGTCCCTGTCTGGTTGCCGCAGGAGCCCGCTGGCGGGCGATGCAGTTGATGAAAGACTCAGTGCAAACGCATCGCGCGCAAGCGGCCTGCTACGACAATGAATCGAGCAAACTCAGGCGGCCTTGGCGGTGGCTTGTGCACGCAAGCGACCGAAGTAGACGTCTTCCAGATCCGGTACCACCGATTCGAAGCCTTCTTCCGGCAGCGCGTCGGCCAGCACGTGCAACAGGGTGCGGCCGCCGGCCAGCCGGGTCGACAGGATGTTCATGCGGGCGCGATAGCTGTCGAGCTGGTTCTTGTCGATGCTGCGGCGCCAGACGCGTCCTTCCAGCGAGCGAATCGCCTCGGCCGGTTCGCCGGTGAGCAGCACCTGGCCCTGGCCGATGATCGCCATACGCGAGCACAGGTCGGTGACGTCTTCCACGATATGGGTGGACAGAATCACCACCATCCGCTCGCCCAGTTCGGCCAGCAGGTTGAGGAAACGGTTGCGCTCTTCCGGATCAAGCCCGGCGGTGGGTTCGTCGACGATGATCAGGCGTGGCTCGCCGATCAGTGCCTGGGCGATGCCGAAGCGCTGCCGCATGCCGCCGGAGTAGGTGCCGAGCTTGCGCTTGCGCACGTCCCACAGGTTGACCTGACGCAGCAGCGCTTCGACCAGATCGCGCCGCTCGCTTTTCACGGTGACGCCCTTGAGCACGGCGAAGTGATCCAGCATCGCCTCGGCAGAAACTTTCGGATACACGCCGAATTCCTGCGGCAGATAGCCAAGCAGCCGTCGCGTGGCCTGCTTGTCGGCGAGCAGGTCCATGCCATCCAGCGTGATCGTGCCCGAGTCCGGGTCCTGCAGTGTGGCAATCGTGCGCATCAGCGAGGACTTGCCCGCGCCATTGGGCCCGAGCAGGCCGAACATGCCGTTGGGAATGTCGAGCGACACCCCGCGCAGCGCCTTGACACCGTTGCCATAGGTCTTGGACAAGTCACGTATCGTCAGCATGGGTTCCTTCCAGTGCCGCGTGAGGCGGCGTGAGCATGAGGTCAGATTAAGCCATCAAGGTTAGCGTGCGCGCCCGCTCAAGGTCATGGATACGGCCGCGCATGGTATGGCCCGATGGTCGCACAAAGCACAATCCGGCATACGCAAGCCGCGCCCCCTTCGCTATGATTGACAACTTGTATGCAGCCGCCATCCCCGAGCGGCGTGCGATCGCCAGCAGGAGTGATCATGGCCGAACTCAAAGAAGCCCGCGTTCCCGACATTGGGCACGACGACGTTCCCGTCATTGAAGTGCTGGTCAAGGCTGGCGACCGGGTCGAGAAGGATCAGAGCCTGATCACGCTGGAATCGGACAAGGCGACCATGGAAGTGCCAGCGCCGTTCGCGGGCATCGTGAAGGAAATGAAGCTGAAGGTTGGCGATGAAGTTTCCGAAGGTGCGGTGATTGCGCTGATTGAGGCCGAAGGCGCCGCCGAACCTGCGCCGCCGCAACCCGCCGCGCCCGCGCCCGCGCCCGCGCCCGCGCCGGCAGCGCCGGCTCCGGTTGCCGTCGAGCCAGCAGCCGCGCCGGTAGCTGCTCAACGGGTGCAGCCCGGTATCGCGCCCGAGGGCGACGTGCCGCCGCAAGTGCGTCCACCGGTCGACGCACGCATCGTCATGCCTGGCGACGCACCGTATGCCAGCCCGGCGATCCGCGCGTTTGCGCGTGAGCTGGGCGTGGACATCCAGCAGGTGAAAGGCAGTGGTCGTGGCGGGCGCATCCAGCGTGACGATGTCAGTGCCTACATCAAGCATGCGCTGGCTTCCGGTGCGCGCCCGTCGACGGGCGCGTCCGCTTCGGTGGGCGGCCTCAGCCTGTTGCCATGGCCGAAGGTCGATTTCGCCAAGTTCGGCGAGATCGAGGAAAAGCCGCTGTCGCGCATCCAGAAGATCTCCGGCGCGAACCTGGCGCGCAACTGGGCAATGATTCCGCACGTCACCCAGCACGAAGACGCCGACGTCACCGAACTGGAAGCGTTCCGCAAGCAGCTCGGCGCCGAGAACAAGGACCTGAAGATCAGCCCGCTGGTGTTCCAGATCAAGGCGGTGGTGGCGGCGCTGAAGGCGTTCCCGCAGTTCAACGCCTCGCTCGACGGGTCCGGCGAAAAGCTGATCCTGAAAAAATATTTCCACATCGGCATCGCGGTGGACACGCCTGATGGCTTGGTCGTGCCGGTGATCCGCGACTGCGACAAGAAAGGCCTGCTCGACCTTGCGCGCGAGCTCGGCGAAATCTCGAAGAAGGCGCGTGACAAGAAGCTGGGCCCGGCCGAAATGTCCGGCGGCTGCTTCTCGATCAGCTCGCTCGGCGGCATCGGCGGCACCGGCTTCACGCCGATCGTCAACGCGCCGGAAGTGGCCATCCTCGGCGTTTCGAAGGCGGCGGTGAAGCCGGTCTGGAACGGCAAGGAATTCGCACCGCGCACCATCTTGCCGATGTCGCTGTCATACGACCATCGCGTGATCGATGGCGCGTTGGCGGCGCGCTTTGCCTCGTTCCTTGCCACTCAGCTCGGCGATATTCGCCGGCTGCTGCTGTAACAGGCTAGCCGGTGCAGGCGACCGTGGCATCGACACTTTTCGACTGGGCGCAGGCACCGACTGCGCCCGTGGCGATTCATGAAGGCGTTGAGCAGGTCGGGGATTGGCTAGACCTTTACAAGAGCATCGGTGGGGTCAAGATCTACCTTGGCTCGATCCTGGGTGCGATCCTGTTGTTTGTGGGGTTTCTGATCGCGACGGCGATTCTCCGGCGGGCGTTGCGCCGCTATGCCGAGCGAAATAGCCAGCTCAATCAGTCCACCCTGTACACCGTGGAGCGTTTGCTGCACTACCTGCTGCTGCTGATTGGCCTGCTGTGGGCACTGGATGTGGCGGGCATCCCGATGGCGAAGATGACGGTATTCGCCGGCGCGCTGGGCGTGGGCCTGGGCTTTGGCTTGCAGGCGATCTTCAACAATTTCGTATCCGGCCTGATCCTGCTGTTCGACCGCAGCCTCAAGGTCGGCGACTTTGTCGAGCTGGCCTCCGGCGTGCATGGCCACGTGCGCGAGATCCGCATCCGCGCCACCCTGATCAGCACCAACGACGACATCGATATCCTGGTGCCGAATTCCGAATTCGTCACCGGCCGCGTGGTCAATTGGACCTTGCGTGAAGTTGCACGCCGGCAAAAGATTTCGTTCGGCGTGGCCTACGGTACCGACAAGGAGCTGGTCAAGAAAGCTGCACTGGAAGCTGCCGCCGAAGTGCCGTTCACGCTCAGCATGGAAGGTGCGCGCGCACCGCAGGTATGGCTGACGGGTTTCGGTGATTCCTCGCTCGACTTCCAGTTGGTGGTCTGGCTCAACGCCGAGGCCACGCGCCGCGTCGGCGCGGTCACTGCCGCCTACTATTGGGCGCTGCACAGTGCCTTCGAGAAGTACGCCATCGAATTGCCGTTCCCCCAGCGTGACCTGCATGTAAAGAGCTGGGTTGAACCCAGACCGCGCACGGCCAGTGGCAGCATCGAGCTGACCGGCGGCAACGGTATGCCCGGCAATGATGCGGCACAAGATGTCGAACGTGATATCGATGATGCTCGTCGTGGTCGCTCAGAACCCACCTATCCCCATGATCCGGGCGCCTCCCGCTGACGTCCCGCAACACCAAGGAAACCACACCATGGCCAACACCATCGAAATCAAGATTCCCGACATCGGCGGTCACGGCAACGTGCCGGTCATCGAAGTGCTGGTAAAGGCTGGCGACACGGTGGCCAAGGATCAGAGCCTGATCACGCTGGAGTCGGACAAGGCGACCATGGAGATTCCTTCCACTGTTGCCGGCGTGATCAAGGAGCTGAAGCTCAAAGTGGGTGATGAAGTTTCCGAAGGTGCGGTGATTGCCGTTCTGGAAACCGCTGGTGCAGCCAATGCTCCAGCCGCACCAGCGGCGAAGACGGAGACGCCGAAAGTCGCGGCTCCCGCACCCGCGGCACCATCGCCCGCGGCACCATCACCGGCTGCTGCCGGCGCCACCGGTCGCAAGGCCGATATCGAATGCAAGCTGGTCGTGCTCGGCTCCGGCCCCGGCGGCTATACCGCCGCGTTCCGCGCCGCTGATCTTGGCGTCGACACCGTGCTGGTGGAACGCTACGGCACGCTCGGCGGCGTCTGCCTCAACGTCGGTTGCATCCCGTCCAAAGCGTTGCTGCACGCCGCCGCCGTGATCGACGAGGCCGCTGCGATGGAAGCGCACGGCGTCAGCTTCGGCAAGCCGAAGATCGACATCGACAAGCTGCGTGGCTTCAAGAACAAGGTGGTCGGCCAGCTCACCGGCGGCCTCGCCGCGATGTCGAAGCAGCGCAAGGTGCGCACGGTCGAAGGCAATGGCCTGTTCGTCTCGCCGAACGAGCTGGAAGTCCAAACCAGGGGCGGCGTGAAACTGATCCGCTTCGAGCACGCGATCATCGCCGCCGGTTCCCAGTCGGTGAAGCTGGGCATGTTCCCGTGGGACGACGAGCGCATTCTCGATTCCACCCGCGCGCTGGAAATGAAGGACGTACCGAAGAAACTGCTGGTCGTCGGCGGCGGCATCATCGGCCTGGAAATGGCCACGGTGTACGCCGCGCTGGGTAGCGAAGTGACCGTGGTCGAATTCATGGACCAGATCATTCCCGGCGCCGATGCCGACCTGATCAAGCCGCTGGCCAAACGCCTCGGCAGCCGGCTCAAGGGTATCCATCTGAAGACCAAGGTGGTCAGCGCCAAGGCCACCAAGAAAGGCATCGAGGTCGGTTACGAAGGCGACAGCATTCCCGAAACCACGCTGTTCGATCGCGTGCTGGTTTCGGTGGGCCGCTCGCCGAACGGCAGCAAGATCGGCGCGGACAAGGCGGGCGTCGCAGTGACCGATCGCGGCTTCATCAACGTCGACTCGCAGATGCGCACCAACGTGCCGCACATCTTCGCCATCGGCGATCTGGTCGGTCAGCCAATGCTGGCGCACAAGGCGACGCATGAGGCGAAGGTGGCTGCAGAAGTGGTCGCCGGACACAAGAGCCACTTCGACGCGCGAGTGATTCCGTCGGTGGCGTATACCGATCCGGAAATCGCCTGGGTAGGTGTGACCGAACGCGAAGCGAAGGAAAAGGGCTTGAAGGTCGGCGTGGGCAAGTTCCCGTGGGCGGCCAGCGGTCGTGCCATCGGCATCGATCGCACCGAAGGTTTCACCAAGCTGATCTTCGACGAGGAAACCCATCGCGTAGTTGGTGGCGGTATCGTCGGCGTGCATGCCGGTGATCTCATCTCCGAAGTGGCATTGGCGATCGAGATGGGTTCGGAAGCGGCCGACATCGGCCTGACGATTCACCCGCATCCCACGCTCAGCGAGTCGGTCGGCATGGCGGCGGAGATCTACGAAGGCACCATCACCGACTTGTATATGCCGAAAAAGAAGTAGGCGGCGCAGCAAGAAGCCCAAGAGCCCGGACATGATCCGGGCTTTTTTTATCCAGCGTGATTGCGCGCCGTGTCGAAGCATGCGCGATGTTTGGGCTATCCCGCTTCATGCAACGTTATGGAGGGTTGACCGCTCCGTCACGTCCATCCGTCTATTGATGTGATTCACCAAGACGGAGAAAACCGCATGAACAAATCATTGATTTTGACGGCCTCGCTGGCCTTGGCCGTGTCAGCGATCGGCACCATGCCGACGCCTGTGCATGCGCAGGAACGTAACCACCGCGTGGTGTGCGAAAACGTGCGAGTCAAACACAATGGGTCGAAGGATGATCACCGCATCATCGGCACCGGTGTAGGTGCGGTCGTAGGTGGCTTGCTGGGTCATCAGGTGGGTGGTGGCAAGGGCAAGACCTTGGCAACGGTAGGCGGTGCGGTGGCCGGTGGCTATGTCGGCAACCGTGTCCAGAAAAACGAGCAGCGCAAGAAAACCTATTACACCACCGAGCGCCGCTGCCACAAAGTCTACGATTGATCGGCTCGTACCAGTGGATGCCCGCGTTCATGGGCACTTGATGAAGAACTATTCGATCAGGCACGTTGGAGACTCAGCCGCCGGAACGTGTAAAAAGGAAGCCCGGTTCCCCCGGGCTTCCTGCTTCTACCTCGCAGCAGTCAAGGCTTTCGATTTACTGGGCCGCGGGCTGCGGATGCTCCGCCCGGAACTGTTTCCACTGGGCGCGACGAGCCTGCGACTGCGCCTTGAACGTGGCCGCCTGTGCCTGCTGCTGCGGCGTCAGCACTGCATAGATCTGCGCCCGCAGAGTGGCCATCTGCTGCACGCGCTGCTGGGTCGCCTGACCTTCAGCCTGAGCCAGACTTGCCGCTGCCGACTGATAGCCGACTTGGTTAGGGGTCATCGACTCGAAGGCGCTGCGCTGTGTCCGCAGGGCCTCACGCGAGGACTTGTTCTGCGTACGGCTGCTGCTGATGATCTGCTTGACGCTGGCCTTCTGCGCGTCGGTGAGGTTCAGCTTGCCCAGCATCATCATCTGGCCGTGGCCGCGCTGGCCGTGTCCGCCATGGCCGAAGCCGCCGTGTCCCGGGGCGCCAGCGGGGGCCGCCAGTGCGATGGAACTGCCAATGGCCAGTGCCGAGGCCAGGGCCAGGCCGAGGAGAGTGTTCTTGCGCATGACGTATACCTCTGGGGTGGGGGTTTGTACGCCACTATTTGACGACACCGCTGCGTATATGATCTTTGCGGGTAGGTAAAGATCGGTAAAGAACGTGGTGCTGGCGCAACAGCACCGATTGAATGGGTGCCATGCAAACTCCGAACCCTTCTCGCATCCTGATTGCCGACGACGACCGCGCGTTGTGCCGCCTGCTGGCCGATTACCTGCAGCGCGAGGGCTTCGTGGTGGATCTTGCACACGATGGCGACGCCGCGCTGGCGCGCCTGCGCAATACCGCCGAACGGCCCGACCTGCTGATCCTCGACGTGATGATGCCGGGCCGCGATGGTCTGGAAACCCTGCGCGAACTACGCATGCAGCATCGGCTGCCAGTGATCATGTTGTCGGCGCGCGGCGAACCGGTGGATCGGGTGATCGGCCTGGAACTGGGCGCCGACGACTATTTGTCCAAGCCATGCCTGCCGCGCGAATTGCTGGCGCGTGTACGCGCGCAGTTGCGTCGGAACGCACCGCCGCTGGCCGGCACGGTGCAGGTCGGCAACCTGCAACTGTTTCCGGGCGAGCGCCGCGCGCAAGTCGACGAGCAGGACCTGTCGTTGACCGGCGCCGAATTCCTGTTGTTGCTGGGGCTAGCGCAGCGCGCCGGAGAACTGGTCGACAAGGCCAGCCTCACCCGGCTCGCGCTGGGCCGCGAGATCGAGCGCTTCGACCGCAGCATCGACGTGCACGTCAGCCGCCTGCGCCACAAACTGGCGGATGCGTCGCCGGAGGCGCCGCGGATCGATTCGGTGCGCGGCTCCGGCTACGTGCTGGTGGCAGCTGCATCATGAAGCCGATGCGCACTTCGTTGTACTGGCGGTTGCTGGTCTGGTTTTGCGTCGCCAATCTGCTGGTGCTGGCACTCGGTGGCCTGTTCGCCCGTCGCTTCATCGAATTCACCACCACGGTCGAGATCAACTGGGCGGCGCTGGCGCAGGATGCCGACCAGGCTTACGAAAGCGGTGGCCGCGATGCACTCGCCGTCTGGGTGGCGCAGCAGCGACAGCAAGGTGTGGAGGCAACCCTGCTCGAGCATGGCGAGATGCTCTATCCGATCCGTCTGGGCGATGCGGTGCGCTCGCAATTGCCGTCGTTGCTGGGATCGGATCGCAGCGTGGTGATGCAGCCGCGGCCGGGTTTCTATGTCGCGTTCCAGCAGGTCAATGGCGACGACGGTCACGCCCGGCAACTGCTGGCGATGAGTCGAACGCATGTGCGCCTGCGCCCGCAAACGCGCGAGAAAATTTATCTGGCGATGCAGTTGCTGCTGTCGCTGCTGTTCATCGGTGCGGTCGGCTGGTGGGTGGCGCGCAGCGTGGCGCGTCCGGTCGAAGCACTGCGCCGGGCCACGCGGCGCATGGCCGATGGCGAACTCTCCGCCCGGGTGGGTCGGCAGGGTGGCATGGCACATGACGAGCTGGCCCAACT
This sequence comes from Rhodanobacter sp. AS-Z3, assembly GCF_029224025.1. Taxonomy (NCBI): domain Bacteria; kingdom Pseudomonadati; phylum Pseudomonadota; class Gammaproteobacteria; order Lysobacterales; family Rhodanobacteraceae; genus Rhodanobacter; species Rhodanobacter sp. AS-Z3. The sequence goes on from NZ_CP119392.1 coordinate 1,133,690, forward strand.
GGCCGGCGACTTCGACGTGATGGCCGGCCGCATCGAGGCGCTGGTCGCGCATGATCGTGGCGTGCTGCAGGACCTGTCCCACGAGTTGCGTTCGCCGCTGGCGCGGCTGCAGTTGATCCTCGATCTCGCCCGCCGTGGTCACAACGCCGAGGAGTCGGCACCGTACTTCAGCCAGGCCGAGCAGGAGATCGCCCGGCTCGACCGCATGCTGGGCGACATGCTCGCCTTGTCGCGAATGGAGGGCGGCTTGCCCGGGATGGAGCGCGAACAACTGCAACTGGTCGACGTGGTGCACGAGTGCGTGGAGCAGTCGCGGCTGGAAGCGGATGCGAAGCAGGTCGAGCTGTGGCTGGTCAGTGCCGAGTCCGCCATTGTTTCCGGTAACGCCATGCTGCTGGAGCGTGCGCTGGACAACCTGCTTGCGAACGCGATCAAGTTCAGTCCGGCCGGTGGCCGGGTCGAGGTGATCCTGCGCGTCGATCAGCAATTTGCCGAGATCAGCGTGCGCGATCACGGGCCGGGGGTGCCGGCGGACGAACTTGCTCTGCTGTTTCGTCCGTTCTTTCGCGGCAGCAATGCGGCGCGCGCGGAGGGGCATGGGTTGGGGTTGGCGATCGTGCGGCGCGTGGTGCAGGTGCATGGCGGCACGATCGAGGTGCGGAACGCTGAGGGTGGGGGGTTGGAGGTTCGGGTGAGGTTGCCGCTGGCGTGATGGTCCGTGTCTTGATCGCCCACCGCCGCTCGTAGGAGCGCACTTGTGCGCGATGCTGTTGGCGTGAGATTTCCAACGTTACATCCATATCTGCATGCGCACTGCACATACATCTGCCGGCCGTTTTGATACTGCAAAGATCAAGGGCTTTCGCGCGCCTTCGGCGCCCGAGCCACCTTTCTCTGTGTGGCCAGAGAAACGTGGCCCAAAGAGAGGCCACCCCACTTGGCGCTTGTTGGGCTTCCTGCCCAACAAGTTCGTGAGTCGGGGCCGGGCTTTTCGAACGGGCATCCTGCCCGTGCGAGAAGGAGCCGACCTCCTGTCGACTCCCGCTACGCGGCCTGTCGTCCCCGACTCACCGCCGCACAGGGGCCCCAGGTAGAGCAAGCGCGCCATCCTGGCGCCCACTCGGTGCGCCACCGCTGTGCGGCGGCGAAAGCCGAAGAGCCAAGAGCAAGGAGGTCCCGCTGCGAGCGAGACTTTTTAATGCTGCGAATGTCTCAGTTCGGCCAAGTGCGAACGTTCGAAAGTAGTGATCTTGATTCGTTCACTTCTTCAAAACTGCATTTCTAGCTAGATATAGCCCATGCGCTATTGTGTCGGCCGGCCGCTTGCTGACATTTCGTCGGGCACAAGTTCAGAAAATTCCTTGGCCGTAACTTCCGTGGAGTCTAGGTTGCCCATCAACTGAGGCACCAACTCGATACGATGTCCCTTGTAGCCATCCGTCTCGCGGCTGAAAGCGAAAGTCGCGTCCAACCGTGTGTATCGGGTGGCGCTATGCCCGAACGCAACGTCATGGCCGCACCACGTTTGACCTTGAGCAGCGTAGATCGAATAGATTCCCAGCGGGACCTTAAACTCCTGAGTTTCACCTCCAGTCATGTAAATACTCATCACGTATTTCGTCGTCTCGTTCTTCACTATTCTGAAAACGAAGTTGCCACCTGGCGGTGTCGTAATGGCAAGAGGCGCCAAGGCAGGTCGATGGGTGTAGAGCTTCTTGGCACCAGAAGACACATTGACCGGTACACACAAGACAACGGGTGTTATGTGAGGCAAAGCGAGCGGCTCAACCTTTGGCAAGGGTGGTCGCAGTGCTTGGGTTGGCGCCGTTTCGACGGTCCCGCTCGGCTCGAAATTGGCCTGAGGAGGGAGTTCCTGCTGTGGTGTGTCGTCGCGTGGGTGTACCTCAAGAGCCACAACGAGAATTATCGCACTGGTCAACAGAACCCAATACTTGCGAAAAATTTGAAGCAAATCTCTTAAGGTTGTCAGCCACTTCGGCTCGATCAGAAATGATCCGCACTTTCCACACGTGGCACGAGCGGATAGACGAAAGCGGGCAACCCGATTTTTCGCTTGGCATTGCCCGCACATCACGATTGGCATCTTTCACCCCCCCCCTACCAGAGCGTCATCCTATGACTGGTCGCAGCTTACCAGTCGGCTAGCTGCCTTGGATGCAAAAGCGGATTCAGATTGCAGCATTGCAACATCTGCATTGGGTCGATAGCAGGCCTCTGTAGCGGCTTCATTTTCGAAGGAAGAGGAATCGTCTGTTCGTAGCGAATGCCATGCGCTGAGGCTTTGGCTCTGCTCTGGCTCCACTGAAGAGTGCGGGCCAGGATGGCTCGCTGCTTTACCCGGGGTCCCTTGTGCGGCGGTGAGGCGGGGACGACAGGCCCGCAGGGGAGTCGACATGGATGTCGACTCCTTTTCGCCAGCACATGGATGTGCTGTCGAAAAGCCCGGCCACGACTCACGGACTTGCTGCCCATGGATGGGCAGCAAGCGCCAAGCGGGGTGGCCTTCTCTGTTGGTTACTTATCTCTTGGCCACGCAAGAGATAAGTGACTCGCCCTCCGAAGGAGGACGAAAGCTCTTGCTCCAAAATCGAGCTTGAGCATCGCGCACAAGGTGCGCTCCTACGAATGGGTGCGTTGTTGCCACAGTCCCAGCAACCACGACGCGCCGACGCAGCCGGCCAGTGCCAGCAGCCAGTGCGTGGCGGGTGCTTGCGGGTTCGGCGCCAGCGCGGTGAAGGACGGCAGCCAGGCGTTGCCGTAGATCGCGACCACCGCGACGGCTGCAATGGCCATCGTGGCGGCGAGTACCAGCATCAGCTTGAACTCGAAGGAAGTGCTGGCCGATGCGGCGGGTGACGGAACGGTGCCCACTCGCGCAGCCAAGTGCTGTGCGAAATCTTCCGGCAGCGCATCGGGCAGCGGTTGGCGCAAGTGGCGCGCAATCATTCGATAGCGCTGGCTGCGTGCATCGTCGCCAGCGGGATCGAGCTGCAGCCGCTCGCGTCGCATGGCGGTTTCCTGCGCCAGCCATTCGCGCTCGTGCGCAGCGTCATCGAACGCAGGAATGTGGTCTTCGTCGTGCGGAATCATGCAGCAACTCCTGTGCGTGTCTCTAGTGCGTCGCGCAGGCGCAGGCGCGAGCGGAACAGATGGCTCTTGATCGTGCCGGTCGCCATACCGGTGATGCGGGCAATCTCGGGGATGGGTGTTTCTTCAAGGTAATACAAGGTGAGCAAGGTGCGCTGCAGTGGCGGCAGGGCCTCGATCGCTTCATGCAGGTGGCGGGCGGTTTCTTCGTCGACACAGGCGGCCTCGAGGTCGAAGCCGTCGCCGATGTTTTCCACCCGTGATTCACCCTCGTCATCACTCGAGTCGACCAGTGGAATGCGCTTGTGCTGCAGGTGGCGCAGCGCGATGGTGAAGGCGATCCGGCCGATCCATGACTTCAGTGCGCTTTCGTAACGGTATTGATGCAGGCATTGGTGCACGCGCAGGAAGGTGTCCTGGCACAGCTCGCGCGCATCTTCCGGGTTGCGCACCATGCGCTGGATGATATGCCAGCATAGTCCCTGATACTCACGCACCAGGCGTTCGAACGCGCCCGGCCGGTTGGCCAGTACGGCGTCGACCAGGTCGCGGTCAGGGCTGCTGCGGATGTCATCCATGGGGTCATGGATACGCGCATCGCCGGATCGGTTGCAAGAGGGCCGCTGCAACCGATCCGCTCCGGCCCGTATCTGTGGATGCAACTGGCCCATCTTCGTGGCCACCGACCTGGGAGCTTTCCATGGAATTCGAGATACTCATTCCGATCGTGCTGTTCATCTGCATTGCCTACGCCATCAAGGTGGTGGTCGATGCGCGGGTACGTGGCCGGATGATCGGCGCTGGTGGATCGGAGGAGCTGGTCAAGTCGATCCTGCTTGACGAGGAACTGCGCCGCCGCCACTCGTCGTTACGTTGGGGCATCGTGCTGATCTTCGTCGGGCTCGCCTTCGGCCTGATCCAGTGGTTTGGCTGGCAGGAAGTCACGCCCGGCATGGTTGCGGTGCTGGCCGGTGCTACCGGTCTGGGCAATCTGGTGTCGTTCGCGGTCTCGCGCAAACTCACCTGAAGCTGGTTCAATAGCGGGCATGCGCCGTCCATCGGCATGCCCGCAAGTGAGCCGACAGCGTGAATGAGCAACTGTTGTTCAACCTGGTCGACCTTGCCGGCACGTTTGCGTTCGCGATCAGCGGCGCCACCGCCGCCCGCCGCTGCAACCTCGACCTGTTCGGCATCCTGGCGATTGCCTTCATCACCGCTTGCGGCGGCGGCATCGCCCGCGATTTGTGCATTGGTGCGATTCCGCCGGCGGGTTTGTCGGACTGGCGCTATCTGTTCACTTCGGTGATTGCTGCGCTGCTGACCATCGTGGCGTATCCGTGGGTGGAACGGTTGACCTATCCGGTACGCTTGTTCGATGCGATGGGCTTGGGACTGTTCGCGGTGTATGGCGCGCACAAGACGCTGTTGTTCGGGCACAACGCGGAGATGGCGATACTCTTGGGCATCATCACCGCGATCGGCGGCGGCATGGCGCGTGATGTGCTGCTGGCGCGCGTGTCGATCGTGTTGCAGCAGGAAATTTATGCGTCGGCTGCGTTTGTCGGTGCCGCGCTGTCGGTGCTCGGTGAATACCTGAGCTGGCCCGCGGTGTGGGCGACCTGGTTGCCGATGCTTGCCTGTTTTGTCTTGCGCTTCCTGTCGCTGCGCCTGCACTGGAATCTGCCGCGATTCGGTCGGGATGCGTCGTCGTGAATGGTTCTTGGCGTCACGCATGACGTTTGGCCAGCTTTGCCCGGCCACCAGCGCATGCTAGCTTTGCGGTTCGGGCGGGGAGCCCGTACTCAAAAGGGAAGTACATGAGCGCAGCAAGTGTTCGCGTGGAGTCCGTGACCAAGCGTTTTTCCGGTCATACCGCGGTAAATCATCTCACCATGGAAATTCCCGGCGGCGGCATCTTCGGCCTGCTGGGGCCTAATGGGGCGGGCAAGTCGACCACGATCCGTCTGATCATGGGCATTCTGGAACCGGACGAAGGGCAAATCGTGCTGTTCGGCTCGGCGCACAACAGCCGGGCATTGTCGCAGCGCATCGGCTACCTGCCGGAAGAGCGCGGCCTGTACAAGAAAATGAAGGTGCTCGATCACCTGATCTTCCTGGGTGAAACCAAGGGCATCGGTCGTGCCGATGCACGCAAGCGCGCGAACGCCTGGCTGGAACGCCTTGGGGTCAGCGACTGGGCGTTGAAGAAGGTCGAGGACTTGTCCAAGGGCATGCAGCAGAAGGTGCAGTTTGCCGGCGCGCTGTTGCATGAGCCCGAGCTGGTCATTCTGGATGAACCTTTTTCCGGGCTGGACCCGGTCAACGCGCAAGTGATGAAGGACATCGTGGTGGGCATCGCCGCCGAGGGGCGCACGGTGCTGTTTTCCACCCACGTGATGGAACAGGCCGAGCGCATGTGCGACCGCATTGCCATCATCGCGCGTGGCGAGATGGTGGTGAATGGCACGGTGGCGCAGGTCAAGGAAGATTTTGGTGGACGTCATGTGGCGCTGGGTTTCACCCACGACAAGGCGCGTGCCGAGAACATCCTGGCTGATCGCTCGCTGATCTCCCGCGTCGACGACTACGGCGCCACCGCCGAATTGCAGATGGCTGATGGGGCCGATCCCGAAAAGTTGCTGGCTGCGTTGGTTGGCGAAGGCGTGGGTCTGCGTCGTTTCGAAATCGTCGAGCCTTCGCTGCACGCCATTTTCATTGCCAAGGTGGGCGCTGATGCCGCCACGGCCCATGCCGGAGTTGCCGCATGAGCAAGATTGTTGCCGTTATCCGGCGCGAGTTTGTCGAACGGGTGCGTACCAAGGCATTCGTGATTTCCACCCTGCTGCTGCCGGTGTTCATGGTGGCGATGGTGTTGTTGCCGGCGATGATGATGAAGGGTGGCGATCGCACCAACAACGTCGCCGTGGTGGATGCGTCCAGCACGGGCCTGGGTCAGCCAGTCAGTCAGGCACTCACTGCCGAGAAGATTGGCAGCGGAGCGGACGCCAAGGCCCGCTATACGGTGAAAGTGTTTCCGGCGACCAGCGACGAGTTGGCCAAGGTGCGCGACGGCCTGATCGCCAGCACCGGTTTTTCCAGCAAGGAGCGCAAGGACGGCTTCGATGGCGTGCTGGTGCTGACCGATGACACGCTGGCTACGGGCAAGGTTTCCTACTACGGCGGCAACGTCGGCTCGATGGATTCCATGGTCAAGCTGCAGAGTGGCGTGTCGAGTGCCCTGGCCGGTGTGCGTCTGGGCAAGTCCGGTGTGGATGCCGCTTTGGTCAAGCAGGCGATGAAGCCGGCGAATATGGAGACCACCAAGGTCTCCGACGGCAAGCTCACCGGCCAGAGTGGCGCCGAGTCGTTCATGATCGCGTACTTCATGGGCTTCATTCTGTACATTGCCATTTTGATCTACGGTCAGCAGACGATGACCTCGGTGATCGAGGAAAAGACCTCGCGCATCATGGAAGTGCTGACGTCGTCGCTGACGCCGTTCGAGATGCTGCTGGGCAAGGTGCTCGGCGTGGGTCTGGCGGGGCTGACGCAGATGGCAATCTGGGGCGGCACGGTGTTCCTGATCAGCAGCCAGCGCGTGCATCTGGCCGGCCTGTTCGGGATGAGTGCGGATGCCGCGGCGAGCTTCCCGATTCCGGGTATGGCGCCGGGTCTGCTGGTGGTTTTCCTGCTGTATTTCGCGCTGGGCTTCCTGCTTTATGGCGCGTTGTACGCGGCGATCGGTGCGATGTGCAACACCATCCAGGAAACACAGCAGTACGCGATCTTCGTCACCATGTTCATCATCGTGGGTTTCTTCGCGGTGTTCGCGTTGATCAAGGACCCCACCGGTCAGCTCGGCGTGACCCTGTCGTTCGTTCCGTTCTTTGCGCCGTTCACCATGCCGGTACGTTATTCACTGACCTCGGTGCCGCCGCTGGAGCTGGCCTTGTCGCTGGGCATCATGCTGGTGACCTTGCTGGCCTGCGTATGGCTGGCCGCGCGAATCTATCGCACCGGCATCCTGATGTATGGCAAGAAGCCGTCGTGGAGCGAGTTGTGGCGCTGGATCAGGGCCTGAACCAACGGCGGTACAGGCGGCGTCAGTCGAACAGATCCGCCTGTGCCTGGTAACTGTCCGCGTCGATGAAGCCGGACAAGCCCACGCCGACCAGCCGATAGCGGCTGTCGGCGGGGCGCTCGACGCGCTCGCGCAACGCACAGGCGATGTCGCCCAGTTCACCGGCCGACATCGGTCGCGCCGAGGGCGTGAGGCTGCGCGTCAGCGTGCGGAAATCCGACGTTTTCAATTTCAGCACCACGGTGCGGGCCAGCCGATCGCGCTCGTGCTGATAGCCGGCCCAGGCCTTTTCCGCCAGATCGCGAATATGCGGCTCCAGTTCGGCCAGGGTCAGGTCGTGTTCGAACGTGTCTTCGGCCGATATCTGCAAGGTGGGACGATCCGGTTGTACCGGATGCTCGTCGATACCTTGCGACAGTTCGTGCAGTCGGCGGCCCCAGCGGCCGAAGCGTAGCTCGAGTTCGGCCAGCGCCAGCGTGCGCAGGTCACCCACCGTGGCAATCTTGAGCGCGGCCAGCTTCGCCTCCATCACCTTGCCCACGCCGGGCAGACGGCCCACTTTCAACGGAGTGAGGAAGCTTTCAATTTGGTGTGGGCGTACCACGAACAGGCCATCGGGCTTGCGGAAGTCCGAAGCGATCTTGGCCAGGAATTTGTTCGGTGCCACGCCGGCCGATGCGGTGAGTTGGGTCTCCTCGCGAATCGCTGCACGAATCGCTTCGGCGGTGGCGGTGGCCGACGGCAGGCCGGTCTTGGTCACGGTGACGTCGAGATAGGCCTCGTCCAGTGACAGCGGTTCGATCAGGTCGGTATGCCGTGAGAAGATCTCGCGAATTTTCCGCGACACTGCCTTGTAGCGCACGAAGTCCGGTGGCACGAAGACCAGTTGCGGGCACAGCCGTTCCGCACTGATTGCCGGCATCGCCGAACGCACACCGAACACGCGGGCCTCGTAGCTCGCTGCGCAGACTACCGAACGCGAACCGCGCCACGCCACCGCCACCGGCTTGCCGCGCAACGACGGATCGTCGCGCTGCTCCACCGACGCGTAGAACGCGTCCATGTCGACGTGCAGAATCTTGCGTGGCGAAGACATCAGGGTTTTGCAGGCGTCACGGACAAGGCGGTTCCACCATTGTACGCAGCGACGCCAACGTCTTCAGTGCCACAACGAAATCACCTGTGGGATGCTTGGCTGCCGTCGGTTGCGTGCGAACCTAGCAGGTCCAGCCGGCGCGCAAGCTGCTGTGCGAAACGCTCGGCCGAGCGCGGCTGCTCGGCCAGAAACAGAAACGGCTCGATCAGCTCCAGCTCCATGATCAGGAACTGGCCGGCGCTGATCACCCCGTCGACGCGTGCATAGGCGAGCTCGCCGTGTCCCAGTGCCGCCACGGCGGCCAGCGCCTTGCCGGCAGCCGCCAGCGTGGCTGCAGACGGCTGCGCCGGTTCGATGCTGCCGCCATATTCGCTTTGCACGCGGTAGTCGCCGGTGGCCGGGCGCTTGATCACCGCATGGCTGAACTTTCCGCCGAAATACAGCAGCGACCATTCGCCTGCGCTGACGATCTCTGGTACGAACGGCTGCAGCAGATAGTCGATGTCGCGCGGCAAATGCGTCACGGCTTCAGTAAATGCCGGGTCACCGACGTGGCCGCGCACGGTATGCCAGGCGCCGCCGCTGATGGTCGGCTTGATCACCACGTGTTGGTCCGGCATTGATGCCAGCGCGGCAGCCAGTTCATCGGCTGTCGCCAATGCGGTCGGGATGATCGCCACGCCTTGCTCGTCGAGGTCAAGCAGGTAGCTTTTATCGCTGTTCCAGCGCAGCACACGACTGTCGTTGATCGTGGGAATGCCGAGTTGGTCGAGCTGATCGAGCCAGTCAATGAACGCGCCGGAAAGCTTGTAGTAATCCCAGATCGTGCGGATCAGCACCGCGTCGAACGCCGACCAGTCCACCGTCGGATCATTCCAGATACAGGACACCGGCGTGATGCCGTGTTGTTCCAGCATGCTGGCAAGATGCGCGTCATCGCGCTGGATCGAGGCGAGTTCGGCGGAAGTGGCAAAGGCCAGGCGACGCGTGGTGGTAGCCGACAAGACGACACCTCGATGCAGCAGAAGGGAAAGCCTTTTCCGGTGCTTTTGACCGGTGTTGGCGAGTGGTGATCCGCTGCAACAGCCCGGCGGCGTCGCCAGTGTTTCGATGCCGTCCCCTATTGTCAATTTTCGCAGCGTGATGCCGTGAGCCTTTTTTGAGGTTCCTTCAGTCGGTGGTCGCTGGCGTGGCCGATATCACCAGATACAGCTGCACAGCAGGGTCACCGCTGGGCAAGGCGATGGCGGCGCCATGGGTGACTTGCAGGTCCTCAACAGGTGTTGCGATGGACGCGTGCAGGGCCGAGATCAGTCGATGGGTTTGTTGCTGTTGTGCGATGACCCCGGGCAGCCACGTCGCCAGCACCAGCAGGCCGGTGGCGAGTGCGGCGCCGAGCGGAACCCAGTGGTTACGCTGGCGTGGGCGCGGTGGGTTGATCGCCAGGCGACGCTGCAGACGTTGCAGCCCGCCAGGCGGCGGCGACAGTTCGACAAACAAGCGGTCGGAGTCATGCATCGAAAGACGCTCCCATCAAGGTCTTCAAGCGTTCCATCGCCAGGTGTTTGCGTGAGGCTACGGTGCCTGCCGGAATGCCGAGCACGCTGGCAATCTCGGTGCCGCGCAAACCGCTGAACTCGGACAACAGCAGCACTTGTTGCCAGGCACGCGGCAGCTTGCGCAAGGCTTCATGCAACTGGCGGGTGGCGAGAAAATCCTGCGGCTTGGCGTCGCTGGCCAACGGCGATGATGCCTCGTCGAGCGTGTCATGCCGACGCAACACGCGCCAGCGCAGGCGGTTCTTGGCCAGGTTGAGCGCGGTGGTCCAGACCAGTGCGTCCAGCGTGGTTTCATCCACCTTGTCGCGTCGCTCCCACACGCGTACGTAGCTGTCGTGGATCACATCCTGACAATCCTCCGCCTGCCACAGCTGGCGGTACAGCACGTTGAATAGCGGACGTTCCATTCGCTGATAGCTGGCATACAGCGCGTCCTGGCGCAGCGTCATCGCGGCGGCTCAAGCCTGCGGCGGCAAGATGTCCGCGCGGACGATCAACAGCCGTAGTGCCGGTCGAGTCGGGCAGGGTGGCGCGCTCTTTCCCAGTAGTGCCGGGGCGCAGGCGCCGGGACCCTGTGCCAGCACCACATATTGCCCAGCGCGCAGATGCACTTCCGACTTGAACTTGGCCAGCCCGCGTTGGCCGTGATCGTCGTAGGAGAGTTCCAGATCCAGCATCTCGCCGTCGATGCCACGAACCATGAAATCCACACCACGCGAATAGCCACCATCGACTGCCGAGACTACCGACGTGCCATCGTCACCGGCGGATGTCCGGGCGGTAATCATCTGATCGAGGCTGAAGTGCAGCGGGGCGATGTTCTGGCGTACGCCGTCGAGAGCCGAGGCCAGCGGTTTCAGTGCCGCGTCATCGGCGCCAGCACCGGATTCACCATCGATGACCCACAAGTGCAGATCCACCTGGGTGGCTGCAGAGGGTGTCGAGGACACCGGCCCGAGCGACGCGATCGCCTTGCCGATCGAAGCCTGCGCATCCGGTGCCGCGTAGACCAGCAGCTTGCCGGGCGTGGGTGAGGTGACGCTGGCCTTGCCACCCAGCGCACTGCGCAACGCGCCGGTCAGCTGGCCGGTTTGTGCTGGCGGTACCGAGTAGACCTTCAGCTCCATCGAGCCAGCGGCCTGCTTCGATGAAGCATTGTCAGGCGCATGGCATGCCGCAAGGGCGAGCAACGCGGTGCCGGCGATCCATCCGAGTATCTGTTTCATGCCTGTCCTTCACGACGACCGACGAGCCGCCTTCCCGACTATATACACGCCAGCACGCATTTCCTTCAGGGTGAAAAAGCGCGGATGCCCAGCCGAAACTAGGCCTCGTGCTCCCACTGCACCGTGATGGCATCGCCATCCATCGAACCGGTCCAGTAGGTGCCAAGCCGCACCCACGCCGAGCGAATGCGTTTGAGTGACGCGTCGTAAACGGCCACGTGATAAACGACTTGGTACTTTGACGTGCCGAAGTACATGCTCCATGGCATGAACAACGGGCGCGTCGCGTGCAGGATCTTGTAGCCGTTCGCGTCAGCCCAGGACTGCAATAGTTCGCGTGCGTTGACGTAGTGTCGCCAGGTGAGCCAGCCGGCCAGCGCGAACGTGATCAGGCAGAGCAACACAAAGCCAATAGCGTTCATCGTGCACGGTTCCAAATGAGGTGGGTGAGGGGCGATGCGGATCGATCGGGTCAGTGTCGCCCCGATGAAAGATGGGACTGGCTGAAACCGCCCTGACAATGGCATGGTAGCGGTCATGCTGACCGAACCCGCCAATGCCTATGCCCGTCGCCTGAATACCTGGGACGCCGCGATGATTGTCATCGGCGGTGTGATCGGGGCAGGCATCTTCCTCACACCTGCCACGGTGGCGCGCAGTACCTCGTCGGGCGCGGAGCTGCTGCTGTTGTGGGTGTTCGGTGGCTTGCTCACCTTCGCCGGTGTGTTGTGTTACGCCGAACTGGGTTCGCGGCGACCGCAAGCCGGTGGCATTTATGTCTACCTGCGCGAGGCGTTTGGACTGCTGCCGGGCTTCCTGTTTGGCTGGACCATGGCGCTGATCAATTACCCCGGCAGCGTGGCCGCGGTGGCGACCATGTTCGCCGATTATCTGTGTACCGCGCTGGGTCTGGCGCCACTGATCTACGTGAAGCCGGTGGCCGTGGGAGCGATCGTTTTCATCGTCGGCATCAACCTGTTCGGCATTCGCGCCGGCGCGTGGATGCAGAATATTTTCACCGTGCTGAAGCTGGTCGCCGTGGCGCTGCTGGTGATCAGTGGGCTGGTGCTGGCGCGCGGCCAGTTGGGTCCGGCGCTGGCCGTGGACACCACCTACCCGGTGTCGTCGTGGGCATTCGCGGGCGCGTTGTTGCCGGTGCTGTTCACCTACGGCGGCTTCCATTACCTCAACGATCTGGCCGGTGAAGTACGCAATCCGCAACGCACCCTGCCGCGTGCGTTGGCGTTGGGCATGGTCGGCGTGGTGGTCTGCTACGTACTGGTCAACTACGCCTACCTGGCCGGGCTCGGTCATGCGGGACTTTCCGCCAGCGAAGCGCCAGCGGCCGACCTGATGCGCCGGATGTTCGGGGATACCGGTGCCACCGTGATCGCCATCGGCATTGCGTGTTCCACCTTCGGTTATTGCAGCATCGCGATTGCCGGTGGTGCGCGTGTGCTGCAGACGATGGGTGCCGATGGCGTGTTCTTCCGTGCCGCCGGACGGCTTGATCCGCGTACCCGCGCGCCGCAGATCGCGCTGGCCTTGCTGGGCGGGTGGGCGGCAGTGCTCACCTATTCCGGCAGCTTCAACCAGTTGCTCAACTACACCACGGTGGGCGAATGGGTTGGCCACGTGTTCGGTATTGGCACGTTGTTCTGGTACCGCAAGCATTTCATTGATCAGCCCGCACCGTATCGCGTGCCGTTCTATCCGCTGCTGCCACTGATCTTCGTGATCACCGTGTTCGGCGTGATCGTGGCCAGTGCGGTCCATGCGCCGGGCGACGCCGGCATGAGCTTGTTGATCATCGCGCTGGGCGTGCCGGTGTATTACGGCTGGCAGTGGTGGTCGCGAAAGCGCGCCTGATCCTCACGGGCGTGGCGTCAGTAGCGAGGCTTTCGCTTCTGCGGGTTTGCCAGGAAGGGTGGTGGTCGATGAGACGTCATGTGCTGATGGGGCTCTGTCTTGGCGTGCTGAGCGGGTGCCATGCCGCGCCGCCTGCGGTGGCCGACCTGGCCGGTTCCGCTGTCGTCGGGCAGACCACGCTGGATCAGGTGCAACGAGTCGGCGTCACCGAACACGCGCGCAACGGCATGGCGCTGCAGCGCTATGCCTTCCAGCCGGCGGCGCATCCGCAGTGGGTCCTCGCGCCGGCTGCGCCGTGGGACTGGTCATTGCGCGGTGAGTTGCGCGTGGACGTGCAGAACGCCATGCCCTGGGCAGTAACGCTGAATGTCGATATCGATGGCGCCGACGAGGGCCAGCATCTGCATGCAACCGTTGGTCTGCCGCCGGGACCGCCGCAGACGCTGGTGATTCCGCTGCATGCCACCTCACCGCGCGCGCAAGGCATGCAGGTGGGGCCACCGATGCCGTTCGATGACCACGGCCAGCGGACGTTGTTGGCGACCACCGTGCAGGGCACGTTGGACCTGCATCAGGTGCGCGCAATCCGACTCGGTATTCCGGCCCCGCAAGCGGTACAGGCGCTGTTATTCGGCGGCGTGACGACGACGCCCGGTGAAACCACGCTGCACGATGCCTATGCCGGCATTGTCGATCGTTACGGGCAGTACAGTCGTGGGCAGTGGCCGGAGAAGATCGCCTCCGATGTGGCGCTGCGTGCGGCGATAACCGCCGCTGAAGCAGGTAAAAGTCGGGTTGAGGCGGATCGTTACGGCGGACGTCTGGACGGCCAGAGTGTTCGCAAGACTGGCTGGTTCCACACGCAGAAACAAGATGGCCGCTGGCAGTTGGTGACACCGGAGGGTCACGCGTTCTTTTCGCTGGGCGTGAACGCAGTCGTTGCCGATGGCGGTCGCAGTTATATCGAAGGTCGCGAATTCATGTTCATCGATTTGCCGTCTGCGGCCGGTGCATGGGCCGCATTTCATGGTCGCAGTGACAGCCGGCAGCCGGGTCAGGGCGCCAGCGCCGGCATCGGCTACAACCACGGTCGCTGGTTTGATTTCTACGCGGCAAATCTGTATCGCATCGATGGCCAGGACTGGCTGACCGCGTGGCGCACCCGCACGCTGGATCGACTGCAGGCGTGGGGCTTCAACACCATTGGCAACTGGAGCGATGCTGCGCTTGGCGAGGCGCATCGATTGCCCTATACGCGTTCGATCAATATTGCCGGTGACTACGCCAACGTGGCCAGTGGCTTCGACTATTGGGGACGCATGCCCGATCCGTTTGATCCACGTTTCGTGCAGGCCACCGAGACGGCAGTGGCGAAAGCCAGTATGGGGGTGCGTGACGATCCCTGGCTGCTGGGCTATTTCGCCGACAACGAACTGGCCTGGGCCGGCAACGGGCCGCAAGGTCGCTGGGGACTGGCGCTGGGCACCTTGGCGGGCGATGCGAAGAGTCCGGCCAAGCAAGCGTTCATTGCCATGTTGCGCAAGCAATACGTGGCGCCGGAAACGCTGGCGGCGGCCTGGGGTATTGCGTTGAGCTCATGGGATGCACTGGACGTTACCGGCTACGTCGCACCCACGCCCAACGAGGAACATCCGGCGATTGCCAGCGATTACAGCCGTTGGCTGCGGACTTACGCCGATGCTTATTTCCGCAGCGTGAGCGACGCGATTCATCGCCACGACCCGCATCATCTGTTCCTCGGTGGCCGCTTCGCGGTGAACACGCCCGAAGCGGTAGCCGCCTGCGCGCAGTATTGCGATGTGGTCAGCTTCAATGTCTACGCCGACCTGCCGCAGCACGGCTTCGATGCGGCCGCCATGCATGCGTTGCACAAGCCGGTGCTGATCAGTGAGTTCCACTTTGGTTCCGACGATCGCGGCCCGTTCGGCAAAGGCGTGGTGTCGGTAGGCAATGAGGCGCAGCGCGGCGCTGCCTATGCGACGTTCCTCGCGGCCGCGGCGGCCAATCCGGATATTGTCGGTGCGCACTGGTTTCAGTACGCCGATCAGCCGGTGACCGGCCGCTTGCTCGATGGTGAGAACAGTCATATCGGGCTGGTGGGTATCACCGATATTCCGTTCGGCGAGTTTGTCGAGGCGGTGCGCAAGGCCAATCAGCCGGTGACGCCGTGAGGCTGAAGTGCGGCAGCAGGAGTGTCAGGCATAAAAAAACCCGCAGAGGGGATCTGCGGGCCTTTGGGTATCCGTCTTGAATATCACGGAGGAGGAGGGGAGTCCTCACCATGCAGCGGGAACAGTGTCTCACGACATGGGGATAAGTGTACTTGGAGGTTTGTTAATGCGGCGTAACTGGAGTGTGACCTGCGTCACAGTGCGACATAACAAGCAAACAGGTTCGAACACACCGATGTAGTGGCGGCACTATATTTTCACCACAAAAGGTGAAAACATAGACGGCATGAGCCTGCACCTGACCAGTCGCCAATCGAACATCCTTGAATTCATCCGTGCGCGTGTGGCGCAGGCGGGGCAAGCGCCCACGCTGGAGGAAATCGGCCTGGCCATGGGGCTGCCCAACGTCAGCGCCGTGCTCAAGCATGTGCGTTCGCTGGAGGCCAAGGGGCGGCTGGTGATCGAACCGAATCGCTCGCGCGGCATCCGTCTGGTGGATAGCACCGATGCGCTGGACGCGGACACCCTGGAGCTGCCGCTGGTCGGTCGCATTGCTGCTGGTGAGCCACTGTTCTCCGACTCCCGGATCGAGCGCACCCTGCGCGTGTCGCGCTGGTTGTTCCGCTTGCGGCCGGATTACCTGGTGCGGGTGGTCGGCGACTCGATGCGCGACGAGGGCATCCTCGACCAGGATCTGGTCGGCGTGCACGCCACGCCGGTGGCGCGGCACGGCCAGGTCGTGGCGGCACGGGTCGGCGGTGATCGTTTCACGATCAAACGACTGCACTGGCAGGGCGACGTGATCCGCCTGCTGCCGAACAGCCCGGGCTATCAGCCGATCGATCCCGATCCCACCGAAGACTTCGCCATCGAAGGTCTGTTCGCCGGCCTGCTGAGGGGTGGCTGGTGAATGCGGTGGTGCCCTTGTCGTCGCTGCTGGATGCGCGCCAGGTCTGGCGCGGTCGCGCTGCGTCCGTAGCAACGGGCGAGCAGCCGACCGGCTGGGCCGCGCTCGACGCGGTGCTGCCCAGCGGCGGCTGGCCGGAAGCCTCGTTATCGGAAATTCTGCTGCCGCTGGATGGCGTGGGTGAATTGCAGCTGGTGCTGCCGACGCTGGCGCGACTCAGTCAGGCGGCGCGACCACTGGTACTGGTGACACCGCCGTATGCGCCATGCGTGGCCGGCTGGCGCCAGCATGGGGTGGACATGCGCCGGGTCGAAATCGTCACGGCGGCCGAGTCCGATGTGTTGTGGGCGATGGAGCAATGCCTGCGTTCGGGTAGTTGCGCGGCGGTGCTGGCATGGCCGCGCCAGGCGGATGATCGTGCGCTGCGTCGGCTGCAGGTGGCGGCTGATGGTGGTCGTGCGCTGGCGTTCGCCTTTCGTGATCGACGCCATCTGGGCAATGCCTCGCCAGCGGCTTTGCGGCTGGAACTGGAAGCGGCGCCACAAGCGCGGGTGTGGGTGCGTAAATGCCGTGGTGGCGTGGTGCCGGCGCAGCCGGTGTCGTTGCCGTACGCCGCGTTGCATTGATGGTCGGCGCGCATGCTTTGGGCTTGTGTATTGCTGCCGCAACTGGCGCTGGACGGGGTCCTCCGTCGGCGGGCCACGACCGGTCCGCTGGTGCTGGTGGCCGGTGCAGCGAACGCGCGCAGCATCGTGGCAGCGAACGCCGCTGCACGCGAAGCGGGTTTGCGTGTAGGTCAGCGACTGAGCGCCGCGCAGGCCATGCTGGCGCAATTCGAGGCGCTGCCGTACGAGCCTGAGCGAGTTGAGCATTGGCATCGTTTTCTGGCTGCGGTCGCCTATCGCTACAGTTCCGAAGTCAGTCTGTTGCCGCATGCGATCGTGCTTGAGGTCAGCCGTAGCCTGAGCCTGTTCGGTTCGTGGCCACGGCTGGAAAGCCTGCTGCGCGCCGACCTCGACACGCTCGGTTTTCGCCACCGGATCAGTGCCGCGCCGACGCCGCATGCGGCCTATGTATTGGCTGGTGTCGCTGATGGTCAGGCGGTGTTGGGTACGGATCATTTGCGCCACGCGCTGCAACGCATTCCGCTGCAGAAAAGCCGCTTGCCCGCCGATGCGATCGAGGCGTTGCCCGGCATGGGCATACGTACGCTGGGCCAACTATGGAGTCTGCCGCGTGACGGCCTGCGTCGTCGCTTTGGCGTTGACTTGCTGCTGGCACTGGATCGATTGAGCGGTGATGCGCCCGCGGGTCTGGATGCGTATCGGCCACCGGACAGCTTCGATCTGCGCATCGAGTTGTCGCACGAGGTCGAGAACATCGCCGCGCTGATTTTTCCGTTGCGGCGGATGACCGGTGATCTGGCCGCTTATCTGGCCGGACGCGACGGTGGCGTGCAGCGTTTCATGCTGCGACTGGAGCATCGCGAGGGGAACACCGACGTGGCGGTCGGCCTGCTGGCACCCGAGCGTGAGGCCGGCATGCTGTTCGAGCTGGCGCGCGGCCGACTGGAGCAGGTGCAGTTGCAGCAGCCGGTGCTGGTGATGCGCTTGATCGCCCGCGACCTGCCGGCTTTCGTGCCGGCTGGTCACGATCTGTTCGACGAACGCCCGGCCAACGCGTTGCCGATCGAGCAGCTGCGCGAACGCCTGCGTGCACGACTGGGTGATCGCGCGGTATATCAGTTGGGTAGTACCAGCGACCCGCGACCCGAGCGTGCGCAAATCGTCGCCAGTCGTGATGACGGTGCGTGCGAGCCGCATCCCCGACCAACCTGGTTGCTGGAACGGCCGATACCGCTGCGTGGTTCGCCGCCACATCTGTTGGCTGGGCCGGAACGGTTGGAGACGGGCTGGTGGGATGGCGGTGAAGTCTGCCGTGATTACTACGTGGTGGAGACCGCACAAGGTCAGCGCGCGTGGGCGTTCTGCGCACCAGGTGAGCAGGATGGCTGGATGCTGCACGGCTGGTTTGCGTGAGCGATTATGCCGAGCTGCATTGCCTGTCGAACTTTTCGTTCGGCCGCGGCGCGTCCAGTGCACGCGAGCTGTTTGATCGCGCGAAGTCGTGCGGCTACAGCGCGTTGGCGATCACCGACGAATGTTCGCTGGCCGGCATCGTGCGTGCGCTGGAAGCGTCGCGCGCCACCGGCGTGAAGCTGATCGTGGGTGCCGAATTCCAGCTCGACGACGGCCCGAAGCTGGTGCTGTTGTGCGAGACGAAAGCCGGCTACACCGCCTTGTGCACACTGATTACCCGCGGTCGTCGTGCCTCGGCCAAGGGCAGCTATCGCCTGAGCTGTGCCGAGCTGGCGCATGGCGTGCCGGGCACGTTCGCCTTGTGGTTGCCGGGGCGGCTACCCGATCCTGTGCATGGCCGCTGGCTGCGTGACACCTTCGGCCCGCGGGCGTGGCTGGCGGTGGCATTGCATCACGGGCCCGACGACACGCAACGCCTGCGTGAATTGCAGCAACTCGGCAGCCGCCTCGATCTGCCGCTGGTGGCCACTGGCGATGTGCACATGCACGTGCGGCGACGACTGGCCCTGCAAAACACGCTCACGGCGATCCGTCATCGCGTGCCGCTGGCCGACGCTGGCGCGTTGATCTTCCGCAATGGCGAGCGCCACCTGCGTCGACGCGAGGCGTTGGCAAAGATCTATCCCGAAGCACTGTTGTGCGAAAGCGTGGTGCTGGCTGCGCGCTGCCAGTTCCGTCTGGACGAACTGCGCTACCGCTATCCCGCCGAATTGGTTCCCGCAGCACACAGCGGCAGCAGTTGGCTGCGTCAGTTGACCGAACAAGGCATGCGCTGGCGCTGGCCCGACGGCGCGCCGGAAAAAGTTCGTGCGCAAATCGAGCACGAGCTGAGCCTGATCGCGGAGCTGCAATACGAGTCGTACTTCCTCACCGTGAATGACATCGTGCGCTTTGCCCGCAGCCAGGGAATTCTCTGCCAGGGCCGCGGCTCGGCCGCCAACTCCGCCGTATGTTTCGCACTCGGCGTTACCGAGGTCGACCCGGCGCGAATGAACCTGCTGGTCGAACGCTTCATCAGCAAGGAGCGCAACGAACCGCCCGACATCGATGTGGATTTCGAGCACGAGCGGCGCGAGGAAGTGATCCAGTACATCTACGCGAAGTACGGTCGCGAACGCGCGGCACTGGCGGCCACGGTGATCTGCTATCGCGGCAAGAGTGCCGTACGTGACGTGGCCAAGGCGCTGGGCCTGCCGCTGGATCAGGTGGATCAGCTCAGCGGTATTGTCGGCTGGTGGGATGGCGAGACAAGTCTGGACGAGCGCCTGCGCGAACACGGTTTCGATCCGCACAGTGCGTTACTGCGGCGGGTGCTGAAACTCACTGCCGAGCTGCTCGATACGCCGCGGCATCTGTCCCAGCACGTCGGCGGCTTCGTGATCAGTGACGCGTCGCTGAGCGAACTGGTGCCGGTGGAAAATGCGTCGATGCCCGATCGCACCATCATCCAGTGGGACAAGGATGATCTGGACACGATGAAGCTGCTCAAGGTCGATTGCCTGGCACTGGGCATGCTGAGTTGCGTGCGCAAGTGCCTGGATCTGCTGCGCGCCCATCGTGGTCAGGATTACACGATGGCCACGCTGCCGGCGGAAGATCCGCAAACCTACCGGATGATCCAGCGCGCCGACACCGTGGGCGTATTCCAGATCGAAAGCCGGGCGCAGATGGCGATGCTGCCGCGGCATCGACCAGCGAATTTCTATGATCTGGTGATCCAGGTGGCGATCGTGCGACCCGGTCCGATCCAGGGCGACATGGTGCATCCATACCTGCGCCGACGCCGTGGCGAAGAAGCGGTGGATTACCCGTCGGAAGATCTCAAGGCGGTTTTCGAACGCACGTTGGGCGTGCCGCTTTTTCAGGAACAGGTGATGAAGCTGGCGATCGTGGCGGCTGGCTACAGCGCCGGCGAGGCCGATCAACTGCGTCGCGCGATGGCGGCTTGGAAACGCCACGGCGGCATGGAGCATCACCGCGAGCGGATCATGCGCGGCATGCTTGAGCGCGGCTACACCGCCGAGTTTGCGGCGCGCTTGTTCGAGCAGATCAAGGGCTTCGGCAGTTACGGTTTTCCGGAAAGCCACGCAGCCAGTTTTGCCGGTATCGTCTACGCCAGTTGCTGGCTGAAATGCCACGAGCCAGCCGCGTTTGCCTGTGCCTTGTTGAACGCGCAGCCGATGGGTTTCTACGGCCCCAGTCAGATCGTGCAGGATGCGCAACGCCACGGCATCGCGGTGCGTCCGGTCGACGTACGCCACAGTGACTGGGATTGCACGCTGGAGGACGACCCGGATGGTCGTGGGCAGCCGGCGTTGCGGCTCGGCTTGCGGCAGGTGCGGGGCATGCGTAAGGACGTGGCTGATCGACTTTCGCTGGCGCGCGATGCACGCGCTTTCGCTGACGTGGTGGATCTGTGCGAGCGCACCGGCATCGATCGTCGCCAGCAGGAGTTGCTGGCCGAGGCGGGCGCGCTGCGCGGGCTGGCGGGTCATCGGCATCGGGCGAAGTGGGCGGTGGCCGGAGTCGAGCCGCAGCTGCCGTTGTTCGGGCGAGTCAGCCCGACGGAGCAGGCCGTCGCATTGCCGGTGCCGTCGGTGGCGGAAAACCTGCAGTCGGACTATGCGCGTACCGGTCTCAGTCTGGGCCCGCATCCGCTCAAGTTGTTGCGCCCGCGCTTGCACACGGCGCGTTTCGTCGACTCGCGCAGTCTGCGCGTCCAGCCTCATCAAAGTCCGGTGCGCGCAGCCGGTCTGGTGACCCAGCGCCAGCGCCCGCAAACTGCTGGCGGCACCACCTTCATCACCATCGAAGACGAACACGGTTTCATCAACGTGGTGGTGTGGCGCGATGTTGCCGAACGGCAGCGACGCGCGTATCTGGAAGCCAGTTTGCTGGGTGTGGAAGGCCAGTGGGAAAGCGTCGACGGGGTGAGTCATCTGATTGCCCGTCGGCTGCTTGATATGAGTGCGTGGCTGGGGGCCCTGGACACGCGTTCGCGGGATTTTCATTGAGCCAGCCAAGGCTGGTGTGACGCCTGCCGGCCCGCCGCGTTCCTGACGCTCGCTAGATAATCCGCTACGCTGCCGCTGGCCGCAGTCAGCGGCATGGGGTGGCGCTGGCTGGCAGGTTTCATTCGCGCACAAGGGGGCTTCATGGGCATGTCCGCACTGGAAAGAATGGCTGCAAACATGGGCTTGCTGGGCTCATTCATTGCGCTTGTCGTCGCCGTGGTGGTTGCGGCATTCCTGCTCGCGCTGATCTATCGTTTCGTGATCGGCTATTTCCCCAACATCAAGCGAGCTCTCGGCGTGGTGTTGTTGACCCTGGTCGTGGGCGTGGTGGCGTCGATCGCGATGG
The DNA here is from genome assembly GCF_029224025.1 of Rhodanobacter sp. AS-Z3. Classification (NCBI taxonomy): domain Bacteria; kingdom Pseudomonadati; phylum Pseudomonadota; class Gammaproteobacteria; order Lysobacterales; family Rhodanobacteraceae; genus Rhodanobacter; species Rhodanobacter sp. AS-Z3. The sequence goes on from NZ_CP119392.1 coordinate 1,155,187, forward strand.
GACTGGTCCTGCCGTCAGCCGCAGCCGACTGGGCCGGCCTCGGCATTGCGCTGCTGGTGGGTGCCGCGTGGGTGAATCAGCAATTGCTGGCCAACAATGGCATGCATATCGGCGCGGCCCGCGCCTTGCTGGTGCAGCTGATCTTTCTCGCGGTCTGCCTGATGGTGTGGATGGCATTCGTGGCAAGTACGGCGGCCGTTGCGGCAGTCGGCTAGCGCGAGCCCCCCGCCGCGCCGTCGCATGCACGAGGCGCATGACGATCCTTGAGGCGCTGCGCATCCTGTCGCCGTGACTGGAATCGGGTAGGCTGCTAGCACCGCGGGCGATGACATGGGGATGTCATCGGGCGGTTCCATTACCATTTGCTCTGGGGGATTTATGGGTACTTCTTCGTTGGCTGCATTGGCCGGCATGGGGCTGTTTGCCATGCTGATCATGGCCGTTGTCGGCATTCTGCTGGCAGCTCTGGTGTTGAGCGTGGCCTTTCGTTTTGCGGTCGGCTATATGCCGTCCTACTTGCGCGCTCTGGGCGCCGTGGTGTTGACCTGGATCGCCGGCGTTGTGGCGATGATCCTGATCAGCTTTGTCAGTTCCGGCGGTACTGGCGGGTTTTTGTCGCTGCTTGTGCAGTTCCTGGTCGGCGCCCTGGTGGTGAACTACTTGCTGCTATCACAGAATGGCAGCCAGATCGGCTTCGCCAAGGCCTGCGTGGTACAGGCGATCTACACGGTGATCTTTATCGTGCTGGCACTGATTCTTGCCGTCATCGTGGCGGTGCTGTTCGGCAGCATGTTGGCACACGGTTGAGGCATGGAAGGGGCGGAGTGATCCGCCCCTTCGGTCACGTGATGGCTTACGCCAGACTGGTGGCGATACCGAAACTGACCGCCATGATCGCGGCCACCGCCATGCATGCACTACCCGGACGAATGCGGCGGGCGTCGACACGCGGTACCAGGCCCCACAACAAGGCCGTGCCGATCAACATGTCCAGCACCAGCGCCCAGCGCAGCAGGCCGGAACTCAACAGCGCGGCGTAAGGCGGATGCAAGTGGCCTTCGTACGCGGCCACGCCAACGACCAGCAGCAGGCCGATCATCGTCCACAGCAAACAGGCCAGATAGATGCGGTTGAACACCACCGCGCAGCGCTCGGCCCAGCGCATGACCGACCAGCCGATCAGGGCGAACACCAGCGCCGCCATGCTGCTGTAAAGCACCCACCAGAGCAGGGTGCTGATGATGGTAAGCGCAGTAGTCATAAGGCTTGCTTGAATCCGAGTTGGCGCAGCAGCTTGGCCATCAGCCAGGCCGGACCGATCAGCAGGTAGGAAAGATCGGTGAGGAAGCTCGGCTTGCGTCCTTCGAACCGATGGCCGATGAACTGGCCGATCCACGCGACCACGAACACGCCGACCGCGAGATAGCACAGTTGCGCCGCGCCGAGCTGCAGATAAAGATAATTACTGAGCAGGCCGAGTAGGGCGAACGCGACCAGCAGGCTGGCGGCCAGGGCGCGCGAGCGATGCCAGTACCAGTAGAAAGCGATCACGATCACCAGCACCGCCCACGAGCCCTGGCGCAACAGGCTGGTCGGCACTGGAACAGCCCACAGCAACGCGATCACCGACCACGCAATCGGCGGCACGCAGATCCAGTGAAGTCTCTGGTTGATCGGGTTGCGGTGGTCGGCGCTGTAGCTGTCGAGCCAGTCCTGCATGGTGCGCATGCGTGATTCCCTGTGCAGCGTCAGTCGAGCCGGATGCCGGCCAGCCGCTGCAGCGCCTCGGCGTACTTGGCCGCGGTACGCGCAATCACTTCGTCGGGAATCACCGGGCCGGGCGCGGTCTTGTTCCAGTGCTGGGTTTCCAGCCAGTCACGCACAAACTGCTTGTCGTAGCTGGGCGGGCTGATGCCGGTGCGATATTCGTCGGCGGGCCAGAAGCGCGAGGAATCCGGCGTCAGCATCTCGTCCATCACATACAGCTTGCCGCTGGCATCGGTGCCGAACTCGAACTTGGTGTCGGCGATGATGATGCCGCGTTCGGCTGCATAGGCGGCTGCCCACCGGTAGATCGCCAGCGTCGCATCGCGCACCTGGTTTGCCAGTTCGCTGCCGACCGCATCGATGACCGCATCGAAGCTGACATTCTCGTCGTGATCACCCACGGCCGCCTTGGTCGACGGGGTGAAGATCGGTGCGGGCAGCTGTTGCGCCTGCTGCAGGCCGGCGGGCAGGGCAATGCCGCACAGCGAGCCGGTAGCCTGGTAATCCTTCCAGCCCGAGCCGATCAGGTAGCCGCGGGCGATCGCTTCCACCGGCACCGGCTTCAGTCGACGTGTCACCACCGCGCGTTTTTCGTACAACTTCAGGTCGGTACCCGGCGGCAACACATCGGCCAGCGGCACGTCGAGCAGGTGGTTCGGCAGCAGATGCGCCGTCTTGGCGAACCAGAAGTTCGACATCTGGGTCAGCATTTCGCCCTTGCCCGGAATCGGGTTTGGCATCACCACATCGAAGGCCGATAGCCGATCGGTGGCGACCATCAACAGCCGATCGTCGGACAACGCGTAGACATCGCGTACCTTGCCGCGGTGGACCAGTTCGAGTCCGGGAAGGTTGGATTGCGGCAAGGTGGTGGGCACGGCGGCGGGTTCCACTAGGGCGAAGGGAAGCGCCCATTCTAGCCGCTGCGGCACGGCTGCCGGAAACGTGGAGCCTGCATTTGCCTGTCACTGGTAGAATTGGCAACCTTTGGCTCCATGTACTGCCGATGCGAACCTTATTGATTGCGGCGCTTCTCCTGTTCGCCGCCCTGCCAGCCTTTGCCCAAAGCCCGGTGCAGCCTGTCCGGCTGGGCTTGTGCGCGGCTTGCCACGGCGCCAATGGCCATGCCGCCATGCCTGGGGTGCCGAATCTGGCCGGGCAGCGGCTGGACTATCTGCGTGCTGCGCTGAAGCAGTACCGCGATGGCCGCCGGGACATTCCGGTGATGCGGGCGGCAATCGGTCCGGTCAATGATGCGGAGCTGGACGCGCTCGCGCGCTGGTATAACGAGCAGCCCGCACAGGTGCGTCCATGAGTTTCACTTATACGCTGTGGTTCGCGTTCTTCGGCATGTTGATCGGGCGTCTGCCCGGCGCGGTGACCGGCGCGGTGATCGGTTTCATCTTCGACAACATGCGCTACAGCCAACGCAAGAACGCCACGCCGGAGGCCGGTGGCTTCGTCGGGCCGCTGTTTACCTTGCTGGGCGCGGTGGCGAAATCCGATGGTCGCGTGTCGGAGCAGGAGATCGCGATTGCCGAGCGGCTGATGACGCGCATGGGCCTGACCGCCGATCAGCGCAAGCAGGCCGTGGCCAGCTTCAACGTGGGCAAGCAGCCGGAGTTCGATGTCACCCGCACGATTGCCGAGCTGCGCAACTGGGTTGGCCTGCGTCGCGATCACGCCTTCCCGGTGCTCGATGTGGTGATCGAAACCGTGTTGGCAGAGGGCAATCCGCCGCCCGAGAAAATGTCGATCCTGCGCCAGCTCGCGTTTGCGCTGCGCATCAGCGACATGGAATTGATGGCGCTGATGGCGATGAAGGGTTATGCATGGAATGCCGGCGCCGGCGGTTCGCGTGGTGGCAGTCAGCACGGCAATGGAACGGGTAGCGGCTATGTGCCGCCACAACGCAGCCCGCAAGGACCCGATCCGTATGCCGTGCTCGGCATCGATCGCAATGCCGATGAACGTACGATCAAGCGTGCCTACCGCAAGCTGATTTCCGAGCACCACCCCGACCGCCTCGGCGACCTGCCCGAAAACATGCGCAAGCAGGCCGAGTCACGCGCCAGCGAGATCAACGCGGCGTACGACCGGATCAAGGAAGCCAAAGGCTTCAAGTAGGAGCCCGTCAGCGGGTGATGCGGTTGGCTCGAATTTGTTTTCCGATCAGAACAGGGGCATCGCCCGCCAGCGGGCTCCTACACTCACCAGTTTCCGACTCGCCCGGTAGCCGCCATGCCCAAGCAATCCCCGATCATCGCCCCATCCATCCTCGCTGCCGATTTCGCCCGGTTGGGTGAAGACACCGCTGCAGCGCTTGCTGCCGGCGCCCACTGGGTGCATTTCGACGTGATGGACAACCATTACGTGCCGAACCTGACGATCGGTCCGATGGTGCTGCAGTCGCTGCGAAAGTTCGGCATCACCGCGCCGATCGACGTGCATCTGATGGTCAAGCCAGTCGACCGCATCGTGCCCGACTTCGCCAAGGCGGGCGCCAGCATGATCAGCTTCCACCCTGAAGCGAGCGAGCACATCGATCGCACGCTGGGCCTGATCAAGGAATGCGGCTGTCAGACGGGTCTGGTATTCAATCCGGCCACGCCGCTGGACTACCTCGACTACGTGATGGACAAGCTGGACATGATCCTGATCATGTCGGTGAACCCGGGCTTTGGTGGTCAGAAGTTCATACCCGGCACGCTGCAGAAATTGCGTCGGGTGCGCGAGCGCATCGATGCCAGCGGCCGTGAAATCCGGCTGGAAGTGGATGGTGGCGTTACCGCGCAGAACATCGGTGCGATTGCCGCTGCCGGTGCCGATACCTTTGTCGCGGGCTCGGCGATTTTCCACGCGGCGGACTATCGCGCCGAAATTGAAGCCATGCATCGGGCGATGGCTGGCTGAACCCTGGGGCCGGGTCGCGGGCATAAAAATCCCGACGCAGAGAGGAGCTGCGTCGGGAAAAACGTCGTCGGGACGTGAGAGGAAACACCATGATTGGTGTGCCGGCATGGCCACCGCCGAAACTGGCGGTGGCCATGCCGGCACGTTCCACGGCAAGAGGAACCGCACCAATCACCAATTCTGACCGGGCCATTTCCGATTGGTTCCCGGCTTGGCGCGGTCGATCGCCGCGGCGGCATTCAGCTTCACGAGATGGTTTGCCTACCACGAGGGCGAGACGTTCGCCGGCGTGGAAGGCGTGCATGCTGGCGGAAAAAAGTCCCCTCGCAAGGAGGGGACAAGGAACCACCATGTCGGACGGAACGGGGTCTGGAACCATCAGGTCACGATGCGGCTGCGGCTCAAAGCGGTTGCCAGTCGGTGTCGGGCTCAGTCTGGTCCACGGCTGCTGCGCATCCTTGCGCAGCAGCCGTGCCAGCGCCTTCCACGGCAAGCGGAAGCGAACGAACGGCGAGAAATCGAGCGTTGTTCATGATCATCTCCTTCAGTGGATGCCGAGCAGCAGGCCCAGCAACAGGGCGCCCAGCGCCAGGGTGATGCGCAGCGGTTCGAAGCTGTGCAGTTCAGCGTTGATGTCGCGTGGGTCGGTGTCGATTTTCATGAGTTTCTCGTCGTGCTGTTGACGGTTCCCATCAAAGCGCCACACGCGGCGCGTGCAGCGGCGGCAAACGGCCGGTTTGCGGCCCGCTTGTGGCAAAACGCGGGCATTCGTCGTGGATGGCTTGCGCGCAAGCGTTTCGCATAGCACGCTGCGCCCACCATTCGAAAGGAACGCATCATGGGTCGCAGCATTGCCATCGTCGAAGACGAACCGCTGATCCGCGCCAACTACGTCGAGGCGCTGAACCGTTTCGGCTACGACGCGCGGGGCTACGGTTCGCGCCGGGACGCCTCCAGCGCGTTTGCGATGAAATTGCCGGAGCTGGTGATCATCGACATCGGCCTGGGCGACGAGCCGGAAGGCGGTTTCGACCTGTGCCGCGAGCTGCGCGCAAAGTCGGCCACCTTGCCGTTGATCTTCCTTACCGCCCGCGATTCGGATTTCGATGTGATCTCCGGTCTGCGCCTGGGTGCCGACGACTATCTCAGCAAGGACACCAGCCTGCACCAACTCGCCGCGCGCATCGCTGCACTGTTCCGCCGCATCGAATCGCTGAAGGCGCCCATGTCGAGTGAGACGGTGCTTGAGCACGGCCCGCTGAAGCTTGAATCGGAGCGCATGCGGATCACCTGGAACAACGAGGAAGTTCCCCTCACCGTCACCGAATTCTGGATGGTGCACACGCTCATCCGCTTCCCCGGCCACGTGAAGAATCGCGACCAGCTGATGCGCGAGGCCGAGCTCGTTGTCGACGACGCCACCATCACCTCGCACATCAAGCGCATCCGCAAAAAATTTGTAGCGGTGGCGCCGGAATTCGATGCGATCGAAACCGTGCACGGCGTTGGCTATCGGTGGAAGCCGTAATGCGGCGTGGATGGAAGCTCGGCCTGCTGTTGGCGGCGTGTCTGAGTTCGACACTGGCGCTGGCGGCCGAACCGAACGATGACGTGCTCGCCCGCGGCGCCCGCGATGGCAACGCACCCGCGTGGGTGATCGCTGCAGCCACGCCGGCCGGCTGGACACGTGACTGCTGCACCTACGCCCGTGCGATCGGCGTCAAGGCAGTGCTGTATCAGGGCGAGTGGAGCGGCAATCCGCAGCGGGTGATGGTACTCAACGTATGGCCACGCAAGCCGGGCACGCTGGCCGACGAGGTGCAGGCTGATCGCAAGCGCTACCTGCAACACGATCCGGCCGGCAAGACCTCCACGTTTGCGGTGCGGCATCCGTCCATGCCGTGCGAGGCCTCGGTTTACGAGGGTAGTGATCATGTCGACGATGTGTTGGTGTTCTGCGATCCCGGTGTCGCCAGCGGTGTGCGGCTGAGCTGGTCGATGGCGTTCGATGCAGCCGATCCGTCACGCAAGACGCTGCTCGACGATTTCATGCGGGTGGTGGTGGCGAGCCGCTGGATGAAGGACACCGCGGCGCCGGCTGCGCATGCGCCCTGAGAACGTGCTTCGATGAGCCTCCGCCGTAAATTGCTGCTGGTCGCCTTGTGCACGCTGGCCTTGCCGATTGCCGGCTGGCTGTTTGTGCGGCAGATGGAAACGCTGTTGCGCGAAGGCCAGGCGCAGGCCTTGCTGGCCTCGGCCAATGCGGTGGCGCGCAGCCTGGTGGTCACCGATGCGCTGCCGCCCGAGAGTGGGCGCAGTTGGTATGTCGAGCCGGCCACCCAGCCGCTCACCGTCGACGGCTATGGTGACGACTGGGCGCCGTTGACGCCATGGAGCCAGCCGCTCGGTACGCACGGCAAACTGCTGCTCGCCGGTGATGACCACTGGCTGTACCTGTATGCCGATGTGCGCGACACCCATCGCACTCGCGCCGATGCCGAGGATGCCAATGCACTGGCGGCGGATCATCTGATTCTGGCGCTGGGCAACGCCAACGGCCTGCGTCGCTATCTACTGGCCAGTGCTGCACCTGGCGCGATCTCGGCGCGACCACTTGACCCGCCGGTTGATGGACTGCCTGAGGTGATTCTCGCGCAGTGGCAGGAAGATGGCAGTGGTTACCGCGTCGAGTTGCGCTTGCCGCAGAGTCTTGCGCTGCGCCGACTCGGTGTCGGCATCTACGACGCGGCCGCCGGTGGCGACCGCATGGCAGCCGATACGCGGGCGCTGCTCGGCTACTCGAGCAAGATGTCGGACGAACTGACCCAACTGGTACCTGAGCGGGTGCAGGCACGCGTGCTGGCACCGCAAGGCTGGCTGTTGGCGCGCAGCGGGCGGCTCAACACCTTGCCTGGCCGTGACGGCCAACCCGGCTGGTTTGCCTCGCTGGTCTATCGCTCGCTGCTGGCCAACCGACTGGAGGATGCCAACCTGTGGGCGCAGGACGTGCCGCGACTGGATACCGGCGAAGTGCGCGCCGCGGCCGGCGGGAAGCCTGCCGCCGTATGGCGCAGCGGTGAAGAGCGCGGCAGCGTGGTGCTGGCTGCCGCGGTGCCGATCGAGCGGGCAGGCAAGGTGGATGGCGTCTTGCTGCTGGAGCAGCCCAGTCACATCGTGCCGCTGCTGGCCAATCGCGCACTGCTCGGCCTGCTGCTGACCAGCTTCGGTGTACTGCTGCTCGCTGGCGGCATCCTGTTGTGGTTCGCCACCCGCTTGAGCCTGCGGCTTGGTCGCCTGCGCAACGCGGCCGAGCGCGCCCAGTTCAACGACGGACGTCTGGACGGCTTGTTCGAAAGCGGCAAGTTTCCGATGACCGACGCGCCAGACGAGATCGGCGACCTTGCGCGCAGCTTCGAGAAGCTGTTCGACGTGGTTGGCAGCTACACCGACTACCTGCGCACGCTGGCCTCCAAACTCTCGCACGAATTGAACACGCCGCTGGCCATCGTGAAGTCCTCGCTGGACAACCTCGAGCACATTCTGCTGGCGCAAGACCGCCTGCCTGCTGAAGCGCAGCCTTATCTTGCGCGTGCCCGCGACGGCGTGGCGCGGCTGGGTACGCTGGTGCGCGCGATGAGCGAGTCGAGTCGGATGGAGCGCTCGATCACCGGGGCCGAGCCCGAAGAGGTCGATCTGCGTGACGTGGTGCGCGGTTGCGCTGACGCTTACCGGCCGCTGATCGGTAACCGCAGCCTCAGCTGCGAACTACCCACTTCCGCCATCAACCTGCACTGCGCGCCGGAGCTGATCGCGCAGGCGCTGGACAAGCTGCTCGACAACGCGCTGTCGTTCACGCCGGCCGATGGCCTGCTGCGGCTCAGCCTGACCGCCACCGCGGACGGCGCCGAGATCGAGCTGGCCAATCAGGGGCCGTCATTGCCGGCGGCGATGCAAGGTCGGCTGTTCGATTCGCTGGTCAGCCTGCGCGACAAGGCTACGCCCGGCGATGCGCCGCATCTGGGGCTGGGCTTGTACGTGGTGCGGCTGGTGGCCGAGCGTCACGGCGGCGTCGCCAGTGCGCGCAACCTCGATGACGGCAGCGGCGTGGCGTTTTCCCTGAGCCTGCGCGGGATGCCACGACCGCGACTCTCAGTCGACCGTCAACCTCGGTAGCAGCCCGCTCGTGGGCGATGCTTCTGGCTGTTGGTTCCAGTGATTTCCGGCAAGAGCATTGCCCGCGAGCGGGCTCCTGCCAGGGCCGTGAGCGGCACGGCTGTCGCAGCTGCCCTACAATCGGCAGTCCTGCCTGAGCTACGGATCAGCCACGTGATTTCCCGAGACGAATTTGATGCGCTGGTGGCCAAGGGCCATACGCGGATACCGCTGGTACGCGAGGTGTTTTCCGACCTCGACACGCCGCTGTCGGTGTACCTGAAACTGGCCGATGGGCCGTATACCTTCTTGTTTGAATCCGTCGAGGGTGGCGCCACCTGGGGACGCTATTCGATCATTGGCCTGCCGGCGAAGCGCGTCTATCGCCTGCGCGGGCACGAGCTCGAAGTGGAAGATTCCGGCGAGATCACCGAGCGTCGTCATCTCGACGACCCACTGGGCGAGATCGAGAAACTGCGCGCGCAATATGACGTGCCGCGGCTGCCGCAACTGCCCGCGTTCAGCGGTGGACTGGTCGGCTATTTCGGCTTCGAGACGATTGGCTACATCGAGCCGCGACTGGCGCAGTGGGATCGCGCCGACGAGCTGGGCACGCCCGATGTCTTGCTGATGCTGGCCGAGGAAGTCGCCGTGTTCGACAACCTCAAGGGTCGCTTGTACCTGATCGTTCACGCCGACCCCGCGCAGCCGCAGGCCTATGCCGAGGCGCAGCGTCGGCTGGATGCGCTGGTCTATCGACTGCGCCAGGGCGGCGCTTCCTATCCGCAGCTTACCCAGTCGATCGCGTTGGACGAGAGCGATTTCAAATCTTCCTTCACCAGGGAAGAATTCGAGGCGATGGTCGAAAAGGCCAAGGAATACATCCGCGCCGGCGATATTTTCCAGGTGGTCCCCTCGCAGCGCCTCAGCGTGGGTTTCAACGCGCGGCCGGTGGACGTCTACCGGGCGCTGCGCGCGCTGAATCCGTCGCCGTACATGTACTTCGTCGACCTCGGCGACACCCAGATTGTCGGTTCCTCGCCGGAAATTCTGGCGCGGATGAAAGACGGCAAGGTCGTGGTGCGTCCGCTGGCCGGCACGCGCAAGCGCGGTGCGACCGAGGAAGAAGATCAGGCGCTGGAAGCCGAGCTGCTGGCTGATCCGAAGGAGCGCGCCGAACACGTGATGCTGATCGATCTGGGTCGCAACGACATCGGCCGGATCAGTGAGAGCGGTACGGTGGAAGTCAGCGAGTCGTTTGTGATCGAACGCTACTCGCACGTGATGCACATCGTCTCGCAGGTGCAGGGTACGGCCAAGCCGAACCTCAGCTACATGGACGTGCTCAAGGCCACGTTCCCCGCCGGTACGCTGAGCGGTGCGCCGAAGATTCGTGCACTGGAAATCATCCAGGAACTCGAACCTTACAAGCGCAACATCTACGCCGGCGCGATCGGCTGGATCGGCTGGTGGGGTGATGCAGACACCGCCATTGCGATCCGCACCGCCGTGATCCAGAACGGCCGCCTGCACGTGCAAGCCGGTGCTGGCATCGTCTACGACTCCGACCCTGCCGCCGAGTGGGAGGAGACGATGAACAAGGGCCGGGCGCTGTTCCGCGCGGTGGCGCAGGCGGCGAAGGGTTTGTAAACGGACGTCCATGCTGAAGGGGAAGGGATGATGAAGCGCTTGCTGGTTGCGTTGGCGCTGTTGCTGGGTCCGAGTGCGGTGCTGGCGCAAGTCAATGCGTTGCCGGCGGCGCCCCATTTGCTGGTGAAGGGGCACGCCCAGGGTCGCTATGTGCCGGATCGTTTCACCATCCATTTGACGGTGAACGTGGTGAACAAGGCGCCGGCGATCGCGCGGACCAAGGTCGAGGCCCACGTCAAACAAATTCTGGAGGCGTTGAAGAAACACGGTGCACTGGATGACCGCACTCAAGCCAGTAGTCTGAGTGTTCGTCCGAAGACGGAGGAGCGCAACGATACGGAGGTCTTTGTCGGCACGGAGGTTTCGCGCACCGTGGATGCCACTTTCGATAACTCCGACAAGCTGCGTGACTTGCTTGGTGAGCTGGTCACCAGCGACGAACTCACGATTACGGGTGTGGACGTCAAGCGCAGCGATGAAGTGTTGCTTCGGAATGAGCTGCGCAAACGCGCCATGGCCGACTCGCAGCAATCTGCGCAACAGATCGCGAAGGCCTATGGCATGCGGCTCAAGAGTGTCTACAGCGTTTCCGAAGTGCCTCCCAGTTCGTCCTATGGCATGACCGGCGACCTGTACGCGGTGACGGTGTCTGGCACAGCACTTCCCGAAGTGGCACTTCGTGTGGGAACCATCGAGCTGGAGCAGGACATCTACGCGGTCTATCTCACCACGCCGTGATCGGTAGCCAGAGCAGGACTAGGGTTCTGCAGCGTTATTCCGGCACGTTTGATGGGGAGTGCGTTTGCCACGCAGATGACGTTAGCGCCAGAACCTCGACATCCACAGCGCCATCGCGACTACCGCCAGTGCGATCGCAAATATCTTTTCTCCGCGGCTGCTGGCCGTTGCGATCAGCGCCACCTGACTGAGCACGATTGCGGCCAGCAACAGCAGCACGAAGATCGAGCTGTTGTCGGCGCTGGTGGTGGGTGGCGGGGCGATGGACGGGTCCATCTGCTGCATCCAGTCGTAGCGATGGACGGGCAAGGCGATGAACACGAATGCGCCCCAGGCAAACAGCACCCACGCCGCGAACTTGAACACAAGCCTGCCTGTTCCCCGATTCACTTGAGGAGCCCGCTGAAGCGAGGCCAGAACTTCACGATGAAATCGCCGTAACGGGTGTTCTTGCGGATTTGCTCAAGGCTCAGGTCGATGCCCCGGTTGTAGCGGGCGCCGGCAATGCGAACCTGATCCATGCTCAAGGCGGGCGGCGCGGTCTGTGGCCCGTCGTGATCGATGAGCATGCGCAGGTGCCGGGCCACCAGCACGATGTTGAACACGTCTTTCTGCAGGCAGTCGGCCAGCTGGCTCAGTTGGGCGTGCGGCATTTTTGCCGGGTTCATGCCGAGTGTTTGCGCTGCCGTACGCAACTGCATGCTGACCGCTCCGAAGGATGTCCTGGCGGGTTGATGGGTCACGGTGAGGTGCTGATCAATCCAGTCCGGCCCGCTCCAGTCGAACGAGCGCACATCGAAGGCAATCCGATCGATCGAGTCCGGGTCACCGCCCACCTCGATCCAGCACACGCCCGCCAGGAGTTCGGCAGGCATGGCGTACTGCGCTGCGTTCGCGATGATCAATTTCCGGTTGCGCCGCACCCACCCATCCTTGAAGCGCTGGATGAAGGGTATGCCGCCGCCGAGCCGCTCGGGCACCAGCTTCCACACAAAAAGATCCACCCAGCCCCAGGTCGGGGAGCCATTGGCTACGGGGCACGCAAGGTCCGTCATGAGCCGCGATCTCTGTCGGGATGATGCCGAAGCGGATGGCCGCGGGTGCACCACGTTAGGCAAGCCGGTCCGAATTGACAAGCGGCTTCGGCGCAATTTCTTGCAGGCTTTCACTGCGACTTGGTACGTTATATCGTTGCGTTTCCGTTCTTTCCGCCAAGACATCTCGCATGAACAATCCGCGGTTCTCCTGCTTGCCGGTGCCGTCGAAATGATGGCCGCGATGATCGAGCGGAGGTATCCGTTGGTGCGGCATGTCGTGGCTGCCGTGGCGGTCTTGTCGATCGCCGGCTGTGCGGTGGGTCCGAATTTTCAGCGCCCGGCAGCACCGAAGGTTGCCAGTGTCGCCGCAGGCCCGTTGCCGAGTGCCACGGTCAGCGCGGAGGTCACCGGCGGTCAGGCGCAGCATTTCGTTTCCGGTGGCGACATTCCCGCACAGTGGTGGACTTTGTTTCATTCCACCGCATTGAACGCGCTGATCGAACAATCACTGGCGCACAACGCGGATCTCAAGGCGGCGCAGGCGGCATTGACGGTGGCGCGCGAAAGCACCAAGGCCGGTCGTGGCGGATATTTTCCTGCCATCGACGGCGGCTTTTCGGCCAATCGTCAGATGCAGTCACAGCAGGTCGCGCCCGCCCCCAATTACCCGGTAGTGCCCGACGAGTATCTGTTCAGTTTCTTCACTCCACAGCTGAGTATTTCGTACGCGCCGGATGTGTTCGGTCTGAACCGACGCACCGTGGAATCGCTGAAGGCGCAGGAACAGTCCGTGCAGTTCCAGACGATCGCCACCCGCATTACGCTGAGCACCAACGTGGTGGCGGCGGCGGTGCAGCAGGCCTCGTTGCGTGCACAGGTGGCCGCGACCCGCGACCTCATTGCGATCAACGCGAAGATGGTGAAGTTGCTGCGCTACCAACTGGACAAGGGCTATGCCGGCCGGCTCGACCTGGCCGCGCAGGAGTCGCAGCTAGCGCAGTTGCAGGCCACACTGCCGCCGCTGCTGACCCAGTTGGACCAGCAAAACAACTTGCTTGCCGTGCTGGCGGGATACATGCCGAGCCAGGCACCAAAGCAGAGCTTTGATCTGGCCAGTCTGAACTTGCCGCAGCAACTGCCGCTGAGCCTGCCATCCGTGCTGGTCGCGCAGCGTCCTGACGTGCGTCAGGCCGAAGCGAACATGCATGCAGCCAGCGCGCAGATCGGTGTTGCCATCGCGAACCGGTTGCCAAATATCACCCTCAGCGCAAATACCGGCAGCACCGCCGTAGCCATGAGCCAGGTATTCAAGACTGGTACGGGTTTCTGGAGCATTGGCGCCGATATCGCTGCGCCAATCTTCCACGGTGGCAGCCTGCTGCATCAGGAACGCGCCGCCAAGGCAGCCTATGTGCAGGCGTCCGAACAATATCGGGGCACCGTGTTGACCGCGTTCCAGAACGTGGCTGATACCTTGTCCGCCTTGCAGCACGATGCCGAAGGCCTGCAGGCGGCGGCCAGCGCGGAGCAGGCGGCAAAGCTCACCCTGGATCTGTCGCAGCGCCAGTACAAGAACGGCTACGCCAGTTACCTCTCGTTGCTGAGCGCGGAACAGGGTTATCAGCAGGCGCGCATTGCGCTGGTGCAGGCACAAGCCAGTCGCTATACCGATACCGCCGCCTTGTTCCAGTCGTTGGGCGGAGGCTGGTGGCACGAGCAAGGCACGCATGCGGCACACAACGATTCCATCCACGCCGCTGCCAACCGGGATAGCGATGAAAAGTGAAATTTCCTCCGTGACGGCGCTGATGCGGCGCACGACTCCCGCCGTGTTGTCGGCACTCGCGTTGACGAGCTTGCTGGTGCTGGTCGGGTGTTCGTCCAAAGCCGACTCACCAGCGGTTGCCGCCAGTGACAAGCCGCAGAACGTGACGCTGACCGCCGCGCAGCGGGAGCACATTCATTTGCTCACGCTCGCGCGCAGCCGTTTTCATCGCAGCATCGAGACCAGTGGCGTGGTGGATTTCGACCATGACCGGGCGGTCCAGGTGCTGGCGCCGTTCTCCGGTCCGGTGACCGAGGTGTTGGTGAATCAGGGTGACCAGGTCAAGCAGGGCCAGCCGCTGGCACGGGTCGACTCGCCCGATTTTGCCGCGGCTGCCGGTGCGTATCGCAAGGCACTGGCCGCGGCACAGGTGGCCGACAAGTTGGCGGCGACCGATCGGGATCTTTACGCTCATCAGGCGATTTCACAGCGTGAGCAGGCGCAGGCACAATCCGATGCGATCGGTGCGGATGCCGACCGTGATGCGGCACTGCAGGCGCTATTGGCTCTGCATGTCGATCAGCCGACCATCGCCGCGCTGCGCGATGGCAAGCCGGTGGCGCACGGGCAAGGCGTGATTCGCGCGCCGATTGCCGGCACCGTGGTCGAGAAATCGATTGCGCCCGGGCAACTGCTGGCGGCGGGTTCGACCGAATGCTTCACCGTCGCCGACACCTCGAAGATGTGGGTGATGGCGCAGTTGTTCGGTGACGATGCCGCGGCGGTGAAGAATGGCGATCAGGTCACCATCGATACCGAAATCGGCAGTGCGAAGATCCAGGGCAAGGTCAGCAATGTCGGTGCAGTCATCAACCCCGACACGCGTTCGATCGCAGCCCGCGTGCTGGTGGATAACGCTGATGGCGCGCTGAAGCACCAGATGTACGTGCGCGCCCACATTCAATCCAGCGAAGCGCATGAAGGGTTGCTGGTGCCGGTGTCGGCGGTGCTGCGCGATGACGACAATCTGCCGTTCGTGTATGTAGCGGCGGCTGACGGTGGCTATGCCCAGCGCACGGTGACCCTGGGCGAGCGCGTCGATGACCAGTTCCTGATTTCCGAGGGACTGCATGTCGGCGACAAGGTGGTGGTGGACGGCGCGATCTTCCTGCACTTCATCCAGACCCAATGAGCGCGTCCATGCCACCTGAAGAGACTTCGTCGCGGCCGATCTCGCTGGTCAATCGCATCGTTGCGTTCGCCTTGCAGCAGCGCATGCTGGTGCTGCTGCTGGCCGTGGGGCTGGCGGCCGCCGGCGTGTGGGCTTACAACACGCTGCCGATGGATGCCTACCCGAACCTCTCGCCGCCGATGGTGGACATTGTCACCCAGTGGCCGGGCCATTCTTCCGAGGAAGTGGAGCGGCTGATCACGGTGCCGGTGGAGCTGGGCCTGAATGCCGTGCCCGGCATGGTCACCAAGCGTTCCATTTCGCTGTACGGCCTGTCGGATGTCACGCTGACTTTTGCTGACGGCACCGATCCGTACTTTGCGCGCCAGCGTGTACGCAACCGGCTGCCGGATGTCTCGCTGCCCGATGGCGTATCGTCATCGATGTCACCGATGTCGCCTCCCTCCGGCCTGGTCTACCGCTACGTGCTGCAGAGCACCGACCGTTCGCCGATGGAGTTGAAGACGTTGAACGACTGGGTGGTCGCGCCGCAGTACCGGGCGATCCCCGGCGTGGCCGATGACTCCGGTTTCGGCGGTGGCACCATGCAATACCAGGTGCTGCTTGACCCGATGAAGATCGCGTCGCTGGGCATGTCGGTCGCACAGGTCGAGGCTGCGCTGGCCGCCAACAACAGCAATGCCGGTGGTGGCTTCTATTCGCAGGGCGGGCAGTTCTTCTACGTGCGCGGACTGGGTCGTCTGGAGACGGTGCAGGACATCGGCAACGTGGTGCTGGCCGTGCATGACGGCACGCCGGTACTGGTCAGCAATGTCGGCACGGTGAAGATCGGCATTGCACCGCGACTGGGCGAGTTCGGCTACATGAATCAGGACGACGCCGTGGAAGGCGTGGTGCTGTCGCTCACCGGCGCGAAAACCGAGAATGTGCTGCAGCAGGTCGAGGCGAAGACGACCGAGCTCAATAGCGAGATCCTGCCCAGAGACGTCAAGGTCCATGCGTTCTACGACCTCACCGACCTGATCCAGCAGACCAAGGGTGTGGTGATGCACAACCTGCTGCTGGGCATGCTGCTGGTGATCGCAGTGTTGATCTTCTTCCTCTACGACATTCGCGCCGGTCTGATTGTCGCGGTGACCGTTCCGCTGGCGCTGCTATTTGCCTTCCTGTGTCTGGATCTGAAAGGTGCTTCGGCGAACCTGCTATCGATCGGTGCGATTGATTTCGGCATCCTGGTCGATGGCGCGATCTTCATGGTCGAGAACATCTTCCGTGAACTGGCTGCGCGCAAAGGAACCGAATTCAACATCCGTGAAGTGATCCAGACCGCTGCATCGGAAGTGGATCGCCCGCTGGTTTACGCGGTGGCCGTGATCGTCGCCAGCTTCCTGCCGATCTACGTGCTGACCGGACCATCCGGCACGCTGTTCAAGCCGATGGCGGATACGATGATCTTCGCCCTGGTCGGCTCGTTGCTGGTCACCTTGACGCTGCTGCCGGTGCTGTGTGCGTTGCTCATGCGTCGCGGTGTGACCGAACGACGCAATGCGATCTACGAGAAATTCAAGGCGTGGTATGTGCGCGGGCTCGAACGTATCGAGCGGCACGCGTGGCGGGTGACCGGTGCGTCGATGCTGCTGCTGGTGCTGGCCCTGGTGATGATGCGCGGTATCGGTGCCGAGTTCATGCCACATCTGGATGAGGGTTCCTTGTGGGTGCGCGCAACCATGCCGTACACCATCTCGTTCGATGAGGCGTCGAAGATATCGCCGCAGATCCGCAAGATTCTCGGTTCGTTCCCGGTAGTCACCACGGTGACCTCGGAACTCGGACGGCCGGATGACGGCACCGATTCCACGGGTTTCTTCAACGACGAATTCTTCGTCGGCTTGAAGCCTTACTCGCAGTGGGGTGGTCAATACCACAGCAAGCAGGATCTGATCGCGGCGATCGACAAGAAGCTGGCGGTTTTTCCCGGCATCCAGTTCAACTACAGCCAACCTGCCGAAGATGCCGTCGATGAAGCGGAAACCGGCCTGAAGAGCGCGCTGGCGGTGAAAATCTACGGGCCGGACCTGCATGTGCTGCAGGACAAAGGCAAGGCGATCAAGCAGGTGATGCAAAAGGTGCGTGGCATCACCGACCTGACCCTGGTGCATGAACTGGGTCAGCCGAACCTGGCGATCAAGATCGATCGCGCGAAGATCGCCCGCTATGGCATCAACGTCGATGACATCAACAAGCTGATCGAAGCAGCCATCGGTGGCGACGTGGCCACCCAGGTGGCGCAGGGTGAAAAGCAGTTCGACCTGCTGGTGCGTCTCGACCCGAAGTACCGCGACAACCCGCAGCAGATCGGCAATATCCCGGTAGCCACGCCCGGTGGTCAGCAGATTCCGCTGAAAGAACTGGCCGATATCAGCGTGGCCAACGGCGCGTCGTTCATCTATCGCGAGAATGGTTCACGCTATATCGGGGTGCAATATTCGGTGACCGGGCGTGACCTCGCCGGTGCCGTGAATGACGCGATCAAGCAGGTCGCTCATGACGTGAAGCTGCCGCGCGGCTATCGACTGGAATGGGGCGGCGAGTACCAGGAGTACACCGCCTCGCGTGCGCAGATGAATGTGATTCTGCCGCTTACCTTGCTGCTGATCTTCGGTTTGCTGTTCGTGCTCTACGGCAACTTCAAGTTTCCGTTCATCACCGTGGTTGGCGTACTGCTGTCCGCACCGTTCGGCGCGATTCTCGCGATGTGGCTCACCGGTACGTCGTTCTCGGTGTCCTCTGCGATCGGCTTCATCGTGTTGTTTGGCGTGTCGGTGCTGACCGGTGTGGTCTACATTTCCTGCGTCAACGAGTTGCGCCTCAGTGGCATGGAGATCGGCAAGGCGATCCACGAAGCTGCGGTGCTGCGCCTGCGTCCGATCACCATGACTGCACTGGTCGCCGCGCTGGGCCTGCTGCCGGCGGCGATTGCCAGTGGCGTGGGCACCGATTCGCAGCGGCCGTTTGCGCTGGTGATCGTGGCCGGCATGCTGTCGCGGCTGCTGATCGGCATGTTCCTGATGCCGGCGCTGTATGCGCTGGTGGCGCGGAACGACGACCACTTGCAGGTGTGACCGATGGACGTCTGCCCGGCGCTGGATTGTTGATTCAGCGCCGACGACAGGCCTTCATCTGAAGCCCGCACAGGCTACCGCCGCAGCGTGTCGTCAGTAACCGGCAGCCAGCCCCGCCGGGCGTCGTGGATCGTTGGCGCCTTCCAGCAAACCCGTCTTGCGGTTGATCAGGATCGCTTCGACGGCGCCGCCGTCGAACGGCTCGAACTTGTGTCCCATCGCTTCCAGCGCTTGCTGTGACTTCGGCGTCAGCAAACCCTGACCGACATAAACCACGTCGGGGTACCACTGGTGGTGCAGGCGCGGCGCATCGACGGCCTGCTGCATGTTCATGCCGAAGTCGACCACGTTGAGGAAGCTCTCCAGCGTGGACGAAATGATGGTCGCGCTGCCAGGGCTGCCGGTGAGCATGAACGGCTTGCCGTCACGCAACACGATGGTGGGCGTCATCGAGCTCAGCGGGCGCTTGCCCGGCTCGATCTGATTGATCACGCCCTGCACCAGACCGGCGCCGTTGGCGATGCCTGGCTTGGCGGTGAAGTCATCCATTTCGTCGTTGAGAAAGAAGCCGGTGTCGCCGGCGATCTGTTTGTTGCCGAACAAGAAATTGATGGTGTACGTGACCGCCACGGCGTTGCCGTTCTTGTCGACCACCGAGTAGTGCGTGGTGTGGTTGCCTTCGGGTGCACCGAGGCTGCCGCTGATCTCGGAGGATGGTGTGGCCTTGTCCGGCGCGATGGTGGCGCGCAGTTTCGCCACATGTTCCGCTGAGAGCAGGGTGTCGATCGGGTTCTTCACGAAGGCCGGATCGCCGAGATAGGTATTGCGATCGGCGAATGCGCGGCGTTCGGCTTCGACCAGGGTGTGCACGCTGTTGACCGAACCGTAGCCCCACTTTGCCATCGGGTAGGGTTCGATGATCTGCAGGATCAGACACAGCGTGGTGCCGCCCGAACTCGGCGGGGGCGCCGAAATGATGTTGTAGCCGCGGTACTCGCACTGGATCGGCTTTTCCCACTGCGCGGTGTAATCGGCGAAGTCGCGCAACGACAGGATGCCGCCGTTGGCGTCGCTGCCTTTGACCACAGCGTGCGCGATCGGTCCTTCGTAGAATGCCTTGCTGCCGCCGTTGGCGATCAGCTCCAGCGTGCGCGCGAGGTCTTTCTGCACCAGTCGTTCGCCGACCTTGAACGGCTTGCCATGATTGAGGAAGATCGCCGCCACGTTGGCGTGCTGGGCAAAACCCTCGGTGCCTGAAGCAAGGCTGTCGACGTCGCCCTGCTGAAGCAGGTAGCCGTCGCGCGCCAGCTTGATCGCCGGTGCCATGACCTGCTTCAGCGACATCGTGCCGTAGGCCTTCAGCGCCGTGGCGAAACCCATCACGGTGCCCGGCACGCCCACGCCGAGATAGCTCTGGGTGCTGCGGCCCTCGACCACATTGCCGTCGGCATCCTGGAACATCGTTGGCGTGGCTTTTCCCGGCGCCTTTTCGCGAAAGTCGAGGAACCGGTTGCGGCCGTCCTTGAGGTGGAGGGTCATGAATCCGCCGCCGCCGATATTGCCGCAGCATGGATGCACCACGGCCTCCGCAAAACCGACCGCCACCGCCGCATCCACCGCATTGCCACCACGCTTGAGGATGTCCACGCCCACCATCGTGGCCAGGTGTTGCGCGCTGACCACCATGGCGTGTCTGGCGGTGACCGGTCGGGCATTTTGCAGTGCCTCGCGGGTGCTGACGGGCTCACGACCGGTCGCATCAGGATTCACGCTTTGGGCGCAGGCCATCGTGCTGAATACGGCCATCAGTGCGGCGGGCAGGCACCGATGTCGGCGTGAAAATCCACGAAATGCCGGCGGCACGTATCGGGTGGGCTTGGCGTCGTGGGTTGTCACGTTGCGGTCGAACATGGGCTGATCCTGCACTGATATCCGTTGGAGGATAGCCGCAACGAAGGTGGCCATGCCAACGCAGTGACGAAGGCTGGGCACAACGATCAGTGGCGGCGATGGCGTGGCACCGAGTCGTGAAATCCTGCGGCTGCTACCGTCGACGCTGATCGGCGTTTCAGTGGCTCGCCGGTTCGCCGCCGGTTGTCTCGATCTGCTGCGCGAGGTTGTACAGAATGCGCGAATCCTGCGCGTCGAGCTCGTCGCCACCGAGGCCACGAAAGTGGTTGTGGAAGGTCCGCACGGTAGCTGCGCGGTCATCCAGCGGATAGCCGATCAAGGCAAGCGCCATCCACGGATCGAAACCGGCGGGTGGGTCGACCAGCGCGCCCTGTGGCCAGCGTCCGAAGCCGGCGGCGGCCAGTTGTTGCCAGGGAAACAGCGGGCCAGGGTCATCCTTGCGTGCCGGCGCAAAATCCTGATGACCGACGATTTGCGTGCGCGGAATGTGCAGGCGCTCGGTGAGGTCGCTGAGCAGGCGCAGCAGGCTATCGATCTGCGGCTTGGCGAAGGGAGTAACGCCATCGTTGTCCAGTTCAATGCCGATCGAAGCCGAGTTGATGTCGGTGATCGTGCCCCAGCGACCCGGGCCCCCATGCCACGCACGCAACTGGTCGGACACCAGTTGGTAGATATGGCCGTCCGCGCCGACCAGGTAATGGGAACTCACCGGGCCACCACTGTTGGCGGTGCGCAGCGTTTCCAGGCTTGCCTGCACCGAATGCTGGTTGGTGTAATGCAGCACGATCAGCACCGGCCGGCGGAGGTCGTGGTTTGGCGATGGCACCCACGTCGCCAGCGGATTGCGTGGCGCGTAGGCACAGGCGCCAAGCAGCGCGATCAGAAGCAGTAAAGCAGCGCCACGCAGTGGACGCGGTGCGCGGATGGACTCGAACATTACGGCTCCTGCAAGTACGGTTGGGCGATCGCCAGTGCGCTGCGATAAGGCTCCGGGTCGTTGCGGTTGCTGAGCAGAATCACCGTCAGATGCTGCTTCGGCCAGCGCACGATGACGTTGCGGAAGCCGATGCTTTCGCCGGAATGCCACAGCGTGTCGCCGGTGATGCGCCAGCCGTAACCGTAGCCGGCTTCATACGGCTCGCCGGTGACCTTGACGTGCGCGGTGAAGGCCAGGTTGCGCGAGGCGTCGCTGAGCAAACGGTTGTCATACAACGCGGCGTCCCACTTCGCCAGATCTTCGACCGAGGAGTAGATGCCGCCATCGCCGCGAGTGGCGCTGGTGACGCTTTGGTCGGTGCGCGTCCAGTGGCCGTTTTCCTCGCTGTAACCGTAGGCGCGATGATCGATCGGCGGCCCGCCGCGTTCGTACAGCAGGGTGTGATCCATGTGCAGCGGCTGGAAGATGTGCTGCTGTAGAAACAGCGGCAGACTGACGCCCGAGGCCTGCTCCACCACCAGCCCGAGCAGGACGTAGCCGGTGTTGCTGTAACGGTAAGCGGTGCCGGGTGCGAAGTAGGTCTTCGCGGTGGCTGACAGCATGCGCAGCACATCCTGATCACTCACCTGATCGGTCGTGCCGGCGGGAATCAGGTCTTCGTAGTCGACCAGTCCGCCGGTATGCGTGAGCAACTGGCGCAGGGTGACGCCGGCGGTGACCTCCGGCAGCGACGGTAACCAGCGGCGCGCGGTATCGTCCAGATGCAGACGGCCATTCTCTGCCAGCAGCAGGATGGCTGCCGCGGTGAACTGCTTGCTGACCGAGGCCAGCCGATAGTTGGTCGCTGGCGCGGCGTCGTCATGGTCCTCCACGTTGGACAGGCCGTAACTGCGATTGACGATCGCCTTGCCATCCTTGATTACCAGCAGCGAAGCGCCGGGCACATCACCGCTGTAGCGCTGCATCAGCGCATCGATCGGATCGACCGGCTTGACGCCCGATGAGCAGCCGGCGAGGACGGTGGCGATGGCGAGGCCAGCGATGAGCTTATGCATGGCAGGTTCCTGTTTGGCGCTTGCGGTGCTTCATTGCACCGGGACATCGTAGATCGTATGTGGCGTGGGCTCCGGCGACACGGTGTAGTGCCACCACTCCAGCGGATAGTTGCGGAAGCCCTCGCGCGCCATCGCATCCCGCAGAAGGTGGCGATTGGCCAGTGGCACGGCGCTGATGCCGGCAACATCGGTATGCGCGCGCACGTCGAAGAAATCAAACTCGGTGCCCATGTCGAGTGACAGGCAGTGCGTTCCATCGTCCCTGCAGCGTTGCAGGGTGAGGTCGACGGTGGCGCCGCGGCTGTGACCGGAAACGGGTGCGATGTAGTCGCCGAGCAACTTCGATTTGTCGAGGCTTGGGTAATGCTGCGCCTTCGTACGCTGGTCTGGCAGATCGTGTGCCCAGCGCACGAAATTGGCTACCGCGCGGGCGGGTCGATAGCAGTCCCATATCTTCAGGCGCAAATGCTGCGCGCGCAGCTCGTGTTCG
This sequence comes from Rhodanobacter sp. AS-Z3, assembly GCF_029224025.1. Lineage (NCBI taxonomy): Bacteria > Pseudomonadati > Pseudomonadota > Gammaproteobacteria > Lysobacterales > Rhodanobacteraceae > Rhodanobacter > Rhodanobacter sp. AS-Z3. The sequence goes on from NZ_CP119392.1 coordinate 1,177,916, forward strand.
ACTCGTGCCAGGGCTTCAGCCACCGGACGCAGCAACAGGCATTTCGGTGCGAGATAGCCGTCCGCTGGAACGCCCATGAAATTGTCGCTGCCGGCGTATTTGATGTCCTCGGCGATGTCCGGCACCAGCGCACGGATGTCTGTCAGGTTGGCTTGTTCGGCGGTCTTGGCCGGCGACAAGGTGATCGGTTGCTGCGCGTGGCTGCTACCTGCACCAAGCATGACGACCAACGCGAGCGCGACAAGCCCGTGTCCCCACATTTCCGTAGGAGCCCGCTCGCGGGCGATGCATCTCCTTTCGCCACGCGCAGAGGCATCGCCGGCGAGCGGGCTCCTACGGACGGTGGTGGCTGGGCGGATCGTCATGGATTGCAGATGCCGACGCGCTGGAAGTCGAGGTCTTCGTAATCGGAGCTGAAATCACCCTGCGGATCGAGCTTGGCCATGCGCAGTGTCGCCGGCTTTCCGTTGCTGGCTGCAAGAAAATCCAGCCACGCATCGAGGTCGGCCGAGTCATCCCAGTGGACCATGTAGCGATCACCCAGCCGCATCACCGTGCCGGTGAGTCGTGGCGATTTCGTCGCGCTGAAGCGCAGCTTGCCGTCCCGCGGGCACAGCGAGATATCGCCGAGCCACGGGTCGCGGTACCGGCCAATCCACGCGGCTATTTCGGTGACAGGGGCTGACTGCATCGCGGTAGTGTCCGGCATGGACGCGGAGGCGGGTCGCTGCCTAGCCTGTTGTTCCAGGGCGTCCGCATACCAGCCCACGTCGCGGGTATCGGTCGGCGCCGTGAAATGCTTCATCAACACTTCGCCGAGCACCGTGCGTGCGTCCTCTGCTTCGCCGTTGATCATGAACACGAAGCCGCTCTTTTGATCGGGCAGCAAGGCGAGCATCGAATACATGCCATTCAAGGTGCCGGTGTGCCACACCGTCCACTGACCGTCGGCGTCAGCCATGCGCCAGCCGTAGCCGTAGGCCATGACGTGGCTGTTGTCCCAGGTGCGCCTCTGCGCGGATACCGGAATCAGCATGTGCGGCGCCTGCAGCATCCGGCGTTGCGCTGCCGAGAGCCAGTCCAGCTGAGTCGGCGTCGGCACCAGCCAGTTCTGTGCCCAGCGCAGCATGTCGGTGAGGTCGCAGCGGATGCCGCCAGCCGGTGCCGAGGTGATCGCCGGTATCTGCGCTCCATCCTGATCGATGGCCACGTTGTGACCATCGATCAGGCGATGTGGCTCGGCCACGTTGCCCACCGTATCGCGGTTCCATGTACCAACCTGACAGCGATCCAGCCCCAGTGGCGCAAACACTTCGCGATGCATCAGCGTTTCGTACGATGCGCCACCTGCCGCAGCGGCAACTTCGCCGGCGACCACGTAGAGCAGGTTGTCGTACTGGTATTGCGAGCGGAAGCTGTAGCCGGGTTTGATGAAGCGCAGGCCGTGGATGATGTCGGCGCGAGTGAACGCATTGGGCTCGGGCCATAGCATCAGGTCGCCGCCGCCTTCGGGCAGGCCGCTGGAATGGGTGAGCAGGTCGGCCACGCGCATGTTCGCGGTGACCCACGGACCGTGCATCTGGAACTGCGGCAGGTACTTGGTCACCGGATCGTCCCAATGCAACTTGCGCTGGTCAACGAGGCGGCCGAGCAGGGCGGTGGTCATCGCCTTGCTGTTGGAGGCGATCTTGAACAGCGTCTCGGAGTTGATCGGCTGGCCCGAGCCGGCGATGGTTTCGCCGGCGGTACGCGTGTAGACGAGCTTGCCGTTCTCGATCACGCCGACGGCGATGCCCGGCAGGTGATAGCGGGCGACGGTGGCGTCGACGATCTTGTCGTAGGTGGGGTTGGTCGCGCGTGTTGAAGCTGCGTGGCTGAGTGTGCCGACCAGCGCGAGTGCGCCGGCCAGCAGCACGTGCGACTTACGGACGTTCGGCATGACGCTCCACCTCAGCCCAAACGCGTAGCAGGTTGCCGCCCCACAGTTTGCCGATGTCGGCCTCGCTGAAACCGGCCTTGCGCAATGCGGCGGTGACATTGCGGGTTTCACTGGCATCTTTCCAGCCGGTGATGCCACCGCCACCGTCGAAGTCTGATGAAAGGCCGACGTGGTCGATGCCGGCGACCTTCACCATGTGCCGGATCTGCTTCACGTAGTCGTCGAGTGTGGCCAGCGGATAGTGCTTCTGGATCTCGGCCATGCCCGCTTCCATCTCGGGGCGATAATCGTCGGCGTCGCTGTCGTATTCCTTTTCGCCGGCCTGTTTCGCGATGGCGTCCTGCAGTTTCTTCTCGGCCGCCTCGCGGGCAGGATCGTGCTTGAGGAATTCCTTGTAGGCGACGGCATCGATCACACCACCCTTGGCGGCGATGGCGCGCAGCAAGTCGTCGGGCAGGTTGCGTGGATGATCGAGTACCGCACGCGCGCCGGAGTGGGTGGCGATGAGCGGCGCGCTGGAGGCTTTCAACGCATCGCGCACGCAATTGTCCGAGGCATGCGAGATGTCCACCATCATGCCGAGCTGGTTGGCCCGCGTGACCACCGCTTGACCGAACGCGCTCATGCCTTTGTCGCCAGCGCTGTTCATGGCCGGCTCGCCGTGTTCGGTATCGGGCAGCGAGCTGGTGCACAAGTCATTGTTGCCAACGTGGACCAAGCCCACCGAACGCGCGCCGCGATCATAGGCCGCGTCGAGTCGATGCAGGTCGTGGCCGAGCGAATAGGCGTTCTCGATCTCGATGGTGGCCGAAAGCAGCCCGGCCTTGTGGTTGGCCATCAACTGTGCGGGCGTGGTGGCGAGGCGGATGCGGTCGGGATATTGCATCAGCAAATGACCGATGCCGTCGTATTTCTGCGTGGCCTGCTGCACCGCCTTGGCGTAACCGGCCGCGTCGAGCGCATGTTGCGGCACCCAGATCACCAGGAACGCTGCGTTCAATCCGCCGCGTTCCATCTTGCCCAGGTCGACCAGCAAGCGGGTGTCGCGGCCGGCGTCGAAGCGCTGCTCACCCATGTAGTTGAACGGGATGTCGACATGACTGTCGATGGTGATGGGCGGATCTTGTGCGGGCTGTGCGGACACGCTGGCACTGGCGGTCAGGGCGGCAAGCAGGGCGAAGCGGAGGATGCTGTTCATGGAGTCTCCCAGTTTCGGGCCGGCTGCTCGCCGGCGATCATTTCCTCGAAGTGCTGGCGGCGGCGCACCACGGCGTAGCGACCGTTTTGCAGCATGACCTCGGCGGCGAGCGGGCGCGAATTGTAGGTGGAAGCCATCGACGCACCGTACGCGCCCGTGGCCCTGATCAGCAACAGGTCGCCCGCTTCACACTCGGGCAGTTCGCGCCCACGGGCAAAAGTATCGCCGCTTTCACAGACCGGGCCGACGATGTCGTAAGTGGTCATGGGCCGGCCCTGATCGATCACCGGCACGATGTCATGCCAGGCGTCGTACAGACTCGGACGTTGCAGGTCGTTCATCGCTGCATCCAGCACCAGGAACTGGCGCTCGACACCGGGCTTGATGCGTACCACGCGGGTCAGCAGCATGCCGGCCTCGGCGACCAGATAGCGACCGGGCTCCAACAGCAGGCGACCTTGGTAGCCGGCCAGCGCGTGGCGGATCACGCCCACGTAGTCGGCAGCATCGATCGGGTGATCAACGCCTTCGCGATAGCACACCCCTAGCCCGCCGCCGACATCGATGCTGCGGATCGGATGGCCGGCTTGTTCAAGTTCGCGCCAGAACGCGGCGACGCGTTCGAAGGCGCACCGGAATGGATCGAGGCTGAGGATCTGCGAGCCGATATGCACGTGTAGCCCATCGAGCTGCACATGACTGAGCGATTTGCGGGCAGTGAACCAGCGGCGTGCCTCGTCGATGCTGACGCCGAACTTGTTTTCCGACTTGCCGGTGGAAATCTTCGCGTGGGTTTGTGCGTCAACGTCGGGATTGATACGCACCGCGGCGCTCGCCACGACTTCCTGTGCGCTGGCAACCCGCTGCAGGGTCAGCAGTTCATCGTGCGATTCCACATTGAAACGCAGGATGCCGACATTCAGTGCGCCCGCGATCTCGTCGGCGTTCTTGCCGACGCCGGAGAACACGATGCGTTCGGCCGGGATGCCGGCGTTGAGTGCGCGGCGCAATTCACCGACCGAGACAATGTCTGCGCCGACGCCGGCTTTTGCCATCAGTTGCAGGATGGCCAGGTTGGCGTTCGCCTTCACCGCGTAGCAGATCAAGGTATCCAGCCCTTGCAGGGCGCTATGCAGCGCGTAGATGCGCTGGCGGATCGTATTTGACGAATAGACATGCAATGGCGTGCCCATGCGTTCGACCAGCAGGGGCAAGTCAACTTCGTCGAACAGGCGAAAATCGCTGTTCGTTTTGGAGAGCGGTGCCGGTGTGGTGTTGCGATCCATGGGCGCTGACATGACCTGAATGGGCTTCGGTAGTTTCGCGAGTCAAAAAAATGCGGCCCGCCACAGGGCGGGCCGCGATGGGGAAGACAATCAGAAGTTGACGGACATCGTCAGCTGGGTGAAGCGTGGCGACTGGAAGCCAAGCGGCTGACGGAACGTGTCACTGGTGGCGTTGGAAATGGACGTCTGCAGATCCTGATCCACGGCGGTGGTGCGCTTTTGGTTAAGCAGGTTGTAGACCGCCAGTTTGACCCGGAACTCGCCGCCAGTGAACGGCTTGATGTAGCTGATGCCGGCGTTGAGGTTGAAGGTCCATGGCAGGCGGCCGTACTTGCCGCGCGGCGAGCTTTCGTAGACACGATCCTCCGAGACCGGCGAGTCGCAGTTCTGCACGCAGGTGTAGTAGCTGTGGTAATTGGTTGCGTCGTAGGGATTGCCCACACCGAAGCCGGTGATCGGGCCGCCGGAGGCAACATTCATATCCGCACCGAGCTGCCAGTGCGGGGTCAGCGCATAGATGCCGCGCAGTTTGAACTGATGGCGGCGATCGTTTGGCAGGTAGCCGTCACCACCACTGTTGACCCACGGATCGTCGAAGTTTTCGGTACGGCCGGTGTCATCGAAGTTGGTGTCGGAATTGACCGGGCCTTCCGCGTTGCCGCGGTTCCACGACATCGTGTAGGACGCATTCATCGACCACTTTTCGTCCCACGCGCGGTTCAACTGCAATTCCACGGCAGCATAGGTGCGCTTGGGTTTCACCCAGCCACGCTGGCCCAGATACTTGCCGTCGGCGTCGAACATCGCCCAACCTTCCTTCGAGGTATCCACCGTGAGATAACCATCCGGCGTGCCGTCGCAGGTGGTGTCGCCCCACACGGTGACTTTCTGGCCCGGGTTGGCCATGACCCAGCCGATATAGCCGTTTTCGCCACATTGGGAAGTGGCACTGATTTCCATGTCGTCGATGGCGTTGTGCAAACGGCGGTAGGTGCCGCTGACGCCCCACGACCACTGCTCGCTGAGCAACTGCTGGAAGCCGAGAATCGCCTCATCCTGGTAGACCGGGTTCATGTTCTTGTCGACTTCGGAGCGCAGGTCGCCGACGGTGCCGTCGCCCTGGGAATTGTCGACGGCGCCGATCTGCGGTCCGAGTTTCGGAATCGCATACTGCACACCGTTGAGGGTTTCGTAGTCGAAGCCATCAAACGCGTAATAGGTGCGCTCGTCGAGCAGGCCACCGGCCTGCTTGATATTGATCACGTTGGCCACCGGCAGGAAATACCGCCCAAGGTTGCCGAACAGCTTGGTACTGCCGTCACCCTTCATGTCCCACGCGAAGCCAAAACGCGGTGCGATCTGGCTGGACATCTTGATGTAGCTTTTCCCGGCGGCGTCTTGGTTGTCGAAGCTGTCGTTGCGCAGGCCGGCATTGAGCACCAGGTTGGGCGTGACCTTCCAGCTGTCTTCGATGTAGTACGCGGCGTTCTTGGTGGTGAAGGTGCCGGAAATCTCGTAGCGGCGCGCGCGGATGTAGGAGTCGTAGCCGGCCGGCATGACGCCGCCGTTGGAAATCGTGTCGCCGGGGTTGGCGGCATACAAGTTGTAGTAGTACGCGCCTGGCCCTGCATAGTGGCGGCTGTAGTCGGAGGTGTCGTTTTCGTGGTCGTAGCCGAAGCGCAGCAGGTGGTTGCCCAGCGTCCATTCAAAGTCGGCGCGGGCCTGCTTGCGGATGTCGTTGCGGCCGTACACGGTCGAGCTGCTGGTGCAGCCCAGCTGCACGCCGGGGTTGTGGCGTGCGAGGAAGGCGTTGTTGGCGGCGACGTAATTGCAGTCGATGTCGAGCTGTGAGCGGGTCAAGGCCTGGCGTTCGTTGCGACCGGTCATCAGCTTCATCGACAAGTCGTTGGTCAGGTAACTGGTCCAGGTCAGCGCCCAGTCCTTGCCGCCGGTATCGCTGAACACCTTGTTGCTGCGCGCTCCGATGGTATTGGTGTTGTAGTCGTAGCTGTACACATCGCCGACGTTCTTGTTTTTGTCGGAGAACGCCATCAACTGCAGCGCGTTGTTGTCGGTGATGTTCCAGTCGATCGTGGTACCCCAGAAGCCGGTATCCGAATTGTTGGAGGTGAGTGTGTCGCCGGCGTTGTTGGTGTTGCGCGGGGTACTGCCGCGCGCTTCGTACATGGCAAAGATGAACAGCTTGTCCTTGATGATCGGGCCGGAGGCCCAGACATTGGTTTTCACCAGTGAATCCTGATCGCGGCTTGCCGTGATGTAACGGTTGCCATTGGCGTCGTACTGGTCGTCCGCGTGTGAGTGCCAGTTGCCCGGTTCCAGCGTGATCTCCATGCCGCCCTTGTATTCATTGGTGCCCGAGCGCGCCACGGCATTTACCACGCCGCCGGTGGTGCGTCCGAATTCCACCGAGTAGCCGGCGGTCTTGACCTGGAACTGGTCGTAGAAAGCGAACGGTGCTTCGGAGAAACCGTTGCGGTTGTAAAAATCGGTGACGTTGAGGCCGTTGACGTAATACGCGTTCTCGGCGATTGACGAACCGCCAAAAGAGATGCCGCCGAAGCTTGCGTTACCCCTGACCACGCCCGGTGCCAGCAGGGCCACCGAGGTGACGTTCTGGTCGACCGGCAGGCGCACCAGTTCCGCGCGCGAGACATTGGTGGACGATTCGGTGGAGGTCACGTCAATCACCGGCAAGCCGTTGCCGGTGACCTGGATCGCCGACAATTCCGTGGCGTTGGGCGTGGCGCCCAGATCCAGTGTGGTGGCGTTGCCGAGGCTCACGGTGACGGAGCGCGGCTGGCCAAGCGGCCGGCCGTCTGCACTGGCGCTGATCGTGTACTCACCGACCGGCAGGAACGGGAAGCGGTAGTTGCCACGCTGGTCGGCGGTGATGCTGCGGGTCAGGCCGGTGGCCGGATTCACCGCGGTGATCACCGCGCCGGCCTGGGCGTGACCGACTACCGAGCCGTCGTTGTTGCCGGCGAAGGCTGCTGGTGCAGCCAGCGATGCGAGGCCCAGACCAAGCGCCATGCAGAGTACGTTCCTGCGCAGTTTGCGGGTATTGCTCATGTCCCCATCTCCCCCATCGACGCCGTCGATGCCGTGTTTATGAAAAGCTGTCGGTTAGTTGCTGCTGCGTCCATGCACCGCCGGCAGGACCTGCCAGTCGAAGTCGTAGTCCAGATGATCGAAATAGATGTTGCCGCCGTTCCATTCGGCTTCGCCGCGCTGCGAATCCACGTTGTCCGAACGGAAGTGTCGTTTGGACGGCTGGAAGGGCTGATCGAAATCGCTGTTGAAGGCGACCCGGTATTGGTCGAGGCCACCGAGATAGAACCATTCCAGCGCCGGGGCATCCGAGGGCAACGGATGCAGACGACCGGTGGTGACATCCATCGGCACCCAGCCATACGGCGCGAGGTAGACGAAGCCCCAGTCGTGGATGTTGTTGTAGTGGCTGCCGTCGTCGGAGAACACCATGCCCGACTGCCAACGCGTGGGAATGCCGTTGAGCCGCAGCAGGGTCATCAGCAGCAAGGTTTGTTGTCCACAATCGGCATGGCCGGCATGCAGTGCGTAGTCGCTGATGTTGCTGATCGTCGAGTACTCGCGTGCGCCAGCCCAGGGAATCTGGTCGACCGCGGCAAACAATTTCTGCGCGATCCGATACGGGTTCTTCTCGTTGCCGACCACCTTGCGCGAGAACGCGCGCATCGCGTCGGTGAAGACGATGTGCGGTGCGCGCTCGGCCACGAACGGAGCAAGCTCCGGCGTGATCCGCGAGCGTGTCACCCGCGCCGGATCAATTGCGTGGGACTGCGCGTACTGGGTCAGTTCCCAGGTCACCGAGAACACGGTTTTCTTCCCGGCTATGGCGGGCTGCTCCAGATACGCGGTGCGCTGCGCTACCGAGGCTGGGGCGATCTGATGTTTCGCCGGCACGCTGGCGACGTAGTGGATGTCTTCCTGCTGGCCGGGTATTTCCTGCGGATAGGGAATCCAGGCGCGAATCACTTCACCGGCCGGCACCGCGTCGGCGTCGACGCTCAGGGTCTGGGTCATGCGCAAGCGGCGCGGCAGCACGCTGCTGTGATGTTCGCTCAGTGCGGTCAGGTAGATCGTGCGCTGATGGTCGTTCAAGGCTTCCATCGGGCCTTCGACCAGTGGCGTCTGCACCGCACGCCGGGCCAGCGCCTCGGCACTGAGCTGGAACAAATTGCCCGGCGAGCGTTTGAAGTACAGCGTCTTGCCGTCGATCAGCTGATGCTCGAACAGGCCGGCCGCGTTCCACTTGGCGAACTCGGCGTCGGTTAGGTCGGGAATTTTCTTGCGTACCAGCGCCTTGACGTCGTCGGCGCTCAACGTGAAGTCGAGCAGGATGCGGCGCATGCGTTCGCGCTGGAACGAAAGGTCGCGCTGCGTGTCCGTCGACAAGCCGGGTTGCGCGAGTGCCGCCGTGATCGCTGCATCGGCGGCCTTGAAATGACCGGCGTCGATCTGGGTGATGATGGGCACGGTAGCTGTGTTGCTCGCGTCCTGGCCGGCGAAGGCAGGCGCACTCATCAGCAGGGCGAGCAGGCAGAAGGCGAGATACCGGCTTCGGCTTTGCTGGCGTACTTTCGCGTTGGGCAGCACCATGTCCATCGACAAACGCCTCTGCGTGGAATCCCCTGATAGGGCTGTGTAACACGCTTGCAAATGCTGGTCAATAATTTATGCTTCAAATGAAGTCATCAAGAATCAGCTATTCCTAGTTCGCTGGAACGCACCAGCCAGCGAATACCCGCGAACAACTCATCAGGGGATGCAAGTGATCCACACGGTCTGGCCCTATCTGGCGCTGATGTTGCTCGCCGCCGGCCTGTTTCCCGCGCTGGAGCGCCGCTACGGCTGGAAGCTGTTTTCGGTGCTGCCGCCGATTGTGCTGACCTATTTGTTGGTCACCGCGCTGGCGGTCACCGGCCTGTGGCAGGTCAATGCGGAGATCAAGGCGGCGCAGTCGACGCTGGTATCGCAGGCGGTGCCCGCGTTGTTGTTCCTGTTGATGATCAATTGCGACCTGCGCGCGATCTGGCGGCTCGGCCCGCGCGTGCTCGGTGTTTTCGTGTGCACCACGATCAGCCTGTTCGTGGCTTTCATCGCCACCTTCCTGATCTACCGCCAATGGTTGCGCGGCGACGACTGGCATCCACTGGCCGCGTTGGCCGGCAGTTGGGTCGGCGGCAGCGCCAACATGATTGCTGTGAAGCAGGCGATCGGCATGTCCGACGCACATCTGGCGATGTCGTTGCTGACCGATGCGATTGGTTATTCGATGTGGGTGGTGGTGTTGTTCTCGGTGGCGCGGTTGGCGCCGGCCTTCAATCGCTGGACGCGGGCGAAATCCAGCGCCGATATCCCGCTGGCCCCGACGAAGGTCAGCGCGCCGATCACCTATGAAGGCGTGCTGCTGTGGTTGGGCATGGCGTTGGCGGTGTCGGCGTTGGCCGGCTGGCTGGCCACCATGCTGCCGGTCACCGGCATGCTCGGCAGCACCACCTGGACCATTTTGCTGGCCACCGCTTGCGGGCTGTTGGTGGCGCATACGCCGCTGGCGCGGTTCCCCGGGGCCAGCACCATTTCCAGCGCCATGCTGATCAGCGTGGTGGCGGTGCTCGCTTCGCAAAGCAATTTCCACGGCATCGCGGCGGCGCCGCTGTACCTGCTGTGCGGTGTCACCATTCTGGCGATTCACGGACTGGTGCTGATCGGCTTCGCCAAACTGTTTCGCTTTGATCTGTACCTGTGCGGCATCTCCTCGCTGGCGCATATTGGCGGCGTGGCGGCCACGCCGATTCTGGCGGCCAGTTATTCGGCGGCACTGGTGCCGGTGGGTATCCTGCTGGCATTGCTCGGCTACATCCTGGGCACCGGTTTCGGACTGGTGGTGGCGTCGATCATGTCCAGCCTGGCCCTTCCGTGATGTCACTTCGACAAAGGACGAGAACCATGCGAATTCCACTGCTTGCCGCCGCCGCGCTGGCGCTGGCGTTGTTTGGAGCGACATCGCAGGCGCGCGACGCCAGCGATGCGCTGACGGTTCCGCCTTCCGGCGTGCTGGGTGTGGGGGATGCACAGCTGACGTCGGCGTTCTGGGTTGGGCTGCAGGCGCAGCCGGACAAACTCATTCTTGATCGTGCGGAAATCACGGCACAGAACGCGAAGTTGTTGCAGCTCGATCCATCGATGTACGACCTGCATGCGCTGCCCGCCATGCTGGATCGTGCACGTGTCGAAGGCTGGGTCACCGATCTCGCCGAGCGGCCGCAGCATGCGTTGTTCGATGTCGATGGCAAGCCGGTGACTACCGCCACACTGGATGCGATTCTTGCCAGCCGCGCACTCGCCAGTATTCCAGCGCAGCAGAAGACCCGCTACGGCCTGATCGTGCAGCGCGCTTCCCTGCGTGCGTTTCCGACGACCTTGCGTGTGTTCAGTGAGCGCGGCGACACCGATATCGATCGCTTTCAGGAGACGGCCGAATTCCCCGGTACGCCGGTGGTGATCGCGCACACCAGTGCCGACGGCAAGTGGCTGTTCGTGGTCAGCCCGCGCTATGCAGCGTGGACCGAAAAGGAAAACGTGGCCGAAGGCAGCGCTGCCGCGGTATTCGCCTATGCCGACAAGACGCCGTACCGGATCGTCACCGGCGACAGCGTGCGCACGGTGTTCACCCGCGAGGTACCGGCGGTTTCGCAGTTGCAACTGGACATGGCGACGCGCGTGCCGCTGGTCACCGACCTGCCGCCGGACCAGCCGGTGAACGGGCAGACCCCGTATGCGGCATACGTGATCAACCTGCCAGTGCGCAACGCCGACGGCTCGCTGGCCTTCAGTCCCACGCTACTGCAGAAGAACACCGACACCGCGGCGGATTACCTGTCGCTGACCCGCGCCAATATCATCCGTCAGGCGTTCAAGTTCCTCGGTGAGCGCTATGGCTGGGGGCATGCTTATGACGGTCGCGACTGCAGCGGCTTCGTCTCCGATGTCTACCGCAGCATGGGCGTGCAGATGCCGCGCAACACCAGCAAGCAGGCGATCAGTCCGGCGCTGGAACATCGCGCGTTCACCGCGAAGGACAGTCGTGCGGAGCGCATCAAGGCGGCGCAGGCACTGCAGGTAGGTGATCTGGTTTACATCCCCGGCCACGTGATGATGGTGATTGGCCAGCTGCACGGTCAGCCGTATGTGATCCACGACGTCGGTGGCATGAGTTATCGCACCGCGGATGGTGGCAAGAAGCACGTCAAGCTCAACGCGGTGTCGGTGACACCGTTGTTGCCGATGCTGTTCAACGACAAGCAGACCTTTGTCGACCGCATGACCAGCATCGTGCGGATTCGTCATTGAGCCAGCCCGCACCAACCAGAAACAAGGACACGGATTCCATGAAGGCTCGCCCATGAAAATCACTGCCATCGAATTCGGCATGCTGCGGGTACCACTGAAGACCCCGTTCAAGACGGCGTTGCGCACGGTCAATACGGTGGAAGACATCGTGGTGATGGTGCATACCGATACCGGCGAGGTGGGTTACGGCGAAGCGCCGGCCACGGCCGTGATCACCGGTGACACGCACGGTTCGATCATCGACGCGATCCGCCACTACATTTCCCCGCGGCTGATCGGACAGAAGATTTCCGACCTCAATCACATCACCCAGCTGATCCAGTCGTCGATGGAGAAAAACACCAGCGCCAAGGCGGCGGTGGAAATCGCGGTGTATGACTTGTGGGGCCAGCTCTACAACGCGCCGCTGTACAAGCTGCTTGGCGGCGGCGACCCGGTGATCACCACCGACATCACCATCAGCGTCGACTACATCGACAAGATGGTGGCCGACTCCGTGTCGGCCGTGGAGCGCGGCTTCGAGTCGCTGAAGATCAAGGTCGGCAAGGACATCGGCGTCGACATCGAGCGGGTCAAGGCAATCTACGCGGCGGTGGAAGGGCGTGCGTTGTTGCGGCTGGATGCGAACCAGGGCTGGACCGCCAAGCAGGCGGTGTATGCGCTGCAGACCCTGGAAGATGCCGGCATCAAGCTGGAACTGATCGAGCAGCCGGTGAAGGCGCGCGACCTCGCCGGCATGCGCTATGTCACCGAGCGCGTGCACACGCCGGTGATGGCCGACGAAAGCGTGTTCGGCCCGATGGAAGTGATCGAGTTGATCCGCCTGCGCGCCGCCGACATCATCAACATCAAGCTGATGAAGACCGGCGGCATCTCCAACGCGATCAAGATCGCCGACATCGCCGGCATGCATGGCATCGAATGCATGATCGGCTGCATGCTGGAAAGCAGCATCAGCGTGGCGGCGGCGGTGCACGTAGCGGTGGCCAAATCGACTGTGATCACCAAGATAGATCTGGACGGTCCGTCGCTGTGCCAGTTCAACCCGGTCGATGGTGGGGTAATCTTCAACGAATCGGAAATTACGGTGACGGAGGCACCGGGCCTCGGCATTCGCGAGATCCGCGGACTGGAAAGGATCGAAAGCTGATGTCACCACTGGTCAAAATTCGCTCGGAACGCGACCAGATGTCAGCGGTGGAACGGCGCATTGCCGACTTCGTACTGGAAAACGCCCAGTTGCTGCGCGACTACTCGTCCCAGCAACTGGCCAATGCGCTGGGTATCAGTCAGTCCAGCGTGGTGAAGTTCACCCAGAAGCTGGGCTTCAAGGGTTATCCCGACTTGAAGTACTCGGTGGGCGAGGCGATTGCCCGTGCCGACAATGGCGACACGCCCAACGTCAGCGTGGCAGCGGCGGGTGATACGGGCTCGTCCGCCGGTCATCTATGGCGGCGAAAATCGGAAGCCGAAGAGGCGACCCGACTGATCAATGCGCCGGAAACCCTGCAGGCAGTCGCCGATGCGATCGAGCACGCCGGCCGCGCCGGCAAGGTGTTCATCATTGGCCTGGGCGAAGACGATATCTACGCACGTGGTTTTGCCTTGAAGCTGTCGCTGCTGGGCATTCTCACCGTGCACAATTTCGACACTGCGCGGATGACCGCGAACGTTTCGGCTGCCAGCGCCGGTGACGTGCTGCTGGTATTTTCCGAGCACGGCAACCACCCGGCGCTGTGCAAGATCAGCCGCTATTTTCGCGAGCGCCGTGGCCAGGTGATCACGGTAACGCGGCATACCGCCAATCCCTTGCGCACGCTGGCCGACCTGTCGCTGGTGGTGTCGGCACACGACGAACTGCCATACATCCAGCCGTTGTTGTATCAATCGTCGCTGCAGCATCTTCTGGATGGTGTGTTTGTGCAGTTGTGCGAAGGTCACGACGACCGCCACGCGCAATTGCTGGCGAACCTCGACCGCATCCAGTCGATGCTGGAGCCGTAGTTGATGTACCTGGCACACCGGCTACCCGACGTAGGAGGCCGTGAGGCGGTCATGATTTGCAGAATGGAAAACCGATGACTATCAGCCGACAGACCCTTGCTCTTTTGACGCTCGCTGCAACACTTGCCGGCGTAGTGCACGCCGGTGCGCCGGAGACGCCGTGGCAAAACGCGCAACAAATGGTGTTGGTCACCACGACTGACTGGAACGTGGACCACGGCACGCTGCGCACGTTCTCCCGCGATGGCGACGGCTGGCGCGAAGTGCGCGCGGCCACGCCGGTGACCATCGGCAAGAATGGGGCAGGTTGGGGACTGGGTTTGAATGCGCCGCAAAGCGGTGGGCCGATCAAGCGCGAGGGCGACAACCGCAGCCCGGCCGGCGTGTTCCGCATTGGTGACAGCTTCGGCTATGCCGCCAGCGTCGACACGGCGATGCCGTATCTGGCGCTCAATGAAACCCAATACTGCGTCGACGTCAGCGGTGCGAAGCATTACAACCAGATCGTCGACGCGAACGTGGTCGGCGCGGCGGCGGTGAAGGGTTCCACCGAGCCGATGCGGCGTGACCTGCATGCCAACGGCGATCAGCGCTATCGCATGGGCTTCGTGATCGAGAACAACCCGCAGGCAGTGCCGAACGGCGGCAGTTGCATCTTTGCCCATCTATGGAAGTCACCGACGGATGCCACCGCCGGTTGCACCGCGATGACGCCGCCGGTGATGCAGTCGCTGCTGGCGTGGTTGAAGCCGCAGGATCATCCGGTGTTCGTGCTGTTGCCGCAGGCCGAGTACCAGCGGCTGCGTGTTGAATGGCAGTTGCCCGCCATCGCCGCAGCGGATGCCGCACGATGAGTGCGACCTCCAGGGTTCTGACCGGACTGGCCGCCGGCGCGGTGATCGGCCTGGTACTCGCGGGCTGGGATGAAAGCGCCGCGCTGCAGGTGGCGAATATCGTGCAGCCGATCGGCAAGCTTTGGTTGAACGCCTTGCAGATGACGGTGGTGCCACTGGTGCTGGCGCTGGTGGTGGTGGGCGTCAACACGGCCACCGATGCCGCTGCTTCCGGTCGCATCGCGCGCCGGGCGATCGTGACGTTCTTGGTGATCCTGACTGGCGGCGCACTGTTTGCGGCGCTGGCTGCGCCGCTGGTGTTCTCGCTGTTTCCGCACAACCCGGCACTGATCGCCGCGCTTGATCACGCCAGCGTGCCTGCGGCCGCGCAGGTGCCACCAAACTGGATCGATACACTGGTGGCAATCGTGCCGAACAACGCGATCATGGCGGCGGCGCAGAGCGCGATGCTGCCGCTGGTGGTGTTCGCGCTGTTCCTCGGTTTCGCGTTGACCCGGATCGAGCCGACGCGTCGCGCGATGCTGGTGGAATTCTTCCAGGCGATCGCCGATGCGATGATCGTGATTGTGCGTTGGGTGTTGTGGGTCGCACCGCTGGGCGTGTTCGCGCTGATCCTGTCGGTGTGCGCGCGCTCCGGGCTGGGCATGCTCAGTGCGCTCGGCGTCTACGTGCTGGTGGAATGCCTGCTGTATTTGTCGGTCACGCTGATGATGTTGCCGGTGGCGCTGATCTTCGGCGGCGAACGATTGCGCCGTTTCATTCCCGCGCTGGTGCCCGCGCAAGTAGTGGCCATCAGTACGCAATCCTCGCTCGCTTCGTTGCCGGCGATGCTGGAAAGTGCCGATCGCCGGCTGGGCTATCCGAAACAGGTTGCCGCGTTGGTGCTGCCGATGGCGGTCAGCCTGTTCCGGCTGACCAGTCCGGTGCAATACGTCACCTCGGCCGTGTTCATCGCATGGGCTTACGGCATCGACTTGTCGACGGCGCAACTGCTGGCCGGCGCGATGCTGGCGGTGGTGATCAGTCTCGGCTCGGTCGGCCTTCCAGGACAGGTCACCTTTGTCGCCACCAACTTGCCGGTGGCGCAGGCGATGGGCTTGCCGCTCAGCCCGCTCGGCTTGATGCTGGCGGTCGATACGATTCCCGATGCGCTGGCTACCTTGGGCAACGTCACGGCTGATCTCACTGCCACCAGCGTGGTCAACCGGCAATCTCGAAAAGACACGGCAGAACCCGACGCATGAAGGAGTTCGATGCCATCGTGATCGGTGCCGGCATGGCTGGCGCATCGGCGGCTTACTTCCTGGCGCCGCATGCGCGCGTGCTGGTGCTGGAGCGCGAGTCGCATGCCGGCATGCATTCGACCAGTCGTTCGGCAGCGTTGTTCAGTGAAACCTACGGCTCGGCGCAGGTGCGTGCGTTGACCCGCGCGACGCGTCCGTTTCTGGCGGATCCCCCGGCAGGATTCGCCGCAGAGCCGATTCTCGGACCGCGTGGGGCCACGCTCATCGGAAACGCAGCACAGAGGGATGAGTTGGGCGCGTTGTATGAAGCGATTCTGCCGTTCACGCGCAATATCGAACTGCACAATGCGGCGCAGTTGCAGTCCGCCGTGCCGGTCCTGCGGCCGGAGTTTGCGCAGATCGGTCTGCATGAGCCGGGCGCGGCCGACATCGACGTCAACGAACTGCATCTAGGTTTCCTGCGCGGGCTGAAAGCGCGCGGCGGGCAGTTGCGCGTGGATGTCACCATCACAGCCATCGAGCGCGACGCCGGGGGCTGGCGCGTGGAAGCTGGCGAGCAGTCGTTCCGTGCGCCGTTGCTGCTCAACGCGGCCGGTGCCTGGGTCGATCAGGTGGCAAAACTTGCCGGCGTGGCACCGCTGGGCATCGTGCCGAAGCGGCGCTCGGCGTTCGTGTTCGATCCACCCGAAGGCCTGGCCACCGCGCGCTGGCCGTTCATCAATGACTTCAGCGAAACGTTCTATTTCAAACCGGACGCCGGCCTGCTGCTGGGCTCGTGCGCGAATGCCGATCCGGTCGAACCGCACGATGTGCAGCCGGAGGAGTACGACATTGCACTGGGCATCCACCACATCGAAGAGGCCACCACGCTGACCATTCGTCGACCCCGGCGGACCTGGGCCGGACTGCGCTCGTTCGTCGCCGACGGTGACCTGGTCGGCGGCTTCGCCAGCGACGCGCCCGGCTTCTTCTGGGTCGCCGCGCAAGGTGGCTACGGTATCCAGACCAGCGCTGCGATGGGCGAAACCTGCGCCCATCTGGCACTGGGCTTGCCGCTGCCGACGCATCTGGTGGATGCGGGGATAGCGGCGTCGATGCTGGCACCCCGCGGCTGAGCTACATCCGGCCGATCCGGTGGGAACCCGCGACGCGCGCACTGTGGTTATCATGACGCACTGCGCCATTGCCACGGAAGCGATATCCGCCATGCTCCTGATGATCGACAACTACGACAGCTTCACCTACAACCTCGTGCAGTACCTGGGCGAATTGGGTCAAACGGTGAAAGTGGTGCGCAACGATACGCTGGATATCGCCGGCATCCGCGCGCTGGGCCCTACGCACATCATGATTTCGCCGGGGCCGGGCACGCCGGATGACTCGGGTGTGTCGTTGGATGTGTTGCGCGAACTGGCCGGCGAGATTCCGGTGTTCGGCGTTTGCCTCGGCCATCAAGCCATCGGCCAGGTGTTCGGTGGCAAGGTGATTCGTGCGAAGCAGATCATGCATGGCAAGACCTCGCCCGTGATCCATCGCGGGCAGGGCGTGTTTGCCGGCTTGCCGAATCCGTTCGAGGCCACCCGCTATCACTCGTTGGTGGTGGAGAAATCGTCGCTGCCTGATTGCCTCGAAGTCACCGCATGGACGGAACATCCGGATGGCTCGATCGACGAGATCATGGGCTTGCGCCACAAGACGCTGGCGGTTGAAGGCGTGCAGTTCCACCCCGAGTCGATCCTGACCCAGCACGGGCACAACCTGTTGCGCAATTTCCTTGGTCAGCCGTTGCAGGCTGCGGCATGAGCAACCACGCGCGCGCGATCACCATTACTCCTCAGGAAGCGCTGCAGCGTACGATCGAGCATCGCGAAATCTTCCACGACGAGATGATCGCGCTGATGCGGCAGATCATGAACGGCGAGGTGAGTGCGCTGATGACCGCCGCGATCATGACCGGCCTGCGCGTGAAGAAGGAAACCGTGGGCGAGATCACCGGCGCGGCGCGCGTGATGCGCGAACTGTCGGCCAAGGTGGATGCGCCGGCGCATGATCATTTTGTCGATATCGTCGGTACCGGCGGCGACGGCGCGTCGAGCTTCAATATTTCCACCGCCTCGATGTTCGTGGCGGCGGCCGGTGGTGCGCGGGTAGCCAAGCATGGTGGGCGCAGCGTGTCGTCCAAATCCGGCAGCGCCGACGTGCTCGAGGCGCTGGGTGCGTCGATCGAGCTGACGCCGGCGCAGGTCGCCGCGTGCATGGCGGAGACCGATATCGGCTTCATGTTTGCGCCGAATCATCACCCGGCGATGAAGGTGGTGGCGCCGGTGCGCAAGGAAATGGGCGTGCGCACGCTGTTCAATATTCTCGGTCCACTGACCAATCCCGCCGGCGCGCCGAACATCCTGATGGGGGTGTTTCATCCCGACCTGGTCGGTATCCAGGTGCGTGCGCTGCAGCAGCTGGGCGCGCGGCATGCGCTGGTGGTGTGGGGCCGCGACGGCATGGACGAAATTTCACTGGGTGCAGCGACCCTGGTCGGCGAACTGCGCGACGGCGTGGTGCGCGAGTACGAAGTGGAGCCGGAGGATTTCGGCTTGGCGATGGCCTCCAGTCGCAACCTGCGGGTCGAAAACGCCGACGAGTCGAAGGCGATGTTGCTGGGTGCGCTGCAGGGTGAGCCGGGTGTGCCGCACGATATCGTGTGTCTGAATGCCGGCGCAGCGCTTTACGCGGCCGACGTAGTCAGTTCCATCGCTGCTGGCATTGAATTGGCTCGTGCGACGATTGCCAGCGGTGCCGCGCATGCCAAAATGCAGGCATTCGTGGCGGCTACGCGTCGACTTGCCAGTGACGTCACAGCGGGCGGTTGAGTCTGACCGTCAACACGATCGCTTCCATCGCGCATCACTTGCGCCTCAACTTACCAGTGAGATGCCATGACTGACATCCTCAATCGCATTCTCGTTCGCAAGGCAGAAGAAATTGCCGAGCGCCGCGCCCATCTGCCCGAGGCCGAGCTGATTGCGCGGATTGCCGAGCTGCCGCCCACGCGGGGTTTCGGCGCGGCAATCGAGGCAAAGATTGCTGCCGGCCTGCCTGCGGTCATTGCCGAGGTGAAGAAGGCCAGCCCCAGCAAGGGCTTGATTCGCGCCGACTTCGACCCGGTGGCCATCGCGAAGAGTTACGAGGCAGCGGGTGCAGCCTGTTTGTCGGTGCTGACCGACAGTGACTTCTTCCAGGGCAGCGAAGCCTTCTTGCAGCAGGCGCGCGAGGCATGTGCGCTGCCGGTGCTGCGCAAGGATTTCATCATCGACCCGTATCAGGTGTACGAGGCGCGAGCGATTGGTGCCGACTGCATCCTGCTGATCGTCTCGGCACTGGATGATGACGCCTTGCTGCAGCTTTCGTTGCTGGCCGCTGAGCTGGACATGGACGTGCTGTGTGAGGTGCACGACGAGGAAGAGCTTGAGCGCGCGCTGGCCTTGCCGGTGCCGTTGATCGGCGTGAACAACCGCAACCTGCGCAGTTTCGAGACCTCGCTGGAAACCTCGCTGGCGCTGCAGGAGTTGATGGAGTACGACCGCGTGCTGGTGGCCGAGTCCGGCATCCATACGCCGGAAGACGTGGCTCGACTGCGCGAAGGTGGCATCCAGGCGTTCCTGGTTGGCGAGGCTTTCATGCGCGCCGAAGATCCCGGCAGCGAGCTGCGTCGTCTGTTCTCGATACCGTGACCGCAACGCCGGAGCCGGAAACCCTGCCGCCCACCGACGGTGAGGCGGCGTCGTCGCGCGTGGTGCTGTTCGACTTCGACGGCGTGTTGTTTCGCGGCGATGCGTTTTACCTGTTCATGCGTGAGTGCTATCGCCGTTCCTGGTGGCGCTGGCTGCCGGCGCTGCTGGTCACGCCGCTGCTGCTTTTGTTAGTGCCGTTTTCGCGGCGTCTACCGATGCATCTGCTGGTGCGGATTGCGCTGCTTGGCGTGGGTCGAACGCGTTATCAGCTTGCCGCAGGTGCGTTCGCTGCCAGCCTCGTGCGCCGGCCCGGGCAATTTTTCCGCGAGGGGCTGCAGGTGTTGCGGCAGCATCAGAAGCAGGGTGATCGGGTCATCGTGGTGACCGGTTGTGAGCACGCGCTGGTCAGCGGAATCGTGCAGCAGCTGGGGCTGACCGATCTGGAAGTGCTGGCTTCGCAGCTGCGTCCAGGCTGGTTCGGCATGCGCGTGCAATGGCATAACGTGGGGCGCCGCAAAGTGCAGTCGCTGGCGAAACACGGTCTTGCGGCGTGGCAGGTGGCCTATGGTGATTCGCTGTACGACGTGGCCATGCTCAAGGTTGCCGCCGAGCCAGTACTGGTCAATGGCACGCCGACTTTGTGCAAGAAGGTCGAAAGGACGTTGGGGCGATCGATCACCCGGGTGGAGTGGTTCTGACCACTCCCGCCAGAGACGGGCTGGACGCTGTCCATGCCTGTCTCGGGTAACTACAGCAAAGATCAACGCGTGCCGAGTATCACGATGGTCTTGCCAGCCACGTCGATCATGCGCTGCTCTTCCAGCTGCTTCAGCACGCGCCCGACCATTTCACGTGAACAGCCCACGATGCGGCTGACTTCCTGCCGTGAGATGCGGATCTGCGTACCGTCCGGATGCGTCATCGCGTCCGGTTCCTGGCACAGGTCGAGCAGGGTGCGCGAGATACGGTTGGTGACATCCATGAAGGCCATTCGGCTGACCTGGCGTGAGGTGCGCAGCAGACGATTGGTCAGTTGGGCACCAATCGCGAACAGGACCTTCGGGCATTCCTCGCGCAAGGTGCCTTCCATCAGCTGAAACAGACGCTCGTAGCTGATTTCGGCCATCTCGCATGGCGTGCGGGTGCGCACCAGCGATTCGCGTTGCGACTGCTCGACGAACAGCCCCATTTCGCCGATGAACTGGCCGCGGCTGATGTAGGCGAGGATGAGTTCACGCCCCTGTTCGTCCTCGGTGCATACCGCCAGCGAACCCTCCACCACGTAATACAGCGTGTTGGCCGGATCGCCGGGCCGGATGATCGCGGTCTTGCCCGGATAGCGCCGGCGGTGGCACATGCCGAGGAAGCGCTCCATCGACGCGGGATCAGGGGCAAAGCTCAGCGGCGCCTGTGAGCGTTCGAAAGCTTGCTGAAGCTGGTATTTGAGTTGGGCCATGGCTAATCCCCTGCAGGTGATTCTGCTCATGCCGGGCATCTAGGGCCACTCGACATGCACGTTCATGATTGCATCATGGCAGGCTTGACGACTATGACAAAGCCGCCCGACGCATGTCGGTTCAAATTTCCTTCCGTTTGCCGCATACTTCGCGGTCTTTCGGTGGCTGCGAGCCCGTGGTCATCGTTTACAAGGGTCGTGCAGGATAGTCTCTGCACTCAAACCTACTGCCGCGGGGACCCTTGTCGCTAACCCGCCTCTGATGTTGGCCGAGAACCGGTCATGGAGTGCCGCCCGTGGTCAAACCACTTCCCCGTCTGCGTCTGCAGGGTTTCAACAACCTGACCAAGGCGTTGAGCTTCAACATCTACGACATCTGCTACGCGGTGTCCGAAGATCAGCGTCAGCGCTACATCGAATACATCGATGAGCAGTATGACGCCGATCGCCTGACCCAGATCCTCACCGACGTGGCCGAGATCATCGGCGCAAACATCCTCAACATTGCGCGCCAGGATTACGATCCGCAGGGTGCTTCGGTGACCATGCTGATCTCCGAAGAGCCGGTGGTCGAGAAGCTGGGACGCGACACCATTTCCGGTGCCGTGGTTGCGCATATGGACAAGAGCCACATCACCGTCCATACCTATCCGGAAACGCATCCGCACAACGGCATTGCCACCTTCCGCGCCGATATCGACGTGGCGACCTGTGGCGTGATTTCGCCGCTGAAGGCATTGAATTACCTGATCGACAGCTTCGAGTCGGACATCGTGATTGCCGACTATCGCGTGCGCGGCTTTACCCGCGACATCAAGGGCAAGAAGCACTTCATCGATCACAAGATCAACTCGGTGCAGGACTACCTGGCGCGGCACATTCGCCAGAAGTACGAGATGTTCGACGTCAACGTGTACCAGGAAAACATGTTCCACACGAAGATGCATATCAAGGACTTCGATCTGGACACGTATCTGTTTGAGGCGCATGCCGATGATCTGTCGTTCAAGGAACGTCAGCGCATCGAGTCGCTGCTGCGGCGCGAGATCGAGGAACTGTTCCACGGCCGCAACCTGATGTGACGAAAAACCCGCCGAAAGGCGGGTTTTTTGTTCCGTCGTGGTAGGACTTCGCTGGCGGGCGATGCGCCTGCTGGAATGTTCGAGAGCATCGCCCGCCAGCGAACTCCTACAGTCGGTATGCCACGGTTTTCATCACCATCGAGCTGGCGTGCATCAGCTGCGGTAGTGGAAACGGGAGGTCGATGCCGCCACGTTGCTGCGCTGCTTGCGCGTGCCGGATTTCGTCGCTCTGCATCTGGGTCAGCACCGCGCGGGATCGTTCATCTGCGGCAGGCAGTTGTTCCAGGTGATCGGCCAGATGGGCTTCGACCTGGCGTTCGGTTTCGACCACGAAGCCCAGGCTGAGCGCGTCCCCGGCCAGCGCCGCGGCGGCGCCGATGACGTAGCTGCCGGCGTACCACAGTGGATTGAGCAGGCTGGGGCGACTGTCCAGTTGCTGCAGGCGCTCAGCGCACCAGGCCAGGTGATCGGTCTCCTCGGCGGCGGCGTGCAGCAGGTGTTGGCGATTGTCGGTGTCGCGCGCCAGTGCCGCCTGGCCGAGGTAAAGCGCCTGGGCGCAGACCTCGCCGGTGTGGTTGATCCGCATCAACCCGGCGGCGTGGCGCCGTTCGCTGTCGTCAAAGTCGGCTTCGGTGATACCGGTCGCGGGCGATGGGCGCTGCGCTGTTGGCGTGCCGCCGACGGCTTCCAGCGCGCGTTCGCAGCCGATCAGCAAACGGTCGAAACGGCCAAGGGTGCGTGCGCTCATGCGTGGATCTCCAGAGGTGTCGGTCAAAGTGTATGCGCTGTAGGCCTGCAAGGCATTCCCGTCCTCAGCTAGCGGGGCATCGGCTTCCCGTGCACCGAAATTGCCGATGCTTGTGGCGGGGCCTTGGTTTTGCGGGTGTACTTCGCCGTTCGCGGCGTGATGCTTCGGTTTGCGGAGCGACTTCAGTGAATTTCCAGCCGCGAGGCCACCGCGGTGCCTCGGTCGAATTGCCAGTAACAAGCCGGGCGGCACTTCTACAAGCCTGCTGTTGCGCGCGTTATTGGGGGGCTTTTCAAGCAGCCCGCTGGTCATGCTATCATTGCCAGCTCACAAGCCCGCCGGTCGGTGGGCTTGCGCTGTGGATGAAAGCTCCGCTATCATCTCGCGCCTTTGATCCACCGATTATGCGTACCGCCTCACGGCGGCAGACAGGTATTCCGAAATGAAAACGTTCAGCGCCAACGCAGACAACATCAAGCGCGACTGGTTCGTGGTTGATGCCACGAACAAGACGCTCGGTCGCCTGTCGACCGAAATCGCCCGTCGTCTGCGCGGCAAGCACAAGCCGGAATACACCCCGCATTGTGACACCGGCGATTATATCGTGGTGATCAATGCTCAGAAGGTGGCCGTCACCGGTGCCAAGCTGAACGACAAGAAGTATCACCGCTTCACCGGTTACATCGGCAACCTGAAGACCACCAGTCTGAAGGACCTGCTGGCCACCTACCCGGAGCGCGTGATCGAGATCGCCGTCAAGGGCATGCTGCCGAAGAATCCGCTGGGCCGCGAAATGTATCGCAAGCTCAAGGTCTATGGTGGCGCCGAGCATCCGCATACCGCACAGCAGCCGCAGGCGCTGGAAATCTAAGGAAATATGATGAGCATCCAGCAGAATTACGGCACCGGCCGCCGCAAGACCTCCGCCGCTCGCGTGTTCCTGCGCAAGGGCAAGGGCGAAATCATTGTCAACGGCAAGACGCTCGAAGCCTTCTTTGGCCGCGAGACCTCCTGCATGATCGTGCGCCAGCCGCTTGAGCTGACCGAAAACACCGACAAGTTCGACATCAAGGTGACGGTTGCCGGTGGCGGCATCACCGGTCAGGCCGGTGCGATCCGTCTGGGCATCGCCCGCGCGCTGGTCGAGTACGACGAAAGCCTGAAGTCGCCGCTGCGCAAGGCCGGTTTCGTGACTCGCGACGCCCGTGAAGTCGAGCGCAAGAAGGTCGGTCTGCACAAGGCACGTCGCGCGACCCAGTTCTCCAAGCGTTAATCCAAGCTCTACAGCCCCGTCGCCAAGCGGTAAGGCACCTGACTCTGACTCAGGCATCGGAGGTTCGAATCCTTCCGGGGCTGCCAATACAACTCGATCTCGATACGCGCTGCCACCGGCGATCCTTGATCCAAATGCCCGCCTTTTGGCGGGCATTTTCGTTGTGGCTGGTCTGGTCCAACGGTGTGCCGAGTGAGGTGGGTGTACTGCTGGCATCGGTCGGCTGGCTGCTCTGTCCAGTCGGGTGATGCCTCGATAGCGAAAGATATTGCGAAATAAATCATCCACTTGGCTCTTCGGTTTTGCACTGCAGCAGGGTAAAATTCCCGCTTTATCTTGCGTGAAACCTGAATGACGCCGACGAACAATGATCCTGCGCGCCACGCCGATGTGCGCACCGTGGGCAGTACTGACGCGCTGCCAATTGCTCCGGCGCTGGGACCCTCTCTACAAGCAGCGCGAATGCCGCTCAAATCCACCCTGGTCACCCGGCGAATTTTGCTGATCAGCGCGCTGGCCGTGATTCTGGGCGTCGTGGCGGCGTATGTCGCACAGCTGTTGATGCTCACAATCAACCTGATTACCGATCTGTGCTTCTATGGCCGCGTGTCCGACGTCATCGGTCCAAACGCACGGACGGGCTCGTTCGTGCTGTCACCGGCAGACAATCACCTGGGTGCGTGGGTGATCCTGATTCCGGTCATAGGTGGCCTGCTGGCAGGCATCATGGCGCGCTGGGGCTCGCGCGCGATCCAGGGCCACGGTATTCCCGAGGCGATGGAGCAGATTCTTACCAACGAATCCAATATCCCGGCCCGAATCACCTGGCTGAAGCCATTGTCCTCCGCGTTCGCGATTGGTACGGGTGGTCCGTTCGGTGCTGAGGGTCCGATCATTTCCACCGGTGGCGCGATGGGTTCGCTGATCGGCCAGTTGCTGCATGTCACCGCGAACGAGCGCAAGGTACTGCTGGCCGCAGGCGCAGCCGCCGGCATGGCCGCGGTGTTTGGTGCACCGGTGGCGTCGCTGGTGCTGGCGGTAGAGTTGCTGTTGTTTGAGCTGCGCCCGCGCTCATTGATCCCGGTGGCGCTGGCGGCGGTGACGGCGGTTGGCGTGCGTTACGCCACGTATGGTTCGGCCCCGGTGTTTCCGATGCCGGAGGTATTGCAGCCAGGTGGCGAGGCGCTGATCAGTTTCGTATTGATCGGTGGTCTGGTCGGTTACGCCTCGATCTGGGTGACCAGGGCCGTCTATGGCGTAGAAGACCTGTTCGAAAAGCTGCCGATCCACTGGATGTGGTGGCCGGCGCTCGGTGCACTCGCGGCCGGTGTGGTCGGCTGGATTGAGCCCAGGACGCTTGGCGTCGGTTACGACAATATCGACGCGCTGGTACAGGGCCACTTCGGTCTGAGCTTGTTGCTGACCTTCGGCGCGCTGAAGTTTGTTTCCTGGGTGATTGCACTGGGTAGTGGTACGTCCGGCGGCACGCTGGCGCCGCTGTTCATGATCGGCGGATCACTGGGTGCGGCGATCGGCATCGGTATCAATTGCGTCTTGCCAGGTATCCACGTGGATCCGCGAATTGCCGCACTGGTCGGCATGGCGGCCATTTTTGCCGGTTCCTCGCGCGCACTTCTGACGGCGGTGGTGTTTGCCTTCGAAACAACCCGTCAGCCCGCCTCCCTGCTGCCCCTGCTGGGCGGTTGCACGGCGGCTTATCTGATCTCTGCCTTGCTCATGCGCAACACCATCATGACCGAGAAGATCGCGCGGCGCGGGGTCAAGGTGCCGTCTGAATATGCGGCTGATTTTCTGGAACAGGTGAGTGTGGGTACGGTGTGTTCGCGTGATGTGGCGACCTTGCAGACAACCCAGACGCTGGCAGAAGTTCGGCGCTGGCTGGCCGATGAATCGGTCGACACGCAGCATCGAGGATATCCAGTGATCGACGAACACGGTCACGTGAAAGGCATGCTGCCCCGACGCACCCTGCTGGATCCGCAATGGCATTACACGCTGTCGCTGGCTGAGTTGGTGACGCAACCGCCGATCGCGGTCAATGAAGGCCACACGCTGCGTGAGGCGGCCGATCACATGGTGGCTGAACGTGTTGGCCGCTTGCTGGTGGTCAGCAAGGATGATCCGCGCAAGCTGGTGGGCATCATCACGCGGGGCGATATCCTCACGTCTCACGCCCAGCGTCTGCGTGAGGCGCGTTTCAAGGACCGGCACATCAAGCTGGGCAAGTCGGGAAAGTCAGCCGCGTAAGTGCAGTCATGCGCCGGTGCGGAACGGCATGCGTTTGCTTTGGGTGTCATGGATGTGAGCTCGTTATCCTCGCGCCAGCGAGGATCGGGCGCCGTTGGCGATCGGCGAAGAGTCGAGGTCACTGGATTGCTGTTTTCGAAGGCATGACGAAACATCTGGCTATGCGCTGCCTGCCCACTCAAGTCAGAGCCATCGCGGCCTGACGCAGAAACACGAAACGGTCCTCGCGGGCCGTTTTGCGGTGCAGTGCAAGCAGTGCGGCGGCTTACATCTCGCGATCGCCGATCAACACCACATCGGCGGGTCGCTGCGCAAACAAGCCCACGGTGACAATACCCGGAAGCTGGTTCAATTCACCTTCCAGCGACGCCGGGTCGACAATCTGCCAGCCGTGCACATCGATGATCCAGTTGCCGTTGTCGGTGACCACACCATCACGCCACACCGGATTGCCGCCGCGCTTGACGATCTCTCGGCCGATCAGGCTGCGTGCCATCGGGATCACTTCGATCGGCACCGGGAACTTGCCGAGCAGTTCGACTTTCTTGCTTGAGTCGATGATGCAGACGAACTTCTCGCTCGCGGCGGCGACAATCTTCTCGCGGGTCAATGCCGCACCACCGCCCTTGATCAGGCGCTTGTACGGATCGCATTCGTCGGCACCATCGACGTACAAGGTCAACGGGCCGGCGGCGTTGAGGTCGAGCACCGGAATGCCGAGGCGCTTCAGCTGGGCGGTGGATTGTTCCGAGCTGGATACCGCACCCTGGATGCGATCCTTCAGGTCGGCCAGCGCGTCGATGAAGAAGGCCACCGTGGAACCGGTGCCGACACCGACGATGGCACCGTCCTCCACGTAACGGATCGCGGCTTCGCCGGCCTGACGCTTTTCGTTTGCGTTGCTCATGCGGGATTCCCGTGCAAAGTTGATGCGCTCATTCCAGCGCCAGAATGTATTTCCAGTGAGTGGCATCGACCGGCATCACCGACAGTCGATTGCCCTTGCGCAGCAGCGGCATCTCGGCCAGCGTGTCGTGGCCCTTGAGTTCATCCAGACTGATTGTGCGCTTGAGCTTCTTGACGAACTTCACATCGACCAGCATCCAGCGCGGGTTGTCGCGCGAACTGCCCGCATCGAAGTATTTGCTCTTCGGGTCGAACTGGCTGGGGTCCGGGTAGGCGTCGGTGGCCACTTCCGCAATCCCGACAATGCCGGGCACCGTGCAGTTGGAATGGTAGAAAAACACCTTGTCGCCCGGGCGCATGCCGTCGCGCATGAAGTTGCGCGCCTGATAGTTGCGAACCCCATCCCAGGCTTCCTGCTTCTTGCGTTTGAGCTCGTCGATCGAGAATGCATCAGGCTCGGATTTCATCAACCAGTGATTCATGCAGTGGCTTCCGGGTGACAGTCGATCAGTTCGCGCTCGGTGGCGATGAAGTCGAGCGGAACGTCCCAGTCCTGTTCCTCGACTTCGGGCAGCTCCTGGAACGCATAGGCAATGCCGACCAACAATGGCTCGGTCGGACGCACTTGTTCGTTGAGAAAGGCGAAGCTGCGGTCGTAATAGCCGCCGCCGTGACCGAGTCGATTGCCGCGGCGATCGAAACCCAGCAGAGGCACCAGCACCAGATCGACCTGGCACGGTTCCAGCAATTCGGCAGGATTCGCCGGCTCGGGAATGCCGTAGCGATTCGGTTGTACCGCATCGCCCACATTCCACGCGGCGAAACGCAATGTCTTTCCCGTACCAATTACCGGCAGCAGGAATTGCTGGCCGCGCGTGGCCAGCGGCGGGATCACCATGTTCAACGGCAGTTCGCCGTGGCTGGCCCAGTAGCCTGCCACGCGAGCGTCGGTGAAATATTCGGGCAGTTGCTCGAGGCTGCGGCGCAAGCCCTGCGCGGCGGCGATACGCTCGGCAGGAGCCAGGGCGCGGCGGCGTTCGGCCAGTTGCTGACGAAGATCGCGGCGTTGGGCGTTGACGTCCACGTTGCGCGCGGCTCCGGCATGGTCGCCTCGTTCGTGTTTCCGCGAACGAGGGAAGAAAAGAAGTGGCGTAAACCGCGATGCCGCTGCCCACCAAACGACCTTGATCCAAGATGGATCAGGTGGGAGGGCTACAGGGTCTAAAGGCTTTCCGCACGCGGCGGACATGCACAACAACCGATGTGAAACCGACCCGGGGCCGTATGTAGGAACAAGGCAAATGTAAGAGTGTGCTGGCGCACATCGCAGAAGACGCCGGGGGTTATTTTAGGCGCTTGGTCTGGAATGTGCCACTGGCACTGCATCATTTCTGATGCTGCGTTCAGCGCTTCAGCGTTTCGTGCTCGAAAGCGTCATTCAGCTTGCGCTGCAGGCTGGCAAGGCCGTCGCTGAGTCGCTGTTCCTGGCTGTCATGCTGCTTGCGCAGGCCAAGGAATTCATGCGCAACGCTGATCGCGGTGAGCACGGCCAACCGTTCGAAGCTGGGCGCCTTGGCGTTGGCGCGCAGTTCGCGCATCTTGCGGTCCAGATAGCCGGCAGCTTCCAGCAGGCCCTCGCGTTCTTCCGGTGCGCAGGCAATCAGGAATTCGCGGTCGATCAGTCGCAGCGCGACCGGTTCGCTGACAGGTGTGTTCATCAGCTATTGCTCTCAAGCGACTTCAGGCGCTGGATCATCGCCTCGACACGGCCGCGGGCCTGTTCGTTGCGCGCCATCAACCCTGCGCGCTCGCCGGACAGTTGCTCCTGGCTGTGGCGCAGGCTGCGGTTTTCCTCGGTCAGCCGGCGCACGGTCTCAAGCAGCCGATCAAGCTGCTGGGCCAGGCTGGCCAGTTGCTGCTGCACCAGATCGGGCTGGGCGGGGTCGGGCGTGCTCATGAGCGAAACTATAGCAGGAGGTTGACGGAAATCTGCGAGCGGGTCGGCAGACACGAATGTCACACGTCCGGTGCATTAAACTTGGCCGCCATTCTTGCGAAGGAGCACCGCCATGACGGCTACCGGGCCAATCGGCCACGACGACATCGATGCCTTGATCATGCGCCTGCGACTCGGCACCGAAGCCAGTGAGTTGCACGGTTCGTTGTGCGGGTATCTGGCTGGCGGTGCCACGCCGCAAGGTGGCAACGTGCTTGCAGCGCTGCAGCTCGACGGCGAGGCCACTGCCCCGTCCGCAGACGATCTTTCGCTGCTGCAACGGCTGACCCGCCAGTGTGAAAGCGAGCTGTCCGACGCGGAGCTTGGATTCGAGCCGTTGCTGCCGGCTGACGACCGCCCGCTGACCGAGCGCGCCGAAGCCGTGGTGGACTGGTGTCGTGGCTTCCTCGGCGGTTTTGGCCTGGCTGGCACGGCGGCTCACGCGTCGTTGTCGGAGGAGGCGCAGGAGATTCTGCGCGATCTGGGCACGATCGCCGCCTCGTCCTTCGATTTCGACAACGAAGACGAAGACGAAGATGCGCTGATCGAAGTTCAGGAATTCATTCGGGTCGGCGTCTTGCTGCTTTACACCGAATGCAATCGGCACGATCCGGCGGCCAGCGGCAGCGTGCATTGATTCCCTCCGAGTCTGCCGCGGCGGCCCTCAGTATCGGCCCGGACGAATTCGCTCGACGACGCCGCCAGCTGATGAAGATGGCGGGCGAGGATGCGGTGATGCTGGTGGCTGCCGCACCCGAGCGCATGCGCAATGCCGATGCCGCGTGGCCGTATCGGCAAGACTCGGATTTCCACTATCTGGCCGGCTTCCCGGAAAGCGATGCCGTACTGGCACTGTTGCCAGGCCGCAAGCATGGCGAAGTGGTGTTGTTCTGCCGCGAGCGCGATGTGGAACGCGAGCGCTGGCACGGCCACGCCATCGGTACCGAACAGGCGGTGACTGATTACGGCATGGACGATGCGTTCCCGATCGAGGACATCGACGACATCCTGCCCGGCATGATCGAGGGCAGGGCGCGGGTCTATTGCCACTTCGGACGCGAGCCGCAGTTTGATGCACAACTGCTGAGCTGGATGCGTCGGCTGCGTCAGTTGCGCGGTGGCGGCGTGGTGCCGAAGGAATTCGTGGCGCTGGGCTATCTGCTGCATGACTTGCGTTTGTACAAGTCGAAGGCCGAGCTGCGGCTGATGCGTGCTTCGGCCGAGATTGCGGTGGAAGCGCATCGGGCGGCGTTGCAGGCAGCCACGCCGGGGCGTCACGAGTACGAAGTTGAAGCCGAATTGTTGCGCGTGGTGCGCAGTCGCGGCGCGGTGCCGGCGTTCGTGCCGATCGTTGCGGGTGGCGCAAATGCCTGCGTAATGCACTACCAAAGTAACCGCGCGCGTTTGCGCGATGGTGACCTGCTGCTGATCGATGCCGGTGCGGAATGGGACTGCTACGCGTCCGACATCAGTCGCACGTTTCCGGTCAACGGGCGTTACAGCCGCGAGCAGCGCGCCTTGTACGAAGTGGTGTTGGCCGCACAACTGGCCGCCATCGACGAAGTGCGCCCCGGTCGTGCGTTCAATGCGGCGCATAACGCGGCGGTGCGCGTGTTGAGCGAGGGCCTGTGCGAACTTGGCCTGCTGAAGGGCAGTGCGGATGCGGCGATTGCCGGGGGCAGTTACCAGCGCTTCTTTCCGGCCAAGACCGGTCACTGGCTGGGCTTGGATGTGCACGATGTGGGTGACTATCGCATCGACGGTGAATCGCGTCTGCTTGAGGCCGGCATGGTGCTGACCGTCGAACCCGGTCTGTATGTGTCACCCGACGATCGCACGGTGGCCGAACGCTGGCGTGGTATCGGCATCCGCATCGAAGACGATGTGGCAGTCACCCGTGACGGCAATGAAGTGCTCACCGCGGCGATGCCACGGCAAGCCGAGGAAATCGAGGCCTTACTGGCCGCGCGCTAAGTCAGTTCGTCCGGCAGTTCGGCGTCGGTAAGCTGGCGGTGTGCCTCGTCAGTGGCGTGCAACTCGTACCACATGGCATTGAGGATGGCGAAGGCACAAGCCAGGCCGAGTCCGAGAATCCACGCGAAATACCACATCGTTCCGTACTCCTTTCAATAGCCGCCATGCGCTTTGCGTACCTGCTCCAGCGTCACGCGTCCACGCATCACTCGATAGACCCAGCTGGTATAGAGAATCACGATCGGCAGCAGGATCGCCGTGGCCAGCAACATCAGCCACAAAGTGCCGCGGCTGGACGACGCGTCCCACACGGTGAGGCTGGAATGGGGGTCCAGGCTGGACGGCAGCAGGAACGGAAACAGTGCGAAGCCGGCCGAGGCAATCGTGCTGCCGACCATCAGACTGCTGGCAATGAAGCCGGCGATGCCGCGTCGGCCGACCCATGCCTGCACGCCCACCGCCGAGGCCAGCGCCAGCAGCGGTGCGGCCCAGAACCACGGGTATTGCATGTAGCCGGCAAACCAGCTGCCGCCCACCGCCACCTGCTT
The DNA here is from genome assembly GCF_029224025.1 of Rhodanobacter sp. AS-Z3. Classification (NCBI taxonomy): domain Bacteria; kingdom Pseudomonadati; phylum Pseudomonadota; class Gammaproteobacteria; order Lysobacterales; family Rhodanobacteraceae; genus Rhodanobacter; species Rhodanobacter sp. AS-Z3. Next base: position 1,209,836 of record NZ_CP119392.1, read on the forward strand.
GAACAAGGGATTTGCCGGGCCATCCGTCACCACCGGTCCAGCGATCGCGTAACCGGGAACGCCCCATGCCAGCCAGATGCCAGCCAAAACATACAGTGCGGCGAACAGCAAGGTGGTCCAGCGGGCAATCGTCACCGCCCGCGCGGCAATGGAATGGTCGGCTTTCATCGCTGCAAAGCAGGCGCCGTGCGCCAGCAACATGGCCAGCGAGACCAGCCCGCACAGCAGTGCGAAGGGATGCAGCAAATCAAGGAAGCCGCCTTGCCAGCTCATGCGCAAATCACCGTCGAAGCGGAATGGCAGACCGAGAAACAAATTGCCGAACGCCACCCCGGCGACCAGCATGACGATCAGCCCCGAGCTGCTCAGCACCCAATCCCACAGCGACGCCCAGCGCGGGTCGTGGATTTTGCCCCGAAAGTTGAAGCCGACCGGGCGCAGGATCAGCGCCAGCAGCACCAGCGCGATGGCCATGTACATGCCGGAGAACGATACCGCGTACAGCATCGGCCACGCCGCAAATGCCGCGCCGCCGGCAAGGATGAACCACACCTGGTTACCCTCCCACGTCGGTTCGATGCCTTCCAGCAAAACCTTTCGTTCTTCGTTGTTCCGACCGAGCACTTTCAGCAGGCCGGCCACGCCGAAGTCGAAGCCGTCCATGATTGCGAAGCCGATCAGCAGCGTGCCGAGCAAGGCCCACCAGATTACCCGCAGCGTGGCGTAATCAAACATGCGGTTCTCCCTGCGGCCAGATGCCCAGACCATCGGGTCCCTTGCGGGTGAACTTCAGCATCAGGAAAACGTCGATGACCGCCAGCGCGGTATAGAACAGCACGAAGCCACCGAGCGAAGTCATGACCTGCCCAGCACTGACCGACGACACGCCCAGAGCGGTTGGCAGCACCCCCTCGATCGCCCACGGCTGGCGGCCGTATTCGGCCACGATCCAGCCCAGCTCGATCGCCAGCCATGGCAACGGCAAGCTCCACAAGGCCAGCTTCAGATACCAACGTTGACTGTCGAGCTGGCGCTTGCTGGCCTTCCAGAATGAGAACGCAAACAGTGCGATGAAATAGAAGCCGCAGCCAACCATGAGGCGAAATGCCCAGAACAACACCGGCACGTTCGGAATCGTCGAGTCGGCTGCTTGCTGGATATCCGCCGGGGTGGCCTGGCGCGGATCGTCAACGTACTTCTTCAGCAGCAGCGCGTAGCCGAGATCCTTGTCGTGCGCCGCCAGCGTGGCTTTGGCCTGTGCGTTGTTCTTGTCCTGGCGCAACATCAGCATCGCGTCGTAGGCCTGGATGCCATTGCCGATGCGGCCCTTGGCGGCGTCGACCAGTTCGGCAATGCCGGGCATCGTCTCGTCGATCGAATGCGTGCCGATCAGTCCCATCACCCAGGGAATTTTCACGGCGTAGTGCGTGGTGCGCTGCTGCACATCGGGAATGCCGATCAGGGTGAACGGAGCCGGCGCCGGCTCGGTGTGCCACATCGCCTCGATGGCGGCCATCTTCATCTTCTGATTAAGCGATACCGTGTAGCCCGATGCATCGCCGAGCACCACCACCGAGAGCGCCGCAGCGAGCCCGAAGCTGGCCGCTACGGTCATCGAACGCTTGGCAAAATCCACATTGCGCCCGCGCAACAAATACCAGGCGCTGATCGACAGCACAAACATCGCGCCGAGCACATAGCCAGCGCTCACGGTATGCACGAACTTGTCCTGCGCCACCGGGTTGAAGAACACCTCGGAGAACGAGGTGACTTCCATGCGCATGGTTTCCGGATTGAACTCGGAACCCACCGGATGCTGCATCCACGCGTTGGCAATCAGTATCCACAACGCGGACAGGCTGGTGCCCAGCGCCAGAAACCAGGTCACCAGCAGGTGCTTGATCCGCGAGATGCGATCCCAGCCCATGAAGAACACGCCGACCAGGGTGGCTTCGAGGAAGAACGCCATCAGCCCCTCGATCGCCAGCGGCGCACCGAAGATGTCGCCGACATAGTGTGAGTAGTACGCCCAGTTCATGCCGAACTGGAATTCCATCGTCACGCCGGTGGCCACGCCCATCGCGAAGTTGATGCCGAACAACACGCCCCAGAACTGCACCATGCGCTTCCACACTTCGCGCCCGGTCATCACGTAGACGCTTTCCATGATGGCCAGCATCCAGACCAGCCCCAGCGTCAACGGAACGAACAGGAAGTGATACAGCGCGGTCAGCGCAAACTGCAGGCGCGACAGCGTGACGACATCGGCATCGACGATCATGGGTGCAATTCCTGTAGCGCAGATTTCGTGGGGGCCAGCCGTTCGGCAATCGCAGCCGCGCTCGCATCCGGCTTTGGCTGCGGTGCGAAAACCACCCACCAGATCAGGGTAAGTGCGGCGATTTTCAGTGCGATGACACCGAACAACTCCAGCGTCAGTCGCCGCAGCGGGCGTGGTGGCGCGCCGTTGCGTGCCGGCTGGATACGTGGAAGTGCGAAGCGGGACATCGGGCCTGACCTTGCGTTGCCTGCTTTTCAGCATACGCCGCAGGCATGTCGGCAAGGTGTGGACGAATGTCGCAGCGTGCGGTTCTTGCGGTCGCGTTTGCCGGCAAAAGCTGCCGGCATGGCTCAGCCGGCAGCGAACGCGTCTCGCGTAAGGTTTTCCGGTGCCCCGCTCGTGCAGACCACGTCATCCTCGATCCGAATACCGCCGTACTGGCGGAATCGTTCGACTCTGGCCCAGTCGATATCGCTGGCGAACGGCTTGTCGCGCAGTTCGGCCAGCAGCATCTCGATGAAATACAAGCCGGGCTCGATCGTGACCGCCATGCCGGGCTCCAGCATGCGCGTCATGCGCAGGTACGGGTGGCCGTCTGGACGGCTTATCGTTCCGCCACGTTCGTTCTGCTGGAAGCCAGCTACATCATGCACCTGCAGGCCGATCGGGTGGCCCAGTCCATGCGGAAAGAACGCCCCGGTCACGCCTGATTCGACCGCGCTCTCTGCGCTCATGTGCAGGAAGCCGTGCTCCCGCAACACGCCGGCCAGTACGTGGTGGGCGTGGACATGCAGTTCGGCGTAATTTTGGCCCGGACGCACTTGCGCCACGAAACCCTGCTGCGCCGCGTCGACACTATCGATCAGGGCCTGGAATTCGGCGGCCTGCGGGGCCGCATAAGTACGCGTGATGTCGCTGGCATAGCCAGCTGCACTGGCGCCGGCATCAATCAGGAACGAATGGTTGTGCGCCGGCGGCACGCGGTCGAAATGCGTGTAGTGCAGCACCGCGCCGTGTTCGTTGAGTGCGACGATGCTGGCGTACGGCAATTCCGCGTCGATCTGCCGTGCTGCCGCGAGATAGGCCAGATGAATGGCGAACTCGCTTTCACCGGCACGGAACGCCGCTTCGGCGGCGCGGTGCGCGCGCGTGCCGATGCGGCTGGCTTCGCGCATCAGTGCCAGTTCGTACGGTGTCTTGTATGAGCGATGCCAATGCAGATAGTCCAACACGAGCTGCGGGTTGTTCGCGGTCACGCCATCGATGCCTGGAGAGGCGGCGGCGAGTACGGCGCAATGGCCGGCCGGCAGCTGTGCAACAGCTTCGGCGAAGCTGCGCACGATGACGATGTCGAAGTGTTCGACCCAGTAGCCGCGCGGTGCTTCAGGCACCACGTGCCAATAATCATGTGGCTGCACGAAAACCAGCTTGGGCTTGTTGCCGGGCGTGTGGATCACCCAACTGCCGGGTGCGTCAATCAGCGGCACCCAGTGCTTGAAGTGCGGGCTGACCACGAACGGATAGTCCTGGTCGTCGAGAAATTTGCGCAGCGGTGTGCCGGCAGCCACCAACAGGTGATCGAAGCCGCCCAGCGCCAGTGCGCGGTCGGCGCGTTCGCGCACGGTGGCAAGGTGTTGTGGATATAACGAAGCGAGTGGGTTGGGCATGAAGACTCCGGCGGCAGCGGGTGCGGCCTCGGCGGATCTTCTGCACGCGACGGCAAGCCCGGGCGTCCCATCATGGGGCGCATGTTGAATGAGTGGACGTCATGATGACGCCGCAGCGTCAGCCGTTCCAGTCGGCTCAGGGCTGGGCCAGCCAGCCCTCAAGGCGAGCCGTATCGGCTTCGGTGATGGCCACGATGCGGAATCCGGCCCAAATCTGCCCCGAACTGGCGGCCGCTTCGTTCCATTGTTCTTGAATGCCAGCTTCGATCGGTTGCGATTGCGCCGCCGTTCGGCTCGAGCCGGGCAGCGTCATGCTGACTTGGTACAGCGCTTCGCTACGCGGTGCCTTGGCGCAGATCAACAACATGCCGGAGCTAGAAAGGTTGCCGACATGACCGAACGGCAGTCCGCTGATCACGTCGGTGACGAGCGCGTTGACCGAGGCTCGCTTGCGCTCGGCGCGCCGCTGGTTGGCGTTGCTCATGGACGGCTTGCCTCAGGTGAGGATGGTCGACGCGACTGCAAGCTGCCGGTGAGGCTGCGCCAGGCACGGTCCAACATGGTTTCAGGCTGTTCGGCCGGTACTTCGCAGACACGTCCGCAGGCGACTTCGTGGGCGAGTTGGCTCATGGTCATTTCCTCGCCACGCTGCCCGCGCCGGCTGACCAGCAGGCAACGCCCGGACATCGGCGAATACCACGCCAGCTTGCGCCGTGAAATTTGCCCGGTGGTCGCGTCGATGAACTCGAACCAGCTACCGAACGGCAGCCCCTTCAGGTGTTGTTCGATGCGCCGCTCGCGCGGATCGACTTTCGCCGGCGTGGGCGCTGCGGTCGCTGGCTGTGCCGTTGGCATGGCCGCGGCTGCCGGAATTCCCGGGACTGCCGCAGGGGATGCCGAGGCCGCTTGCGCAGCGCGCTCGATGGCGGGCGCTTTGCGTGGGGCAGCAGGTGGCCTGACGCCGGCGGGAGCGGCGGCAATCACCGCCGTGGTCGCAGGCAAGGCAGCGGCAGATGCACTCGACGCCGGCTCGTGGCTGGACTGCTCGCCCAGTCGCTGATGTTGCTTCAGGCGCAGCGCAAGATCGGTGGCGCTCGGTAGTTCCACCGACGGGTCTGGGGTGCCCGCGCCAAGCAGTCGCTGGGCGACTTGTTCGGCTTCTTCGGCGTGCATGCCGATTTGCTGCAGACCCGCTTCCACGTGCACCTGCAACTGCAGACGATCGGTGACCGGCAGGCGATCGAGCAGTTGGTCGGTGATCTTCAGCTGGGCCCGAAACGCGTCGCTTTCCTCACCATGTCGCAGCAGGGTCAACGCCAGGACATCCGACCAGGCCCGATCGAGCAGCGCGCGCAGCAGCCCGCGCGGCGGTGATTGTGCGAAACGTTCGGCCATCAACTCGCTGGCACGGCGGCGTGCCTGATCCAGTCGTTCACGACCCTGTGCCGCTTCAATGTGGCGACGCTCGGAGGCTTGCGCCTTGCGCGTCAGCAGCGCCAGATGATGTTCGATATCTGCCAGCAGGGTCGTGTACAGACCGGCACTGGGTGCTTCCTGGTTGGCCCGGTTGACCAGTTGTTCCAGCTTGGTTGCCAGTGGACGATTGCTTTCGTCGTCGCTGCCATCGAGCCAGTCGTTGGCTGCGGTGGTGACGGTATCGAGCAGGCGTCGTGCCGGGTGTTCGCGCTTTTCGAAAAAGCCGCGGTCGGCCACGGCCATCCGCAGTACCGGCAGTTGCAGATCGGTCAACAGGTGGCTGGCGTTGCCACCCGTCTGCAGTTGCTGGCCCAGTTGCTCGAACAGGCGAGCAACCAGTTCGACGGTGTCGCCCTGTTCACCACTCAGTTGGGTGCGTGGGGCGCCAGCGGGCTTGCCGAAATTGAGTTGTGCCACCAGTTCTTCGCGCAGGCGCGCGGCGCTGCGCAGTTCGCGGCTGGCGCGGTCGGTGACTTGCGCCAGATGCTGCTGCAAGGCGCCCAACGCCGATTGCAGCTCTTCCGGATTGGCCGAGCGCGCGCCCGAGCCACCCAGTCCACCGTCATACCCCGCACGCTGTTGCGCCAGCATGTCGCGCAGCGATTCGAGCACTTCCATGGGTGCGCCGGACGCATGGCTGGCGCCTGACGTTGTTGCGGTAGTTGGCGTGGAGCCTGGCGATGACGCGGCTGCCGGTGCCTCGTCGGCGACTTCGGGGTTGTCGGACGTGGTGCGTGCGCGTTTGTTGAGGTGACGTGGAATCGGAATGCTGCGCAGGTGCGGCAGAATGCCGTCTCCCTTGAGACGAGTGTTGAGGGCCTCGTACAGCGGTCCCAGCCCCTGGATCACCCATTGATCGAAATGCTGAAGCAGCATCAACTGATGCTGCAGGGGTAGTTCAAGTGTTTCGCTGGCCGCCTGACAGGCTTTTGCCAGGGCATAAGACCCCACGGGCAACATCTTGCCATCCAGTGGCGGTGCTGCGATCAGGACCGCCAGTCGGTAGCCCAATTCGTACAGCGCGCTACTGTGGCGAACTTCACCGCGGGCGCCCAGTTGTTCGAGCGTCATCGACACTTCCTGCTCGCCGGGATCGACCAGCTCCAGTGACTGCCACGGATTGCCGTCGCTGGCCAGACTGTCGGCCGCTGCGTTGCCTTCACCGATCTGCTCAAAAGCTTTGCCGAGCTGTTCCACAAACCGTTGGGAAAACGCCGCGCGTCCCTGCAGCACCCGTTGCCGACTGGCAAAACAATCCTGTTGTACAGCCGCGTTCTTGGCGCGTTCGGCCAAGGCAAAAAGTTGCTGCTCCAGATCGCCCATGCAGCGGCGCAGAGGTTCCTGCAACCCTTCCTCGCACAGCGAATAGCTGGTCTCCAACAAACGCTGCGCGCGCACAGGCCACCGGGCGCCGGCTAGGCGACCGTCCTGTTGTGTTGCAAACGGGTGACGTCGATCCTGTCCGACATCCATGCACGTGCCTGTCAATTCCCCGGGAGTGGCCAGTCTATGCTGGTTGCAGCAACGATGCCATCCGGTTCGGTAGGCGACTCAGTCGAGGAAACTGGCAATGACGTCGTTCAGGAAACGCTGGCCGAGTGGCGTTGTGTGTAACCGGGTTGGATCGTCATGCAACCAGCCGCGCTGGTGGGCCGTGGCGATCGCGCCAGCGATTTGCTCCGCTGGCAAACCCGTGTACTGGGCAAAAGCCGCCGCCGGCACGCCGTCGATCAGACGCAAGGCGTTGAGCATGTATTCGAACGGCAATTCGCCCGTGCTGACCACGCTGTCGCCGCCGATCCGGCCGGGGCCGCCGGCGGCATCCATGTAGGCACGTGGGCCGCGGGTTTTCCAGCGGCGCCGGATCTGGCCGCTGGCCGCGTCGCTCACTTTGCCATGGGCGCCGGCGCCGATGCCCAGGTAATCGCCAAACTGCCAGTAGTTGAGGTTGTGCGCGCAACGTCGCCTGGGCTGGGCATACGCGGAGATCTCGTATTGAGCGTAACCGGCCATGGCCAGCTGGGCCTCGCAGGCTTCCTGCATGGCCCAGGCGTGGTCATCGTCGGGCAGCGGTGGCGGGTTGGCGGCGAATACGGTGTTCGGCTCCAGCGTCAGTTGGTAATGCGAAATATGCGTCGGCGCCAGCGCGATTGCCCGCTCGACGTCGGCCAGTGCACCGTCCAGCTCCTGCTTTGGCAACGCATACATCAGGTCGAGATTGATGTTGCGGTAGCCGGCATCCTGCGCGGATTTCACCGCAGACTCCGCTTCGCTGGCCGAGTGAATGCGGCCGAGCCGGCGCAGCTTGTCGTCATCGAAACTTTGCACGCCGAACGAGATGCGATTGACCCCGGCCGCCAGATAACCGTCGAAGCGACCGTGCTCGACCGTGCCGGGATTGGTTTCCAGGGTGATCTCGGCGCCATCGACCAGCGGCAGGCGTTCGCGCACGCCGTCGAGCAGGCGCGCGATCAGCTCCGGCGCAAACAGGCTGGGCGTGCCGCCGCCAAAGAAGATGCTGACTACCGGGCGCCCGGCAAGCGCTTCGGCGAAGTCGGCGCGATCGGCGTCCAGGTCGGTTAGTAAATCGTCGATGTATCGCGCATAGGGCGGCGGCTCGCTGCGCAGGCCGTGCGAATTGAAGTCGCAATACGGGCACTTCTTCACACACCACGGCATGTGGATATACAGCGACAGTGGTGGCGCGAGCAGGCTCATGCGTGCAACTCGACCAGTTGCGCTTGCAGCTTTGCCAGCGCCTGGCCGCGATGGCTGAGCTGGTTTTTCAGCACAGCGTCGAGCTCGGCGGCGCTGACCTGCTGGCCATCGGGCAGGAACAGCGGGTCGTAGCCAAAGCCCTGCACGCCACGCGGTGCTTCAGCCACGCGCCCGTGCCAGCGACCTTCCACGATCAGTGGCGTGGGGTCTTCGGCATGGCGCAGCAGCACCAGCGCGCAGATAAAGAATGCACGGCGCTGCGCGACAGGCACACCATCGAGCTCACGCAACAATTTGGCATTGTTCGCGGCATTGTCGCCGTGTGTGCCGGCGTAACGCGCGGAATAAAGACCGGGCGCACCACCCAGGTGTTCCACGCACAAGCCGGAGTCGTCCGCCAGCGCCGGCAGACCGCTCGCCTTGCTTGCATGACGCGCTTTCAGCAGCGCGTTTTCGACAAAACTGAGTCCGGTCTCCTCGGCATCCTCGATCCCCAGACTACCTTGCGTGACTACCTCGAAACCGCTGTCGGCAAGCAGTACGTTGAACTCAGCCAGCTTGCCGCGATTGCCGCTGGCCAACACGATGCGTTGGGTCATGGAAACACCACCATGCCGTTGCGATCCCGGCGCAGGGCAGGCAATGCTCGCCGCTTTTTCGCGAGCCAAGGCGCACAAACCGAGCTGGCGGGCAGTGCCCGCCCTTCGCGACGGCGCATGTCTATTGCCCCAGCGCAGCGCGCTGCGCGGTGACCAGTTCGCCGATGCCTTTTTCGGCCAGCGCCAGCATGGCGTCCATCTCTTCGCGCCGGAACGCGTGCCCCTCAGCCGTACCCTGGATTTCGATGAAGCCACCGCCGTCGTTCATCACCACGTTCATGTCGGTGTCGCAGTCCGAGTCCTCGGCGTAGTCGAGGTCGAGTACCGGCATGCCTTTGTAGATTCCTACCGAGACCGCGGCGATTGCGCCAATCACCGGGTTGCGCTTCAGGTTTTCGCGCTTCATCAGCAGGTTGACTGCATCAACCAGCGCCACGTAGGCGCCGGTGATTGCTGCGGTGCGGGTGCCGCCGTCGGCCTGCAATACGTCGCAGTCCAGCGTGATCACGCGTTCGCCGAGCGCCTGGCGGTTGATGCAGGCGCGCAGGCTGCGGCCGATCAGACGCTGGATTTCCATGGTGCGGCCGCCTTGGCCGCCGCGCGCGGCTTCGCGCTGCATGCGGGTGTTGGTAGCCCGCGGCAGCATGCCGTATTCGGCGGTGATCCAGCCTTCACCCTTGCCGCGCAGCCACGCCGGGGCGCGGTCCTCGATGCTGGCGGTGCACAGCACACGGGTGTCGCCGAAACTCACCAGGACCGAGCCTTCGGCGTGGCGGGTGTAGTGGCGTTCGATGCTGACGACGCGCAGCTGGTCGCTGGCGCGGCCGCTGGGGCGGGTGACGGAATTCATGGGGCAGGTCCTGGCGTCAGCTTGGCCGGATTGGGCAAGCAGGGAGCGGAGAGTTTACCATTGCGCTCTTTTCCCACGTTCGGAACGCGCCGATGATCCGCAGCATGACGGCTTATGCCAGCGCCGAAACTACCGGCCCCGCCGGTACCCTCGGTTGCGAGCTGCGCACGGTCAACCATCGCTACCTCGAATTGAGCCCGCGGCTGCCGGACGATCTGCGCGCGTTCGAATCGCAATTGCGCGAGCGGGTGGCGGCGAAGCTGTCGCGCGGCAAGCTGGACCTCACCGTGCGCCGTACCGGTGAGGGGCGCAGCGAATCGCTGCAGGTCAATAGCCTGCTGCTGGCGCGTCTGTCTGAACTGAATCGCGACATGACTGTGCAGTTTCCCGGTTTGCAGGTGCAATTGACCGAACTGCTGCGCTTCCCTGGCGTGATGCAGCAGGCCGAAAGCGACCCTGAGGCGCAGCAGGCGGCGCTGTTCGACGTGCTCGACCGCGCACTCGATGCACTCACCGCCACCCGCGAGCGCGAAGGTGCCAAGCTCGGTGAAATCCTCAGCGACAAGCTCGATGCGATCGAGCGGGTGGTGGCCGACGTGCGCGGCTGGATGCCGGAGATTCGCGTCGCGTTGCGCACCCGACTGGAAAATCGGCTGGCCGATCTGAAGCAGCCGGTGGAGCCGGGTCGGCTGGAACAGGAGCTGGTGTTGCAGATCACCCGCACCGATGTCGATGAGGAACTCGATCGGCTCAGTACGCATATTGGCGAGACGCGCCGCGTGCTGGGGCTGCAGGAACCGGTCGGCCGCCGATTGGACTTCCTGATGCAGGAATTCAACCGCGAGGCGAATACGCTGGGCTCCAAATCAGTCGACGCGCGCAGCACCAATGCCGCGGTCGAGTTGAAGGTGCTGATCGAACAGATGCGCGAGCAGGTGCAGAACATCGAATGAGTACGATGGACGCTCCGGGCAATTCGGTCGAGGGGACACTGTTCGTGGTGGCCGCGCCCTCGGGTGCCGGCAAATCCACCTTGGTGAACGCGTTGCTGGAGCGTGAACCGGCGATTTCATTGTCGGTCTCGCACACCACGCGGCCGCCGCGTCCGGGCGAGACCTATGGGCGGCACTATTACTTCGTCGAGCGCGAGGAGTTCGAGCGCGAGATCGCCGAAGGTATCTTCCTTGAGCACGCCGAAGTGCACGGCAATCTTTACGGGACCTCGCGCACCACGGTGCAGGAGTTGCTGGCGCAGGGACGTGACGTGCTGTTGGAGATCGACTGGCAGGGCGCCGAACAGATTCGTCGCAGCAAGCCCGATTGCGTCAGCGTGTTCATCCTGCCGCCGTCACGGGCGGAACTCGAGCGTCGTTTGCGTGGGCGCGGTTCGGACTCGGCCGAGGTGATCGAGCGCCGACTGCGAAATTCGCGTGGCGAAATCGCCCACGCCCATGATTTCGACTACATCCTGGTCAACGACGTGTTCGACGACGCGCTGGCCGACCTGCAGGCGATCGTGCGCGCGGTGCGACTGCGCAGCGTCCTGCAGTGGCAGCGGCACGAATCGCTGATTGCCGAGTTGCTGGCACCTGCTGCTGGCTGAACCGAAAGCCCGGCGGCGTGGTCTTCAGCGGGCGCTTCGGCTACCTTGTCCCTCTTAGTCTCCTGTATCCATCGCCCATGACCGATCCCGCCCGCGCCACGCCTGACGACAGCACCCTGGTGCGGATTCGTGGTCTGACCACGGTGCTCAATGGCAAGACCATCTTCGATGCGCTGGACATGGATATTCCGCGCGGCAAGATCACCTCGATCATGGGCCCCAGCGGTACCGGCAAGACCACCTTGCTCAAGCACATCACCGGGCAGATGCACGGAGACGCCGGCAGCATTCATGTTGACGGCCATAACGTGGCCGAGCTGTCGCGCGAGGGTCTGTACAAGTTGCGCGAAGGGATTGGCTACCTGTTTCAGAACTCCGCGCTGCTGACCGACTTCGACGTTTTCGAAAACGTGGCGTTTCCGCTGCGGCAGCACACGAAGTTGCCGGAAGTACTGATTCGCAACCTGGTGTTGATGAAGCTGCAGGCGGTTGGTTTGCGTGGTGCGGCACGGTTGATGCCGAACGAGTTGTCCGGCGGCATGATGCGACGGGTGGCGCTGGCACGGGCGATCGTGTTCGACCCGCAACTGATCCTGTACGACGAGCCGTTCGTCGGGCTTGACCCGGTGGCGCTGAACCAGGTGTTGAAATTGATTCTTACCCTGAACCAGACACTGGGCATCACCAGCGTGGTGGTCTCGCATGAACTGGCGGCCGTGCAGCAGATCGCCGATCAGGTGATGTTGCTGTCCAACGGCAAGGTGGTTGCGCAAGGTGATCCGAAGACGATTGCCGACGACGGCTCGCCGTGGACGCGGCAGTTCTTCGGTGGCGAGGCAGACGGTCCGATTCCGTTCCGCTATCCGGCGGGTGACTACGCCACCGAGTTGGGTTTTGTCGGAGATCGGAAATGAGCGCACGCGCACCGCAACGCCTTAACGCGGTCAGTCAGGCGCTGGGCCAGATCGGTCTGTGCGGGCTGTTCCTGCTGACCCTGTTGGCCGCGATTCCGCGCAGCTTCCGTTACGTGCGCGAGACGAGCCGCCAGCTGTGGTTTGTTGGCGCGATGAGCCTGACCATCATCATGGTCTGCGGCCTGTTCGTTGGCATGGTGCTGATGTTGCAGCTGTATCACGTGCTGTCGATCTTCGGCGGCACTTCGGCCAGCGGCATGGTGGTGGCGTTGTCGGTATATCGCGAGCTGGGTCCGGTGGTTACCGCGCTGTTGTTCGCCGGCCGCGCCGGCACCGCGATCACCGCCGAGATCGGCTTGATGCGCGCCACCGACCAGATTTCCGCGATGGAGATGATGGCGGTCGATCCGATCGCCTACGTGGCCACGCCGCGCTTCCTGGCCGGGCTGATCGCGATGCCGCTGCTGTGCTGCGTGTTCTGCGCGATGGCAGTTTTTGGTGGCCATCTGGTCGGCGTGACCTGGTTGGGCATCGACAACGGCACGTTCTGGTCGAACATGACGGCGGTGGTCGACGTGCGCACCGACATTGTCAACGGCGTGCTGTTGAAGAGCCTGGCGTTCGGCGCGGTGGTGTCGTTGATCGCGGTATTCCAGGGCTTCACCACGCCGCCGACCAGCGAAGGCGTGGCCTATGCCACCACGCGTACCGTGGTCGCCTCGTCCATTGCGATCCTCGCGCTGGACTTCGTGCTTACTGCCTTCCTGATGTGACTGTTGCCATGACTTCCCTTTCGACTACCCAGAACCCCATGAGGATCGTGCCGTGAGCCAACCCAGAAGTTCCTATGCCGTCGGCACCGGCCTGTTCATCGTGCTCGGTTTTGCGGCGCTGGCCTACTTGGCCACGCAGACCAGTTCGGTGGCGAACGTCCATCAGGGCGATAGCTATACGGTGCAGGCGCAATTTACCAATATCGGTCAGTTGAAAGAGCGCGCGCCGGTGAAGATTGCCGGTGTGCGCGTCGGTCAGGTGCAGGCGATCACGCTGAAGCCCGACCGTGACGTGGCCGATGTGACGCTGTCGATCGACAAGAGCTACAACGAGATCCCGCAGGACTCGGTGGCGACCATCTTTACCAGCGGTCTGCTCGGTGACCAGTACGTGGGCATCGAATACGGCAGCGCGAAGCAGGTCGTGGCAGCCGGTGGCTCGCTGGCGCGGACCAAGTCCACGCAGCCGCTGGAGGAGATGCTCGGCAAATTCTTCGGTGCCGGTGGCGTGGTCGACAATGTGGGCGGCAGCTATTCGGTGAAGGCAAGTTTCACCAACGTGGGCACGCTGTCGGTCGGTGCGCCGGTGAAAATGGCCGGCGTGGTCATTGGCAGCGTGGCTTCGGTGCATGCCGATCCGGTCAAGCTGAATGCTGACGTGGTGCTGTCGATCGACAAGCGCTACAACGCGATCCCCGACGATTCTGCCGCCGCGGTGTTCACCAGCGGTTTGATCGGCACCCAGTATGTTGCGATCCAGCCGGGTGGTTCGCCCGATTCGCTCAAGGACGGTGATGAGATGATCCTCACCCAGTCTGCGATGCAGTTGGAGGACCTTATCGGCAAGTTCCTGGTCAATGGTTCGTCCAGTGACAAGAAAGATGCCGGCAACGGCAGCAAATAAATCGTCATTCCCGTCGGCCCGACCAGCCGGTACCGCTTGAGGAGTTACACCATGTTGCGCAGACTGGCTCTTGTCACCGCGATCACTTTTGGCACCCTCGTAGCCGCGCCGGCATTTGGCCAGGCGACGGCTCCTGTCACCGCTGATGCAGCCCAGCCGTCGCCGGCCGCGGTGGTGCAGACGATTGCCGACCAGTTGGGTGCGGCCATCGAGGGTCATCATGACGAGTTGAAGAACAATCAGGAAAAGTTGATCGGCATCGTCGATCAGGTCTTCCTGCCGCATTTCGACCTTGATTACGCCTCGATTCTCGTGCTCGGTCAGCACGCCCGCGAAGCTACGCCGCAGCAGCGCGAGCGTTTCGCCAAGGCGTTCTACAACTCGATCACCCATCGCTATGCCGAGGGTCTGCTGAACTACACCCGTGGCCGGGTCAAGGTGTTGCCGTTCAAGGGTGACCTGAATGACAAGCGCAGCGTGGTGCGCACCCAGGTGATACTCGATGATGGCAAGCTGGTGTCGATCGACTATGCGTTCCGCAAAGGCCGCAACGGCGACTGGAAAGCCTACGATGTGATCATCGAAGGCATTTCCTATGTCACCAACTATCGCAACCAGGTAGATGCGGAAATCCGCAAGGTCGGCATCGATCAGTTGATCACCAACCTGGAAACCAAGGGCGAGACAGCGCTGGAAGCCATGGCCAAGGACAACAAGGACAAGCCGTGATGGAGGCCGCCACACAGCAGCGATTCCAGCTGGATGTCGCTGCGCCGGATACGCTGGTGGCGACGGGTGAGCTGAGCTTCGATACGGCAGCGACTGCCCTGCTGGCGATCCAGTCGGCGCTGGGCAATGGTGGCATCAAGCGGTTGGATCTGGCGAAGCTCAGCCGCAGTGACAGTGCCGGGCTGGCTTGCGTACTTGCGGTTGCGGCCGAGGCCCGTCGGTCCGGGCGCGCCCTGGAAGTCACCCACATGCCGACCGGCATGCTGGCGCTGGCACAGGTTTGCGAAGTCGATCGCTTGATCTGCTGATCATCGGGCAATGCAATAGAAAAGGGGCCGCTTGGCCCCTTTTTTTGACAGTCAGCGAGCGGCAGCGCCCAGGGCTACTGGTTGTTGGTCTCGCCTGGATGCTTCTTTTCCCACTGGTGCTGCTGATCGAGCAGCTCTTCCGGATCGAAGTTCTGCTCATCCAGGCCCTGCATCTGCTGAATGATGTCGAGCGGAGGATTGCCGTCGTAGATCTTGTACAGGCGCTGCTGCCGATACGCGTCGCGAATGAACACGTACGGATCGTAGGCGGATTGCAGGAACCCTTCGGCGTCGATCGCGCGCGAGCGGATCGTCACCAGATACATCATCTGCGGCATGTATTGCAGGCCGTTGTAGTGATGGTTGCCAGCGAACAGGGTCAGTGGATCAAAAAAGTAGCCGTCTACCGGGCGCTGCCAGATGTCACGTGCGCTACTTGGGCCCAGGAACGGCAGCATCAGGTAGTCACCTTCCGGCGCACCCCAGCGTGCCAGGGTCACGCCGAAATCGTTGTCCTCGATCGGCAAACCGAGTTGGCTGGCCGGGTCGAAGAAGCCGCCGATACCCAGCGTAAGGTTGATCAAAAACCGGCCGGTGCTCTGCAGCGCCTGCTTCGGTCGCGCCTGCAGCAGGTCGTTGGCGACGGTAACCGGCATCCGGATATTGGTGAAAAAGTCGCTGAACGAGCGGCGTACCGGCGGATTGGTCACCTTGCGGTAGCCCAATGCGACGGGGCGGATCACCGCCTGATCGAGCGCGTCATTGAATTTGTACGCGCCGCGATTGTATTTCTCCAGCGGATCGTCGGTGCGTGGCTTGGCAATCGTGCAGCCAGCCAACAGGGCGATCGCCAACACGGGCAACCAGCGGCCAAGCAGGGAAGAGCGCAGTGGAGAGGGCATCGGTGCAGGGATTTCGCGTCGGGGGACAGAAAGTGTACTGTCTGGTCTTGTATCTTGCACGGCTTTCGGCATGCTTTCGCGCGTCGCGTACCGATCCGTGGCCAGCCCACCATGATACGCGTGCTGCGCATTGCCAGCAAAGCACCGGCTCAACTACACTGTCGGACCATATAAGTCTCTATTCCCTAAGGAATTCGCATGGCCCGTATTACCGTGGAAGACTGCCTCGAGGTGGTCGACAACCGTTTTGAGCTGGTGTTGATGGCGACCAAGCGTGCTCGCCAGCTTGAAAAAGGTGCCGAGCCGGCCGTCAATCCCGAGCATGACAAGCCGACCGTTCTGGCCCTGCGTGAAATCGCAGCACGCCGCATCGATCAGGCCACGATCGACCAGATCGACAAGGCCGAGCGCGAACGCGCCGAGCGTGAAGCGCTGGAGTGGGCGGCAGCTGAAGTTGACGACGACCTTTCCAAGGGTGGCGACGACTGATGGATGGCGGCGGCTGTAGCGCAAACCTCATTCACACCGGCAAGCCTGGTGCGATGAGTTGCGCACACGTGGCCGCCATGGTTTGTCGCTGCGGTGGGGTGGGCGCCTGAACGGGCCCCTGTACCGATGATTGCGGCCACTCATCCAGCCACGCTCGACTTTTCAGCGCTGCCGCCATATGCACTGGCGCTGAAAGAGCAGGTTGCCTATCTGCCGGAAGCACAGGTTCAGCGTATCTTGCGCGCGTTCCAGGTGGGTGCGCAGGCGCACGCCGGACAGGAGCGCAAGAGTGGTGAGCCGTACATCACCCACCCGGTAGCGGTGGCAGGCATTCTGGCCGAAATGGGGCTGGATGCCGAGACGATCATCGCGGCAATCCTGCACGACACTCTGGAAGATACCGAGCTCAGTCGCGACGACATCGCCGGCGAGTTCGGCGAGGTCGTGGCTGAGCTGGTTGATGGCGTTACCAAGCTCGACAAGATGCGCTTCGGCACTCGCCAGGAGGCCGACGCAGAGAGCTTCCGCAAGATGCTGCTGGCGATGGCGCGTGACATCCGCGTCATTCTGATCAAGCTGTCCGATCGCCTGCACAACATGCGTACGCTCGGTGCCAAGGAGGGGTCTTCGCGCCGGCGCATTGCCCGCGAAACGCTGGAAATTTACGCCCCGATCGCGCAACGCCTGGGCATGAACAAGTTCAAGGCCGAGCTGCAGGACCTGGGTTTCCACGCACTGTATCCAGATCGCTATCGGGTGATCAGCGAACGTATTCGCGCGGCCATTGGCAATCGGCGTGAGGCGATGGGCAAGATTGAGGCGGCGCTTACCGCGCGGCTGCAGGCTGATCATCTGCCGGCACTGGTGGTGGGGCGAATCAAGTCGGCGTGGAGCATCTATTCGAAGATGCGTGGCGAGCACAAGAGTTTCGCCCAGCTGATGGACGTCTATGGCTTTCGCGTGGTGGTCGACAGCGCGATGAGCTGCTACATGGCGCTCGGCATGGTGCACGCGCTGTACAAGCCGGTCGACAAGCGCTTCAAGGATTTCATCGCGATTCCCAAGGCGAACGGTTACCAGTCGTTGCATACGGTGCTGCTGGGGCCGTTCGGTGCGCCCATCGAGGTGCAGATACGTACGGCGGAAATGGATTCGGTGGCCGAGAGCGGCGTCGCCGCACACTGGGCCTACAAGACCGAGAGCGGTCCGGCGAACAGTGCGCAGGCGCGGGCGCGCGAATGGTTGTCGTCGCTGGTCGACAGTTCGGCCAATACGGTGTCGTCGTCGGAGTTTATCGAGAACGTCAAGATCGACCTGTTCCCCGACGAGGTCTATCTGTTCACTCCGCGCGGCGACATCCTGTCGCTGCCGCGTAACGCCACGGTGCTCGATTTCGCCTACGCCGTGCATACCGATGTGGGTGACCATGCGGTGGCGGCGCGAGTGGACAAGCGGCTTCTGTCACTGCGCTCCCGACTGGAGTCGGGCCAGGTCATCGAGATCATCACGGCACCGTCGGCGGTGCCGAATCCGGCATGGCTGGAAGTGGTGGTGACCGGCAAGGCGCGTACCGCGATCCGCCAATATCTGAAGCACTTGCAGCACGAGGATGCGGTCGACTTTGGTCATCGCATGCTCGATCGCGCGCTGGATGCGCTGGGTAGCAGTCTGGATGGCATCCCGGCGGATGTGCTGGACAGGTTTCTGGAGACGTCCAAGTTCAAGCGGCTGGAAGAGCTGCTGTCAGACATTGCCCTGGGTAACCGGATGCCTGACCTGGTCGCCACTCAGTTGCTGGCGTCGCGCGGCAAGAAAACGGGCAAGCCGGCATTGCCGCTGCACACGCACGAGAAGATCCGCATCACCGGCGGTGAGCGCGGCGTGCTCAGTTTTGCCAACTGCTGCCATCCGCTGCCGGGCGACGACATTATTGGCTACCTGTCTTCGGGCAAGGGCATCGTGGTGCATCGTGAGGAATGCCCGAACGTATTTGAGTTGGCCAAGTCGCCGGAGCGTCGTGTGGGGATCGAGTGGGATCGGGACGTGCAGGGTGACTATCGGGCCGAGCTGCGCATCGAGGTGATCAACCGTCCCGGCGTGCTGGCCACGGTGGCTGCGGCGATTGCCGCGGCGGACTCGAATATCGAGAACGTGGAATACGTCGAGCGTGATTCGTCCGCAGCGACCTTGTTGTTCGCCATGGAGGTGAAGAGCCGCAAGCATCTGGCTGATGTCATTCGCCGCGTGCGCCGTACCGGCGTGGTCAGTGGGGCGTATCGCCACCCGTTGTAGGGGCGGCGAACGGGCAGGTCGTCGCGTCGTAGGGTCCGCGCTGCGGTCGTGGCGTCAAGGAGCAAGGGCCAGCGACAGTTCTGCGGCAAATTTGCGCTCTTTTGGCTTTACAAGGCCGCGCCCGGGCTTATCCTCTTCCCCGTTCCCCGTTCCCCGTTCCCCGTTCCCCGTTCCCCGTTCCCAGGAAAAACCATGTCCCGCAGCATCATCTCCACCGAGCAGGCGCCGGCCGCCATTGGTCCGTATTCGCAGGCGGTACGCGCCGGAAACACGGTGTATTTCTCCGGACAGATTCCGCTGGACCCGACCACCGGCGCCCTGGTTGATGGCGACATTGCTGCACAGACGCGGCGTGTCTTCGATAACCTCACCGCGGTGGCCGAGGCGGCCGGCGGTTCGTTGGCACAAATGGTGCGCGTGGGTATCTACGTCACCGATCTGGCCAATTTTTCCGCGGTGAATGCCGTGATGGCCGAGTATTTTCAGCAGCCGTATCCGGCGCGCTCCACCATCGAGGTGTCTGCGTTGCCGAAGGCAGCCCAGGTGGAAGTTGACGCGGTGATGGTGCTGGACTGAGTCCGCTGCAGGGCTTGCGCTGACACCACACATCATCGGACGCCTTACGGTGAACGAGGATGCTCGGGTAGGCTTGCAGTTCATGGCCACCCGTACCGCCCGCCCCGCTGCCGTTGTCAGCACCGATCCCGGTCTCACGCCCGTCGGCAAGCTGCCGGGAGTGGGGCCGGCATTGATCGCCACGCTGAGCCGACTCGGCCTGGAGCGCGTGCAGGATTTGTGGTTCCACTTGCCGTTGCGCTACGAAGACAAGACCCGGGTTACAGCCATCGCCGATCTTCGGCCTGGTGAACGGGCCCAGGTCGAAGGCGTGGTCGAGGCGGTCGAGCGAGGTTTCCGTTATCGGCCGCAACTGAAGGTTTCGATCGGTGATGACAGTCAGCACACGTTGCTGCTGCGCTTCTTTCATTTCAATCGCGCGCAGGCCGAGCAACTAAAGCCTGGTGCGCGACTGCTTTGTTATGGCGAAGTTCGTCATGGTGCGCAGGGGCTGGAGATGGTTCACCCGACCTACCAGCGGCTGGTCGGCGAGGCGATTGCCGAGGTCGATGAGTTGCTCAGTCCGGTCTACCCGACCACCGAGGGGCTTGGGCCGAAGCGTCTGGCTGGTGTGATCGGCAAGGCGTTGGCGCTGCTGCCACCGGCGACTGCATTGGAGCTGATTCCGCCGGAACTGTGCGCGCAGCACGGTCTGACCTCGCTGCGCGACGCGTTGCTTTATGTGCATCGCCCGCCACCGGATGCGCGTCTGGATCAACTCATGCTGGGTCGGCATCCAGCGCAGCAGCGACTGGCCTTCGAGGAGTTGCTGACCCAGCACCTGAGCCTGCGCCGGATGCGCGAGGCAGTGCGTCGTCGACGTGCGCCGAAGCTGGGTGGCGACGGTGAATTGCGTCGGCAGTTGCTGGCGGGTTTGTCGTTCCGGCTGACGGCGGCGCAGCAGCGTGTCACCACCGAAGTGGCAGGTGATCTGGTGCGGGCCAGTCCGATGTTGCGGCTGGTGCAGGGTGATGTCGGCAGCGGCAAGACCGTGGTTGCGGCGCTCGCCGCACTGGCCGCGGTCGAGGCCGGCTACCAGGTGGCGCTGATGGCGCCCACCGAATTGCTGGCCGAGCAGCATCTGCATAATTTTCGCCATTGGCTGCAGCCACTCGGCATCGAGGTGGAATGGCTGGCCGGCAAGGTCACCGGCAAGGCACGTCAACAGGCGCTCGCGCGAGTGGCCGCTGGTGCCTCGGTGGTGATCGGCACGCATGCGTTGATGCAGGAGGGCGTGGGATTTTCACGGCTCGGCTTGGTGATCGTCGATGAGCAGCACCGCTTCGGCGTGCAGCAACGGTTGTCCTTGCGTGACAAGGGCAAGGATGGGCAGCTCGTCCCGCATCAGCTGGTGCTCACGGCGACACCGATCCCGCGAACGCTGGCGATGAGCGCGTATGCCGATCTGGATGTTTCGTCGATCGATGAATTACCGCCCGGTCGCACGCCAGTGCAGACCATCGCAATCTCGAATGCCCGTCGCATCGAGGTGATCGAGCGTATCCATGCAGCGTGTCGCGAGGGACGTCAGGTCTATTGGGTGTGCACCTTGATCGAGGAATCCGAGCAGTTGCGCGCGCAGGCGGCCGAGGTAGCCTATGCCGAATTGTCAGCGGGGCTGGCCGGCTTTCGCGTGGGCCTGATCCACGGTCGCATGAAGCCGAAGGAAAAGCAGGCGGTGATGGATGCGTTCAAGGCCGGAGAGCTGGCCGTGCTGGTGGCCACCACCGTGATCGAGGTGGGCGTGGATGTACCGAATGCCAGCCTGATGGTGATCGAGAACAGCGAGCGGCTCGGCCTGGCCCAACTGCACCAGTTGCGCGGCCGAGTGGGTCGTGGTGCGGTGGCCTCCAACTGCGTGCTGTTGTATCAACCGCCCTTGGGCCAGTTGGCACGCGAACGCCTGCAGGTGATGCGCGAGACCAGCGACGGTTTTCGCATCGCCGAGAAAGATCTGGAGCTGCGTGGTCCGGGCGAAGTGCTGGGCACGCGCCAGACCGGTCAGCTCAGTTTCCGCATTGCCGACCTCACTCGCGATGCACACCTGTTGCCGGCGGTGCAGCAGGTCGGTGAACGGATGCTGGCGGAACACCCGCAGCAGACCGGCCAGTTGATCGAGCGCTGGATCGGTGGGGCGGCACGCTACGCACATGCGTGAGGCGCCGCCGATTCCCCTTGGTCCTGCCCGTCCAATACACTGACCAGCTAAACCGAGAAGAATGAAGATGACCAGACCGCAACTCCTGATCGATACCGATCCCGGTGTCGACGATGCACTCGCCATTCTGATGGCTTACGCCCACGCCGACCTTGCCGGCCTCAGCATCGCCGCCGGCAATGTGGGCCTTGGCCACACCGTGCGCAATGCGCGCACGTTGGTCGATCTGGTCGGCATGCCGACGCCGGTATTCGCCGGCTGCGCCACGCCGCTGGTGCGTGCGCCGGAAGAGGATGCTGCGTTCGTGCATGGTCAGGATGGTTTTGGTGATGTCGGCTTTGCGGAACCGGTAGCGGCCTTGTCGGCTGAGTCCGCGGCGCTGGCGCTGCTGCGGCTGACCCGTGAACGCCCCGGCGAACTCACTCTGGTGGCATTGGGGCCGTTGACCAACCTGGCGCTGGCCTTGCGCCTGGACCCGAGTCTGCCGCAGCGGGTGGCGCGGCTGGTGGTGATGGGCGGCGCGGTCACCGGTCACGGCAATACCGGCAAGGTGCCGGCGGAATTCAATATCGGTTTCGATCCCGAAGCGGCCCATGTGGTGTTCGAGGCGTTTCCGGTGTTTGACCTGGTCGACTGGGAGGCCACGTTGCGGCATGCGTTTGACGACGCCGAGTTCGACAGCTGGCTGACCGCAGGCGACCATCGTGCGCACTTCTTCGGCAAGATCGTGGCTACGGCACGTCGCTACAACGCCGAGCACGAGCGTCATGGACTGGTTGCAGCCGATGCGTTGGCCATGGCGGTCGCGCTGGACCCCTCGATCGTCACTCGCAGCGAGAAGCGCGCGGTGGCGGTGGAGCTGGATGGTCGGCTGACTCGCGGTGCAACCGTGGTCGACTGGGCGGCACGACTGGGTCGGCCGGCTCAGGCGAATATTGTGTTGGAGGTTGATCAGGCGCGCTTTTCGGCGATGGTGAAGCGGGCCCTTGGTGCGCCGGATTAAGCCGACAGGATGAGGTCGACTTGCATGGCTACGCGCATCCCCGTTACAATGCCGCTCTTTTCACCACCGCTTTAGAGCCAGCCATGAAGCCTGATATCCATCCCAATTACACCCCGGTGGTGTTCCAGGACCTGTCGTCCGACTTTTCGTTTCTGACGAAGTCGACCATGTCCAGCAAGGAAACCATCAAGTGGGAAGACGGCAACGAGTACCCGCTGATCAAGGTGGATATCTCCAGCCATTCGCACCCGTTCTACACCGGCAAGCAGAAGACGCTTGACGTGGGCGGTCGCGTTGACAAGTTCCGTCGCCGCTACGCGGGCTCCGTCAAGGAGTAATCGACGACTGCGGTGGCGCCTGGCGCCTGGCCGCAGATCGGATCGAGCGATTCAAGACACGGGGCAGGCTCAGGCTTGCCCCGTGTCTTTTCGTGCCTGGCATCCTTCCATTCGCCATCGAATGTGCGGGTAGCCTTGTGCGATAATACTCGGCGTGCTGACGCCAAGGCGTCCGCTGCTTCGCCTGTTTTCCCCGGCATGCGAAGCCAGAAATTACCGCATCGGACGGCGTCGCCCCTGGCGATCGCGGCCGGTGGTGACCCACATGCAAGGAGGTTTCCGTGTCCGATCCCAAGATCGTCAAATTGGTGGATGAGTCGAGCAATCGCAGCAGCGAACTGCCCCTGGTCAGCGGTACGCTGGGGCCGTCGTGTATCGACATTGCCACCCTGTACAAGGATACCGGCCACTTCACCTACGACCCTGGCTACGGCAGCACCGCCAGCACCAAGAGCGCGATCACCTACATCGATGGCGACAAGGGCGTGTTGTTGTATCGCGGCTATCCGATCGAGCAGCTGGCCGAGAAGTCGAGCTTCCTGGAAGTGGCCTATCTGCTGCTGAATGGCGAGCTGCCGAAGGCGGACGAGTTCGCCGCATTCGAGCACGATGTCTCGCATCACACGATGCTGCACGAGTCGCTGAAGAACTTCTTCCAGGGCTTCCACCACGACGCCCATCCGATGGCGATGCTGGCCGCTGCCGTGGCCTCGCTGTCGGCGTTCTACCATGACGACCTCAACGTCGACGATCCGGCCGACCGCAAGATGGCGGCGATCCGCCTGCTCGCCAAGATGCCGACGATCGCCGCTGCCTGCTACCGCTACTCGGTTGGTTGGCCGCTGCGTTATCCGCGCAACAACCTCGAGTACGTCGACCGCTTCCTGCACATGATGTTCGAAGTGCCGAGCGAGCCGCTGACGATGAACCCGGTGGCGGCCAAGGCGCTGGACCTGCTGTTCATCCTGCACGCCGACCATGAGCAGAACGCGTCGACCTCGACCGTGCGCCTGGTCGGTTCCACCGGTGCCAATCCGTATGCGTCGATTGCCGCTGGCATCACCGCCCTGTGGGGCCCGGCGCATGGTGGCGCGAACGAAGCGGTGCTGAAGCAGCTTGAGGAAATCGGCAGCCCGGACAACGTCGAGTCGGCGATCTTGCGGGCGAAAGACAAGAACGACAGCTTCCGCCTGATGGGCTTCGGTCATCGTGTCTACAAGAACTTCGACCCGCGCGCCAAGATCATTCGCGAAATGTGCCACAAGGTGCTGGCCGAGCTGGGCGTGAAGGACCCGTTGCTGGATGTGGCAATGAAGCTGGAAGAAGCGGCACTGAAGGACGAGTATTTCATCGAGCGCAAGTTGTATCCGAACGTCGATTTCTATTCGGGCATCATCTACAAGGCGCTGGGTATCCCGACCGAGATGTTCACCGTGATGTTCGCCATCGCACGCACCGCAGGCTGGATCGCGCATTGGATCGAACAGCATGAAACGCCGGGGTCACGCATTGGCCGTCCGCGTCAGGTGTATACCGGTCCCGATGTGCGTGACTACGAGCCGACTGCGAAACGCTGATCGTCTTGATTCATTGACAGAAGAAAGCCCCGATTGAAGTCGGGGCTTTTTTTGGTCTGGTGATTCAGCGCAGCGCGGTACTGAGTTGTTGCTCGAAGCTGTTGCCGGAGTCCTGTTCCAGCAACAGGTTCAACTGGGCGCGGGAGGCACGTCGCATGGGTCGCTCGTCGGTTCGGTCCAATGGCGCCTGGCGCAATGCATCGCGTGGCAGCACGGTCAGGTCGAACGGCAGCTCGTCAGCAGCAAACAGCAAGACCGGATATTCCGGTTGGTCGTCGCGGCTGTAGCGTAGTCGCCGCGTCTGCGTATCGAACGGTATGCCATTGTCGCGCAGATACAGCATGACGGCTTCGGGATCGTCGCTGTAAACATGCAGGCATACGGCCGAGTGGGTGTCCGCCGTGCCTTCCAGTACGGCACCGACCAGACGTGGCTCGAAGGCGGCCAGGAAGTGCATCGACTCAAGCGCGGCTTCACGTCGCTGGCGCAGTAACTGTGGCTGACTGTCGCCCAGGAAAAGGCGTTGGTGTTCGCGCAACGCCTGCTCGATCTCCAGGTTGCGTGGCAGCGACTGGCTGTCAAGCACACCCAGCCGTTCAGCGGCCTTCAGCTTGGCATGGTGGAAGTCGCGAATGCCATGTTCGCTCATCAACCGCGCCGCTTCCTGAGCGATGCGCACGCGATTCTGCTGCAGCCGATCATGTGCATGAATTCGCGGGTGTTCGCCTCGGGACATGGTGTTCCTCTTCGGTCGTTGATCGACAGCCCCCGATATGGGGCCGTCGACGAGGGTTCAGAAGATGTCGTAGGCGTGCTGCTGGTCCTGTTCTTTCTGCTGGGCAGCCTGACTGCGCAGTCGGTCAACGTCTTCTACCTTGAACATTTCGCTCATGGCGTCGGGATCGTCGGCCGTGGTGGGGAGCCCGCTGTTGCGATTGATCAGTACCGTACTGATGCCCGGCGGCATCGGCAACGTGCTGGGCGGCAGGTCTTTCAGAGAACTGCCCATGTACGACATCCAGATCGGCAGCGCTGCCTTGGCGCCAAACTCGCCACGACCGAGCGAGCTGTAGTCATCGAAACCCACCCATACGGCGGTCGAAAGGTCGCCGTTGAAGCCGACGAACCAGGCGTCGCGATGGTCATTGGTCGAGCCGGTCTTGCCGGCCAGGTCGCTACGGCCCAGCGCCCGGGCCGCGGCGCCGGTGCCGCGCAGGATCACGTCCTTCATCAACGAGACCATCAGGTAGTCGTTGCGTACTTCGAGTACATGCGGCGCCAGCACGGGCGCATGTGCGCCGGCATCGTGCGCGTCAGCAGGAAGCACGGCCTCACCGACGCCATCGACGCTGCTCGAACTGGCAGGTTCGGTCGATGAGCTGCTGCTGGCCAGGTTGTTGGCCGGCGTGGACTTCATGTCAGCCGGGGGCAGGCCTGGTGGGTTGGTGTCCAGCAAGCGTTCCTGACAATCCCGGCACGCGCGAGCGGGGTTAGCCACGTACACGGGCGTGCCGTTGCGATCATCAATTTCGTGGATGAAGTACGGCGTGACCAGATAGCCGCCATTGGCGAATACCGCATAGCCACGGGCCATGCTCATCGGCGATACCGATGCCGTGCCCAGCGCCATCGACAGATTGGCGGGTATCGCATCCTGCGAAAAGCCGAAACGAGTGGCGTACTCCCGCACGAAGCGCACACCGATCGCATCGAGCAGGCGTACTGACACGAGGTTCTTCGATTGCACCAGGGCCTCGCGCAGGCGCATTGGGCCAGCGAACTTTCCGTCATCGTTGGACGGCGTCCAGATACCGTTCGGACGTGACGGATCGGGCAGGGCCAGTGGCGCGTCGTTGATGATCGACGCCGGCGTGAAGCCGCGATCGAAGGCGGCGGAATACAGGTACGGCTTGAAACTTGACCCGGGCTGGCGGGCTGCCATCACGGCGCGATTGAATTTGCTGCGCACAAAGCTGAAGCCGCCGACCAGCGCCTGAATCGAGCCATCCTCCGGGTTCACGGAAGTCAGTGCCGCCTGCGCTGCGGGAATCTGGGCCAGCTGCCATTCGCCCTTGTCGTCACGAGCAAGGCGGATGATGTCGCCACGCTTGAGTACCGCATCGACCTTGCTAGGCGTTGCCCCGACGCGATCATCATTGATATGCGGGCGTGCCCAGGCAACGGCGGAAAGATCGAGAATGGCGCTTTCCCTGTTCGCTAGATAAACCGTGGCCTGGCTGGAGTCGCTGGCCGTGACAATGCCCGGTTGCATGCCAGAGATGCCGCTGTAGCTGGATAGAAGGTTGTCCAACTCGGCCTCACCTGCCGTGGCCGGCAAGTCCTGATGTGCCTCGGGGCCACGCCAGCCATGTCGGCGGTCATAGGCAATCAGGCCTTCGCGCACCGATTCAACTGCGGTTTGCTGGCGGGTGCTGAGCACGGTGGTCTTCACCACATAACCTTCGGTCAGCGCATCGTTGCCGAAGCGATCGAGCACCTGTCGACGCACCATTTCGGCCAGATAAGGTGCATCCACCTCGATCGGCTGTTCGTGTGGGTAGGCGTGGTTGGGCTCGGCTATCGCCTGCTCATAAACGGCTTTGGTGATGTAGTGATGGCGCAGCATTTCGCCCAGCACCCAGTTGCGCCGGGCGATCGCGCGCTTCTGTCCGTTGATCGGGTTGACCACCGACGGCAACTGGAAGGTCGAGGCGATCAGCGCACATTCGGCGACGGTCAGCTGATCCAGGGTCTTGCCGTAGTAGTACTCAGCTGCGGCTGCCACGCCATACGCGCGATGGCCAAGGAACATCTTGTTGAGGTAAAGCTCAAGAATCTGATCCTTGCTCAGTTCATGCTCGATCCGCAGGGCGATGAATATCTCGGTGAGCTTGCGCGAGTAGAGCTTCTCGGGGCTGAGGAAGAAGTTGCGTGCAACCTGCTGGGTAATGGTGGAACCGCCTGGCCCCTTGTCACCTGCGGTGATGACCACATGCCAGCCAGCGCGCGCGATGCCGTGCCAATCCACCCCGGGGTGGTGGTAGAAATCGGCATCTTCGGCCGAAAGCACGGCGTGCTTGAGGCGATCAGGGACCTTCTCGATCTGTACGGGAATACGCCGGGTTTCGCCAAAGCTGGCGATCAGTTTGCCGTCGGCGCTGAGTACCCGCAGCGGAACCTGCATGGGGTAGTTCTTCAGTTCGGCTACCGAGGGCAGCCTGGGTGAGAGCAGCCAGTAGGCGACGCCAACCGCGATGACTGTAAGAAGCAAACCGGAAAAGGCCAGGAGCAAGGCCCAGCGCAACAAGCGTTTGAAAATTTGCATGGTGTGGAGATAGCGAGACCTGAGTCAAAACATGGCAGAGTATAGATGTAGCAGTATTCGCTGGATGCCGCGCGCGCCGCCGAGCGCACCCAACTGAACCAAGCAAGTGTCGGGCCAAAGTGACGACTTGTCTTGAATGTGGTATGAATCACGTTAATCACATGAGAAAGTTTCCGTAGACCGTTGCCATTGCATTAATTTTTCGATTTAATGCCACTGCGTACCCGCCAGTCTCTGGCTACGGGCGTCAGCGGCAAGGGGGAAACACCGTGGGGCTCTTTACACCGAAGAAGCCGGCGCTGATTGGTGTCGATATCAGTTCGACAGCGGTCAAGTTGCTGCAGCTAAGTCAGGCAGGCGGTCGTTATCGCGTGGAGCACTACGCGGTAGAGCCGCTGCCGCCGAATGCCGTGGTTGAGAAAAACATCGTCGAGGTCGAGGCGGTGGGTGATGCGATTCGTCGTGCGCTGGCACGCTCGGGCTCCAAGCTCAAGCACGCTTCCGCGGCGGTGGCAGGCTCAGCCGTGATCACCCGCATCATCCCGATGGCCAGCGGGCTGTCCGAGGATGACCTGGAAGGGCAGATCCAGGTTGAGGCGAATCAATACATTCCGTATCCGATCGACGAAGTCAGCCTCGATTACGAGGTGCTTGGTCCGGTACGCGACAATCCGGACATGAGCAACGTGCTGCTGGCGGCCTCGCGCACCGAGAACGTCGACATGCGGGTTGCTGCGCTGGATCTGGGCGGGCTGACTGCTTCGGTGATCGACGTGGAGGCGTTCGCGATGGAGAACGCGTTCGCGATGATTGCCGATCAGCTCAACGTCAGTCGCGAAGCCCTGGTGGCGGTGGTCGACATCGGCGCTACCATGACGACGCTGTCCGTGTTGCGCAACCAGCGCACGATCTACTCACGCGAACAGGTATTTGGTGGCAAGCAGCTGACCGACGAAATCATGCGTCGCTTCGGGCTTTCCTATGAGGAAGCCGGGCGCGCCAAGCGCAAGGGTGGCCTGCCCGAGTCTTACGAGACCGAGGCGCTGGAGCCGTTCAAGGAATCCCTGGTTCAGCAGATCGGCCGCCTGCTGCAGTTTTTCTTCGCCGGCAGTGAGCACAGCAAGGTCGACCAGGTGGTTCTGGCGGGCGGCTGTGCGTCGATCGAGGGATTGGGTCCGATGCTGGAAGAGCAGCTCGGCGTGTCCTGCGTTATAGCCAATCCGCTGGCACGCATGTCGTTGTCGCCCCGGGTTCAGGCTCAGTCGCTGGCGCAGGACGCCCCCGCATTGATGATTGCGGTAGGCCTCGCCTTGAGGAGCTTCGACTGATGGCACACGTCAACCTACTTCCGTGGCGTACCGAACGCCGCAAGCAACGCGAGCGTGAGTTCTACATGCAGCTGCTGGCTGCTTTCGTGGTCGGTCTGGGCGCTTTGCTGGTATGGATGTTCTGGATGGACCAGCGGATCGACAACCAGAACGATCGCAACGCCTACCTGCAGACCGAGATCAATCAGCTCGATGCACGCATCGTGAAAATCCATGACCTGGAAAAAGTGCGCGAGCACTTGCTGGCTCGCAAGCAGATCATCGAGCAGCTCCAGGCCGACCGTTCGCAAATGGTGCACCTGTTTGACGAACTGGTGAAGACGGTGCCGACCAGCGCACGTCTTACGGCTCTCAAGCAGAGCGGGCAGTCGATGTCGCTGGATGGCGTGGCGCAGTCCAATGACAGCGTCGCCAAATACATGCGCAACCTCGAAGCATCCCCGTGGATGGGGCATACCGACCTGCGCAAGACCGAGAACCTGCATAACGCTACCCGGATGCCGTATCTGTTCGGCCTGAACGTGCAGTTGAGCAAGCCGAAGACGGACGAAACTGAGGCAGGCAAGGCTGCTCCGATGCTGCCTGCCGGTAACGTCGCGGCGCCGGCGAAAGCGTCGACAGTCGCGCCGGCTGCCCAGCCCGCGGCGAATGCTTCCGGGGCAAGCCCAGCCACTGCGCCAGCTGCCAAGGGAGGTGCCTGATCATGAGTTTCATGAGTGATATCCAGAACCTCGATCGCAATAACGTGGGTGGCTGGCCGCAGTCGATCAGGTTGTTCTTTACTGCGCTGCTGTTTGGCCTGGTAGTGCTGGCCGGTTGGTACTTTGTCATCAGTGATCAACAAGACAGCCTCGGTTCGCTGGTCGGCAAGGAAACGCAACTCAAGCAAGAGTTCCGCGACAAGCAGGCCAAGGCGGTCAATCTCGAGGCGCTGCAACAGCAGCTCGACGAGATGCAGGACATGCTGCGCCAGTTGCTGCGCCAGTTGCCCAGCAAAACGGAAATGCCTGAGCTGCTCACCGATATTTCGCAGACCGCACAGTCAGCGGGGTTGGAGACCGATCTGTTCCAGCCTGGTGCAGAGACGCCGAAGGACTTCTACGCAGAACGTCCCATCGCACTGCGATTCAGCGGTACCTACCATCAGTTCGGCACGTTTATCAGCGGGGTGGCTTCGCTCCCGCGCGTGGTGATCCTGACCTTGCACGACGTTTCGCTGACACCCAAGAGTTCAGGAAAAGATGGCGCTGCCGACGGCCAGCTGGTCCTGCAGGGCACCGTCAAGACCTATCGTTATCTCGATGACGATGAGAGCGCCGCCGCAGCCAAAAGCAAACCCGCGGGCAACAAAAGAGCGGGGGGCCGGAAATGAACAAGCAAATTTTCATCAAGCCGGTACAGGTGGCGCGTTTCGCATTGATATTGGCAGCCTTGCTGGTACTCGGTGGTTGCACGCGAGGCATGTCCGACCTGCGCAGCTGGGTAGCGCAGGAGAAGGCCAAGAAGGGCGCGTCGATTCCGCCTTTGCCCGTGATCAAGACGTTCGAGACATTCAAATACGACGACCAGGGTCTGCGTGATCCGTTCAGTCCGAGCACAGCCGAGCTGGACAGCAACGTCGCGGCCAACAATGGCCCGCGACCTGACGCCAATCGGGCCAAGCAACCCCTTGAGTTGTTCTCTCTGGACAGTCTCAAGATGGTCGGCACGGTCGGCTCCGGTGCCAGCATGGAAGTGCTGGTCAAGGACCCGGGCGGGGTGATCCACCGCGTTCATGTGAATGAGTACATGGGCCAGAACTACGGGCATATCACGGCGATCAGCGAAGACCATATTGATCTGGTTGAGCTGGTATCCAACGGTAATGGTGGCTGGATGGAACGTCCTGCCAGCATCGCGCTCGACGCGAAATAGGTAGACAGGGGCTGATGCAATGACCAACCAAATCCAAACCGTGCGGGGCCGTGTCATGCGCCATGCAAGCCGTTACATGTTGATGGGCCTGCTGATTGCTGGCGCCACCTGGACCAGCGCTGCGATGGCAGCCACGACCACGCTGAAGAACATCAGCTACAACGCGCTGCCCGGTGGCAGCGTGGAGTTGCATATGGACTTCGGCAATGGTCCGGTACCGGATCCGAAGATATTCACGACCGGCAACCCGCCGCGCATCGCCGTGGACTTTGCCGACACCGACAACACAGCGCCGCGTCATCTTGATATCGGCAAGGGCTCGACATCGGGTGTCTCCGCCATATCGGCTGGAGGTCGCACTCGCGTCGTCGTCGAACTGATGCGTGACTCCAGCTATCGGTCGCGAATTGACGGCCACAGCCTGGTGTTGACCGTGAACAACGGCAGCGCTGATCAGGCAGTGACGACGGCAGCCACAATCGATCCGACCAAGGCATTGCCGTCCTCATCCAACGGTCCAGCCATTTCCAACATCGACTTCCGTCGCGGTCCCAATGGCGAAGGTCGTGTGCTGATCAACTTCAGTGGTAGTGGCGCCAACGCCCAGATGACCCACAGCGGCGACAAGGTGCTGGTCACCATCGACCATGCCAACCTGCCGGCCAATCTGGCTCAGCGTCTGGACACGCTTGATTTCGCCACGCCGGTGCAATCCATCGTCACCCACGCAGGCAACGGCGGTGGTGCGCGTGTGGAAATCGCCGTCAAGGGCAACGTGGAAACGTCTGCTTACCAGACCGCTGATCAGTATGTGGTTGAGGTCGCGCCCAAGAAGGCGGACGCCAATCAGACGGCACTGTCCAGGCCTGGCCAGGAGCCGAGCTACAACGGCAAGCGCGTTACCTTCAATTTCCAGGACATTCCGGTGCGCTCGGCATTGCAGCTGATCGCAGACATTTCCGGATTGAACCTGGTTGCGTCCGACAGCGTCGGTGGCAGCGTCACCTTGCGTCTGGTCAATGTGCCATGGGATCAGGCGCTGGATGTGATCCTGCGGGCCAAGAGTCTGGACAAGCGTCGTAATGGCAATGTCGTATGGGTCGCTCCGCAGGCCGAGTTGGCCAAGTACGAGCAGGATCTGGCTGACGCCAAGCTCAAGGCACAGGACACCGCTGAACTGGTGACCGACTACGTGCCCATCAGCTACGGCAAGGCACAAGACATCGCGACGTTGCTGACGACGGGCAGCAAACAAGGCCAGGGCGGCGGCGGTAGCAGCGGTGGTGGAAACACCCAGCGCGGTTTCCTCTCCCCGCGCGGCAGCGTTTCGTTCGATATCCGCACCAATACGTTGCTGCTCAACGACACCCCGGAAAAGATCCGCCAGCTGCGTGAGCTGATCGCGGTGCTGGACAAGCCGGTACAGCAAGTGTTGATTGAATCGCGCATCGTGGTTGCCACCGACGACTTCACCCGTGAACTGGGTGCGAAGTTCGGCATCAGTGGCAAGCAGACCAATCCGAGTGGGCAGGTGCTGCAGCTGGGCGACAGCATAGGCGGAAACATTGGTAACAACGGAGTGCCGGGTAAGATCGGTTCGGGTGGCTTGAATGTGAACCTGCCGACCAGCCTGAAGGGCGGCAGCTTCGGCCTCGCCATTCTGGGTGCGAACTATGCGCTGGATCTGGAACTCTCCGCCGCACAGACCGAGGGGCGTGGCGAAGTGATTTCAAGCCCGCGTGTGATTACCGCCAACCAGCAGGAAGCGGTCATCCGCCAGGGTCAGGAAATCGGCTACGTGACGTTCCAGAACAGTGCTGGCGGTGGTGCCGGCAGCGGTACCGCCACGGTACAGTTCAAGGACGCCGTGCTGGAACTGAAGGTCACCCCGACGATTACCGCCGACAACCGCGTCTACCTGATGATCAACGTCAAGAAGGATGCGCTGGCGGGTTACGTCGACGCACCGGGAAGCGGCAAGATCCCGACCATCGACACGCGTGAGGTGAACACCTCGGCGCTGGTCGATAACGGTCAGACTGTCGTGCTCGGCGGCATCTATGAGGTCAACAAGTCCAACACCATCACCAAGGTGCCCGGTCTTGGCGACATCCCGGGTATCGGTGCCTTGTTCCGCAGCAATTCGCGGGTCAATACGAAGGCGGAACTGCTGATCTTCGTGACTCCGCGTATCCTCAGCGACAGCTTGCAGTAAGTTTCGCGAGCTTCGGAAAAAGAGGCGGCTTCGGCCGCCTCTTTTTTTATGCGTGACTGCTGGCATGCGGGCGCTCAGGGAATTTTCGGCAAGGTTCACGGTCTGTAGCACGCAAGGCGAGCCAGCCAGAGGCGCTTGGCGCAGGCCGGATCGCTGTCGTTTCAATTACGGAAACCGCATCATGGATACACCCGAAACTTCTACTCCGAGTCGATTGCAACAGTCGTTTGGGAAGCTACGCAGCGATCTGCAGCGGTGCATCATTGGCCAGCCGCATCTGGTGGAGTGCCTGTTGGTCGCTTTACTTGCCGATGGCCATTTGCTGGTCGAAGGTGCGCCCGGCCTGGCCAAGACCACCGCGGTCAAGGCGCTCGCAGCGCGCATCGAAGCAGACTTTCACCGCGTTCAGTTCACCCCTGACCTGCTCCCCGCTGACCTGACCGGCACGGATGTGTTTCGTCCGCAGTCAGGGAATTTCGAGTTCGAGCGTGGTCCGCTGTTCCACAACATCGTGCTTGCCGACGAGATCAATCGCGCTCCGGCCAAAGTGCAATCGGCCTTGCTCGAAGCGATGGCCGAACAGCAGATCACGGTGGGTCGCCGTACCTGGAAGCTGCCTGAATTGTTCATGGTGATGGCGACGCAGAACCCCATCGAGCAGGAAGGCACGTTCACCCTGCCCGAGGCTCAGCTGGATCGCTTTTTGATGCACGTGACGATCGGCTACCCGGATGCCGCAGCTGAGCTGGCGATTCTGAAACTGGCGCGTGAGCAGGCGAGTCGGCGCGCACATCCGGCGGCTGCCGTGCCGGCCTTGTTGAGTCAGGCCGATGTGTTTGCTGCGCGCGATTCGGCGATGGCGGTGCACATGGCTCCGGCGCTGGAGGAGTATCTGACTCAGTTGGTTCTGGCGAGCCGCGACGCGGGTCGCTACGGGACGGAGTTGAAGCGCTGGATTGCGTGGGGCGGAAGTCCGCGTGCCACTATTGCGCTGGATCGTTGTTCGCGCGCACACGCATGGCTTTCGGGCCGTGACTATGTTTTGCCCGAAGACGTCCATTCAATCGCGCACGAAGTGTTACGGCATCGTGTACTGCTGAGTTATGAGGCCGAGGCGGAAGGGGTGCGGCCCGATCAGGTAATTACCCGCCTGCTGGATCTCGTGCCGCTGCCGTGAACGCCGTATTTCAAAGACCCGACGATGGCGACGGTCGCAGCCAGGTTTCGCTAGCCGAATTGATCGGTTTGCGTGCCCGGGTGGGTCGGGCGCGCCTGGCGCCGATGCTCAGTCGGGCGGCACGGCATGGTCAGCAGTCCAGCCGTCTTTACGGCCGCGGCATGGACTATGCGGAATCTCGAATCTACCAGCCTGGCGACGATGTGCGTCGGCTGGACTGGCGGCTCACCGCGCGCAGCGGCAAGCTGCACACCAAGCTGTTCCAGGAGGACCGCGAAGGTTGCCTGCTGATCCTGCTGGATACGCATGCCAGCATGCGCTTTGGCACCCGCGTGCGTTTCAAGTCCGTGCAGGCGGCGCGCGCCGCCGCGGCAGCAGCCTGGTACGCGGTGCGTGCCGGTGAGCGCGTGGGGGTGATGGCGTTCGGACAGGCCGATCAATGGGTTCGGCCACAGGCGGGACCCCGTGGCGCACTGGCGGCGTGTGGCGCGCTTTTCGATTCGGACCGGCGTGCGACCGACGAACGGACAGAACCCCTTTCCGCAGCACTGGAGCGAGCAGGTCGCGTCTTGCACGGCGCGAGCCGGGTGCTGTTGATCAGCGACGGCTTCAGTGGTGACGATGCGTCACGCAAACGCTTGCTGGACCTTGGGCGCCATGCTCAGGTCAGCGTTTTGGTGGTGGCTGACGCATTGGAACTGGCCCTCGCTGCACCCGGCCGCTACCCGCTAGAGCACGCCGGTGAACGCCGCGACGTGGTGTTGCAGTCCGAGCGCCAACGGGTGGATTTTCAGCGTGCGCTGGGCGCCGGGCCGGCGCACTTGAGCGAGCTGGCGCAGTCGTTGGGTCTTCACTGGGCAAGCATCGACACCACGGCCGATGCCTTTGATGCCGTCAGCCGTCTGTTGGGCGTGCGGAGAGCAGCACGATGATGCAGCCATCCGGTCCGCAACTGCGTGACATCCATCTTCCGCCGATGCCGGCGTGGTGGCCGCCTGCGCCTGGCTGGTGGATGCTGGCGGCCCTTGTGCTGGCGCTTGCGGGCTTCGCGTTCTGCTCAATCCGGCGATACCGCCGGGCGCGCTGGCAACGCCATAAAGTGCTGGACGAACTGCAGCGGATTGGCGAGCAGCATGCCCGTGATGGTGACAAAGCCAGGCTGCTTGCCGAGTTGCATCAGCTATTGCGCCGGGTGGCGCGCCGTCATGACGCTCAGGCAATTCGGCAGCGGGGTGGTGTCTGGAAGCAGACGCTTTCGCGAGTGCCGGTTGATGCATCGGTGCTGCAGCAGTTGCTCGCACTGGACGATTGGCTTTATCGCCCACCTGCGCAATTCGACGAGGTTGCAGCGATAGCTGCGGTGCGCCGCTGGCTGCAGGTTGCACTGAAGCCTTCGCGTTGGAAGGCCGTGCCGGTGGAGCAGGCCGATGCCTGAGTTCGCCTGGCCCTGGATGATCGTGTTGTTGCCGCTGCCATGGTTGCTGCGCCACTGGCTGCGACCGGCGGCACCTGGCCAGGCCTTGCACCTGCCGCAGCCGGGTGTGCGTCTGGCCAGTGTGGCCGGCAGGCGTGCGCAAGGTGCGTCGCCGTGGCTGCTGGCGCTGGCGTGGTTGTGCCTGCTGGCAGCCGCGGCGCGACCACAGTGGATCGGTCCGCCGCAGCCGCAGCAGCGCAGCGGTCGCGCGTTGATGCTGGCGGTGGATCTGTCCGGCAGCATGCATACCGGTGATATGCAGCTGGCCGGTCAGCAGGTCAGCCGGTTTGCTGCTGTGGAGGCGATTGCCGGCGACTTCATCAGCCGCCGCCATGGCGATGAAATGGGGCTCATTCTGTTTGGCAGTCAGGCGTTTCTGGTCACGCCGTTGACCTACGATCTTT
The DNA here is from genome assembly GCF_029224025.1 of Rhodanobacter sp. AS-Z3. Lineage (NCBI taxonomy): Bacteria > Pseudomonadati > Pseudomonadota > Gammaproteobacteria > Lysobacterales > Rhodanobacteraceae > Rhodanobacter > Rhodanobacter sp. AS-Z3. Next base: position 1,245,869 of record NZ_CP119392.1, read on the forward strand.
CCGCCGTTCGCGCACAGCTGGAAGGTGCGGCCGTTGGGCTGGCCGGCACCGAAACGGCGATTGGCGACGCTATTGGCGTGGCGGTCAAGCGCTTGTCCGCGCTGCCGGAACAGGCGCGTGTGCTGGTGCTGCTTACCGACGGCGTCAATAACGCCGGCAGCATTGCGCCGCGTGACGCGGCGCGTGCGGCAAAGGCGGCTGGCGTGCGCATCTACACCATCGGCGTCGGTGCCACCCAGATGCGCATCCCCGGCTTTTTCGGCAGCCAGCTGGTAAACCCCTCGGCGGACCTGGATGCGAAGATGCTGACCGATATCGCCGAGCAGACCGGCGGACGCTTCTTTCGCGCCACCGACAGCCGCGAGCTGGCTGACGCCTATCGCGCCATCGACGCACTGGAGCCGATGCCGCAACATGGCCCGGCGTTGCGCCCGCGGCACGAACTGTTTCGCTGGCCCCTGCTGGCATCGATCCTGCTGATGCTGTTGGTCGTCTTGCCGCGTCGCTGGTCGCGTTCGACGGAGCGCGCGACATGACCGAGATGCTGCAGCAATTCCATTTCATCAGGCCGTGGTGGCTGCTTGGCCTGCTGGCGTTGCTCTTGATTGGCTGGTTCGGCACCCGCCGAGACAGCGGCGAGATCGCGCTGTCGCACCTGGTTGATGCCGAGTTGTTGCCGCATCTGCTGCGTGGTCGATCCCGCCACACGTATCTGCCGGTGTGGTTGTTCGCGCTGGGCTGGACGTTGTCGGTACTGGCGCTTGCGGGGCCCACCTGGAGTCGCGTCGAACAGCCGCTGTATGCCAGTCGTCCCGCCCAGGTGGTGGCGATCTCTTTGTCGCAACACATGCTGGCGAAGGATGTCGCACCCAGTCGGCTGGATCGTGCCCGTTACAAGGCACGCGACTTGTCGCACGCAAACCAGGATGGACTCAATGCGCTGATCGGTTACGCCGGTGAAGCGTTCGTGGTGGCGCCGCTCACCGCAGATGCTCACAGCCTCGATGATTTGCTCGACGCGATGGCGCCAGACACCATGCCGGTCGATGGCGACAATGCGGCCGCGGCAATCGAGCGCGGCGTGGCCCTGATTCACGACGGCAACGCCGGCACGGGTTCGCTGGTGCTGATTACCGACCAGGCTGACGCGGCGGCGCAGTCCGCGGCGCGCAAGGCGCTGGCTGCCGGCGTGCATGTATCGGTGCTCGGCGTTGGCACTGCCGCGGGCGGCCCCGTGCCGTCGGCGGAGGGCGGATTTCTGCGTGACGCGAGTGGCAACGTGATGCTTGTGCGTCGTGATGATGCCTCTCTGCGTGCACTGGCCGCTGCCGGTGGTGGACGCTACGTGCCGATGAGTGCGGATCAGGCGGACGTCGACACTTTGCGTGGCCAGTTGCGCCGCGCCAGCACGAGCCGGGCTGATGGGCAGGTTGGCAATGAATGGCAGGATCGTGGCCCGTGGCTGCTGCTGCCCGTGCTGTTGCTTGCCGCGCTGGCGTTCCGACGCGGTTGGCTGTTGCTGCTGCCGCTGTTGGTATTGCCGATGCTTCCCGGCACGGCTTCTGCGACGGACTGGAAGGATTTGTGGCAACGCCCTGATCAACAGGCCGCGCAGGCGCTGCATGATGGCGATGCCAAACGTGCTCAGCAACTCGCGCGCGACCCGGCCTGGCGCGGTGCAGCGGCCTATCGCGCGGGTGACTACGCGGCAGCGGAACAAGCCCTGCAACAGGTACCCGGCAGCGACGGCGCGTACAACCTCGGCAATGCGCTGGCCAAACAGGGCCAGTACAAGCAAGCGATTGCCGCTTACGACGACGCGTTGAAACGCGACCCGACCAATGCCGACGCGAAGGCGAACCGGCAGGCGGTTGAGGACTGGTTGCGCCAACAACAACAGCAGTCGCCGCAGGATCAGAAGGAACACGAAGGCCAGAACGGCCAGAAAAACCAGTCGTCACCGGGTGAGCAGGGCAAGACAGGTCAACAGGGTTCGAAGGGTCAGCAGCAGGACGAAAAGAAACAGGATCAGTCTTCCGCTGGCCAATCCGGCAAGGACGGCAAGCCGCAGGACGATGCCGGCAAGCAAGAGTCCGCGCAGGATCAGTCCGGCAAGGACGGTGCAAGCCAGGGTAAACCACAGAGTGCGCAGGAACAGGCCGAACAGAAGGCGCAGGCCGAGCGGGCGCAACAGGCATTGAAGCAACAGATGGATGCTGCTCTGGCCAAACAGGCGGACGACAAGGGCAAGGACACCCATCAGCTCGGCGCACTGGCCAAGGACGATCCGCAGGCAAAGCTGCCCGCTGATCTGCGGCATGCCTTGCAGCGTGTGCCGGATGATCCCGGCGCGCTGCTGCGGCGCAAGTTCCAGCTTGAGTATCAGCAGCGCCATGGCGGCGCCACAGACGAGGATGGAGAACCGTGACCGTTCGACAGTTCATCAGCGGATGCCTGCTGGCGCTGGTCTTGATTCCGGCGCTGGCGGTGGCGGGCGAGGTCTCTGCCACGCTGGATCGCAACAACGTGCAGCTTGGTGAGACGGTAACCCTGAACGTGCGCGTCAGCGGTCAGAGCATGGGTGTTGCTGCTCCGGACCTCGGTGCGCTGAACCAGGATTTCCAGATCCTCGGAACATCGCAGAACCGCAGCCTCAGCGTCGTCAATGGCAGCGCAAAGTCGGAGCTGACCTTCGGTATTGCGCTGCGTCCACGCCACCTCGGCACATTGCAGATTCCCGCCTTGAGTGTTGCCGGCGCGCAGACTGCGCCGTTGCAGCTCAATGTGACGGCGCCCGACCCGAGCGCGGCAGCTACGTCGTCGCAAGACGTCTTCATGGAATCGCAACTCAATCCTGCCCAAGGTTACGTCGGTCAGCAGTTCACCTACCTGACACGGTTGTACTACGCCAACCGCATCGGCGGTGACGCACCGCAGCCGCCGCAGGTTGCCGGTGTCGAGATCACCCCGCTCGGCAAGGGACTGAACTACGACGCCGAGCGTGGTGGTCGCAGTTATCACGTACTCGAGCAGCGCTATGCAGTGACCCCGCAGCACGCCGGAAAAATTGAAATTCCTCCCGTCGATTTTGAAGGCCAGCAGACCGACCCGCGCGATCCCGACAGCTTCTTTGGTGCCACCGTTCCGGTCAGTGCCAGTGCCCCGGCGCAGGCCATCGAAGTAAAGCCGGCACCATCGAACTTCGCTGGCAGTGCATGGCTGCCGGCCCGCGCGCTGAGCTTGACACTGGACGGCTGGCCTAGTGCGCAGGGCGCAGCGCCAAGAGTGGGTCAGCCACTGAATCTGAGCATGACCCTGCAGGCTACGGGGCTGTCGTACGACGCACTGCCGGCACTGAGTCTGCCGGCGCTGGATGGCGCTACCGTTTACCCGGACAAGCCGGTCACTGGCAATCGCCAAGATGGCGACTGGATCACCGGGCGCCGTCAGCAGTCTTTTGCGATCGTGCCCGAGCGTGCCGGCGCACTGACCATTCCGGCGATCAGTCTGAAATGGTGGAATGTGGTCAGCGACCAGATGGAAGTGGCGCAGATTCCCGCGCATACGATCACTGTGTTGCCGGCCGCGGGCGCTGCTGCCACTCCTCCTGCGGCGGCCACGTCGGCAGAGAGCGCGATGCCGGATCGCGCCGTGGCCTCCGGGTCACCGGCTGTGCGGGTATCGGTTCCGTGGCGTTGGATCGCTCTGGTCAGCTTCGGGTTGTGGCTATTCAGCCTGCTGGGCTGGTGGTGGCATCGCCGTCGATCACCTGCCGTGATGACGCCAGCACTATCGCCGCGCAACTCCTCGCGCAGCGAGCAAATGGCCTTTCTTGCCGCCGCACGTGGCAGCGATTCGGCGGCGCAAACGCGTAGCTTGCTGGCGTGGGCACGTGCAGAGCGGCCGGGAATTCAGCATCTGGGTGAGCTGTCTGCGGCGCTGGACGATCCGCGCCAGCGCGCGGCTATCGCCCGTTTGCAGCAACGGCATTACGCCGGTGTGGGGACATCTACCCCGGCAGGCGATGGGGAGCTGGCGGAGGTATTCAAGCGCGGCTTTGGCTGGCGCGCGCCGGATGCGGCGGATGCGGAATCCACGCTGGCTCCGCTGTATCCCTTCAAACTGCGTTGAGCACGCCCGGGGAATTCATTCGGCTGCGGCTTCGTTCAGCGCATGCTGGAACACGAGCGCCATCTGTTCGCTGAAGCAACACAGCGTGACGTCGATGTCGTCGCCGACCAATGCATCGCGCAAGGTGTGTGCGGCCACGCTGGCGGCAAGTGCTGCCGGGTAGCCATAGACACCGCAACTGATCGCCGGAAAGGCGATCGTGCGTCCGTGATTTTCGCGCAGCAATCGCAAAGCGCTTTGGTAACAGCTTGCCAGCAAACGCGCCTCGCCATGCCGGCCGTCACGCCATACTGGCCCCGCCGTATGAATCACGTACCGCGCCCGCAACGCAAAACCTGGCGTGATACGCGCCTCTCCGGTGGGACAGCGTACGCCGGGCGCTGCTTCCGGCAGGGCGCGACAAGCCGCCAGCAAGCCTGGCCCGGCGGCACGGTGGATGGCGCCATCCACGCCGCCGCCACCGAGCAGGCCCGGGTTGGCCGCGTTGACGATGGCATCGACGTCGAGCGTGGTGATGTCCGCCTGGATAATTTCGATTGGCATGGCTTCGCGCAAGTGGACGGCTTGCCCTATGCTTCAGGCAGGCATTCTGGCGTGCAGGAGTCGCAACGGATCATGGCGAAAACGGAAGACATTTCCTTTGGTTACCTGCTCAGCGACGTGACCTTGCTGTTCCGCAAGCACTTTGACCGTCGCGCGGTAAAATTCGGGCTGACCCGCGCGCAATGGCGCGCCACCAAGATGTTGTACCACCGCGAGGGTCTGCGGCAAAACGAGCTGGCCGAGTTTCTGGAAATGGAGCCGATTGCGGTCGGTCGGGTGATCGACCGCCTGCAAGCTGCCGGCTTCGTCGAGCGTCGATCCGACCCCAGGGATCGACGCGCGTGGCGCTTGTATGTCACCGATCAGGCCAAGGTCATTGTGGGCGACATGGAGGTTATTGCGCGTGGCTTGCGCAGGGATGCCACCCAAGGCATCGACTACGAAGAGCTGAGCCAGGCGCTGGCGGTGATCAACAAGATCAAAGACAACCTGCAGGCGCTGGAACAGGGCGACACTGCCGATGCCTGAGGAGTGACCCGGTTTGCCAGTGCCATCAGTCGCGGTCATCAGCCGGGCAAGTCGCGTCATAGTGGTTCCCGAAGTAGTGCACTCGGCGTCAACCTGATCCGGCTACGTGCGTTGAAGTCAAGTTATTGCATGGTTGGCTGGTCGATGCTCCGTTCGCGTGCAGGAGTTCATCGTGCCCTCCGCGTCAGCCAAGAAGATCGAGCAGTCAGCAAACATGTCCTGGAAGAAAATTGTCCTCGTGCTGGCTGCGTTGCTGGCCGTCGCTCTTGCTGTTCATTTCGGACGTGGTGCGAGTCACGATACCGGCAAGGCGCGCTCGCCCGAAGCAGTGCCGGTAGAGGTTGCAACAGCCACTCAGGGTGACGTCGAGCTGTCGCTGAAACTGGTGGGGCGCGTCGAGGCCTGGTCCACCGTGACCTTGCGCGCGCGCGTGTCCGGCCAGTTGCAATCCCTGTCGTTCACACCCGGCGCGCGGGTACACAAGGGCAGTGTGCTGGCGCAGCTCGACCCGAGCCTGCTGAAGGCGCAACTGGATCAGGCACGCGGCAACGTCGCGCGTGACCAGGCCTTGCTGCAGAAGGCCGAAGCCGACCAGCGACGTTACGCCGACATGCTGACCAAGGGTTTCGTCTCGAAGGCTGATTACGATCTTTACAAGGCCAACCTTGCCGTGGCCAGAGCCAGCCTGCAGACCGATCGTGCCGCACAGGAGCTGGCGCAAACCCAGCTCGGTTACACGCGAATCGTGGCCCCGTTCGACGGCATGGCCGGTGCCCCACTGGTCTGGCCCGGTGCGCAGATCAGCGCCGATACCACCGACCTCGTGGTCTTGAACCAGGTCGAGCCGGTACGCGTCGCCTTCAATATCCCGCAGGACAGCCTGCCCGCCGTGCGTATCGCGCGACAGCAGGGGCCGCTCACCGTACAGGCAACGATTTCCGGTGATCAAGGCAAGCCGTTGGCCGGCTTGCTGGATTTCATCGACAACGCGGTGGATGCCAATACCGGCACGATCGTGCTGAAGGCGCGTTTCGACAACGCCGAGCATCGACTGACCCCTGGCCAGTTCGTGCAGGTAAGCCTGCCCACCACACGGCTGGTCAACGCTGTCAGCGTGCCGGTTCATGCACTGCAGAGCTCCAGCAATGGCAACTTCGTGTTTGTGGTTGGTTCCGGCAACAAGGTGCAGCAACGCTATGTCACGACCGGACCGACCAGCGCAGGGCGCACGGTGATCGACAAGGGGCTGGCTGGCGGCGAGCAAGTCGTGGTTGAGGGCCAGATGCTGCTGGCGGATGGCAGTACTGTTTCCGTCAAGCAGGGCTGATGTCATGACTATCCCGGAGCTGTGCATTCGCCGACCGGTGATGACGACCTTGTTGATGACGGCGCTGCTGGTATTCGGCGTGGTCGCCTACCCACAGCTTCCCGTGAACGAGCTGCCGAACGTCGACTTCCCTACCATCAGCATCAGTGCCAGCCTGCCGGGCGCTTCGCCGGAAACGATGGCCTCGGCAGTAGCCACGCCACTGGAAGGCAAGTTGTCGACCATCGCCGGAATCAGCTCGATGAGTTCGACCAGCGCGCTGGGCTCCACTTCGATCACGCTGACCTTCGAGCTGGATCGCAACATCGATGCGGCCGCGCAGGACGTGCAGTCGGCGATTTCCTCGGCCTTGCGTCAGTTGCCGAAGGAGATGAGCACGCCGCCCACGTTCCGCAAGGTCAATCCGGCGGATGCGGCGATTCTGTATTTGGCGATGAGCTCGAACACCTTGCCGTTGACCCAGGTGGACGAATACGCCGAAACGGAGCTGGCGCAGCAGTTGTCGATGGTTGATGGCGTGGCTCAGGTCAGCGTTTATGGCTCACAGAAATACGCCGTACGCATCAGCGTGGACCCGAGCCGGCTGGCGGCTGCCGGCATCGGCATCGATCAGGTGCAGAAGGCGATTGCCGACGCCAACGTCAACCAATCCACCGGATCGTTGTACGGTAAACGTCAGCAACTGCCGATCCGCAGCGATGGCCAGTTGCAGCGTGCCGCCGCCTACAACGATGTGGTGGTGGCCTGGCGCAACGGCGCCCCGGTGCATGTGGGCGACATCGGCAAGGCGCGCGACAGCGTGCAGGACGACCAGCGTGCCAGTTCGTACAACGGCACCAAGTCGATCGTGCTGGCGATCCAGCGCCAGCCCGGTGCGAACACCGTGGCGACCGTGGATCGAATCAAGGCGGTGCTGCCGAGTTTCCGCACCAGCCTGCCTCCCTCGGTGAAGCTGGAAACGCTGTACGACCGTTCGCAGTCGATCCGTGCCTCAGTCGACGATGTGCAGTTCACCTTGCTGTTGGCCGGTGCGCTGGTGGTGTTCGTGATCTATCTGTTCCTCGGCAGTCTTTCCGCCACGCTGATTCCGGCGGTGGCGTTGCCGATCTCGGTGCTGGGTACGTTTGGTGTGATGCATGCACTGGGCTACAGCCTCGACAATCTTTCGCTGCTGGCGCTGACTCTCGCGGTTGGTTTTGTGGTGGACGATGCGATCGTGATGCTGGAAAACATCGTGCGTCACATGGAAGCCGGCGTGCCGCCATACGAAGCTTCGCTGCTGGGCTCGCGCGAAGTCGGCTTCACCATTTTTTCGATGACGTTGTCGTTGATCGCCGTGTTCATCCCGGTGATGTTCATGGGTGGCATTGTGGGCCGCCTGTTTCACGAGTTCGCGGTGGTGATCAGCGTGGCGATCCTGATTTCCGGCATCGTGGCGATCACCTTGACGCCGATGCTGTGCAGTCGCTTCGTCAAGGCTCACGGTGCCGAGAAGAAGAACTGGCTGATCGCCGGTTTCGACCGCGGTTTCAGCGCGGTGCAGCGTGGCTACGCCAGCAGCTTGCGTTGGTGCATGGATCGCCCGCGTCTGGTGCTGGCCGGATTTGGCCTGAGCCTGCTGGCCACCGCGTTGCTGTTCTACGTGACTCCGAAGGATTTCATTCCGGCCGGTGACAACGGCCAGTTGCGCGTCAATACCGAAGGCCCGCAGGACGTGTCCTTCGATGGCATGCTCGGGCGTCAGCAGCAACTGGTCGACATCGTGGCGAAAGACCCGAACATCGCCGGGTACATGTCCACGGTCGGCGCCGGTGGCGCGCGCAGCACGGTCAACAATGGCTCGATCCTGATGCTGTTGAAGCCGGCAAGCGAGCGCAAGCTCGACCCGGAAGGCATTATCCGCGAGTTGAGGCCGAAGCTGGCCACCGTGCCGGGCATCCGCAGCTATATCCAGAACCAGCCGGCGATCCAGATTGGCGGGCGCCAGTCCAAGGCGCAGTATCAATACACGCTGCAGTCGGTGAATCTCGATCAGCTGTATGAGTGGAGCGGCAAGGTCACCCGGGCGTTTGCCGCGCTGCCTGGCTTCGAGGATGTCACCAACGACCTTGACCTCAACAGCCCGTCAATCGTGGTCAAGGTCGACCGCGCGAAACTGGCGCCGCTGGGGTTGACCATGGCGCAGGTGCAGACCGCGCTGGGTATTGGCTTCGGCGAGAACCAGATTTCCACCATCTACGGTTCCGCCACGCAGTACTGGGTGATTTTTCAGGTTGAGCGCAAGCTGCAGGATGATCCGTCCGTACTGTCACAGTTGTATGTCACCTCGAACAACGGCGGGCTCGTGCCGCTCAGTGCCGTGGCCAGTTTTGAACGTGAAGCGCAGGCGCTGACGGTCAATCATCAAGGCCAGTTGCCGGCGGTGACGGTGTCGTTCAACCTCGCCTCCGGCGTGTCGCTGAGCGACGCGGTCGCCAGCATCAGTGGCGCGATGAATTCGATGGGCCTGCCGGCAACCATCAGCGGCAGCGTGCAGGGCACCGCACAGGCGTTCCAGCAATCGCTGCAGGGTATGGGCATGCTGTTGCTGCTGGCCGTGTTCGTGATCTATCTGGTGCTGGGCATTCTGTACGAAAGTTTCATCCATCCGCTGACGATCCTGTCCGGCTTGCCTGCGGCAGCGGTTGGCGCGCTGCTGACCCTGGTGATCTTCCATGCCTCGCTGGATCTGTTTGCCTTCGTCGGCATCGTGATGCTGATCGGCATCGTCAAAAAGAACGCGATCATGCTGATCGACTTCGCGCTGGAGCGTCAGCGCGTGGAAGGCATGCCGCCAGCGCAGGCTATCTTTGAAGCCTGTCGCGTGCGCTTCCGCCCGATCATGATGACCAGCATGGCGGCGATGGCGGGCACCTTGCCGATCGCGCTGGGCATCGGCGCCGGTGCTGAAGTGCGTCGCTCGCTGGGTTTGGCGGTAGTCGGCGGGCTGATCTTCTCGCAGATCCTCACGCTGTATCTGACCCCGGTGATCTACCTCGGTATGGATCAACTGCAGCAGCGCTTCGCGCGCAAGCCTCGTGTCGATGCGGCTGGGTTGTCCGGCGGCGAACACTGACCTGTTTTCACGGCAGCGCTTCGCCGACGTATCTGACGTGACTGGAGTGCGCTGCCTGCAGTACGGCGCCGCACTGCTCGCTCAATCGCCCCCTGGCAGCGCCCACGAGTGGGCGTGAGACCCCTGCTGCTAACGGCTTGGCGGGCGATGCGCTGCCTGTGCGGCAAGCGTGCCGGGGCGCGGTTGGGTGCGGCGGCCTGGAACCACTCAGGCCTTGGTCCCGGTGGCCTGCAGTTGGGCGATGGCATGTTCCACCTGGCGAATGCTGTGACTCTGTGCATCGGCTTCGGCGGCAATTTCGCGGATGCGCTCGGTGGCTTGTGTGGTTGAGCCAATGATGGCGAGCATCGCCTCGCCGGTTTGATGCGCGCGTTTGCTGCCGTCTGCCAGGGTGTTGATGGTGGCGTGTACCAGTTCGCGGATATCGCGTGAGGATTGTGCACTGCGCTGGGCCAGTGCGCGCACTTCCTGCGCGACCACCGCGAAACCGCGGCCTTGCTCGCCTGCACGCGCGGCCTCTACGGCGGCATTCAAGGCCAGGATATTGGTCTGGAAGCCAATGGAGTCGATCAGGGTGATGATCTCGACCATGTCTTGCGCGCGCTTGTTGACTTCATCGATGGTGCTGACCAAGTCTTTTACCAGGCTGCCGCCACGGTCTGCGCTGCTGGCGGCTTCGCCGGCCACGTGGTTGGCGTCTTTCGCTTTTCCGGCGATGGCCGGCACGGTCTGCGCCAGCGAGCCCAGCGATTGCTGCAGCTGATGGGAGGCCTGCGTTTGGCGGGTCACGTCAGTGGCGTACTTGACCACCTTGAACGGCCGCCCGGACATGTCGAAGATCGGGTTGTAGGACGCCTGAATCCACGCTTCCTTGCCGTCCTTGCGAATCCGCCGGAACAGGCCGGCGTGATATTCGCCGTCGTGCAGATGCGCCCAGAACTGGCGGTACGCTTCGCTGTCGCGTTCCTGCGGTGACACCAGCATGCGGTGATGGCGGCCGACCAACTCGTTGCGTGTATAGCCAACCGTCGCAAGAAAGTTTTCGTTGGCGTCAAGAATGTTGCCGTCAAGATCAAAAGTGATGACTGCCTGCGCCCGATCGATGGCGGCCAGTCGGCCTTCCATGTCGGCCATTTTCAGGCGCTGTTCGGTCACGTCAGCGGCATGCTGGATCACTTTGCACGGGCGACCGCGTGCGTCGAGCAGCGGGCTGTAGCTGCCTTGTATCCATACTTCGCGCTTGTCTTTGCCGAGGCGTTTGTAGATGCCGCTTTGCGCAACACCTTCGCCAAGCTGCTTCCAGAACGCCTTGTACTTTTCGCTCTTGCGCGCCGCATCTGCGACAAACATGCCGTGGTGCTTGCCGACGACTTCGTCGTGGCTATAACCCATGAGCTTGAGAAAGTTTTCGTTGGCATCGACGATGGTGCCGTCGAGCTCGAATTCGATGATCGCCTGCACCTTGTTCAGTGCCTGCATTTCACTGGTGAAATCATGGATCGTCGGGGCATCTTTCTGCGGATTGAGCCGGGCCTTGATCTGCTTGACTACGCCCAGTTCGGCAAATCGTTGCACCCACTTGAGCTGGCCAATCCGCTGTACCCATTTGCGGTTGCCCAGCCACACAAAGCCCCGGAGGCACCTGGCCCACGCCGGACCCACGAACTTCCTGAGTCGGTCAAGTCCATCGGAAAAGGTCATGTGCTCATCCCAGTTGGTTTCCTGCTTGAAGGGTGGCGCTGGGCTGCCCTTCGCGAAAGAGGCCTGCTGCCCCTGATCGACACGGTGCAGCCGGATGGATCGACTCATTGCCGCTTTCCGACACGCCATGCCGCTCTATCGGCATCGTCGTGCACGGCTTTAGCGCCGGCGGGAGAGATGTGGCCGGATGGTCAGCCGATGCCTTGCCTCCGGACGAGTTATCCTCGAACTTTCGCCAGGGAGTTCGCCATGTTCAGCAGCTTGCGCGGTTTCCACCCGGGATTTCTGCTGCCTATCCTGCTGCTCAGCGCCTGTGCCAGCGGGCCGGTCAGCGCTGGCGTGATCGATGACGCCGCTTTACGCGCCTACGCCGCAAGTGACTTCAACAAGGCAGCGCTGATGCATACGACGGTCGCGTTGGGGCGTCATCATGGCCAGCCGGTGGTGGCCGAGTTTCCGTGCTCGGATGTCTGCCCGCAATACACGGTTCGGATCATTCATTACCAGCTTGCCGACGGCGTCAGTTGCGCCAGCGTTGGTGGGGTGGAGAAGGAGATCCTGGTGCCGGTGGCAATCACCGTGCGCCTGAAGACGTTTTGCGTACCCAAGGCGATTGCCGGCGAGATGACAGCACCAAAGCGCTGACAGGTGCTCGCTGGTCGGAAACAGCGCCGACCGGTGAAGATCGGCGCCGCGTGACTTACTCGCCTTCGTCGTTCGCAAACGCACCCGGTGCGGAGCCGAAGTCGCCGTTGGCTTGTGCGGCCATGTACGAGAATGCGGCGTAAACCGCCACGTTCTGCGCCAGTTCGGCCGGGTCGATCTTGTCCAGCGTGTCGTTGGCGGTGTGGTGCCAGTCGAAGTACTTGGTACCGTCCTGGGTCAACGACAGCGCCGCCATGCCCTTGCCGTGCATCTGCGACAAGTCCGAGCCACCGCCACCCTGGCGAGCAGCGTCATAGGCTACGCCGACCGGCTCCAGCACCTTGGCAATCTGGCCAATCGCGTCGCGCGCCTCGGGCTTCACGCTGGCACTCATGCGCCAGATCTTGCCGGCGCCGAAATCGGATTCAGTACCGAGCTGGAATTTCATCACGTCCGCCGCGTGTTTTTCGGCATACGCGCGACCACCCCACAAACCCATTTCTTCATTGGCAAATGCGATCACGCGGATCGTGCGATCCGGCCGTTGTGGCAGGTCGTGGATCAGTTTGCCGGCAGCCATGGCAATCGCCACGCCGGCGCCGTCATCGATCGCACCGGTGCCCGGGTCCCATGAATCCAGGTGACCGCCGATCGCCACCACCTGATCGGGGTGCTTGCGGCCAGTGATCTCGCCGATCACGTTGGCGCCGGTGTATTCGCCGACCACGCCGCAATCCAGATCAAGCTTCAGCGTTACCGGTTTGCCATAGGCCAGCACGCGTTCGAGTTGATCGGCATCGGGATTGGACAGTGCGGCGGCGGGAATCGCCTTGGCCGGGTCCTGGAAGCCGGTGACGCCGGTATGCGCGATGCGCTGGTGGGCGTCGGTGCCGGCGGAACGCAGCAGGTAAGCCGCCGCGCCCTTGGCTTGCGCGATCACCGCGCCAGCGGTTCGCACCGCCGAGCCCATGCCGTAACCGTGACCGTCCTTTGCACGCTCCATGCGGTAGCCGACGTAGACGATCTTGCCCTTGATGCTGGCCGGGTCAGCAGCCTTCAGCGCGGCCAGCGTATCGAACTTCACTACCTCGGCCGTCAATCCACCCTTCGGTGTAGCGGCCGAATACCCCAACGCGGTCAGCACCAGCGACTGCGGAAACGGCGCGACGATGGCACCGTGTTCGCTACGGCGTACCCATAGGGGAAAGGTCACCGCCTCGGTGTAGACCTTGTCGTAACCCAGTGCCTTGAACTTCGCCACGGCCCAGTCGCGGGCGCGCTGGTCGGCGTCACTGCCGGCCATGCGTGGGCCGACCTCGGTGGTCAGCGATGCGGTGATCGCATAAGCGGTGTCGTCATGCAGCGCCTTGTCGCGCAGCTGTTCCGCGGTTTTGACGGCGGCAGCGGGAATCGTGGTGTTGGCAGCGCAGGCGATGCCGCTGGCGAGCAGGCCGGCGGCCAGCAGGGTGAGTCGAAGACGACGCATCGGGGAACTCCACGAGGGAAAGCCCGATTATGCCGACGTGGCTGCTGGGTGCTTAGGCCAGAAGTCATGGGTGGTGGGGCAGCGGGAACAGGGAACAGAAGCCGAGATGTGCGGCTCTGCCGTTCCCGTTCCCGTTCCCGTTCCCCGTTCTCGCTCTTACGCCTGCCGATCTTTCAGCAGGTCGCGGATCTCGGTCAGCAGCACCACGTCGGCTGGCGGCGCGGCTGGTGCAGCTTCCTGCTTGTTGCTGAGCTTGTTGATCGCCTTGACCACCATGAAGATCGCGAACGCGATGATGATGAACTGGATCAAGGTGTTGATGAAGGCGCCGTACTGGATCGCCACTTCGGCAATCTTGTGCGCGGGGTCGCTGTCGTCTGCTGCCTTCAATACCAGCTTCAGTTTGCTGAAGTCGACACCGCCGGTGAGCATGCCGATCGGCGGCATGACGATCTGATCGACCAGGGAGCTGACGATCTTGCCGAAGGCGCCGCCGATGACGACACCGACCGCCAGGTCGATGACGTTGCCACGCATTGCGAATGCCTTGAATTCACCCATCATGCTCATGTTGTCTGTGCTCCCCATATGTGTCGAATGACAGCTGAAATGTAATGCAAAAAGCAGCGGCAGGGTGACACTGACGATCAGATGATGTTGGCATCCAGCTCAGCCACGCCGACCAACTCGGCGTGAAAGTGATCGCCGCGCTGCAACGCAGCAACGCCGGCAGGTGTGCCGGTGAAGATCAGGTCGCCGGCTTTCAGTTCGAACAGGGTGGACAGCGCGGCGATGATTTGTGGCACGCCGTGCACCATCTCGCCCAGCCGGGTCTGCTGACGCAGCTCTCCATTCACGCTCAGTCGCAGCACACTGTCGTCATCGAGCGTGACTTCTCCAGCGACGCGTAGCGCGGAAACGGGTGCAGAGTGGTCGAACCCCTTGGCCACATCCCATGGATGGCCTTTGGCCTTGGCTTGCGCCTGCAGGTCGCGGCGGGTCAGGTCCAGGCCCACGCCGTAGCCGAAGATGAGCGCGTTGGCCGCCTCCGGTGCGATGTTGCTGCCGCCAGCGGCCAGCGCCACCACCATCTCAACCTCGTGATGCAAGTCCGTGGTTATTGACGGATAAGCCACATCCGCACCATCGGCAACCACGGCGTCGGCAGGTTTGCAGAAAAACATCGGGGCAGCGGCATCCACGCTGGCACCCATTTCACGTGCATGGTCGGCGTAATTGCGACCGATGCAGAACACGCGGCGAATCGGAAAGCGCTGCGCGGAACCGGTCACGGGCAGGCTGGGTTGGGCGGGCGGGTCGATGATGTAGTTCATTGGCCTAGCCTAACAAACCCGAGCCTGCGTTAGGCTACGTTGCCAGCGCAGGTGACAGCTGTCACGACCGATGGCTGATGCTGCACCCTGAACCTGCGGCGGCAGATCAGCCAGTCTTGTATTCAACAAGCAACCGGCATGGCCGGGCAGGGAGCTCGTGTGGATAACGCGGAATTGTTGAAGGAACTGCGCATCGACCGCCATCAGCGTGAAGATGCTCCAGGCTCATCGGGGCGCGGGCCGTGGATTGCGGGCATCGTCGTGGTGCTGTTGCTGTTGATCGGGGCCGCCGGCTGGTGGCTGCTGGGTCATCGCGCCATACCTGTGCAAACCGCCACCGCGGTGGCGCCGAGTGCTGGCGGCGAAGCCGGTGCGGTGTTGCAGGCCACCGGCTATGTCACTGCGCGGCGGCTGGCCACGGTGTCGGCACAGATCACCGGCACGCTGACGGCGGTGCTGATCGAGGAAGGTGATCACGTCGAAAAGGGTCAGATCCTCGCACGTCTGGACGACAGTGGTTTCAAGGCCCAGCTCGAAGCCGTGAAGGCGCAGGCGGACTCGGCGCACGCACAGGTGGCACAAGTGCAGGTGCAGCTGACCCAGAGCATGCACGATGCGGCGCGACTGGAATCGCTGGTCGGTCGTGGTCTGGTTTCGAAACAGAGTGCCGAACAGGCACGCAGCCAGGTCGCTGCACTGCGTGCGCAACTCAATGCCCAGCAGCAGCAGGCGCGGGCGGCGGATGCACAGGCTGCCGTGGCACAGGTGAATTTCGACTACTGCGTGGTGCGTGCGCCGTTCAGTGGTGTGGTTACCACCAAGGATGCGCAAGTTGGCGAGATCATCTCGCCGCTGTCGGCCGGTGGCGGTTTCACCCGCACCGGCGTGGGCACCATCGTCGACATGGATTCGCTGGAAGTCGATGTCGACGTCAACGAGGCGTACATCGGCCGGGTCAAGCCAGGCATGCCGGCCGAGGCCGTACTGGATGCCTACCCGGACTGGAAGATCGCCGCTCATGTGGTCGCCATCGTGCCCACCGCCGATCGCGGCAAGGCCACCGTGAAGGTGCGCGTGGCGCTGGAAAACAAGGACGCCCGCGTGGTGCCGGACATGGGCGCGCGGGTGTCGTTCCTGGAAGAGAAGCCGAAGCCCAGCGTCAGCGTGCCGCAAGGTGTGCTGGTGCCAGCTACGGCCATCGTGCAGCGTGATGGCCGCAGCGTGGTCTTCGTGCTCGATGGCAAACAGGTGCGCCAGCGTACCGTGATGCCGGCTACGCAAGCCTACGGTGAGCTGCGCTTGTTGCCGTCGGCCATCAAAGCCGGTGACAGCGTGGTGGTGTCGCCACCCGAAACATTGAAGGACGGCTCGGACGTCCAGATCGGAAAGCCCTGATCGCTTTTCGTACCCATCCAAGTTCATCGGAGAACGCGCATGACCACGTTGATCGACATCAAGGATCTTGCCAAGAGTTATGTTCGCGGCAAGCAGAAGGTCGAAGTGTTGCACCACGTCAACCTCGCCATCGCCGAGGGTGAATTTCTTGCGCTGATGGGGCCGTCCGGTTCGGGCAAGACCACCCTGCTGAATCTGATCGGTGGGCTCGACACACCCAGCGCCGGCAGCATCAGCGTCGGCGGTCAGCGTATCGATCAGTTGGGTAGCGGCGCACTGGCAAAGTGGCGCGCGTCGAATGTCGGTTTCATTTTCCAGTTCTACAACCTGATGCCGATGCTGTCGGCGCAACGCAACGTCGAGTTGCCGCTGCTGCTGACCAAACTGTCAGCCGCGCAGCGCAAGAAGAATGCCGCGATCGCGTTGCAGCTGGTGGGTTTGTCCGATCGTGCCAGTCACAAGCCAAGTGAACTGTCCGGCGGCCAGCAGCAGCGCGTGGCGATTGCCCGCGCGATCGTCTCCGATCCCGCCTTGCTGGTTTGCGATGAACCTACCGGTGACCTTGACCGCCAGTCGGCAGAAGATGTGCTGGGATTGCTGCAACAGTTGAACCGTGACCATGGCAAGACCATCGTGATGGTTACCCACGATCCGAAGGCCGCCGAGTACGCCAGCCATACCTTGCATCTGGACAAGGGCACGCTGGTCGAACAGACCCTGGCATGAGGAGGCGATCATGAAATATCTCCACCTGATCTGGGCCGCGCTGTTCCGGCGCAAGACCCGCACGATCCTCACCCTGGTTTCGATCATTGCGGCATTCCTGCTGTTCGGCATGCTCGATGCCGTGCGCACTTCGTTCGACCAGGCTGGCAAGAGTGCCAATGGCGCCGAACGGTTGCAGACGGGATCAAAACTGTCGTTCATCCAAACCTTGCCGTCGTCGCTGGAACTGCCGATCAGCAAGGTGGATGGCGTCAAGGCGGTGGCCTACGCCAACTGGTTTGGTGGTGCGTATCAGGACCCGCACAATCAGATTTTCAGCTTTGCCGTCAGCCCCAACTATCTCGATCTGTTTCCCGAGATCGAGCTGGCACCGGGTCAGCGCAAGGCCTTCGACGACACCCGCACCGGCGTACTGGTCGGCGAGGACCTGGCAGCGAAATACCACTGGAAGGTAGGTGATCGCTTGCCGTTGCAGTCGACCATTTTCCCCACCCGTGATGGCACCAAGAACTGGACCTTCGATATCGTCGGCATCCTGCATCCGAAAGACAAGAACGCCGGCGGCATGTTCAAGCAGTTGATCCTGCTGCACTGGAAGTATTTCGATGAAAGCACACCCTACAACCGTGGCTCGGTGGGCTGGTATGTGAGTCGCGTGTCCGATGTGAACCAGTCCGACCGCGTCGCCAAGGCGATCGACGCGATCTCGGCGAACTCTGATCACGAGACCCGCACGCAGACCGAACAGGCGACGGCGGCGAACTACATCAAGCAGTTGGCCGACATCGGCCTGATCGTCAGTTCGATCATGGGCGCGGTGTTCTTCACCCTGATGCTGCTGTCGGGCAACACCATGATGATGGCGGTGCGTGAACGTACTTCGGAACTGGCCGTGCTCAAGACCATCGGTTTTTCCAGTGGCAGCGTGCTCGGCATGGTGCTGGCCGAGTCGGTGCTGCTGCTGCTGATCGGCGGCGTCATAGGTCTGGGCATCGCCACTTTGCTGATTCCTGTCGTGGCCGCCAACAGCGGGCTTGGCTTGCCACCCGTGGGTGCGGGCAACTGGTTGCTTGGCATCACGCTGATGACGGTGATCGGGCTGGTGGTGGGGGTGATTCCTGCCATGCGCGCGATGCGCCTGAATATCGTCGATGCATTGGCCGGACGCTGAGGAGATCACGACATGAACCACTCAATTCGCTTTCTTATCGTCATCTTGATCTGTGGAGTAATGGGCACAGTGTTGGGCCTTGCCTCACGAAAGTCTCCCAAGTTGCGCAAGCTCCTGATAGACATGGGCATGATCCTCACGATTTTGCTTTCAGTCTATTTCTGGTCTGTTCTTGCTTGGTGGGGAGCACTTATCGTCGCAGTTGCCATCGCCGTCTGGATGATCATGACCCGACAAGGCCGCCAATCGGCATCGGTGACGGCGGTTGGGGTCAGCACCTTGCGTCAGCGGATGGGCTCGTCATCGGTGATCGTGATTGGCATTGCCGGTGTGGTCGGCGTGCTGGTGGCGCTGCTGGCGATGGGCGAGGGTTACAGCGAGACGCTACGCAAGACCGGCAGCGCCGATACCGCCATCGTGATGCGCGGCGCCTCCGCGTCCGAAGTGATGTCGGTGCTGGAGCGCGACAATGTGGTGGTGATTCCGCAGGCTGCCGGTATTGCCCGTGATTCCGAGGGCAAGCCGATTGCCTCGCCCGAACTGGTAGTTGCCGCCAACCTGCCGCTCAAAGGCGGCACCGAGGATGATGTCGGCAGTGTGCAGTTGCGCGGCATTGGCGAGGAGGCATGGAAGGTGCGTCCGAACGTCAAGATCATTGCAGGGCGCAAGTTCAAACCCGGTCTGCATGAGCTGATGATCGGCCAGGGTGCTGAGCGCGAGTTCGCTGGTGTGCAAGTCGGGAAGCAGGTCAAGTTGGGCAATGACGTGTGGACCGTGGTGGGTGAATTCGCCTCGGGTGACGCGCTGGATTCGGAGTTGTGGGCCGATGCGAATGTGGTGTCCGACGTGTTTCGTCGCGGTGGCAGCCGCAATTCGGTTACGGTGAAACTTACCAGTCCGCAGGCGTTTGATGCGTTCAAGGCGACGCTTGAAGCCGACCCGCGGCTAAAGGTGGACGTCAGCACCACGCTCGACTACTTCAGCAAGCAGTCCGAAGGCACCTCCAAGATGATCCAGGGCATTGGCATCGCGGTCGGCGTGATCATGGCCATTGGCGCGATCTTCGGTGCACTCAATTGCATGTTTGCCGCGGTGGCGGCGCGCGCTCGCGAAATTGCCACACTGCGTGCGATCGGTTTTCGCGGCGGTCCGGTGGTGGTGGCGATCATGCTGGAGACGATGCTGCTGGCCTTGCTCGGTGGCGTACTTGGCGGCCTGCTGGCCTGGTTGATTTTCAACGGCTATACCGCATCGACGATGGCAGCCGGATCGGTCGGCAAGCTCAGTTTCGAATTCAGCGTGACGCCCGCGTTGTTGTGGACCGGCCTGAAGTGGGCGTTGGCCATCGGCTTCATCGGCGGCCTGTTTCCGGCGATGCGGGCCGCGCGCCTGCCGGTGACTACGGCGCTGCGCGAGCTCTGACCACAGCCCGCGCAGGAGCCCGCTGGCGGGCGATGCTCTTTTTGATGTTCCCAGCAAGGACTCAAATCAAAAACATCGCCCGCCAGCGGGCTCCTACGCGCTTCCAGTCATGGCATCACCGGCGGCACGTAGGTCAGCGTCAGCCCCAACAACCACAACATGCCCAGCACTAGCGGCACATGCGCCAGCAACTGCATGAAGGTGTAGCCGACCACGTCGCGTGCCTTCACTCCAAGCACGCCGAGCAGTGGCAGCATCCAGAAGGGATTGATCAGATTCGGCAACGCCTCGGCGGCGTTGTACACCTGCACCGCCCAGCCGAGATGCACGTGCAGGTCGTTCGCCGCCTGCATCACGTAGGGCGCTTCGACCAGCCACTTGCCACCGCCGGAAGGCACGAAGAAACCGAGGATGGCGGAGTAGGCGCCCATCACGGCGGGGAAGCTCTCCGTGTCAGCGACCTGCACGAACAAATGTGACAGGCGATGTGCCAGCGTTGCACCGCCGCGGCCTGGTACCTGAGTCAGTAGCGCGGCGATGCCGCCGTACAACGGGAACTGGATCAGCACGCCGGCCGTACCTGGCACCGCGCGATGGACGGCGTCGAGAAAGCTGCGTGGCCGCCAGTGCAGCAGGATGCCCAGCGTCAGGAACAAAAAGTTGTAGGTGTTGAGATTGGCGATCGCGCTGACAATGGGTTTACTGGCGAATTCGTGAGCGAGCCAGCCCAACCCCAGCAGACCGATCGCCAGCGACAGCAGCGGGCTGTATTCCAGCCACTCGCCCGGTCGCGTGCGCGGCGGCAACGCAGGTGTCGCGCTTTCCATTGCCTCGAAATCCTGCGCGGTGCGCGCATTCGCATCCGATGGCGCGGTGAGCCAGCACACCAGTAGCGACACCCCGATCAGCACGCTGGTCAGCACCAGCGACTGCCACAGGAAAATCGTCTGGCTGAAGGGCAACACGCCGGTGATCGCCAGCAGCCCTGGTGGCATGCTGGCCGGGTTTGCCTGCAGTTGTGCCGCGGATGACGACAGGCCCATTGCCCAGATCGCACCCAGCCCGAGATAAGCCGCCGCGCCGGCGGCGCGATAGTCCATGCGCAGGTCGCTGCGCCGTGCCAGCGCGCGCACCAGCAAGCCGCCGAAGACCAGTGAGAAACCCCAGCTCAACAATGAGGCGAGCATGCTCACCAGCGCGATGTAGACTATCGCGCCCCGGCCCGTGCGCGGTGCCCGCGCCAGCACATCGATGAACCGCGCCACCACCGGCGCGGTGGCCAGCACGTAACCGCCGATCACCACGAAGGCCATCTGCATGGTGAACGGAATCAGGCTCCAGAAGCCGTTGCCGAAAGCATCGACGGCAGCGACAGGGGTCGCACCGGACGCGAACGTCGCCAGCGCCACCAACACCACGCCAAGCGCTGCGAACACCCACGCATCCGGAAACCAGCGCTCTGCCCACGCCGCACTGCGCAGCGCGGCACGCGCCATCCAGCCCTCTCGTTCTGCACTCATGCCTTCCCCCTTGCGCTATCGCTGCATCGTTACGCGACAGCGCGAGCTGGGCAAGTCGAGAAGAAACCAGCTCGTATTGAACGCTGCTGACTGTCAGAAAACAGGTCGCTTTTGATCCCGCTCAGGCAGACGCAGTGCTGGCAACCTGTCGCTTCTGCTTCGCCATCGTGATCACCACCAGACCGCCCAGGATGATCGCCATGCCGAGTAAATCGTACGGTCCCAGATGCTCTCCGGCGACGAGGATGCCCAGTAGCACGGCGACCGGCGGATTCACGTACGCATAGCTGGTGGCCAGCGCCGGTCGCGCATGCTTCAGCACATACAGGTAGGCGCTGAAGGCGATGATCGAGCCGAACACCCCGAGGTAAATGACGGCCAGCGTGGCACGCGTGGCGGGGTGTGATGGCAGATGTTCACCACTGATGAATCCAAACGCGAGCAGCGCGATGCTGGCGGTCAGCATTTGCGCGGCGGTATTCATCGGCCCTTTCGGCATGTCGCGTCCACGGCTCCAGGCCGACCCGAAGGCCCAGCACGCTGCCGCCGTCAGCAAGGCCAGCGCACCGAGCCGCGAACCGGACAGGCTGCTGCCGAGGTTGAGCACGATGACGCCGACGAAGCCGATCACCAGTCCTACGCTCTCGCGGCGGCTCGGCCATTGCCCGTACATGCCGGTGAACAACGCCGCGAACAACGGCATGCTGGCGACGGCTACCGCAGCGATGCCCGAGCTGACCCGCTCTTCGGCGAAACACACCAGACCATTGCCCATGCCCAGCAGCAGCAAACCGGTGAAGGTGGCGTTGCCCCACTGTCGTGGCGTGGGTGCGGCCAATCCGCGCCAGCGCAGAAAGCCGTACAGCGCGACACCGGCACCGAGAAAGCGGATGCCGGCCAGCAGGAATGGCGGATAGCTTTCGAGCGCAAAGCGGATGCCGAGATAGGTGGAACCCCAGATCACGTAAAGCGCGAACAGCGATAGCGGGATCAGCACGCGGTGATCGCTCAGGCTACGCGAAGTGGCAGTCGCGTCAGCAGCAAGGTTCTCGGACATGGGGGCGGATCGTGTGGGGACGGCGCATTATCCATCGCCATCCCCGTTGGCGCCCCTGCCGGATGGCTCAGTGAGCGACTGGACGGCCCTGCTGGATCACCACGAACTCGCCTTCCAGCACGGCCGGCTGCGCGTGGCCGCCAGATGACGCCGGCGTGGCTGGAGCATGCCCCCGCTTCCACTGGCGCACGGCCAGCAGCACGATGCCACCGACCAGCAGCACGCCGGCCAACGCGAGTCCGAATACCAGCAGCACGCCAAGCACGGCCACACCCAGCAGCAGCGACAGAGCGCGGGCGAGCGGATGGCGAGGGCGACGCATGGAAGGCAGGGCAAAGTACATGTGTTAAAAATCCGTGTGTTAAAATCAACGACTTACGCCAACACCATGGGGCCTGCCGGCCCGCGAGACAAGTGCCGATGGACCCATCTACTCCCGCAGAATCGTCGCAGTTCGCCGCCCTGTGCCGGCTCGACGACATTCCCGATGGCGGCGCGACGGCGGTCGATGCCCAGCTGGTGGATGGCGAGGAAAGCCTGATCCTGCTGCGTCGTGGCGAGCAGGTGCAAGGCTATATCAACGTCTGCCCGCACGCTGGCCGCCGCCTCGACTATGCCCCCGGGAAATTCCTGCTGAAAAATGGCACCCTGATCTGCGCCGTGCACGGTGCGACGTTCAATCAGGGCGACGGCTTGTGTATTGGCGGGCCGTGTCGCGGTGAGCATTTGCGCCCGGTGGCGGTGCAGGTAGACGAGGGTGAGGTAAGGCTTGCCTGAGCCGCCGCCGCGTTCAGTCTGCCAGGCGTGGCTTCAGTCAAACATCAAGTTGATCACGACCAGCGTGACAATCAGCACCAGCAAGGTCAGCGGTATGCCAACCCGCAGGAAATCCTTGCTCTTGTAGCCACCTGGGCCGGTGATCATCATCAGCGCGGGATGGCCGGAGCTGAGCAGGAAAGTGTTGGACGAGGATACCGCCACGATCAGTGCATAGGCCGACGGGTTGCCACCAGTGGCAACGGCGACGCTGATGGCGATGGGCACCATCATCACAGTGGCGCCAACGTTGGACATGACTTGCGAGAACAACAGCGTGAGCAGTGCCAGGCAAAGTTGCAGCACCCACGGTGCCGAACTGCCCAGGTGCACCAGCACCTGCTGCGCGATCCATGCGGCGGTGCCGGTGGCGTCCATCGACCAGCCCAGCGGAATCAGGCAGGCGATCACGAAGATGGTTTTCCAGTTGACCGCCTTGTACGCCTCGTCCATGTTCAGCACGCCGGTCAACAGCATGGCGATCGCGCCAGTCATCATCGACACCGACAGGTCGAGATTGGTGAACAACGCCAGGCCCTGCGCCATCAGGAAGAAGCCCACCGCCTGCCAGATCTTGCCGGGGCGTTGCAGCTCTTTCGGGATGTCGGTGACGACGACCAGGTCCTTGTCTTCGGCCGCCAGCGACAGGTCGCGCCAGTTGCTATGCAGCACCACGGTGTCGCCGGCGCGCAAGCTGACTCCGCGCACGTCGTCGCGCAGCACTTTGTCGCCACGGGTCACGGCCAGCACGGAAATGCCGAAGCGCTTGCGCAGGCGCAGCTCGCCCACCGTATGCTTGATGAAGCGCGACACCGGCGGGATCACCACTTCGGAAATGCCGGCGCGGGTCGGATTGAATAGTTCGCCGAGCTGGCGCATGCGGGTCGACAAGCGGCACAGCTGATTATTGGCAAACTGGTTGAGCTGCTCGCGTGGGCCGAGCACGCCGAGTACGGAACCGACCCAAATCACGTGATCGGCCGGCGGTGCCATGCGCGAATCATTGCCGCTCTTGATCGCCAGGATCAGCGGCGCGTCGTATAGCTGCTCGGCTTCACCGATGCTCATGCCGACCAGCGGGCTTTCCGCGGTGACGGTGAGCTCGGCAGTCTCGCCAACGATGCCGTAGGTTTCCGCGAAGTAGCTTTCGGTGCGCCCGGGCGTCACCTTCAGTCGCTCATCCTCATGTCCGGGCAGCAGCTTGCTGCCGAAGAAATAGAAATACGCCACGCCGACCAGGGCCAGCGCCAGGCCCACCGGGGTGACGCTGAACAAGCCGAATTTCGCAATGGTGTGCGCGCCCGGTGGAAGGTTCAGGTTGGCGCTGGCGATCAGGTCGTTCAGCACGATCAATGGCGAGTTCGCGATAAGCGTGGTGTTGGTGCCGGTGAGGATGCAGAACGCCATCGGCAGCAGCAGTCGCGAAATCGGCACGCCGGTGCGCGCGGACAGCCGGCTGCTGACGGGAATCATCAGCGCGGCCAACGCCTGACTGGGAATTACCGCGCTGAACATGCTGGCGACAACGTTGATCACCATGCCCAGCCTCGATTCCGCGCCGCGCGCCATGCGCATCACGAAGGTGGCGGTGTAGGTAAGCACGCCGGCGCGGTCCAGCCCTTCGCCCATGATCATGATGGCGATGATCGCGATCACGGCGTTGCCGGCGAAGCCGTTGAACACGCGGTCGGACGGGATCAGCCCGGTCAGCCCGATCACCACCACCACCAGCAGCGCCACCATGTCGGCGCGAATCCACTCCAGCACCAGCATCAACATGGTGAAGCCCAGCAGCCCCAGGACCAGGATCATTTCTGGGGTGAGCGAGAGTGCCATCAGCTGACGTCCTTGCGACGCAGCAGTTTGCGGTGGATACGGCGGGGCAGTGGAAGCTTCACGCTGCTGTCGATTCGTCCCTGGGCGGATGCCCGTGAGTATAAGCGGGCTGGCGCGGTTGCTGGTGAATCGTGGCCTACGCGCGTTGCGCCGATCACGCCTTGCGGTAGAGCAAGTCCCACACACCGTGACCCAGTTTCAGGCCACGCCGCTCGAAGTGGGTTTCGATACGCCACTCGGGCTTTTCGGCGTACTGCGCCGGGCCGAGCTGGTTGCGCCACGCCGGTGCGGCTTCCATCACTTCAAGCATGTGCTCGGCGTAGGGCTGCCAGTCAGTGGCGAGGTGCAGCAAGCCATTCGTCGCCATGCGTGAGGCCAGCAAGGCGACAAACTCGGGCTGGATGAGCCGGCGTTTGTTGTGGCGCTTCTTGTGCCACGGATCGGGGAACCAGATCCGCACCTCGGCCAGGGTGCCGGGAGCGATCTCGTTCTCCAGCACTTCGACTGCATCGTGCTTGTAAAGGCGCACGTTGCCGGCATCGCGAGCGGCCAGCGCGTTCATCAATCGACCGACACCGGGGCCGTGCACTTCCACCCCAAGGAAATTGCGCGACTGGTCATGCTCGCTGGCCCATGCCAACGCCTCACCGTTGCCGAAGCCGATCTCCATCACCAAGGGCGCACTGCGCGCAAAGTGTGTGGCGAAGTCTTGCGAGATGCCGCGATAGTCAATGCCAAAGCGCGACCACAAGGTGTCGAAGGCACGCTGCTGCGCCGGTGTCATGCGCCCTTCGCGCAGCACGAAGCTGCGGATGCGGCGCATGTAATAGGGAGCGGAAATGTGGACGTCGTCTGGCGTGGGCATCCGCCTATTGTAAAGCCTTGCGCCGCAATCGCCGTGCCCGGCAGGTACAGCGATTGCGGGATGGCCAGTTCGAGGCCATCCCGCGCTATCACAGAATCCCGCGGGAACTGCCTGGGTCACCCAGGCGGTGTAGCATGCGCGCCATCGGGAATCAGTCCTGATGCTCGAAGCGCTTTTTCCGTTCCACGTCCTTGCCGTTTTCGGGGCGCGGTGTGCTTTGTTGCGGCCGCGGTGTTTCGGCTCGCGGCGGCGGCATCATGCGTTGGGGCGGTTGGTAGTTTTGCGGCGCGGGCGTGCTTTGACGTGGCGGTGCAGCTATTTCGCGCGAGTATTCATGCGTTGCCGCCGGTGGTGTGGCACGCCACGATGGCTGCTCGACGCTGCGTGGCTCGGGGCGCTCGACGCGTGACTGCGGCTGCGGCCGCTCGAAGCGCTGCGGTTCTGCGACGGTGCGGGCCGCTGGCATGGCTGGCGACGGCTGCCATGCGCGTTGGTAACGCTCACGGTTGTAGGGAGCTGGCGGTGAATCGTTCGCCGACGACTCACGTGGGCTGGCAGTGATGACGTTGGCGTCCGAGCGCGGCATTGGCGCTCGGCGTTCGATGTCGTTACCGCTGCGGGGGCGGGCGAAGCGCGAAGAGCGCAGTTCGCCGTCGTCGTGGGTCATCTCCTCACGGCCGCTCCGTCCTGCCGGGGTGATCGTTGGAACAACCGGCAGCCGTGCATCTGATGGATGGCGCATGTTGCCATCATTGCGGTTGCTGGGGGATGACTGCGCTGACGCTTCATCTGGTTCCAGCACGCGCACGCTTCCGCGCGAATAGTCGCCCGGCCGGTTGCTGCGTGCCGGCATGGCATTGGCGTGATTGTCTGGCGGCGCGCGGCGCGCGACCACCTCGCGATTGAAGCCACCGGCAGGCAGGTTGCGTACGTGGCGGCTGGATGCTGACTGGTCGCCACGGTCACTGGGTCGCAGCTGGTCAATCGTGCGGCTGCGCACCGGCGCGTCGGCCAATTTGCGCGGGTCGACGTGAACCAGATTCTGCTGCACGTTGTGGCCGTCGCCGAAGCTGCGGCTGGATACGGCGGTGAAGCCGCGCGGTGCCTGGCGGTTGGCGTAATGATTGTCGCGGTCGAAGTCGCCACGACGGTAGCGGTTGTAGTGATCGTCGAAATCGTGGCGCGGGTCGTGTCCGCGGCTCGAACGGCCGTTGTAGATGTTGATGTTCACGCTGGTGTAATAGCGACGACCCACGTGATACCAAGGATTGTAGATTTCCCCCGGGCCCAGCGGGAACCAGCCCACCGGCGTGCCGCCGATGCCGACCGACCAGCCGCCACCGCCGACGAAGGCGACCAGCGCAGGGGCGTAGATCGCGCGTGCACCGCGCGGCCCGGGAATCCAGCCCCAGCCACGTTGGGTATAGGCCCAGCGGCCATAGTGGTAGGGCGCATAGCCCCAGGGTGCATCGTCGACCCAGGTCCAGCCCCACGGCGCGATGTAGGCCCAGTGGCCGTTGCGATACGGTGCCCAGTTGGAACCGACATTCCGCGGGTACCACACCGCGCCGTATTCGCTGCCGTCCTGCCAGCCACCGTATTGGTCCAGATCCTGATAACCGACCACGTCGTCGGAAACGTATTGACGACTGTTCGACTCGGCATACCGATTGTCACGCTCGCTGGCCCAGCGATCGAAGGCGTCGCCCCGGTTGATCCCGCTGATCGTCACCATGCTCAGGCTGGAGTCGGAAAAACGGTAACTGCGACCGGGGTTGATCGAACGCTGCGCATTGTTTTCGCCAAACACCGTGGCAGCGCCATCGAGTGCGGACACGCGAGTGCTGCCATCGCGTGGGTCGACGTCGACGCGGAAGGTGCCCGGCTGATCGATCACCAGTGCCACGGCTGGGGTATCGATCTCGTAGCTTTCGCCGTCGCCGAGCTGGCGCACGCTGATGCTGAGGCTGCCCTGGGTCAGCTCGAGCTGGGCGATCTGCTCATTGAGGTCGAGCAGGCCCAGGTCTGTCTTTCCGTCGATGTGCAACGTGCCTCCACCGAACTCCAGTTCGGCGCGCGCACCGGCCGCGCTGGAGAGCTTGTCGCCATTGGTCAGCGGACGGTTGATCCTGGCGTCGCTCCAGTCTTTCGCGCCGGCGGGCAGAAAGCCGAGATCGCCACCGATGTAAGACAGCCGCGCCACGCGAGTCGGCGGATCGGCGCTGTCATCGGCATCGGACTGTGCCTGCACCAGACCGGCGAACAGGCAAAGCAGCAACATGGCGAACACACGCCAGTGCTGGCGCCACGAAACAGAAAACTCGGCAAACCTGGGCATGCGACTCTCCTTGGGGAGTGCGTATGAGGCTGGATCAGGGCGAACGTTCGTCATGCTGCTGTCAACGCGCATTGTCCAGCAGCCGATGACGTCGCACCGAGTATGTGCGCGCGACCGTTCAGCACGCGTTGTGTCGTTTCCACGGGCAGGCGCGGCGGCACCGCAGCCGGTCGGACGAGGTGATTTCGCCGCTGCGCAGCTTTCCAAGCACGCGAATCCCGGGTTACCATCCGCCGGTCAAACGCGGGTGTAGCTCAATGGTAGAGCTGTAGCTTCCCAAGCTACTGACGAGGGTTCGATTCCCTTCACCCGCTCCATTCCCGTAGCCTCATCGATCCCCGAGTTTCCAACGACCACATGGCGGATCTGATCATCTTGGGATGGCGGGAGCGAGTGGCGTTGCCGCAGTTGGGCATCGGCATGCTCAAGGCAAAGCTCGACACCGGCGCGCGCAGCAGTTCGCTGCATGTGGACACGCTAGACGCGTTTCAGCGCACCGGCGATACCTGGCTGCGTTTCACCCTGCATGTGGGACGACGGCAGCCGGTGCAGATCAGCTGCGAGGCGCTCGCGCTGGACCGGCGCACGGTGACCGATACCGGTGGACGGCGCACTGAACGCTGGTTCATCCGCACAGCGGTGGAACTGGCGGGACAGCGCTTCGACATCGACGTCAACCTCACCGACCGCCGTCACATGCTGTTTCCGATGCTGCTGGGCCGCAGTGCGCTGATCGGGCGCGTGGCGGTGGACCCGGCCATCTCCTATACGCAACCGCGACCATCGCCGATGATGGCCACATCCTGGATGCCGGACTGCCCATGAAAATTGCGATCCTGTCGCGCAACACCCGACTGTATTCGACCAAGCGCCTGGTTGAGGCCGCGCGGGTGCGCGGACACGTGGTGCGGGTATTCGATCCGCTGCGCTGCTATGTGCGCATCGCGCCGGGCGCGTCGTCGATCCGTTTCAAGGGCAAGGAAATACGTGACATCGATGCAGTGATTCCGCGTATCGGCACCAGCAGCACGTTCTACGGAACGGCTGTTTTGCGCCAGCTGGAAATGATGGGCGTGTACACCCCGAACCCGTCCGATGCCGTGCTGCGCGCGCGCGACAAACTGCGTTGTCTGCAGATTCTTGCCGCGCAGGGCATCGACATGCCGGTGACCGTGTTCGGCGACAACCCGGACGACACCAATGACGTGCTGGCCCTGCTTGGCGATCCGCCGCATGTGATCAAGTTGAATGAAGGCAGCCAGGGCACCGGCGTGGTGCTGGCCGAGAAGCGCGCCGCTTCACAAAGCGTGATCGAGGCGTTTCGGGGCCTCTATGCGAACTTCCTGGTGCAGGAATTTGTGGCCGAGGCCAAGGGCAGCGACCTGCGTTGTTTCGTGGTGGGCGACAAGGTGGTGGCTGCCATGCAGCGCGATTCCAGCCCCGGTGAATTCCGCGCCAACCTGCACCGTGGCGGCAGCGCCAAGGCAGCCACCCTGAGCGCGGAAGAGGAACGGATTGCGGTGGCCGCTGCCGGTGCGCTGGGTCTGGGCGTTGCCGGTGTCGACCTGTTGCGCTCCAATCGCGGCCCGCTGCTGCTGGAAGTGAATGCCTCGCCGGGTCTGGAAGGTATCGAAGCATCCACCGGTGTCGACGTGGCCGGCGCGATCATGGAGTTGCTGGAAGCCCATCACAGCACGACCCGCACCGAAAATCGGCCCCGGCGCAAGCCGGCGAAACCTTGAAGTTGCCCCGGCGACACGGCCACCGGCCTGCGTTGACGCCGGGTTAACTTGCACATAACCTGCCGCCCCCTATAAAGCCCGAACTGTTTTTTGCGGCAGCATGGCCAGCGTGGTCTGGTGGCGGCAGAGGATGGTATCGGGGCAACACCTTGGGCCCGGATGGACGACGCCATGTCGCCTGTCCGGGCCTTTTTATGGCTTGCGGAAAGCGGCTGGCCCGATTTCCTGGTCCACCGCTGTGCCGCGTTCATGCAAGCTTGTTAAGCTGGCGCCTCCAGTCGGCCCGTGCGCCGGCTGTGCAGGAGTGACACATGCGCGTTCTGGTGATTGAAGACAATAGCGATATCGCGACCAACATCGGCGATTATCTGGAAGACCGGGGTAACGTGGTCGATTTCGCGGGCGACGGGGTGACCGGCCTGCATCTTGCGGTGGTACACGATTTCGACGTGATCGTGCTGGATCTCACGCTGCCGGGCATGGATGGCCTGGAGGTGGCGCGCAAGCTGCGTCACGAGGCGCACAAGCAAACCCCGATCCTGATGCTGACGGCGCGCGATGCGCTGGAGCAGAAGTTGACCGGCTTCGAGTCTGGCGCGGACGATTACATGACCAAGCCGTTCGCCCTGCAAGAGCTGGCGGCGCGTCTGGAAGTGCTGGCGCGCCGTGGCAAGGGTCCGCAGAGCCGCGTGTTGAAAGTGGCCGATCTCACCTTCAACCTCGATACGCTGACGGTTAACCGCGAAGGCAAGTCGATCCAGCTGAACCCGATTGGTCTGAAGCTGCTGCAGGCGTTGATGGAATCCAGCCCGTCGGTGGTCACCCGGCAGGATCTGGAGCAGAAGGTGTGGGGTGAGGAGCTGCCCGACAGCGACAGCTTGCGCGTGCATATCCACGGTCTGCGCGCGGCAATCGACAAACCGTTCGAGAAGCCGCTGATCCACACCCGTCATGGCATTGGCTATCGCATGGTCGAGCCCGATGCAATCCAAGCCTGATGCAGTCAAGGCGTAAACTTCGCTTTCGATTGGTGGTTTCCTTCGCGCTGTTCGGCTTCGGTCTCAGTGCGTTGTTTGCCGTGGCTGCGTTGAACATCCGTTCGCGAGTGGAAGATCAGCTGGTCAACGCCAGCCTGCTCGACGACGCGAAGTACGCCAACCACTTCGCCCAGGAGCATCCGGACGCGGCCGGCCCGGGCTCGCAATTGATCACCGGTATGACCAAGAGCGACCGCACCCTGTACAAGGCGCCGTTGGCTTGGCAGAACCTGGCCAACGCCAATGGCGTGCACGACATCATCGAGCAGGACGAGGAAGGCAATCGGCGCCACTACAAGTTGGCGGTCTATCGCGAGAATCACATCATCAGCTTCGTTCGCTACGACGTCACGCGCGAGGAGCTGGGCAAACAGCAACTGCTGATCAGTGTGATCGGTGCGGTGTTCTTGTTCGGCCTGTTGTCGCTGGTACTGGGCATGTGGCTGTCGCGCAAGGTGCTCAAGCCGGTCAGCGAGCTGGCCCATCGGCTGCGTGATTTTCGCAAGGCCGGCAAGGCCGAGCCGCTGGCGCCGCACTTCGCCGATGACGAAGTCGGCGAACTGGCGCATGCGCTGGACGAGTACTCCGAACGCCTCACCGCGATGGTTGAACGCGATCGCGAATTCAATTCCGATGTCAGCCATGAACTACGCACACCGTTGGCGGTGATCGCCAGTACCACCGAACTGTTGCAGGGTTCGCCGGATCTCACCGACAAGCTGAGCGAGCGGTTGAAGCGGATCGAACGTGCCTCGCGCCAGGCCACCGAACTGATCGAGGCGCTGCTGCTGCTGTCACGTGCCGAGCGACGCGGCCCGACCCGCGGCGAGACCACCGACGTGGGCAAGGTTGCCGCGGACGTGATCGAAAGCCAGCGCCCGCAGGTACGCGGCAAACCGCTGACCATTGAGCTTGCCACCGTCGAACCGGTCAACGTGAATGCGCCGGCCTCGGTGCTGTCGGTGGCGTTGACCAACCTGATCGGCAACGCGATCAAGTACACGCTCGAAGGCAGTGTGCAGGTGGTGGTGGCCAACGGCAGGATTGAAGTCATCGACACCGGCCCGGGGATCAAGGCCGAAGACGCGGAACGCCTGTTCCAGCGCGGCGTGCGTGGCGAGGGCGCCGGCGGCAGTGGTGCCGGGCTGGGCTTGGCCATTGTGCGCCGGTTGTGCGAACTCTACGCCTGGGACGTCTCGATGCGTCCGCGCAGCGATACCAATGGCGCGATCGCCAGCATCAAGTTCAGCTGATGCACGAATGGATATAGTTGCGCAGCCTGTACGCGATGCGCTTCGTCATGTGACGAAAAGCATCGCGCACAGGCTGCGCTCCTGCAGCTTGCTTACACCTGCTCCAGCCAGCCCCACTTGTCATGCGTGCGGCCGTCGAACAGGCCGAAGAAGCGTTCCTGCAGCAGGCGGGTGACGCGACCGGCGGTGCCGTTGCCGATCTGCTTGCCGTCGACCGAGCGGATCGGGGTGACTTCAGCGGCAGTGCCGCACATCAGGATCTCGTCGGCGAGGTAGAGATACTCGCGCGGCAGATCGCGTTCGACCACTTCGATACCTTCCTCGCGAGCCAGCGTTTTCAGGGTGTCGCGAGTGATGCCGGCGAGAATCGAGGCGCTGGCCGGCGTGGTGTGCAACACGCCGTCGAACACCAGGAACAGGTTTTCGCCCGCGCCTTCGCTGAGCAGCCCGCTGGAAGCCAGTGCAATGCCTTCGCCGAAACCGAGGCGGCGTGCTTCACGCGCAATCAGCTGGCCGGAGAGATAGTTGCCGCCGGCCTTGGCGCCGGCCGGAATGGTGTTCGGCGCAAATCGCTGCCAGCTCGACACGCACGCGGTGATGCCGTTCTCCAGCGCCTCTGGTCCCAGATACGGACCCATTGGCCAGGCCGCCACGGCCACGTCGATCGGGGTTTCCGCAGACAGGCCGAAACCGCCCAGGCCACGATACGCCACCGGGCGCAGATAGGCGGCGCCCAGACCGTTCTTCTTGATCACGGCGCGGCAGGCAGCGGCCAGGTCGTCGACGGAATACGGCAGCACCATGTCGTAGATGCGTGCGGACTGGTACAGGCGATTCAGGTGATCGGTGAGGCGGAAAATCGCGGCGCCATCGGGTGTGGCGTAGCTGCGAATGCCTTCGAACACGGACGAGCCGTAATGCAGCGCGTGGGACATCACGTGGGTGGTCGCCTCGGCCCACGGCTTGATCTCGCCGTTCTGCCAGATCCAATCGGGGTATTGCTGGGCCATGTCGCTTCTCCTGTGGGGACCGCCCATGATAACCGCTGCAGGGCGGCCGCACGTCAAGGCGTGCGTTTCAGGCGGCCAATCTTGCACCGCGTTTCGGGCATCAGTTGGTGCTGCGCAACCACAGGCAGCCGGCCTGGTGGACGATGTCGAAGCGGAGCTCACGCGGACCACCGTTGCCGTCGTTGTCGACCACGTGCAGCACCAGTTGGTCGTCGGTCGGCGGCGCCGTGCTGAGCGGCATGGATGCTGGATCATCAGGGTCAGCCGCCTGGGTCGGGCTGCTGACATCCAGCAGTGGCTGCTTCATCACCTGCGCCAGCGAGCGGATGTCGGCAATGGCGGCGCCGCGACCATAACCTTCCCACAGCATCATGCCCGCCAGGCGGTTGGCGTCGCGGCTGGCAAATGCCTCGATGACGGCCTGGCGCAGGACCTCGAAGCTGTGAGCACACAGCATGGGGGGTGTGACAGAGTTCGCCACCGCTGGCGTCGACGAAGCGCCCGGCGCCACCGGTGTGGCCTGCAATGCCATACAGGGCTGATCGGTGAAGACCGCCTGACCATTGGCGCCAATGCAGCGATGGATCGGTGTCTGTGCCGCGGCAGGCGCAACACAGGCAAGTGCGATCAGACACAGCAGCAACAGGGCGACCAGGCGGTACATCTCGCCAGCATAGCCGGCCTGCGACTCAGAAAAGTTGCTGCAGTACCGCCTGCGTCGCGCGGGCCCGGTTCAACGTATAGAAATGCAGGCCGGGTGCACCGCCGTCGAGTAGCCGCCGGCATAGCTGTGCGACCACTTCGGCACCCAGTGCGCGCACCGCGTCGGCGTCATCGCCATGGGCTTGCATGCGCTTGCCGATCCAGCGCGGGATTTCGGCGCCGCACATTTCGGAGAAGCGCCGCAGCTGGCTGAAGTTGGTGATCGGCATGATGCCCGGCACGATCGGCACGTCGACCCCCAGCTTGCGTACGTCGTCGACGAAGCGGAAGTAGGCATCGGGGTTGAAAAAGTACTGGGTAATCGCGCCGTGCGCACCGGCGTCGACCTTGGCCTTGAAATGCTGCAGGTCGCGCAGCGCATCGTCGGCCTGCGGATGGGTTTCCGGATAAGCCGCCACTTCGATGTGGAAATGGTCACCGTACTGTTCGCGAATGAAGCTCACCAATTCGGCGGCGTAACGGAAGTCGCCAGCCGTGGCCATGCCCGAGGGCATGTCGCCGCGTAGCGCCACCAGCCGTCGGTAGCCGGCAGCACGATAGCCTTCCAGCAGATCGCGGATCTCGGCCTTGGTGCCGCCCATGCACGACAGATGCGGCGCCACCGGCAGGCCGTGTTTTGCATGCAGCCGCGCCACGGTGTCGCCGGTGTAGCTCAAGGTGGAGCCGCCGGCACCGAAGGTGACGGACGCGTAGTCCGGCTGATAGGCCTTCAATACCTGCACGGCGCGGTCCAGTTGTGCACGCTGTTCATCGGTCTTGGGCGGAAAGAACTCGAAGCTGATCGGAGGCATGAAACGGAGTCCACTGGAGGGTGCGGGCGAGTATATATCTTTATGTCGCGATGAAGCGATAGATGTGAGGCAGTGTGGCAACCGACGGTCCCACAAAAAGTTTCGAGGCGCGCTTTCGCGGGCTGAAAAAAAACAGGGCGCATCGCTGCGCCCTGTCGGTGTTGCTGAAAAGCTGGATCGACGCAGGATGACGTCCCGCGTTCCCCGCGCGACTCAGTAGCGGTAATGATCCGGCTTGTACGGGCCTTCTTTCGACACACCCAGATAGTCAGCCTGTGCATCGGTCAACGTGGTCAACTTCACGCCGATCTTTTCCAGATGCAGACGCGCCACTTCTTCGTCCAGCTTCTTCGGCAGGATGTAGACCTTGTTCTCGTAGCTGTCCTTGTTCGCCCACAGGTCGATCTGCGCCAGCGTCTGGTTGGCGAACGAATTGGACATCACGAAGCTCGGGTGGCCGGTGGCACAGCCCAGGTTGACCAGCCGGCCTTCGGCCAGCAGGAAGATCGCGCGGCCGTCCTTGAACGTGTACTTGTCCACCTGCGGCTTGATGTTGAGCTTGGTCACGCCGTCCATCGCGTTCAGCGCATCGACCTGGATCTCGTTGTCGAAGTGGCCGATGTTGCAGACGATGGCCTGATCCTTCATCGACTTCAGGTGCTCAAGTGTCAGCACATCCTTGTTGCCGGTGGTGGTGACGTAGATGTCACCACGGCCCAGGGTGCTCTCGACGGTGTTGACCTCGAAGCCTTCCATCGACGCCTGCAGTGCGTTGATCGGATCGATCTCGGTGACCACCACGCGCGAACCGTAGGCACGCAGCGAGGCAGCACAGCCCTTGCCCACGTCGCCGTAGCCGCAGACCACCGCGACCTTGCCGGCCAGCATCACGTCCATTGCGCGCTTCAGGCCATCGGCCAGCGACTCGCGGCAGCCGTACAGATTGTCGAACTTGCTCTTGGTGACCGAATCGTTGACGTTGATCGCGGGGATCAGCAGCGACTTTGCTTCGGCCAACTGGTACAGGCGGTGCACGCCGGTGGTGGTCTCTTCGGAGACGCCCTTCCAGTCCTTGACCACGGTGTGCCAGTAACCCGGACGCTCCTTGTGCACGCGCTTCAACAGGTTCTTGATCACCTGTTCCTCGTGCGAGGAAGCTTTTTCATCGACCCACTTGCTGCCGTTCTCCAGCTCGTAGCCCTTGTGGATCAGCAGCGTGACGTCGCCGCCATCATCGACCACCAGCTGCGGGCCGAGATAACCGCCCTTGCCGTCGGGGAAGGACAGCGCGTCGAGCGTGCAATCCCAATACTCTTCCAGCGTCTCGCCCTTCCACGCGAACACCGGGGTGCCAGTCGCTGCAATGGCAGCGGCGGCGTGGTCCTGGGTCGAGAAGATATTGCACGAGGCCCAGCGCACGTCGGCACCGATGTCCTTCAGCGTTTCGATCAGCACCGCGGTCTGGATCGTCATGTGCAGCGAGCCGGTGACGCGCACGTTCTTCAGCGGCTGCGCGGTGGCGTGCTTGCGACGGATCGACATCAGGCCCGGCATCTCGTGCTCGGCGATGTCCAGTTCCTTGCGGCCATAGTCGGCCAGCGAGATGTCGCGGATCTTGTAGTCCTGGGTGTTTTCTTTCAGTGCAGCATTCATCGGAATCTCCGGTTAGTGCGAGGCTCTCGTGAAGAGTCCGGCCATGGATGGCTGGTTTTTCTTCGCGAAGGGATTCGCGTCAAAACAACCGGGCGCCGTTGTGGAACGTGCCGCACCGAGCCTGGCTGTCCATCGTGAATAGTCCGCAGGTCTACGTGCGGGCATGGCGAAATGGATTCGCCGTCACGGTGAACAGTCGCAGCGCCCCTCGGCGGGCAGTACAAAGCATGCATTGTAGCGGGAGAAATGTGCTTATGCCGCATGGTTGGGTGCCTGTCGCGCCGGGATTGGTTAGGCTGGGGACTTGACCTGCCGTGGAGTAGCTGGATGGAACAAAGTCGCGAATCCGAATTTTTGCCTCCGGACGGCCCGCTGCGCGAAGACGTCAGCCGGCTTGGCACGATGGTCGGCCAGATGCTGGCCGAGCAGGGCGGCGAGGCCTTTTTCGAGCGCGTCGAACAGGTGAGAACGGCGGCCATTCATCGTCGCCGCGAAGGTGCGTCCGTGGATGAACTGGGCGACTCGCTGGCCGGTCTCGACGCCGCCCATGCCGAGGCGCTGGCGCGTGCTTTCGCCACGTATTTCCAGGCAGTCAACACCGCTGAGCGTGTCCACCGCATCCGCCGACGGCGCGATTACCAACGTGAGGGCAGCGCACCGCAGCCCGAGTCGTTGCTCGCCGTACTGGGGCAGTTGAAGGCTGAAGGCGTCAGTGCCGACGAATTGGTGGGCTGGTTGGATCGGCTATGGATCGAACCGGTGTTCACCGCGCATCCCACCGAAGCGGTACGTCGCTCGCTGCTGGAAAAAGAACAGGCGATCGTGCGCTCGCTGGTCGACGGCTTCGACCCCCAGCGGACACCCGAGGAGCGGCGCGAGGATGACCAGCGCATCTATGTGGCGCTGTCCTCCGGCTGGCAAACCGCCGAGGCCTCACCGGTGCGCCCCAGCGTGCAGGACGAGCGCGAGCATGTGGATTTCTACCTCACCAATCCGCTGTACCGGATCGTGCCGGCGCTGTACGAATCGCTGGCCCAGGCGTTGCAGGAAACCTGGGGCCTGGCGATCAAGCTGCCGCAGCTGCTGCGCTTCGCCAGCTGGGTTGGTGGCGACATGGACGGCAACCCCAACGTAGGCGCCGATACCATTGCCGACTGCCTGGATTCACAGCGCACGATGGTGATCGAGCGCTATCGCGAAGACGTGGCTGTGTTGGCGCGAGCCCTCAGTCAGACCGAAGGTCGCGTCACGGTCAGCAACGCACTGCTCGCACGGGTGGCGGACTACCGAGAGCGCTTTCCCGCTGCTGCCGCACAAATCCGCCCCCGGCACGCCGACATGCCGTATCGCTGTCTGTTGCAGCTGATCGGTGCACGGCTGACCTTGAGCCAGGACAATCAACCCGGTGGCTACGCGTCCAGCCAACAGTTGCTCGACGATCTGCAACTGATCGCGGACAGTTTGCTGCAGCATCACGGAGTTCACGCTGGCGCCTATTTGACCGAGCGGTTGCTGTGCCGCGTGCGCAGCTTCGGCTTCCATCTGGCCCGACTTGATGTGCGGCAGGATTCGCGCGTGCATGACGATGCGCTGGCCGCACTGCTCGGTGATCCCGACTGGGTGGGTCGTGATCCCGTCGAGCGCGCCGATCGTCTGCGTCCCTACGCCAGCGGCGAAGCCACCTTCGCCGATTGCAGCGACGAGAGTGCCGTGTCATTGCAGGCTGTGTTCACCACCTTGCGTGACAGCCGTGGTAGCTACGGTGTGGATGCCACCGGGTTGTACATCATCAGCATGGCGCGCACCGCTGCCGACGTGCTGGCCGTGCTGGCACTGGCGCGACGTGGCGGGCTGCTCGACCAGGGCCGCGATGTACCACTCAACATCGCGCCGTTGTTCGAAACCGTCGACGACCTCAAGAACGCGCCGGCCACGCTGCGTGCACTGCTCGACGATCCGGTTTACCGTCGCCACCTCGCCGCGCGCGATGACCAGCAGTGGGTGATGCTGGGTTATTCCGACAGTGGCAAGGACGGTGGCACGCTGGCCTCGCGCTGGGGCTTGCAGCGCGCCCAGGTGGAATTGCTGGACGTGGCGAACGAATCCGGCATTCATCTGGCCTTCTTCCATGGTCGCGGTGGCTCGGCCAGCCGCGGCGGCGCGCGCATCACTCCGGCCCTGATGTCCTCGCCGCGCGGCGCCGTGGCCGGTGTGCTGCGGGTGACCGAGCAGGGCGAAGTGATCCATCGCAAGTACGGCATCCGCGCGCTGGCGCTGCGCAACCTGGAGCAGACCGTGGGCGCGGTGTTGCGCGCGTCCTTGCGTCCGCGCGAAAGCGAACCGCGCGAAGAGCGTTGGCGCGAACAGATGGATGTGCTGTCCACCGCCAGCCGCAAGACCTACCGGGCCTTCGTCGAACGCGAAGGCTTCGTTGACTACTTCCGCACCGCCACGCCGGTCGACGTGATCGAGAAGATGACCTTGGGCTCACGTCCGGCCAGCCGGCGCAGCATGCGTGGCGTACAGGACTTGCGCGCAATTCCGTGGGTGTTCGCCTGGACCCAGTGCCGATCCATTCTGCCTGGCTGGTATGGCCTGGGCAGCGCGCTGGAGCAGGGCGCGAAGCAATTCGGCGAGGCGGTGCTGGTGGAGATGGCGCGTGACTGGTTGTTCTTCGCCAACCTGCTCGACGACGTGGAGATGGTACTGGCCAAATGCGACCTTGATATCGCCGAGGCATTCTCGAAATTGTCCGGTCCGCTGCACGATGAGTTCTTCGGACTGATCCGCGACGAATTCGCCCGCACCCGCCACTGGTTGTTGCGTGTGAAAGGCAGCGACGCGTTATTGCAGGACGCTCCACGGCTGGCTGCCTCGATCCGTCTGCGCAATCCCTATGTCGATCCGATGAGCCTGTTGCAAGTGGACTTGTTGCAGCGTTGGCGCGCCGGTGGTGGTGAAGACGATGCCGTCCTGCAGGCGCTGGTCGCCTGCGTCAACGGCGTATCGCAGGGGTTGCAGAACACCGGTTGATTCAATCGGAACATTCGCTCACCGCTCACGGTTACTGCCCTCGTAGGAGCCCGCTCGCGGGCGATGCCTTTGCTTCTGCCACGCGGAGCATCGCTCGCGAGCGGGCTCCTACCGCTTCGGTGATCCGTACGACTCCGGACGCCACTGTCCGCCTGCGAACGGGTTTGGCAGCGGGCTCTCAGGCTGTTTCCTTGTAGAACAAGTCTTTGCCCGCATGGCACGGGCCTTGCTCTGACGCTCTCATGGATATCGCCAACCCGCTCGCCGCCCAGCGCAAACGCCGTCGCAAGCAACTCGCCATCGCTGTCGGCGTAGTGCTGCTCGCCGGACTCGTCATCGGCGCGGTCAACCTTGGTCCGGCCCTGCCCACGGTGGAACGGTCCAGCGCCTGGATCGATACGGTGAAGCAGGGTGACATGCTGCGCGAAGTACGTGCGCCGGGTACTCTGGTACCGCGCGACATCCACTGGCTGGCGGCACAGACGAGTGCCCAGGTGACCAAGATCGAAGTCTGGCCCGGCACCCATGTCGAAGCCGATACCGTGTTGATGCGGCTGGCCAGTCCGCAGGTCGACGGTGATCTGCGCAACGCACAGGCGCAGGTTGCTGCCGCCGAGGCGCAGGTCGCCGCCAAGCAGGCCGCGCTGCAGTCGCAACTGCTGGATGAACGTTCCTCGCTGGCACAGGCGCAGGCTGACTACGCCTCGGCGAAAGTGAAAAGCGATGCCGATGCTAAGGCGATGGCGCAGAACCTGATCCCGCGCGTGCAGTACGAGCAGGAACTGATCGCGCTGAAACAGTTGCAGCACCGTGCCGACGTGGAACAGGAGCGGGTGAAGACCTTCGGTACCGGTATCGCCGCCCAGATGGCAGCCGTGCGTGCCGAACTGCAGTTGCAACAGAGCAACCTGCTCTTGCGGCAGCGCCAGTCCGATGCACTGGAAGTGCGCGCCGGTATTGCCGGCACGCTGCAGCAGGTTGCGGTGCAGGAAGGTCAGCAAGTAGCTGCCGGCGCCGACCTCGCACGCGTCGCGCGCGGTGACGTGCTGATCGCGCGGCTGCGCGTGCCGGAAGTGCAGGCCAAGGATGTAGCGCTGGGCATGCGCGCCCAGGTGAACACCTATAACGGCATGATCGACGGTACGGTTACCCGCATCGATCCGGCGGTGGTCGATGGCAGCGTGCAGGTGGATGTAACGCCGGGCGGTGCGCTGCCCGCCGGCGCGCGCCCGGATCTGTCGGTGGATGGTCGCATCCGCATCGCCGAACTCAAGCAGGTGCTGTCGGTGGGTCGTCCGGCGCAGGTCGAGGCGAACAGCGAGGTCAGCCTGTTCCGGCTCGATGCCGCAGGTACCGCTGCCACCCGCGTCAAGCTGCGCGTGGGCGCCACCTCGGTCGATCGCATACAAATAATGAAAGGCTTGCAGCCGGGCGACCGAATCATCCTTTCCGATACCAGCCAATGGGACAAATATGACCGCATACGCCTGCGCTGAACCCGTAGGGCAGGCACTGCCCGCCGGCTCTTCCTGCTGTTGCGGCACCACCCGGCAAGAGTGGCGGGCACTACCCATCCTGCAGGAACGGCGTCAATCCAACCATCGACATTGCAGACCTTTCCGAACCAGGACCAACCCATGAACGACAGCAGCAAAGTCATCACCCTCGGTGGCATCCGCAAGGTCTTCCAGGCCGACGAAGTGGAAACGCATGCGCTGAGCGACGTACATCTGGACGTCCGTTTGGGCGAATACGTTTCCATCTCCGGGCCTTCCGGCTGTGGCAAGAGCACGCTGTTGTCGATCCTCGGCCTGCTCGATACCGCGAGTTCCGGCAGCTATGTGTTGAACGGTCATAACGTTGCCGGCATGAACGCCGCCGAGCGCGCGCGCATTCGCAACGCGGAGATCGGTTTCATCTTCCAGGCCTTCAACCTGATCGGCGACCTCAGCGTGCAGGAAAACGTCGAGCTGCCACTGACCTACCGCAGTGGCATCAGTGCCGCCGAACGACGCGAGCGGGTGCAGGAGGCACTGGAGCGGGTCGGCATGGCGCATCGCATGCGGCACTATCCGGCGCAGCTTTCCGGTGGTCAGCAGCAGCGCGTGGCAGTGGCGCGTGCGCTGGTGGGCAAGCCGGCGATCCTGCTCGCCGATGAACCGACCGGCAACCTCGACTCGCGCAATGGCGAGGCGGTAATGGCCCTGCTGGACGAATTGCACAAGGGTGGTGCGACCATCTGCATGGTCACCCATGACAGTCGTTACGCGGAACTGGCGCAACGCAAGATCCGCATGTTCGATGGCCGCGTGGTGGATGAGGAAACCTTCGATCGGCTACGCCGCGAAGACGAACTGCGCATCGACGCGTTGATCGGCCAGCGCGTGGAAGTCGTCGCGTGAAGGTGTGGTTGAGCGAAGTTTTGCGCGCCTGGCGCGCCAGCCTGCTACGGCCGGGATTCCTGTTGTTGGCGGTCGGCGTGCTGGCGTTGGGCGTGGGCTCGACCAGTGCCGTGTTTACCTTGATCAACGGCATCTTGTTGCAGCCGCTGCCGTATGCCGAGCCGCATCAGCTGGTTGTTCCTGGTCAACTGCAGCAGGGTCAGGTGCAGGCGGTGTCGCCTCAGCAATACCAGCAGCTGACGGATCTGCCCGGGATCGGTTCGCTGGGTCTGTTCAAGGATGGGCAAAGCGCGACGAATATTGCGGGCACGGGTGAGCCGGTGCAGGTGCCGGCGCTGGAAATCGACCGTGGTCTGTTGCCCACGCTGCGCGTGCAACTTGCGCTGGGACGCAACTTCACCGCGCACGAAGATCAGCCGCATGGGCCGCCTGCGGTGATCCTGTATCACGACTTCTGGCTGCACCACTTTGGCGGCAATGCCGCGGTGGTCGGGCAGACCATGCAGGTGGAAGGTCTGGCGCATGTGATCGTCGGTGTGCTGCCGGCAGGCTTCGATCTGGGGCAGGCATCGATCGCATTGCCCACCGCGTTCTCTGCGCGTTCGCGTGATGACGGCACCAATTACACCGCGGTGGCGCGGCTGTCGCCAGGCGTTTCGCGCGAGGCCTTGAGTGCGCAGGTGGACACGCGTCTGCGTGCCTTCTACGCCGCGCAAGGCAGTCACGCCTATGGCGGTGACTACTGGCACAACGCGCACTTTGGCGCGCAGGACTTCGGAACGGTTCAACATGCGGACCAGCATGCAACCTCACTCATGTGGCTCTCTTGTGCCGCGCTGTTGCTGGTGATCGCGCTGGTCAACCTGACCAATCTGATGATGCTGCGCGCGATCGGGCGCAGCCATGATGCTGCCGTGCGCGGTGCGCTGGGTGCGCCGCATTGGCGGGTAGCGTTACCGTCGATGGCCGAGGGTGTGCTGATCGGACTCGGCGGTTTGCTGCTGGGGCAGGGGCTGGCCGCGCTGGGTCTGCTGGCGTTGCGTACATGGATGCCACTCGACGGGATGGCGGTGGAATGGATGCGTCCCGGCGGCCTGAGTCTGGGACGTGAGGCGTGGACGCTGGCTGCCGGCATCGGCTTGTTCGGTGCCTTGATCGCCACGCTGCTGGGGCTGTGGCGCGGCCGCGCGGCGTTGTCGATTGACAGCCTGCGTGAAGGTGGGCGCAGCGGATTGAGTCGGCGCAGCGGAATACTTGGCAAGATTCTGGTGATCGCGCAGGTGGCGCTGGCTTCGTTGCTGCTCTGCGCAACCGGCGTGTTCCTGCACAGCCGGCTCGCCGCCGACCGCGTTGATCTCGGCTTCGATGCGCGCAACGTGCTCACCTTCGAGCTGGCGCCGGTCAAGGCGATCTATCCCGATGCTGCCGCGGTACGGCAGTTGACCCAGCGACTGGGTGATCGCCTGAAACAGATTCCGGGTGTGCTGCAGGCCGAGGCGGGGACCAACCTGCCGGCCGGTGACTTCAGCGGCCAATGGAATACCGGCGGCCTGCATGTGCTCGGTGGCGAGAATTTCAATGCACAGTTTCGCGGTATCGATCCCGCTTTTTTCGAGGTCTTTGGCATCCATCTGCGGCAGGGTCGGTTGTTCGACCATACCGATGTACATGGCGGCGAAGCGGTCGCCATCGTCAATCAGAAATTTGCCGCCATGTATTACGGCGGCCATGCCCTGGGCCAGATGATCCAGCAAGGTTCTGGCGCCGACATGCTGTCGGCACGCATCGTCGGCGTGGTCGCCAATACCTATCAGTTCGGTCCGGAAGATCCGGATTCGGTGTTGCCGATCCTCTACCTGCCGCTGACCCAAGTGTCGGACGACGACCTGCGTGCATTCCGCTCGTATGAGCCGATGCGTTTTGCGCTCAAGGTGCATGGTCAGCCCGACAACTACCGTGCAGCGGTCCAGCGGGCGGTGAGCGAAGTGGCGCCCGAACAGCCGATCAGCCACGTGCAAAGCATGGCCTATGTCGTGCGCAACACCACCACCGATACGGAGTTCGACCTGATGCTGGTCGGCTTGTTCAGTGCTCTGGCCCTGCTGCTCGCTGGCATGGGCATGTACGCGGTGATGGCCGTGGCGGTGGCCTTGCGTGAGCGCGAGCTAGGCGTGCGCGCCGCCCTGGGTGCATCGCCACGTGGCTTGTGGCTGCTGGTGTTGCGCGTGGGTCTGCTGCAGATCGTGTTTGGACTGCTGGCCGGACTCGTACTGGGTGCGGCCGGAGCGCGCGTGCTGCGTGCGGTCGTCGTGCAACTGGGTCGCAGCGTATTCGATCCATGGTCCATCGCTGCATCCTGCGCCGTGCTTTTGTTTGCCGGTCTGCTGGCCTGCTTGATCCCGGCGCTGCGCGCCGGTCGCACCCATCCCATGCGCGCGTTGCGCGGAGAATGACCATGATCGTGCGTGAATTCCGTAGTGCGTGGCGACGCCTGCTGGCCCGGCCGGGTTACACCGGCTTGTCGATCGGCATGTTGGGTCTGGGGCTGGGCGTGCTGTTGTTCCTTTTCAGCCTGATCGACACCCTGGTGTTGCAACCGCTGCCGTTTCCACAGGCTGACCGCCTGCTGGCCATCGGCGAGGTGCATGACAACGGCAGTGGCATCGGCGATGTCGACAGCAGCCAGTACCTCGATCTGCATGCCCGTTTGCAGGGACTGAATGAGGATGGCGCCTACGCGGCGGTCGGCATTGGCATGGACCACGGTCATGGCACCGGCTTTTACATCGGCACGGTATGGACGTCGTCGATGATGGATCTGCTGGGCGTCAAGCCGCTGCTGGGTCGCGGCTTTGGCGCGGCGGACGATGTGCCCGATGCCGCCCCGGTGATGCTGATCGGCGAAAGCTTGTGGCGGCACGAGTTTGATGCCGACCCTGCGGTGATCGGGCGTGCCGTGCGGGTCAATGGTGAATGGGCAACGGTCGTCGGCGTGCTGCCGGCAGCGATCGGGTTTCCGGGTGTCAGCCAGATATGGATGCCGCTGCAACCGCGCACGGGGCAGCACGACGAGGTGTACATGGTCGGGCGGCTCAAGCCCGATGTCAGTCTGGCCCAGGCACGTTCGCAACTGGGCGCACTGGATGCCCAGCT
The DNA here is from genome assembly GCF_029224025.1 of Rhodanobacter sp. AS-Z3. Taxonomy (NCBI): domain Bacteria; kingdom Pseudomonadati; phylum Pseudomonadota; class Gammaproteobacteria; order Lysobacterales; family Rhodanobacteraceae; genus Rhodanobacter; species Rhodanobacter sp. AS-Z3. The sequence continues at coordinate 1,290,622 of NZ_CP119392.1, forward strand.
GCGGCAGCAATCGAAGTCGTGGCAGATGCAGCAGCCACTGACGGCCAAGCCGCTGTCGGTCAGCTTTGCGCCCGAAGACATGCTGCGCTGGGTCTGGCTGATGTTCGCGGCCGCGTCGCTGGTGTTGTTGCTGGCGTGCGTCAACGTGGCCAACCTGCAACTGGTGCAGACCTTGAGCCGGCGTCGCGAGCTGGCCTTGCGCAGTGCACTGGGCAGCAGCCGTGCACGGTTGATGCTTGGGGTATTGACCGAAAGCCTGCTGCTGGGCGTGCTGTCCCTGGCAGTGGCGTTGCCGATCGTCTACTTCGGCAACCGCTGGATCATTTCCGCGTACATGGCCGCTGACCGGCAACCGCCCGGGTTCCAGCATTTCGGCATCAGCGGCGGGGTGCTGGTCTTCGCCATTCTCGTGGCATTTCTCACCACCGCGCTGGCCGGATTGATACCGGCCTGGCGCGCCTCCCACGCGGACATGCAGGATGCCTTGCGCGAAGGCAGCAGGGGTTCGGGCGGTGCGTTCGCGCGTATCGCCAAGGGGCTGGTGGTCATGGAAATCGTGCTGACCGTGGTGTTGCTGGTCGGTGCCGGCACCTTCGTGCGCTCGCTGGGTCAGCTGTTGGCGGTGCCGCCGGCCGGGGCTGCCGACGCCAGCCATGTGCTGACCGCCGAAGTGGCACTACCACCGAAGGCGTATGCCAGGGACGTCGAGCGCATTCGCTTCTTCAGCAGCTTGGCCGAGCGCTTGCGGGCAGACCCGGCGGTACTGGACGCCACGGTGGCCAATGCCGTTCCCGGCGCGCGGCTTGGCAGTCACGAGATGATCGGCGTAAAGGGTCGCTCACGTCCGTCTGGTGGCTGGACGGAGGCGCAGATGGGTATCGTCGATGGACACTTCCTCGATACCTATGGCGTGCACCTGCTGGCCGGCCGGTTCTTCGATACACGGGATCGTGCTGACAGCCAGCAGGTCACCGTCATTGATCGCAAAACCGCCATTGCACTGTGGCCCGGTCAGGATGCGGTGGGTCAGTCGCTGGTGCTCTATCCGGAGCAGCCATGGTCGGTCACGGTCACTGTGGTCGGTGTGATCGAGCCATTGCAGCTCGATACCGAGATGGAGCGCTCGGTGCCGGGATTTCTGGTGCCGCTGCAGCAGTCGCAAGGCATGTCGCCGTTGGCGGCGGTTGGACTGGCGGTGCGCACGCGCGCGGATGCCTATGCTTACGGGCCACGCCTCACGGCGCTGGTGCGCAGCGTGGATGCGCAGGCGGCCGTGCACTATGTCCGCAGCCAGTCGCACCTGATGGCTTCCGGGCGCATCGGTCTGCTGGTGCTGACCCAGGTGTTCAGCGCGCTGGGGCTGGTGGCGCTGATGCTTGCGGCCGCCGGACTGTATGGCGTGCTGGCCTTCTCGGTGGCGCAGCGCACGCGGGAGTTCGGCATTCGCCGGGCGATTGGTGCCGGCAGCGCGGCTATCGTGCGCGAGGTCGGACGGCAACTCCTGTGGCAGCTGGGACTGGGTTTGGGCGTCGGCCTGCTGCTGGCGTGGCCGTGGTCCGGGCTGTTGGCCGATCCTGGCTTGCACACGCAGGCGCATGACATGCGCGTGTTTGTTCCGGTGCTGCTGATGGTGGTGCTGGTCGCGGTGGTCGCATCGCTGGTGCCGGTGGCGCGTGCGCTGCGGGTCGCCCCAGCCGTCGCCTTGCGCTGCGAGTAGGCGAGCGCTGGCGGGCCAAGCTGTTGCGAAGCTCGCATGCCGATTTCCGCGAGAAGAGCATCGCCCGCCGGCCGGCTCCTACAATGTGGCGGCTGCATCCATGACGGGACACTCCTGAGCTGTGAAGTGTTTCCCACGGTGCTGCTGGTTGATGATCAGGCGGCCGTGCGCGAGACATTGCGCCTGCTGCCGAGGTCCGGGGGAATCCCGGCACGGGCGTGGATGGCCCCGTTGATGCGCTGGAGACTGCGTGGAAACAGGCGTTTGTTCTTCCATCGCGCGCTGCGCGCCCAGCCGCGCGTCGCGATGCCCTGCAAATGAGTTTGCGTTGCCCTTTTTCTGACACAAGGAGTTCTGTCATGCCCAAGTTTCCCAAGACCTATCTGGGCGTCTACGCCACGGTGCTTACCGGTGCGTTTGCGGTGTTGATACTGAGCGGAGCGCGCTCGCCGATGAACGCAAAATTCGACACCATCGACGTGCAGCGCATCAATGTGCGGGAACCCGATGGCACCTTGCGCATGGTGATCTCAGATCATGCAGCGTTTCCCGGGTTGATCCTGCACGGCAAGGAATATGCCCATGAGCGCACACAGGCCGGCATGCTGTTTTTCAACGACGAGGGTAGCGAGCAGGGTGGGCTGATCTTCGCTGGCAGCAAGTCGGTGGACGGCAAGGTCAGCAGCGGTCTCAGTCTCACGTTTGATCGCTACGATCAGGATCAGCAATTGCAGCTGATCGGTCTGGACCGGAACGGTCGCACGCTGGCCGGCATGCAGGTGAACGATGTGCCGGATCGACCGATCATGCAAGACATGGACGAGCAGGCCAAACTGGACGCCATGCCTGCGAAGGAGCGCGACGCATTGATGGCCGCGCGCGATAGCAGGCAATACTACGGTGCACCACGCTACTACGCCGGCAAATCGCTGAGCAACAACTCGGTGGTGATGCTCAACGATGCGAACGGCAAGCCCCGACTGCAGCTGCTGGTCACGCCCGAAGGTAAAGCCGAGATCCGGTTTCTCGATGCCAAAGGCGAGTCGCAGCGCGTGTTGACGGCGGACGATCTGGCGGACGGCAAAGCCGCAAAGCGGTAAGTCGATGCGTTACATTTCCCAGGCTTCCGGCGAGCTCGTGGTGCAGCTCAAGTCGGAAGTCTGGTGAGCGGCAGTCAATCATTCTGGAGTTCAAGGCGTGGTCAGTCAGTCCCATCCCACCGTGTTGCTGGTCGATGATCAGGCCGATGTGCGCGAGGCGCTGCGGCTGCTGCTGAAGTCCGAAGGCATCGCCAGTATCGGCGTGGATGGCCCCGCAGCGGCACAGGAGGTTGTTGGAAAGTGCGATTTCAGCTGTGCATTGATCGACCTTAATTACACCCGCGATACCACGTCGGGCGATGAAGGTCTGGCGCTGCTGGATCAATTGCGCCAGCACGCGCCGGAATTGCCGGTGGTGGTGATGACGGCGTGGGGCAACGTGCCGCTGGTGGTGGATGCGCTGCGCCGCGGTGCCGGCGACTTCATCGAGAAGCCGTGGGACAACGCACGCGTGCTCAGCATCGTGCGCAATCAGATGGCGCTGGGCGAGAGCGCGCGACGGCAGCGACGGCTGGAAGCAGAGAATGCCTTGCTGCGTGGTGGTGGCGAGATGCTCATCGCCGAGTCCGCGGCGATGCGTCGGGTGATGGATCTGGTTGCTCGCGTCGCCCCCAGTGACGCGAACGTGCTGGTGCTGGGCGAAAACGGCACCGGCAAGGGTGTGATCGCACAGGCGCTGCACGCGCAGTCGCGACGCGCCGGCAAAGCACTGGTCAAGGTCAACATGGGCGGTATCGCCGAGAACGTGTTCGAGTCGGAAATGTTCGGTCATGTGCGCGGCGCGTATACCGATGCCAAGAGCGAGCGCATCGGCCGTTACGAGCTGGCCGATGGCGGCACCTTGTTTCTCGACGAAGTGGGCAACGTGCCGATTTCGCAGCAGCCGAAATTGTTGCGTGTACTGGAAGATGGCGAGTTTGAGCGGCTCGGTTCGTCGCGCACGCAGAGCGCCGATGTGCGACTGGTTTCGGCGACCAATGCCGATCTCGCCGTCGAAGTCGAAGCGGGGCGCTTCCGCAAGGATCTGCTGTATCGACTCAACACGCTGGAGATCCGACTGCCGCCGCTGCGCGAGCGTGCGGCCGACATCCTGCCGTTGGCACGCCGTTTTCTGGAGCGCAGTGGCGCACGCTACGGCCGTCATGGTTTGCGTCTGGCGTCGTCGGCCGAACGCGCGTTGCTGGCCTGGCGTTGGCCGGGAAATGTTCGTGAACTCGGTCACTTGATGGAGCGCGCAGCACTGCTGGCCGAGCAGGATCTGATCAGCGATTCGGCGCTGGCCTTCGGCCCCGGTCCGACGGGCGCCACCGCGATCGCAGCCTCAACGGAACTCGATGACATGACCATCGACCAGGCCGAGGCGCATCTGGTGCGACGTGCGCTGGAGCGCCATGACGGCAATCTGCAGCATGCCGCCGATGCGCTGGGGATTACCCGCCAGACGCTGTATCGGCGGATGGAAAAACACGACTTGCGCGATCCGTCGAGTGCCGATGACATCTGAGCCCGCCAGTACCCCACCCCGACGACGGTCACGCATGCCGGCGTTCGAGCGGCGAGTGCTATTCGGTGGCTGGCTGGTGGCACTGCCGGCGCTGGTGGCCTTGCTGATCGTGTTGTTCGCCGGCAAGCCACCGGTCGAGCTGTGCTGGGCCATCCTCATTATCGTACTGTCGCTCTCCGCGCTGCTCACACGGTGGCAGCACCGGCGCGTGGTGTATCCGCTGTACACGCTGAGCGGTCTGCTCGAAGCGCTGCGCGAAGGCGACTACAGCCTGCGCGGTGTGCGCGGCGGCGTGCTGGGCGACGTGATCTACGACATCAACGCGCTGGCTGACCGGCTGCAACATGAGCGCCTGCAATCAGAGGATTCCGCGCGCCTGCTCGGCAAGACCCTGTCGGCACTGGACAGCGCGGTGTTCGTGTTCGACAGCGACGCTCGCCTGCGCCTGCTCAATCCGGCCGCGCAGCGCCTGCTGACCGGGGAACGCCATGCGCTGATCGGTCAGCGAGCGGACGAACTGGGGCTGGATGTGCTGCTGGCTGCGCCGTCAGGGCAAGTCATTCGACAGGTGTTTCCAGGCCGCAGCGGACGCTTCGAGATTCGCCACGCGCCGCTGCGCAACGAAGGCCGCAACGGCCAGTTGCTGGTCATCAACGATGTCGGCCGCGCGCTACGTGAAGAAGAACGCCAGGCTTGGCAGCGTCTGCTGCGCGTGCTTGGCCACGAGGTCAACAATTCGCTGGCATCGATCCACTCCCTGGCGGGCACGCTGGCGACGCTGGTGGTGCGTGAACCGTTGCCGGAGGACTGGCAAGAGGATGCACGTGGCGGTTTGCAGGTGATCAGCCATCGTGCCGAAGCGTTGGCGCGCTTTCTCACCGGTTACAGCAAGCTTGCCGCGCTGCCGCCGCCGCAGAAACGACTGATTGATCTGGCCGAACGCATTGGTGCGGTGGCGCGGCTGGAACAGCGCCTTGCGGTGCAGGTCGAGCACGGGCCGGCGTTGCCGGTACAGGCTGATCCGGACCAGATCGAACAGGCCCTGATCAACTTGCTGCGTAATGCGGTGGAGGCCAGCTTGCCGGTGGGTGGCCAGGTGCTCGTGCGCTGGCGCGTCGAAGGTGAGCGCGCCGTGGTGGAAATTCTCGACGACGGCCACGGTCTGCCCGGCAGCGACAACCTGTTCGTACCGTTCTTCACCACCAAGCCCGGTGGTTCGGGCATCGGTCTGGCACTGGTGCGGCAGATCGCCGAGGCGCACGAAGGCGGGGTCAGTCTGAGTCCGCGCGAGGATGGCCTCGGCGTGGTGGCTCAATTTTGGTTACCGCGCGAGTCCGCTGCCGCGTTGGCGTCGTAGGAGCCCGCTGGCGGGCGTTGCTGTTGTCTTGAAGAGCATCGCCCGCCAGCGGGCTCCTACGCGGTAGTAGCCAAGTGCAGGGCGGCGACGCGTTCGGCACGTGGCAATTTCTTCCAGGCGATTTCCAGCCGCAGTGCATCGCCGTGGCTTTCGACCCAGACCCAGCCGAGCAATTGCTTCGGTGGGTTGGAGCGGGTGAAGCGCGCGCCTTTGCCGGCGAGATGCTTTGCATAGCGCTGCTCGGGATTACGGGCGATGCCGGTGTAAACGCGGCCGTCGGTGCATTCAAGCAGGTAGACGGCCCAGCCCTTGTCGCTGGGCGCGTCCGGGTCGCTCATGCGCTCAGGCCCACTCAACCAGTTCTTCCGCTACACAGACTTGTCGCCACGACGGACGTGCCTTCAGTCGCGTCGCCAGTGCTGCCAGCGGCGGCCACTCGGTGGCCGGACGCGGCATGTTGCGCGACCAACGCATCAGCATCAGTGCATACAGGTCAACCACGCTGAATTGCTCGCCCAACAGGTACGGGCCGTGCTTGGCGAGATGGGCGTCGATATGCGACCAGCACTTTTCGATACCGATGCGCGCGGCTTCCTGCACGGACTCAGCAGCGTCCGGCAGGTGGTCGCCGGGGTAGAACCACTGGCGAAACAGCGGCTGCAAAGAATTCGCGAGATAGAACATCCACTGCAGGTAGTCGCCGCGCTGTGCGCTGCCAGCGGCGGGCGCCAGCGCGGCTTCGGGATGCCGCTCGGCCAGCAGCATCGTGAGTGCCGCCGCTTCCCCATGCGGCGCGCCATCGACCATCAGGGTCGGCACAACGCCGTTCGGGTTGATCGCCAGATAGGCTGCGCTGCGCTGCTGGCCGGCGGCAATGTCGATGCGCTCCAGCGTGTGCGGGGCATCAATTTCCAGCAGGGCGAGATGGACCACCAGATTGGCCGAGCCGGGTGCGAAATAGAGCGTATACATGGCAGATATCCACAGAAAGTGATCGACGAATCATACGCCGCGCTGATCTGTGAATCGTCCCGGCGCTATAGTCGGGTTTGGCGCCTTCGAACATCCATCATCTACAGGGACCCGCAGATGGCAGACTACGATGTTGACGCGGCGGTAACGTACCTGGATGCCCATGCCCATGGGCAATCCACCGGTTTCTGCGCACAGGCGGTGCGGCGGGCACTGCTGGCTGGCGGTATTGACGTGACACCTCACCCGGGCATCGCCAAGGCGTATGGCCCCTATCTGCTGGCGCACGGCTTCGTCCCGACGGCGACCGACGGCAGCGCCGGATATGCGGCGGTGAAAGGCGATGTAGTGGTCATTCAGAGCTATACCGGTGGCAGCCAGGCCGGACACATTGCGATGTTCGATGGCCTGCAGTGGGTTTCGGATTTCAAGCAGCGGGATATCTGGGCTGGCCCCGGCTATCGCACACACAAACCGAGCTATGCGATCTATCGGCATTGAGGAGCTTTCATGCGATTTCTGAAGTTGCTGTCGACTGCTCTATTGCTCGCATGGATTGCGGTTGCCGGCAGTGCCTGTGCCAGGCCAGACAACGCCGGCGGTTCGCCGGGTGTCGATGCCTTCCTGCACACGGTTTACTCCCGCTATTCCGCCAGCGGGATACCGCTGGATATCGATGATGTCCGCGCCGCTACGATCTATGAGGCTTCGTTATTGGCGCTGATGCGCCAGGATCGGCAGTCGCTCAAGGGTGAGGCCGGGGTGCTCGATGCCGACCCGCTGTGTGCATGCCAGGATCACGCCGTCAGCGCGGTGAACTGGGTGCTGCAGCCAGCGGCAGGCGGTGGCTGGTCGGCGCGCGTGTCGTTGCAGAACCTTGGCCAGGCTCAACATCTGGAGTTGTCGCTGGTGCACAGCGGGCCGGGCTGGCGCATTGCCGATATCCAGACGGAAAACATTCCCAGCCTGCGTGCTTCGTTGCAGGACGAAATTCAGGCTGCGGCGGCAGAGGCGCCGCAGCCTGGCAATCGCTGAAGCAAGCCCCGTGCTTCAGGCGTCCAGTTCGCTCCAGCGCGCGTAAGCGGTGTCCAGCTCGGCCTGCAATCGGCTCACGGCTTCGTTGGCCTGGGTGATGCTGGCGCTGTCCTGCTTGAAGAAGGCCGGGTCGTTCATCGCCTCGCCACGGGCCGCGATTTCGGTCTCCAGTTGTTCGATGCGCTTGGGCAACTGTTCGAGCTCTTGTTGTTCCTTGAAGCTGTGCTTGCGCTTCGTCACCGCGGGCGCGGCTGGCGCGGGAGCGGCGGCGGCCGGCTTTGTCGTGCTGCCGGTGGCGCGGGCGATGGGCTTCTGCCGCAGCCAGTCGGTGTAGCCACCCACGTATTCGCCGATCTGGCCTTCGCCTTCGAGCACCAGCGTGCTGGAGACCACGTTGTCGAGGAAGGCGCGGTCATGCGACACCAGCAGCAAGGTGCCCTGGTAATCGGTCAGTAGTTCTTCCAGCAATTCCAGCGTTTCCACGTCGAGGTCGTTGGTCGGTTCATCCATCACCAGCAGGTTGGAGGGCTGGGCGAACAGCTTGGCCAGCAGCAGGCGGTTGCGCTCGCCGCCGGACAAGCGGGTGATCGGCGCACGCGAACGCTCGGGCGAGAACAGGAAATCCTGCAGGTAACCGACGATGTGTTTGCGCTGGCCGTTGAGCTCGATGAACTCGCGACCTTCGGCGACGTTGTCCAGCGCGTTGAGCGAGTCGTTGAGTTGCAGGCGGTGCTGGTCGAAATAGGCGATCTGGATGCTGGTGCCCAGCTCGGCCGTGCCCTGCAACGGGCTCAACTCGCCCAGCATGATCTTCAGCAAGGTGCTCTTGCCGGCGCCATTCGGCCCGATGATGCCGATGCGGTCGCCGCGCAGAATGGTGGTGCTGAGGTCGTCGATCAGCACGCGGCCGTCATACGCCTGATGCACGTTCTTGAGGTCGATAACCTTCTTGCCGGACGACTGCGCAGTGGCGGCGGTCATCTTCACGTTGCCATTGAGGTTGCGTCGTTCCGAACGTTCATTGCGCAACGCCTTCAGCGCGCGCACGCGGCCTTCGTTGCGGGTACGTCGCGCCTTGATGCCCTGGCGTATCCACACTTCTTCCTGCGCCAGCTTCTTGTCGAACAGCGCATTGGCCTGTGACTCGGCGTGCAGGCGTTCTTCGCGGCGGCGCAGGTAGTTGTCGTAATCGCCCGGCCAGTCAGTGAGTGCGCCGCGATCGATCTCGACGATGCGAGTGGCCAGCGCGCGCAGGAAGCTGCGGTCATGGGTGACGAAAATGATGCTGCCGGCAAACTGCTTGAGGAAGGTCTCCAGCCAGCCGATCGCTTCGATATCGAGATGGTTGGTCGGTTCGTCCAGCAGCAGCACGTCGGGCTTTCGCACCAGCGCCTGGGCCAGCAGCACGCGGCGCTTCATACCGCCTGACAGTGCGGCGAAATCGGTCTCGCCGGGCAACTCCAGCTGGCTGATTACGTCGCTGACGCGACGATCCAGGTCCCAGCCGTGTTGCGCCTCGATCTCGTGTTGCACGTCGCCGAGCGCGTCGAAGTCGCCCGCATCGAGCAGGTGGTGATAGCGCGCCAGCAGCCGGCCGAGATCGCCCAGACCTTCGGCGACCACGTCGAACACGCTGCCGTCGGTGCCATGTGGCACCTCCTGCGCCATGCGCGCCACCACGATGCCGTTCTGCAAGCGCACCTCGCCATCGTCGGCATGCAGCTCGCCGGCGATCAGCTTCATCAGGGTCGATTTGCCTTCGCCGTTGCGACCGACGATGCAGACACGCTCGTTCGCCTCGATCGACAAATTGACATGTTCGAGCAGGAGTGGGCCGCCGATGCTGAAGTCGACGTTTTGCAATTGGATAAGAGACATCCGCCCATTGTAGCTGGTGCTGCCAGGTTCGCGCCGCTAAACGGTGGGAAATGGCGGTCCAGAACGCGTCCGGCGAGTGCTACATGAACTGGTAATGCACGATATGGAAGAAGATCGGCGCGGCGAAAGTGACTGAGTCGAGACGGTCGAGGATGCCGCCGTGGCCTTCGATCATGTCGCCCCAGTCCTTGGCGCCAATGCTGCGCTTGACCGCCGACAGGGCCAGCCCGCCAAGGAAACCGGCCAGCACGATCACCAGCGAGATGCCGGCCGAGCCCCAGAACGTGAACGGGGTGATCCACCACAGGCTGGCACCGATCAGGGTGGCACTGAGGCCGCCGCCGACCAGGCCTTCCACGGTCTTGGACGGGCTCACTTTCGGCGCCAGCTTGTGCTTGCCGAACAGTTTGCCGAACACGTATTGCAGGACGTCGCTGATCTGCACCACCAGCAACAGGTACAGCATCAACAGCAGGCTTTGCCCTTCGTAGCCCGGGATATGCAGCAGCAACACCGCCGGGGCGTAGCTGACGCAGTAGACGGTGAGCATCAGGCCCCACTGGATCTTGGTGCTGCGTTCGAGAAAATTCTCGGTATCGCCATGCAGGGCGGTGATGGAGGGCAGCAACAGGAAGCCGTAGACCGGGATGCAGATGGCGAACAAGCCGTACCAGTCGACCGCGATCAGCCAGTACTGCAGCGGAATGGCCACGTAGAAGCACAACACCAGCGGCAGGTGATCACCACGCCGGGTCGGCGTGAGCGTGACGAATTCGCGCAGCGCGAAGAACGAGGCCAGCGCGAAAAATACCAGGGTGGTGGCCCGACCCAGCAGGAAACAGGCGCACAGCAACGCGGCCATCCACCACCAGGCGCGGATGCGCGCATTGAGGTTGTCGATCACTTCACGGCGGTCGGCCGGCGCGCGCCGGGCCAGCCACCAGCCAATCGCGCTGGCCACCAGCAACAGCGCCAGCACACCGCCCATCACCCACCAGAATTTGTGTTGTGCGGTCACGCCAGCTCCACTACCGCCGCATGGGCGCGTTTGAGGAAATCGTCCTTGTCTTCAGCCGGATTCAGCCTGAGCGCTGCGCCGAAGCGCACGACGCAGGTCAAGGGAACCGGCAACAGGCTGCCCTTGGGCATGCTCCGGTGCAGCGTGTCCAGGTAGACCGGCACCAGCTCGGCCTGCGGGTAGCGGGTGGCGAGGTGGAACAGGCCCGACTTGAACGGCAGCGGCAGTGCTTCCTGGCTGCGCGTGCCCTCGGGGAAGATGATCAGCGAGTCGCCGGCGTCCAGCGCGTCCATCAGCGGTTGCAGCGGATCGCCTTCGCGCTGGCTGCGGTCGCGCTCGATGTAGACCGCATGGAAGCCGTGGTCGGCGATGAAACCACGGATGCCGCCGTGCCCCCAGTAATCGCGCGCGGCCACCGGGCGGGTGGTGGCGCGCAACCTAGGCGGCAGCGCCGACCACAGCGCCAGCGCATCGAGGTGACTGGAGTGATTGGCGAAATAGATCCGCTGCACGGGCGACGGTTCGCAGCCGATCCAGCGCGCATGGGCACCCACCAGCAAGCGCACCAGGCCCACCAGCACGTGCGAGGTGATCATGCGTCGGCACCGTGGTGGAGGCGAGCGGCAATGGCTTGCAGGCGGGTGATGCAGGTGAGCGCCGAACCCGCGGCGATGATGGCTGCCGTAGCGATCAGCAAGCGGTGGCTCCACGATGGCAGCGCGGCGGCAATCACCAGCGCGATACCCAGCAGCCACATGCGATGCGGCTTGGCCATCGGGCCGCGGAAATCCTGCGCCTGTCCCAGCGAGCCGCCGAGCACGCGGATGTACGCCGTCAGCGCGGCCAGCAGGGCGCACAGCCAACCCAGCCACGGCAGCATCACGGCGTAGCCCAGCGCGACCAGGAATAGCGAGTCGCCGAGCCGGTCCGGCACTTCGTTGAAAAGCGGGCCGGTGACGGTTCCCTTGCCACCCTCGACCGCGACCATGCCGTCGAACATGTTGCACAGCAGTCGCAGCAGAATGCACAGCGCACAGAGCAACAAGCCAGGCGCATCCGGCCATTGCAGCAACGCCGCGCAGCCGGCCAGGGCAAACAACACACTGGCGCACGAGATCTGGTTTGGCGTGATGGCGCTGCGCGCCAGCAGTGCAGCCGTGCCGCGCGCCCAGCCGCTGCTGCGCACCGCGATCGGTCGGCGGTTGTCGTCCGGCATCGAGTTGCTCCCCCCACATGAATGCCATGGATCGTACTGGTCCACGGTGGTCTTGTCAGGTGAGCGGACCTGCAAACATAGGGGGCGGTGTCTCAGCTTCCGCAGACGATGCTCGCTACGACATTAGCTGTCCGGCGAGATCTCAAAACGTTACAAGCCACGCGCTCGCACGTCGATCGCGCCGCTCATTCACCGCGTCGCCGATGGCCCGCCGTGGTCACTTCATTCGCACGTGGGTCGCTACGAATCAGCGGGGATCGGCTTCACCGGGTTGCACTTGCGGTGGGCCGGTTCGCTGCGCGGACCATCCGCGGGCCAGCGTAGGATCGGTCCAGAAGGTGGATTGCCGGGCTGTCGCTGCTGACCAGGACTTCCGTTGCGCCCTTGCCGCAGGCGCGGTGGACGTAGCTCATCAGCAAGTCACGCGCGCGGTAGACCTGACCGAAATTATGCAGATCGAGCGCCTTGGCAACGGCCTGCTGGCTGGGCAGATGGGGAGCTGCGCAGCTGATCGTCAAGGCTTCCTGCGCGTGGCTGGTCGGCGCGGTGAGTTGGATGGCTGCGGCAAACGTGGCGATCAAGATGGCTTTCGCGGGGCTGTTCATGGCGGACTCCTGAGTTGGATGGAGCTGACCTGATGCGGTCGGCAGATCCAGCGTGCCGCAGTGGTCTGATCCAGTCTTGAGGGGTTTGCATGGGTTCCGTTGGGAAAAGCTTGGGGAATTCTTTTGGCGTGTATAGTCTTGATTGCATGGGGATTGATGCGCGACCGGTCGGCCTGTTCGAAGGTTCGCTATGACAACTGAAGGGTTCACCCGCAGCGGGATCTGCTTCGACGACGTCGCGATCGACACGATCGGGCATCGGCTGCTTGTGGGTGGCATCGAGCGCCCGCTGGAGCCGAAGGCCTTTGCCGTGCTGGTGTTGCTGGCCAGCGAACCTGGGCGGGTGTTCGATCGGAATGAAATTCTGGACGCGGTCTGGGGCCACAGCCACGTCACGCCCGGCGTACTCAACCGGATTGTTGCGCTGTTGCGCCACGCCCTCGGCGAGAGCAGCCACGAGGGCCGCTACCTGCACACCGTGCATGGCATTGGCTATCGCTTCGACGCCGACGTGCATTTTTCCGGCGTACCCGGCGGCGGTGCTGTTGCCAGCGTGCCCATCGATGACGGTGCCCTTGCGTCCGCAGCTGATGACGCGTTGCTGCCTGCACCGCCCCTTGTTGCCGCGGCAGCGGGGTTGGTACCGGTAGTCGAGGTGCGTCCGCGACGTGCGTGGCAGCTTGCCGCGATGATCCTGTCGGCGCTGTTGCTGGTTGCTCTGGCCTGGATCTACTACGGACGCGTGCACGTGCCGGTCCCGTTACCTGGGGTGGCCCGCTCCACGCCGGTCGCAACGCGCTCCATCATCGTGTTGCCACTGAAGGTGATTGGCGCATCGGCGGCGGATGCCGCTTTTGCCGACGGCCTGGGTGAAGACTTGATTACCTTGTTGTCGCGGGTGGATGGCGTGCATGTCATCGCGCGCACCTCCGCGGCACTGGCGCAGGACAGCGGCGAGAATCTGCCAGCCATCGCCAGGCGCCTGCACGTGGGGTACGCGATCGAGGGGAGCGTTCAACATGAAGGCGATCAGTTGCGCGCCTCGTTGCGGTTGGTCGACATTGCCAGCGCGCAAACTCTGTGGGCCGCGCAGTACGACCGTGCGGCAACGGATGTGTTCGCACTGGAGCGCGACGTCGCCACCTCGGTGGCGAACGTACTGGCGCTCAAGCTCAGCGCACGCCTGCAGGCGGATCTGGCGCGCAGTGAGGATTCCGGCCTGTATCGGCGTTATCTGGAAGCTCGCCATCAGCTGCATGGTGATGTGCCGCTTGGCGTCGGCGCGCCAAGGATGCAGGCGGCGTTCCGCCAGCTCGTCGCCGATGCACCGGGTTATGCGCGCGGCCATGCCGGCCTGGCGCTGGCCTTGAATCAAATGGCCTTCAGCGATCCGGCCGACGCTGCGTCCAAGCATGTCGAGGCGGTCGCCGAAGCGAAGCTGGCCTTGCAGATGGACCCGTCGCTGGCTGATGCCTATACGGTGCTCGGCGACGACGCTTGCCGTCGAGGGGACTGGGAGCAGGGCATGAAACTGCTTCGACGTGGCCTGGAGCTTGCCCCGGCCGATTCGATCCTGCGCATGTGGTACACGCGGGACCTGTTGACCTTGGGCTATCTCGATCAAGCGCTCGACGAAATACGGATCGCTTATGCCGCCGATCCGCTTTCGGCGCGCGTCAATTATCAGTTCGCGCGTGTGCTCGACACCCTCGGCCAGCATGACGAGGCACAGCGTCACCTGGATGTCTCCCACGTATCCCATCAGGCCGCGTTCTGGTTCAACGCGGTCTGGCGTGGCGATCTGGCGCATCTGCAGTCATTCGTTCCGGATGATCCCCGCTTCGCCGATTCCTACCTGGCTGCAGGCGCAGCATTGCGTGATCCTGCCCAGTGGCCCAAGGCGCGGCGACTGATCGATGCTTCGGAAAAGGTGGCGGGAAGTTCGCCGAACTGGCTGCGGGTGCTCGATCCACAGGCCGACGTTGCCGCGAACATCGCCATGCTGGAGACGGTCTGGCGCAGCGGCTACTCGGGTATGGACTCGATGCTGTGGAACCCGGAACTGGCCGACTATCGCCGTGACGCCGCGTTCCAGGATTATGTGCGGCGTAGCCACATGCTCGACTACTGGCGCGCGCACGGCTGGCCGGATCGCTGCCGCGCAGACGGTGCCGGCGTGGTTTGCAGCTGACGTGCCGGGTGACGTGGCGTGAAATGAAACGGGCCGCACAAGGCGGCCCGTTTGGTGAGTGCGTGCGCTACGCGCCGCAACTGCGCTGTTACAGCTTGGCGTCTTTGCGCAGCGCCTCGGCGCGGTCGGTCTTTTCCCACGAGAACGAGGTGAACGCGTTGCCGTTGGCGTCGACCAGTTCGCGCGGGGTACGGCCGAAGTGGCCGTAGCTGGCGGTCTGCTGGTACATCGGATGGATCAGGTCAAGCATCTGCAGAATGCCGTACGGACGCAGGTCGAAGTGCTTGCGGATCAGCTTCTCGATCTTCTCGTCGCTGATCTTGCCGGTGCCGAAGGTGGTGACCGAAATCGAGGTGGGATGCGCCACGCCAATCGCGTAGCTCACCTGCACTTCGCAGCGGTCGGCGATGCCGGCGGCGACGATGTTCTTGGCCACGTAACGCGCGGCGTAAGCCGCCGAACGATCGACCTTGGACGGGTCCTTGCCGGAGAACGCGCCGCCACCGTGACGCGCCCAGCCGCCGTAGGTGTCCACGATGATCTTGCGGCCGGTCAGGCCGCAGTCGCCCACCGGTCCGCCAATGACGAACTTGCCGGTCGGGTTGATGTGGAACTTGGTGCCCTTGTGCAGCAGCTTGGCCGGCAACACGGGCTTCAGGATCAGCTCGCGCACGCCTTCGATCAGGTCTTTCTGCTTCACGCTTGGATCGTGCTGGGTCGACAGCACCACCGCGTCGATCGCCACAGCGACACCGTTCTCGTAGCGCAGGGTGACCTGGCTCTTCGCATCAGGGCGCAGCCACGGCAGCGGCGAGTTCTTCCGCTTGCGCACCTTGGCCTGCTGCTCGACCAGACGGTGCGAGTAGTAGATCGCCGCCGGCATGAAGTCCTTCGTTTCATTCGTCGCGTAGCCGAACATCAGGCCCTGATCACCGGCGCCCTGTTCTTCGGGCTTCTTGCGATCCACGCCCTGGTTGATGTCGGGTGACTGCTTGCCGATCAGGTTGATCACGCCGCAGGTGGCACCGTCGAAGCCGACGTCGCTGGAGTCATAACCGATATCGACGATGACCTTGCGGGTGATCGCTTCCAGGTCGATCCACGCATCGGTGGTGACTTCGCCGGCGACAATCGCCACGCCGGTCTTGACCATGGTTTCACAGGCCACACGGGCGCGCGGGTCCTGCGCGATGATCGCGTCCAGAACGGCGTCGGAGATCTGGTCGGCGACCTTGTCCGGATGGCCTTCGGAGACCGATTCGGAGGTGAACAGGTAGTTGGACATCGCGGTATATATCCCTTTGTGCGGATAGAAAGATAGATGAGGTCGGTGATGATACAACGACCGGCTTCCATTTGCAGCCGCGCCGTGGTGGCGCAGCGGGAATTCGTTCAGCCGTATGGATGGCCGCAGGCGGTCAGCGCCGTCACAACACCACGCAGCGGTTGCGCCCGGCGTGTTTTGCGCGGTACAGAGCGCGGTCGGCGCGTTCGAACACGTCTGCCGGTGTATCGCCGCCGCGCAAGGCGGTGATGCCGCACGACAGGGTGATCTGCACCGGTTGTTGCTGACCACGAAAGCCGACACCTTCAATACAGGTGCGCAACTCTTCGGCGATCGCATGGCCGGCGTCCACCGTGGTGCCAGGCAGTACCACCACGAACTCCTCACCGCCGTAGCGGGCCAGCAGATCGTCCGGACGCAGGCGGGTGGCGAGTTGATCCGCCACGATACGCAGTGCGCGGTCGCCGGCGGCATGGCCGAAGCGGTCGTTGATCTTCTTGAAGTGGTCGATGTCCAGCACCAGCAGGCAGGCATCGCAGGCCTCATCCATGACCTGCTCGCACAATTCCACCATGCGCTGTTCGAAGACCATCCGGTTGGCGATACCGGTCAGCGTGTCGGTCGAGGCAAGTTGCTGCTTCTGCTTGAGGCGCGTTTCCATCGTCTGAGCCGAACGTTCCAGCTCGCCGATGCGTTGGTTCATCTGCTCGGAGCGGGTTTGCCACTCGCGTTCGCGCGCGTCTTCGCGCTCGCGGAACGTCTTCATGTGGCTAGCGATCGCACCGAGTCGCGATTGCACCTCCAGATGGAGGGAGCTCATGTCGGGTGACTGCTGCAGGTGATTGCCCAGCGCATCGATCTCGCTAGCCAGGTGACGGTCCAGTTCCTGCCTGGCACCGGTGCCATCGCGACGGTCGGTGCTTTCGTGATTGAGGTATTGGGCCAGTTCGTCCAGTTGTTTGGTGACGTGGGTCAGCAGCTGTTCGGCGGCGGCATGCTGGTCGCCCAGTTCGCGCAGGTGGCGATTGACCATGCCTGTAAGGCTTTCGACATGCACGGCCAGCGCGGCATCGTCAGCGGCGCTGGCGATGGCCGCGCGGAGATTGTCCAGACGACTGGCGTCGAGGTCTTCCAGACTCAGCCGATCAATCAGCCCCAGCAACAGATTGGCGGTGGATGAGCTCGCGGGTATGGCAAGGGCTGGCACGACGTCGGATACAGGTGGTGCAGCAACAGGCTTGCTTGCAACCGGCGGTGGCGCCGCGCTGCGCGTTTCAGGTAAGCCATCGAGCGAGCGTACGGCGTCGGTAAGGTCGGTCAGCAGTGATTCCAGCTCCTGCTCGTCGAGTGGTTCTCGCAAGCGCTGACGCAGTGTGCCCAGGGTGGCGTCCAACGTTCCGGTGCGGCCATCGGCGGCATAGGTAAGTCGGGTGGAAAGGCGACGCAGGAGGATGTCGACGCGCAGCCATTGCTCGCGGGCATGCTCCAGCTGCTCGATCACCTGTTGTGGAGCGGGTGTTGACTGCGGGGTATTCATCGACGTCCGATTCGCTTCGCCGTTGGCCATGTTACGTGCGGCTCGTGGGAAACGCACGTGGTGGTCGATTCACCCTTCGCCGCTGTTTGCTTTAACCGTATGCGTGCAACCAGCCTGCAGCCATGCGGAGCGGTTGATGGAACATCAGTAGCCTGCGCGGGTGAGCTTCGCTCGCAGCTCTTGCGGGTCTCACAGGCCATGGGTTCGTTGATTTGTTGGTGCAGCGACAGGGTGATTCATCGGGCAGGACGCCGGATCAGGATTGGTTGTCCAGCTTGAAAATGGTGACCTGATTTTGCATGGCTTCCGCACGGTCCTGCAGTAGGCGGCTCGCGGCGGCAGCTTCTTCGACCAAGGCTGCGTTTTGCTGGGTCGATCGATCGATCGAGGTGATGTCTCGGCCAATCTGATCAATACCGATCGACTGCTCCTCGCTGGCGGCGGCAATCTCGGCGACAACGGCAGCCACTCGCCCCACGCCGCTCACGATATTCGTGAGTACGACGCCGGACTGGTTCACTCGCTCGCTGCCGGCGCGGACCCGTTCGACGCTGTTGCCTATCAAGGTTTTGATCTGGCGCGCCGAGTTGGCACTGCGCTGAGCCAGTACGCGAACCTCGGAGGCAACCACTGCAAAACCACGACCATGCTCGCCGGCACGCGCCGCTTCCACGGCGGCATTGAGTGCCAGCAAGTTGGTCTGGAAGGCAATCTCGTCGATCACACCCAGAATATCGGCAATCTCGCGACTGGATTCGTCGATGGCCTGCATGGCGAGAACTGCCTCGGCGACCACCGAGCCGCCGGTAGTGGCTTGTTCGCGTACTTGCCGCACCAACTGTTCGGCCTGATGCGCGTTTTCTGCATTTTGCTTCACGGTGGCGGTCATTTGCTCCATCGAGGCAGCAGTCCGCTCCAGACTCGTTGCCTGATCCATCGTGCGCTGGCTCAGGTCATCGTTGCCCTGGGCAATCTGTCGCGCGGCATCAAGGATTGACGAGCCTCCCTGGTTGACCTCGCTGACGAGGGTGCCAATCTGCTGGAATACTCCCAGCAGGCGTTGCGCACGTGGCTCATTCACCTTGGAGAAATCGCTCAAGTCCAGATTGACATGCTGACCGTCCGCACCGATGTGCGCGGCCATATCACCAATCACTTCAGCTACGGAGAAATCGCGCGCGGCGCGGTACGCGAGTATGACCAACACCACGGTCTCGGCCACCACGTACAGCGCGTGTTCGACGACCAGCCACCAGCTGGGTTCGGGGAAGCACCACGGCACCCATCCCCAGATCTGAAACCAGGCCAGCCCCTGCAGAAAATTGAACAGTACGTGGTGTACCGCGATGGTTGCTGCTGCCACCATCGGTGAGATGACACTGCGGTAGACCACGGTGGCGCCAAGCATGGCAAAAATCGAGAAATGCGCGACGGGATTGCCCTGGTCCACCTGAATCAGCAGCGCTGTCATCACCATTGCCAGAATCGGCAGCAGCGTGCGGCTCAGCAGACCAGCGCGTGAACGGACTGCCACCAGCAGGGCCAGCGCCATCAAGGCTGCACCCACGACAATCGTGGGCAGCAGGCCGACCTTGATCAAGGCGTAAATGCAGGCACCAAGCCAGGTGGTTGCCATGGCCAGGAGCATCAGGCCGTCGTTTCCTTCGACAAGGCCATTGACGCCTGGAAGTTTCTTGCGGGTCATGCGGAGTGGCCTTCAGGCTAATTTGGGCAGGGCGGAGCCATACCTGCTGATACAGCCACAGGCGCGACGCAGAGAAACGGATCGGCTAAGCGTCCATAGCTATCGGCCGCGTGTCACAGAGCTTTACTGGCTGGAAAGAGTCAGCGTTCAGCCAACAACGGCCGGGCGGCAACCGATGGTTTCCTGACTGGGTCCGGGCTGCATCCGTGCCCACACACACGCGAGAGTCGCCGGCATGGCCAGATCGACGAGAAGCCCGAAACAGCCGACGTCGTGATTCCCGCCGTCGACGCGACTGCTCGCTGGCATAACTGGCCTTGGCTTGGCGTCGCGGATTCGTACGCTGGCGCGGTAGCGCGGAATTGGCTCAGGCAGCGCGCGCTTCAGGCGACGCCAGCGCGATGAAATAGTCACGGGTCAGGCGCAGCTGATCAGCAGCAGTCTCTGCACGATTGACCACGGCGCGGAAGGCGGAGTTCTCCGGCCGATCCTTTGCGTACCAGCCCAGATGTTTGCGTGCGATGCGCACACCCGCCTGTTCGCCGTAGAAAGCGTACAACTGTTCAAGGTGGCCAAGCAGGATGGTGGCTACTTCGGCGGGCTGTGGTTCGGCCAGCAATTCGCCGGTAGCCAGAAAGTGTGCGATCTCGCGGAAGATCCACGGCCGGCCCTGTGCACCGCGCCCGACCATCACGGCATCAGCGCCGGTGATGTCCAGTACATGCTTCGCCTGCTGCGGGCTGCAGACATCGCCGTTGGCCAGCACGGGTATGCGCACGGCGGCCTTTACGGCAGTGATCGTCTCGTATTCCGCATCACCTTCGTACTTGTCGGCGCGGGTGCGACCGTGCACAGCCAATGCAGCGATGCCGCTGTCCTCGGCGATCCGGGCGATGTTCACGGCATTGCGGTTGTCGCGATTCCAGCCGGTGCGGATCTTCAGCGTCACCGGCACCTCGACGGCGTCGACCACGGCCTTGGTGATGCGTGCCACCAAGGCTTCGTCCTGCAGCAAGGCCGAACCCGACCATACGTTGCAGACTTTCTTGGCCGGGCAACCCATGTTGATATCGATGATCTGCGCGCCATTGGCCACGTTGAAGCGCGCCGCTTCGGCCAGCATCGCCGGGTCGTAGCCGGCGATCTGCACGCTGACCGGCTCGGGTTCGCCCTCGTGATCCATGCGCTGCAACGACTTGCGTGTGTGCCACAGCCGTGGATCGGCATTGGTCATTTCCGACACGGCCAGACCCGCGCCCAGCCGTTTGCACAGCAGCCGGAACGGCTTGTCGGTGACGCCGGCCATCGGGGCCAGCACCACGCGTGGGTCAATCAGGTAAGGGCCGATACGCATTCGGCCATTGTAGTGAAACCGGCAAGCCGCCGCGCTGGCGGCTTGCCGGTTCACGCGTTTACAGCGCGCCGCGCAAGGTCAGGCCGTAGGTTCGAGGAGCACCCAGGAAGGCATTGATCGAGCCGGTCTGCAGTGGCGCGTCGTAGCCCACCTGCTTGTACGTGCGGTTGGTGAGGTTGTTGCCCCAAAGCTCCACCTGCCAGTGCTTGCTGACCGCGCCGACCACGAAGCGGGCGTTGAGCAGGGTATAGGCCGCTTGCATCTTGTACGGGTTCAGGTCGGAGCCAGTGTTGTACTCGGTCATGTGCTTGGCGCCGACGTTGAAGCGACCGGTCAGCGAATCACTGAAGTTCCACTGGTAAGTGACGCCACCGGTGAGCGACCACTTCGGTGCGAAGCCGGCAGTGCCGCCCGGTACCAGCGCGAGAGCAGCATCGGGCAACAAGTCGTCGCCGTATTTCGCGTCCGTATAGGTGGCGCCAGCCTGCAATGACAGTCCCGGAACCGTGGTCTGCCAGAGCAGGTCAGCGTCCATGCCCTTGGTGATCAACTCGGGCACCGAGCGCACCACGTAGCTGGTGCCGAGGAAGCTGTTGAGCTGGAAGTCGGTGTACTTCGCGTGGAACAGCGCGGCGTTCAACAACAGGTTGCCGCCCGCCCAACTGGTCTTGGTGCCCAGCTCGAAACTGTCCACGAATTCGCCGGGGAACGAGGTGTCGGTGACCGGCAGGATGCCTTGCGGTCCATTGCTCAGGCCGTTGCCCGACTGCACGCGATCCAGGTTGAAGCCGCCGGCCTTGTAGCCACGTGCGGCCGAGGCGTAGGTCATCACGTCGTCGGTCCAGCGGTAGGCCGCCTTCACCGTGCCCGACCATTCGTTGGCGGTGAAATCCTGCGAGGTGGTACGGCCGTTGAACATCGGGTTGGCCCACGGCAGGCACATGTAGCCGATGACGGTGGGTACCAGCGCGGACAGATACGGGCCGGGCACGCCGCGTGAAGCCAGCGCGCCGCCGACCTGGGCCGGGTTGCCCAGCGCAGACGCGCAAGCGAGGCCGCCGTTCGGATTGCTGTAGAACGAGTCAACCGACTTGCTCTCATGGGTGTAACGCAAGCCCATGGTCAGTGCCAGCTTGTCGGTGGCGTGAAAGGTGACGTTGCCGAAAGCCGCGGTACTTTTTGCGTCCTGCTTCCAGTGGTCACGCGATGCCGCGCCGAGATATGCCGTGCCGTACGGCTTGCCCGCAGCCTGCGAGAGGAAGGTTGCGGCGCCGGTGGTGTTGACCAGGCCAGCTGGGAACGAGGCCGCGATGTTGTTCAGCAGCGCCGTGGACAAATAGGGTTCATACGCTGCGCCCAGGCTGACGGCATCGTGTCGCTGCAGCTTTTCGTTGTCGTAATAGATGCCCGCCATCCAGTCGACCCGATCGGTGCGGCCGGCCAGGCGCAATTCCTGGCTGAAGGTCTTGAAGTGCACCGAGTTGTCGTTGGCACCGTAAGGCCGATACCAGATATCCGCGCCGCTGTAGTCGATGTCGGCGCCGCCGATGGCATCCCACTCGCGCAGCGCGCTGATCGAGGTGAAGGTGGCGTTGCCCAGCGATGAAGTATTCCAGTTGAGTTCGGCCGAGATGCCCTTGTCGGTGATTTTCTGGGTGGTGTCACGGTTGTTGTAGGTCAGTCGCTGGTTGATGTCGACCGCCGGGATCACCCCTTTGCCACCGGCCAGTGCGTTGACGATGGCCGCGGTAGGGCCGCGCACCACGGTGACGCCGACGCAGCAATTCTCGTTGCGCTGGGTGTAATCGCCGATGATGTTGATGTCGAGGCTCTTGCTTGGCGTGATCAGCAATTGCGCGCGCACCGAATGGAAGTTCTGGTCGCCGTCGGTGGTCAATGTGCGCGGGCCGACGCCGGTATTGACGTGATTGAAGCCGTCGCGCTTGCGATCGACGGCGTAGATCCGGAATGCGGCGTAGTCATTCAACTTGTTGTTGTACGAACCGGCCACGCCCGCCGCGCCATAGTTGCCTACGGTGAACTCGAGGTTGCCTTCTTCCTTGAAGGTAGGGCGCTTGGTGATCACGTTGATCAGGCCGGCCGAGGTGTTCTTGCCGAACACGGTGCCTTGCGGGCCCTTGAGCACTTCGACCTGCTCCAGTTCGCCGAGGTCGCCGAAGGCCACGCCGTTGCGCGCGCGCGGCACGCCGTCGACAACGATGCCGACCGAAGATTCCAGGCCGGGGTTGTCGCCCACCGTGCCGACGCCGCGAATGCGTGCGGTGGTCTGCGTTTCCGAGGTGGTGCTGGCAACGAACAGGGTCGGGACCAGCGTCTGCAGGTCCTTGATGTCGTGCACGCCGGTGTCCTGCAGCAGTTGTTCTGGCAACGTCGCCATGGTGATCGGCACGTCCTGCAGCAATTCCGCGCGCTTTTGTGCCTGCACCATGATCTGGCTGAGCGTGACCGCTTTCTCGGTTTTTTGTGAGTCCGTCGCAGGCGCGCTTCCGTCTTGGGCTAGCGCAACCGAGCATGGCGCGATGGCCAGCGCGGCAAGGATCGAAAGAGCAAGGTACTGGCGACGCTGATGGGTTTGCTGCATGAAGTTCTCCCCGTTGATGGACCGTTGGTGCACGTGTGGGCCGCTCTTCGGCGGCGTCCCGGCGTCAAGTCGCAATTTCTTGCGATACGGCCATCCTATACAGCGGGTTTGGTTAAAGCAACATCCTGAATTTTAGGGTTTTTTTGTGCCCTGCGGCATGATCGTGAGCGCCGCCCCACGCATCGCGCAAACCGCGCGGCGTGGACGGCGGAAAGCCAAACGAACAGGGCCTCCGCGGAGGAAGGCCCTGTTCGGCTTGCTGCAGCTACGTTGCTGCCGGGGGAAGCTCAGATGTGTACTGGCGTGGTGACCGCATCAGGTACGTGTTTGTGCTTGAAGAGGATGGCAAACAGTACGGCTACCACCAGCGAGTAGGCGGCGAAGGCCAGCCAGATCTGATGCCACTGCAGCACGCCACCGGCGCCGGTGAAGTAGCGGTCGATGATGATGCCGCTCAGCGAGCTGCCCAGCACCGCACCGATGCCGTTGGTCATCAGCATGAACAGGCCTTGTGCACTGGCACGAATCTGCGGGTCGGCCTGACCCTCGACGAAGAGCGAGCCGGAGATGTTGAAGAAATCGAACGCCATGCCGTAGACGATGTTCGACATCAGGATCATCCACAGCAGGTCAGTCGGGTTGCCATAAGCGAACAGACCGAAGCGCAGCACCCAGGCTATCATGCTGATCAGCATCACCGTCTTGATGCCGAAGCGGTACAGAAAGAACGGGATGGCCAGGATGAACAGCGTTTCCGACACCTGTGACAGTGACAGCACGATGTTTGAGTACTTCACCACGAACGACTGTGCGTAAACGGCGTTGCTGCCGAAGTCGCTGAGGAAGGTGTTGCCGTAGGCGTTGGTCAACTGGAGTGATGCGCCCAGTGCCATGGCGAACAGGAAAAACACGGCCATCTTGTACTGCTTCATCAAGGCAAATGCGCGCAGGCCCAGCGCATCGACCAGCGAAGTGTGTTTGGTGTAGGCAGGCGGACAGCGTGGCAGGGTGAACGCATACAACCCAAGCAAGACGGCGGCGATACCTGCGACGTAGAACTGCGTTGGCGAGGTGTCCAGGTGACGCAGGCTGATTGTCCACATCGCGACGATGAAACCGACCGTTCCCCACACGCGAATCGGCGGATAGACCTTGATGATGTCCTGGCCGTCGGCCTTCAGTGCGTTGTATGCCACGGTGATCGATAGTGCGATCGTGGGCATGTAGAAACACATGTTGACCAACATCACCCAGAACAGCAGTTGGGGGCTGCCCACCGTCGGCACGATGAAGAGCATGCATGCCCCGAGCAGATGCAGCACGCCATACAGGCGTTCGGCGTTGATCCACTTGTCCGCCAGAATGCCCATCAGCGCCGGCATGAACAGCGAGGCGATGCCCATCGTCGCAAAGATCGCGCCGAACTCGGTGCTCGACCAGTGTTGCGTCTGGTAGCAATAGTTACCCACGGTGGTCAGCCACGAACCCCACACGAAGAATTGCAGGAAGTTCATGATGATGAGGCGGAGCTTGAGACTCATTGGCGATTATCCGGCATGCGTAGTTTCCCCTGCAGGGCCGTGATCTAGTCGCGGTCCCAAACCTTGCCGAAGGTTAGAGGATGCTGCTGCAAACCGGCAAGGTAGGCTGCACAGCGCGACTCAAGGTTGCTCTTGCAGTGCCATCGCCACGCGCTCACGCAGTACCGGCAGCAGCTCGTCTTCAAACCACTGGTTGTGCATGACCCAGGGACGGTTGCGTGGACTTGGGTGCGGTAGCGGCAGGACGCCGCGCGCAAGGTGGCTGCGCCAATCGCGCACGGTGTCGGTAAGACTGGCGCTGCGTGTCGTGCCGAGCAGGCCGACCTGAGCGTACTGGCCGATCGCCAGTGTCAGTTGCACTCGACCAAGCAGCGGAAACAGCAACGGATGCCAGGTCGGCGCGCATTCCGGCCGCGGTGGCAGGTCGCCGCTCTTGCCGCTGCCGGGAAAGCAAAAGCCCATCGGCACGATTGCGACCCGGCTGGCGTCGTAAAACGTCGCCTTGTCGATGCCCAGCCAGTCACGCAGACGCTCGCCACTGACGTCGTTGAACGGAATGCCGCTCTCATGCACCTTGCGTCCCGGCGCCTGGCTGACGATCAGCAGGCGCGACGTCGCCGAAGCCTGCAGCACGGGTCGCGGGCCGAGGGCCAAATGCGCCTCGCAGATCCGGCAGGCCTGGATCTGCTTGAGCAACGCGCTCACTGCGCCCGCTTGCTTCGCGGTGTTGCTCGTTGTCTGTTCGGCCACTTCCACTTGTCGATCCTTTGAACTCACGGCAACAATTTTCCCGGATTGAGTATCCCGTCCGGATCGAATGCCGTCTTGATGTTGCGCATCAACTGCAACGTCGACGCTTCCAGCGCGAGCGGCATGAACTCGCGCTTGAGCAAGCCGATGCCATGTTCGCCCGACAGCGTGCCGTCGAGTGAAAGCACCAGTGCGAACAAATCGGCGAGGCAGGCGTGTGCGCGTTCGCGCTCGTCCTCGTCGCGCGGCAGCAGGTTGACGTGCAGGTTGCCATTGCCGGCATGACCGAAGCTCACCATCAATACATCATGTTGCGCGGAAAGCTGCTTGATGCCGTTCACCAACGCCGCCAGATGGCCGACTGGCACCACCACATCTTCGTTGATCTTGTTCGGTGAAATCGTGCGCTGGGCCGGCGACAGTGCCTTGCGTGCCGACCAGAGTGCGCGCGTTTCCTCGGCGCTCTGAGCAACCCGCAGCTTTTGCATTCCGGCGCCGCGTGCCGCGGCGCAAACGGCCTCCACAGCGCTATCCAGCGTATCTGCTTCGCCGTCTACTTCGATCATCAGCAACGCGCCGGCCAACGGCACGCTGTCGCCGCCGTATGCGTGGGCCAGCTTCAAGGCCACATCGTCGATGAATTCAAGCGCGCAGGGGGTCACCGGCTGGGCCATGATCCGCACCACCGCACGCGCTGCCGCATCCACGTTGGCATAGGTAGCGCGCAGCGTGCGCATGGCTGAAGGCTTGGGAGTGAGTTTCAGGGTGGCTTCGGTGATCAGCGCCAGCGTACCTTCCGAGCCGATGAGTAGTCGGGTGAGGTCGTAACCGGTCGAACTCTTGCTGGTGTAAGTGCCGCAGCGAAAACCTTCGCCGTTGCCGGCGACGGCGCGCAAGCCCAGGGTGTTCTCGCGTGGGCTGCCGTACTTCACGGTGCGCGGACCAGCCGAATTGCAGGCGAGATTGCCGCCGATACTGCATTGTGCAGACGAGCTGGGGTCGGGCGGCCAAAACAACCCGTGCGAGAAGAGAGCTTGCTGCAGCTCGCCGTTCAATACTCCGGGCTCCACCACGGCAAGGCGGCTGTCCGGATCAATCCGGATGATCCGGTTCATTCGCTCGAAGCTCACCACCACACCACCTTCGATCGGTACGGTGGCGCCGATCGTATTGGTGCCGCGGCCGCGTGCAATCACCTGAATCTGGTGCGCGCGGCAAGCCTGCACCAGTGCTTCCACCTGGGCATGGTCAGTGGGAAACACCACGGCGTCGGGCAGGGCGTGCCGTCGTGAGTTGTCATGCGAGTAAGCGATGCGCTCCGTCTCGCCCACGGCGAAGCTGTCGGCGGAAAAGATTTCACCCAGACGCATACGCAATTCGGCAGGCAGATGCATGCTGCAAACGTAAACCATGCCGGATGAATCAGTATTGAGCCAGATCAGGCCGCGTCGAAGGCGCTGCGTAGCCAGGCCTGCCGGATGGCGTCGGGCGGACCGTCGTAACTGACCACGTCGAAGCGGCAGGCGCTGCGCGCGTGTTGGGGGTGCGCAGCCAGCCAGTGCTGCGCGGCGAGAATCAGTTTGCCCTGTTTGACCGCCGTGACCGAGCTGGCGGCGTCGCCGTGACTGGCGCTCTTGCGATAACGCACTTCAACGAACACCACGGTGTCGCCCTCGCGCATGATCAGATCCAGCTCGCCGTGGCGCGTGGTGTAGTTGCGCGCCAGCAGTTGCAGGCCGGCGCGCTCCAGTTCCGTGCAGGCCCGCTGTTCGAAACTGTTGCCGGCGGCACGCATCAGTGAGTCGTTGGCTGCGCCGTCTCGCCCGACGACGGCGCGCTCGTGGCGGGTGGTGCCGTGGATGGCACGTCGTCCATCTGCAGGCTGCCGCCGAGCGGGCGAGCCAGGCCGTCCTGGAAACGCGCCCAGATCAGCACGCGCCTTACGCGGCCGAACTGGTCCGCCGCCAGCTGGCCACTGGCGCCGGGCACATAACTGCCCGGATGCGCGCGCAGCCAGTCGATGTACGGCACCAGGTTCCAGGCATCCATACCGAACGCGAACAGCCGCGCTGCACCGCCGCGCGCGGCGGGCAAGCGTGCGGCAATGTCGTTGCGGTTAGGCAGTCCGGGCTGGGCGTCGAACAGCCACGGTGCGTCGCAAAACTCAACGCCATCAAGGTCGCGATTGGCGGCGACGTCATCATTGCCTTCATAAACATGCGAGGTGGCAAACACCGGCAAGTTGATCTGTGCGATATGCAACTGTGGCAGCAGCAGGCGCGCCTGCTGCGGGCGCATGCTGATGAAGATACCGCTATCGCTGATCGGCGTGATCGCGACGGGCGCGGAACTCGAACTGGCACTGGCGGCTGGCTCTGTCGATGCTGACGCGACCGGGCCAGTTGGCAACTTCAGTCCGGCAATGATGTCGGCGTAGCTGGTTACGCCGGGCGGCAAGGTAACCGTGCCGAGCAGCTCGCCGCCGCGTGCAGCGAGCTCAGCCTTGAAAGCACCCAACGCACGCTGCGCAAAATCGTCGTTGGAGACGAACGCGTATGCCTTGCGCACGCCGCGCTCGATCATGTGATCGGCGGCCTGAGCGCCTTCGGTTTCCGGCAGCAGGCCGAATTCGCTGGCCTCGCCGGTGGGTAGCTGTTTGTCGTCGGGATGGTTCAAGGCCAGCAGCGGCACGGGCAGCTGGGTCTGGCTGAACACAGCGGCCACTTCGGTACGGGTCAGCGGCCCGATCACCAGCCGCGCACCTTCGCTGACCGCCTGCTGATAAGCCTTGATGGCGCCGTCAGCGGTGCCTTTGCTGTCGTAAACGCGCACCGAAGGGCGTGGCGCATGGTTGCGTCCAGCATCCAGGTAGGCGGCGAAGAAGCCTTCGCGGATCGCTGTACTGGCAGCCGAAAAATTGCCATCCATCGGCAGCAGCAAGGCGATCTGGCTGGGCACCCGATAACCTTCGCGCACATTGGCATCGGCGCCGGGCAACAAGGTGCCGACAGGTTGCTGCAGTTCCTGGGCAGCTTGCGCCACGGTCACGCCCAGTTGGCTAAGCGCCTCGTTTACCCATGCCAGCATGCGATCGCCGCGCTGCATGCCGGCGGCGCGCTGCTTGAGCGAATCGATGCCGACCTGGCTGAGCAGGTCAAGAATCTGCTGCCGATTCTGGCCGTGGTCAAATCCGCTGAGCTGGCCGTCCAGTTGAACGCGCGTGAGCGCGGCGCCCCACGGGTCGCCGCTGGCGGCCATGGCGCGCGCTCGAAATTCCAGCAGGCGCGCTTGCAGCGCGGCCGGAATGTTCACGTTCGGCTGTGTGGTCAATCGCAACGCGGTAGCGGCATCGTGCTGATCGAGTGCCAACTCGGCGCGCAGCAAGTCCAATCGTGCCGGTTCGTCGCCGCTCAGGTTCTGGCGCTTGATGCTGGCGAGCGTCGCGCTGGCGCGTTCAAGCTGCCCTTCCTCGCGCCATGCCTCGACGGCGTGCAGGCGATAGCTGTCGGCATGGCCGCGAGATTGCGCGGCAAGGTTCAGCCAGGCTTGGGCTGCCTGCTCGAACTGGCCCTGCGCGGCCAGCGCCGAGGCGTCCTGTGCCGCAGAAAGTTCGCTGGCTGAGCGCGGTGCGTTCGCCGGCACGCAGGCGGCCAGCAGCAATGAAAACAGCACGGCGGTCGCGGCGGTGCGCGAGAGGCGCATGAAGCGCATGGGAAATCCCTGGTTCGTCATGGTCGTCAATGCGCGATCATAGCGGATTGGTTTGTTGCCTCGTGCTGCCGGAGTTTGCGAATGTCATCAGTTCAGTCAGGATGTTTGTGGGTGGTTGCCACGCCAATCGGTCATCGTGATGATTTTTCCGCGCGTGCCATTGCCACCTTGCGCGAGGTGGCCGTGATTGCGGCGGAGGACACCCGCCACAGCCGCCCGTTGCTGATACACCACAATATCGATACGCCACTGATCGCCCTGCACGACCACAACGAGCGCGATGCGGTGGACGCGATCGTGCGCCGGATGCAGGCGGGTGATTCGGTGGCGCTGATTTCGGATGCGGGCACGCCGTTGATCAGCGATCCGGGCTTTCGATTGGTGCGGGCGGCTCGCGCGGCTGGTATTCGTTGCATTCCGGTGCCGGGCGCCTGTGCTGCCATTGCCGCGTTGTCCGTGGCCGGCCTGCCCAGTGATCGCTTCGTGTTCGAGGGGTTTCTGCCGGCAAAAGCGGCGGCGCGCCGCAGTCGTCTGCAGGAGTTGGCCGGCGATGCGCGCTCGCTCATCTTCTATGAGTCTTCGCATCGCGTCGCCGAGAGCCTGGCCGACATGCGCGATGTGTTCGGTGCCGAGCGCGAGGCGGTACTGGCACGCGAACTGACCAAAATGTTCGAGACGGTGCTGGGTGAACCGCTGGCCGCACTGGCAGCGCGCGTGGTGGCCGATCCGGACCAGCAACGTGGCGAGCACGTGATTTTGGTCGCGGGACGGGGCGAGGAAGTGGATGCCAGGCTGGCCGAAGGTCAGCGCATCTTTGCCATCCTGCGTGATGAACTGCCGCCAGCCAAGGCCGCCAAGCTGGCTGCGGCGATCAGCGGGGCGCCCCGCAAGCTTCTCTACGAAGGGTAGCAGCGCAGCCTGTGCGCGATGGCTTTTGTGCGAGACGAGCAAAAAGCATCGCGCACAGGGTGCGCTCCTACTACACTGGGATTGGAGTCGGCCGGACAGTCGCGTCGCACGCAAGTGCATCGAGGAAAGTCCGGGCTCCACAGGGCAGAGTGCCAGGTAACTCCTGGGCAGCGTGAGCTGACGGCCAGTGCAACAGAGAGCAGACCGCCGATGGCCCCTGCTACTTTCGGGTAGCGCGGGCACAGGTAAGGGTGAAAGGGTGCGGTAAGAGCGCACCGCGTACGGGGCTAACGTCGTACGGCACGGTAAACCCCACTCGGAGCAAGACCAAATAGGGGAACGATAACGCGGCCCGCGTTGTTCCCGGGTAGGTTGCTGGAGCCAGGCGGTGACGCCTGGCCGAGAGGAATGACTGTCGCGTCGCAAGACGTACAGAACCCGGCTTACAGGCCGACTCCACCTCTTTGCGCGTGAATGATCACCCCGACCTGTCGGTCGGGGTGATCATTCACGTGATTCATATGAACGGAAGTTCATCCCATGACCACGAAATGGCGCGATTTCGCGCGGTTCTCGCGCCGTTATGCCTGATTTTGGCCAGAAGTTGATGGTCTGGAATCTTAAAAAATTCTCTGCTTTCAAACACCTTGCAGGTGTTCCTGAGAATATGCTGCATGTACGGTCAGGAATTTGCCTTTACTCCTTGATTCACAAGCGAAATTGCCTTGACAGTCTCATGGGGCGAGATTATCGTGGGCCTCAGTGTGAAATTGTGGGTTTTAGTGGAGTGTGCTGATCGTGTTCCAGGGCGAAACCGCCATCACCATCGACGACAAGGGTCGCCTGACCATCCCGACTGCGTATCGGGAACAGGTGGCGGGCGAGTGCGCCAATCGCCTGGTGATTACCTACAACCCGTTCGAGACGGGCTGTCTGTGGCTGTTTCCGCATGCCGAGTGGGAAAAAGTGCGCGATCAGGTGAACGCGCTGTCCAAGGTCAAGGCCGCCCATCGCGACATGCAAATGAAGCTGGTTGGCGCTGCAGCGGTGGTCGAGCCTGATGGTGCGGCGCGAGTTCTGCTTCCGGCCAGTCAGCGTGCGACGACAGGTATCGAGAAAAAGGCGGTGCTGCTGGGCATGGGCAACAAGTTCGAGTTGTGGAGCGAGCAGGCTCATCTGGCCAAGATCCGCCAGAGCATCGGCGAAGACGACATCACCAACGAAATGGCCGAACTGCGCCTGTAAGCGGCGCAGCGACACACGTGGAACGGGACGGGAGTGCGGCATGGCCGAGCAAGTTTTGCGGCACATCCCGGTGATGCTGGGTGAAGCAGTGGAGGGACTCGCCGTGCAAACAGGCGGGCGCTATCTGGATGGAACTTTTGGTCGCGGCGGTCACGCTCGCGCGGTGCTGTCGCGCCTGGGTGCCGAAGGTCGACTGCTGTTGATGGATCGTGACCCCGCCGCCATTGCCACCGCGCAGGCCGAGTTTGCCGCGGATTCGCGCGTGTCGATCCGTCACGCCAATTTTTCCAGCCTGGCCGAGTGGGACGAAACTTCCGCCGGCCTCGATGGCGTGCTGCTCGACCTGGGCGTGTCGTCGCCGCAGTTGGACGAGGCTGCGCGAGGTTTCAGCTTCATGGCCGATGCGCCGCTGGACATGCGCATGGACACCACGCAGGGCGACAGCGCCGCCGAATTCCTGGCCCAGGCCAGCGAGCGCGAGATCGCCGACGTGTTGTGGAACTACGGCGAAGAGCGCCACAGCCGCCGCATTGCGCGCGCCATCGTGACCGATCGCGATGCCACTCCGTTCACGCGTACCGGGCAGCTGGCTGCGCTGATCGAGCGTCTGGTCGGCCGGCGTGAGCCGGGAAAACACCCGGCCACGCGCAGCTTCCAGGCATTGCGGATTCGCGTCAACGGTGAGTTGGATGCCCTGCAGCAGGGCCTGAACGCAGCGCTGGAACGATTGAAGCCGGGTGGCCGCCTGTCGGTGATCAGCTTCCATTCGCTGGAAGATCGCGCGGTGAAGTTGTTCATTCGCGATCATTCCGGTCGCGTGCAGAACAGCCGTCGCGGACCGCCGGTGCAGGGTGCGCCTGCGCAGCTTGCCGCGGTCGGCAAGGCGCAGTTTCCGGGTGATGTCGAGCTGGCGGCGAACCCGCGCTCACGCTCGGCCGTGCTGCGCGTGGCGGAGAAGCTGGGATGAAGGTGATCGGCGCCCTCTTCATGCTGATGCTGCTGGCGGCGGTGCTCGTCAGTGCAATCGGCGTGGTATGGACGCGTCACGAGAGCCGTGTGCTGTTCGTCAATCTGACCGCACTGCAAAACCAGCGCGACGAGTTGAATATCGAATACGGAAAGCTCGAACTGGAGCAGGCCACCTATGCCGAGCCGCGCCGCATCGACGATGAAGCCCGACAGAAGTTGGGCATGGTCGATCCGCGCCCGCAAGACGTTCGGTTGCTGAGATGAAAGTGCGCAAGTCATTCATGCCCGCCCCGCCAGTACGTCGTCGCAGCGTCGGCCCCAGTGCGCGTCGGCGCATGGTGGTGGTGGTCAGTCTGCTTGGTCTGGTGTCTGCGGCGCTGGTCGCGCGCGCGTTCGATCTGCAGGTGGTGCGCAAGCAGTTCTATCAGCGTCAGGGCGATGCACGCTTCCTGCGCGAAGTGCCGATTCCGGTCTCGCGCGGCACCATTTTCGATCGCAACAACGAGCCCTTGGCGGTGTCGACGCCAATGATGTCGATCTGGGCCAACCCGTCCGAAGTGCTCGACAACGACGAGCGCATTCCTGCACTGGCGCAGGCGTTGGGCGTGGATGCGGACGGCCTGAAGGCGCAACTGGCGCAGCGTTCGGATCGCGAGTTTGTCTATCTGCGCCGGCAGATGGCGCCGGCGGCAGCGCAGGCGGTGCTTGATCTGGGTATTCCGGGGATCAACGGGCAGCGCGAGTTCAAGCGCTACTACCCGTCCGGTGAGGTGACCGCGCACGTACTCGGTTTCACCAACATCGACGACCGTGGTCAGGAAGGTCTGGAACTGGCCTATGACGAGTGGCTGGCCGGCAAGCCGGGTGCCAAGCGGGTGATTCGCGACCGCATGGGGCATGTCGTCGAAGACCTCGAACAGGTGCGCGCGCCGAAGCCGGGCCAGAACCTCACGCTGAGCATCGATCGTCGCATCCAGTTTCTTGCCTACAACGAGCTGAAGAACACGTTGGAGAAATCACAGGCCGATTCCGGCTCGATGGTGGTGCTCGACGTGCGCACCGGCGAAGTGCTGGCGATGGTCAATCTGCCGACCTACAACCCGAACGCGCTCAGCGGCAGCAAGCCCGGCCAGCGGCGCAATCGCGCGATGACGGATGTGCTGGAGCCGGGTTCGACGATCAAGCCGATCCTGATGGCGGCTGCTCTGTCCAGTGGCAAGTTCACTCCAACCAGTCCGCTGATCGATACCACCGGTGGGCACTGGTTCTTCCAGGGTCATGACATCCACGACACCCATAACTACGGGGTTTTGACACCGACGGGTGTGATCACCAAATCCAGCAACGTCGGCGCCGCACACATCGCGATGCAGCTCGATACGTCGCTGATGTATGACACCTATCGTGCCTTCGGTTTCGGCAACAGCACCGAAAGCGGCTTCCCTGGTGAGGCTTCCGGCTATCTGCGCATCGGTCGTGACTGGCGCCCGCTCGAAAAGGCAATTCTCGGTTACGGTTACGGCCTCAATGTCACCGTGCTGCAGTTAGCCAACGCCTACGCCACCATCGCCGATGCTGGCGTCATGCACAGCCCCACCTTCATCAAGGGCAGTGACAGCCCGGCCAAGCAGATCGTCTCGCCCGAGGTGGCGCACGAGTTGTTGCAGATGATGGAGACGGTGACCGGACCGGGGAGTACCGGCACCATGGCGCGTATCGCCAACTACAGCGTGGCCGGCAAGACCGGTACCGCGCACAAGGCCAATGCCGGAGGCTATGCCAAGAGCAATTACACCTCGGCTTTCGCCGGCATCGTGCCCGCTTCCAACCCCCGGCTTGCAGCGGTGGTAGTGATCGACAATCCGCAGAAGGGCAGCTACTACGGCGGCACCGTATCCGGTCCGGTCTTTGCCAAGGTGATGGAGGGCGCGCTGCGACTGCTTGACGTGCCGCCGGACAATATCGGTCGCTGGTATGTCGGCGGTCCGCTGCAGAGTCCGGACGGACTGGTCGGCAGCAAGCCGCCGGTCGACGCGCCAATTGACGACGCGCCGGTAGATGGAGATGAACAATGAACGTCGGCCATCTCGACCAGCTGCTGCTGGGCATCGCCGACGCGCAACTTGCCGCGGCGCCGGAAACGGCGCGCATGAAGGTGGATGGGCTGGCGCTCGATTCGCGCCGCGTGCAACGCGGTGATGCATTTTTTGCCTTGCGTGGCAGCCAGGCCCATGGCACTGCTTTTGCTGCGGCTGCCGTGCAGCGTGGCGCGCGGGTCGTGCTCGCCGAAGCGCCGATGACCGAGCAGGCGGCGGCGCTGGATGTGCCGGTGTTGTGGATTGATGGGCTGCACACGCAAGTTGGCGAGATCGCCGCGCGTTTCTATCAGCGGCCCAGCGAATCGTTGCGCATGGTTGGTGTCACCGGCACCAATGGCAAGACCTCGTGCGTGCAATTGCTGGCGCAGGCGCTGACCTTGCTGGGCCATCGCGCGGCGTCGATCGGCACGCTGGGTGCCGGCCTGCACGGTCAGCTGCATGAAGGCGAGCGCACCACACCCGATGCGATCAGCGTGCAGGAGCAACTGGCAGCGTTTCGCGACAATCGCGCCAGCCATGTGGCGATGGAAGTTTCCTCGCACGCGCTGGTGCAGGGGCGGGTGGCTGCTGTCGATTTTGAAGTGGCTGCGTTTACCAACCTCACCCGCGACCATCTCGACTACCACGGCAGTATGGAGTCCTATGGCGCTGCCAAGGCGCGGCTGTTCACCTGGCCCGGGCTGCGCAGTGCGGTGGTCAATACCGATGACACCTTCGGTCGCAGTCTGCCAACGCAGCTGCCGCAGGGCGTGCAATTGTTGCGCTTCAGCGCCGCCGGCGACAGCGAGGCGGAGATCGCCGCCAGCGCCATCGTCACTTCCGCCGAGGGCCTGGCTTTCCACTTGCGTACGCCGTGGGGCAGCCGGGTTATTCGCAGCCAGTTGATCGGCCGTTTCAACGTGGCCAATTTGCTGACCGTGGTGGGCTGTCTTGGTGCGCTGGGCGAGTCGTTCACGCAGATCATTGAAGTGCTTGCCCGGTTGCAGCCGGTGAACGGACGCATGAGCCGCCTCGGTGGCGTTCGTGGCCAGCCGCTGGTCGTGGTCGACTACGCCCACACACCGGATGCGATTGAGCAGGCATTGAGCGCTGTACGTGCACATTGCGCGGGAAAGTTGATCTGTGTGTTTGGCTGCGGCGGTGAGCGTGATGCGGGCAAGCGTCCATTGATGGGCGAGATCGCGGCGCGACTCGCCGACGTGGCGATCGTCACCGACGACAACCCGCGTGGCGAAGACGGCGATGCGATCGTGGCGCAGATCGTTGCCGGCATGACGGCAGCGCCGGCGATGGCGGTCGAACGTGATCGCGCAGTGGCGATCGCCAATGCGCTGGCGCTGGCGGGGCCGGGCGATGCGGTGCTGATTGCCGGCAAGGGCCATGAAACCTATCAGGACGGTGCGACCGGCAAGCATCCTTTCGATGACCTGCAGGTGGCGCGCGCAGCTTTGGAACAGTTGCCGCGGGAGCACTGCGCATGATGGCCCTGGGTACCGTTGCGATGTGGACCGGCGGCCGCCTGCTGGCGGGTGATGTCGAAGTCACTGGCGTGGCCATTGATACACGCAAGCTGAAGCAGGGCGACCTGTTTGTGGCGATCAAGGGCGAGCATGTCGATGGTCACGACTATCTCGCTGAAGCGGCGGCGCGTGGCGCGGTGGCCGCGATGGTCACCCGCAAGGTCGACAGTGAACTGCCCCAGGTGCTGGTCAACAACGCCGAGCTGGCGCTGGGTGATCTGGCCAGTGCGGTGCGTGCACAGCGTGACGTGCG
Organism: Rhodanobacter sp. AS-Z3; assembly: GCF_029224025.1. Classification (NCBI taxonomy): domain Bacteria; kingdom Pseudomonadati; phylum Pseudomonadota; class Gammaproteobacteria; order Lysobacterales; family Rhodanobacteraceae; genus Rhodanobacter; species Rhodanobacter sp. AS-Z3. Next base: position 1,326,695 of record NZ_CP119392.1, read on the forward strand.
CGTGGTGGGGATTACCGGTTCCAACGGCAAGACCACGGTAAAGACGCTGGTTGCCTCGATTCTTTCGCGGCACGGTCGCACCCATGTCAGCAGCGGCAACTACAACAACGAATTGGGCCTGCCGTTGAGCCTGCTGGCGATGCCGGTCGACACCGAATATGCGGTGTTCGAGATGGGTGCCGGCAAGCCCGGCGACATCGCGTATCTGGCTGCCATTGCACGGCCCGATATCGGCCTTATCACGCTCATTGCGCCGGCGCATCTTGAGCGTATGGGCAGTATCGAAGGCGTGGCCGAAACCAAAGGTGCGCTGTATCAGGCGTTGCCGGTCGATGGTGTGGCGATCGTCAATGCTGACGACGCCTTCGCCAACTTCTTCGTCGGCCTGGCCGGAACGCGTGAAGTGATGCGCTTCGGTCTGGATCATCAGGCAGATGTCGGAGCGGACATCATCGAGCTGCGTGTGGATGGCTCGCACTTCGTGTTGAGTACGCCGCAGGGCGATGCCGAAGTCGTGTTGCCGCTACCGGGTCGGCACAACATCGCCAACGCGCTGGCTGCCGCGGCCGTGGGGCTGGCATTGCAGGTGCCGCTATCGACCATCGTCGCGGGACTGGAACAGTCGCATGGCGTTGCCGGTCGCCTGCGTCGCGAAGTGGCTGCGGGTGGCTGGACGCTTATCGACGACAGTTACAACGCCAATCCCAGTTCGATGGCGGCGGCGATCGACACCTTGCTGCTCGCCGGCGGCGAGCGCTGGCTGGTGCTGGGCGACATGGCTGAGCTGGGAGCAGACGCGCATGCGCTGCATGCCGGTATTGGCGCGCTGGCGCGCGAGCGTGGGGTTGAACGCTTGTATGCCGTGGGTTCGCTGGGCAGGGCAACGGTCGAAGCGTTCGGTGAAGGTGCCATCCACTTTGAGAACCAGCCTGCGCTGATTGCAGCGCTGCAGGCGCAGTTGCATCGCGGCGTCACCTGCCTGGTGAAGGGCTCGCGTTCGGCCGGTATGGAGCAGGTTGTTGCTGCGCTGCTGGGTAATGCAGACAAGAACAACGGGGGTGCCTCGCATGCTGCTTGAGTTGGCGGACTGGATGGCACGGCATTTCACCGCCTGGCATCTGTTCCAGTACATCACCTTCCGCACGATCATGGCGGCGCTGACTGCGTTGTCGATGTCGCTGCTGTGTGGGCCGTGGCTGATCAACCGACTGGCGGCGCTGAAGGCAGGTCAGGTAGTGCGCAGCGACGGTCCGCAGACGCATCTGGTCAAGGCCGGCACACCGACCATGGGCGGCGTGATGATCCTGCTGTCGGTCACCGTGTCGACCCTGCTCTGGGCCGACCTGCACAACCGCTACGTATGGGTGGTGCTGGCCGTTCTGTTGAGCTTCGGTGCGATCGGCTTCTACGACGACTATCGCAAGCTGGTGTTGAAGGACAGTCGTGGGCTGGCCAGCCGCTGGAAGTATTTCTGGCAGTCGGTGTGCGGCCTTGGTGCCGCGCTGTTTCTGTACTACACCGCGCCACATGCCACTGCGGGATTGCCGGTGGCGGAGACCGCGCTGTACGTGCCGCTGTTCAAGCACGTGGTGTTGCCGCTGGGCCTGTTCTTCATCGTCATCACCTATTTCATGATCGTCGGCTTCTCCAACGCGGTGAACCTTACCGACGGTCTGGACGGTCTGGCGATCATGCCCACCGTCCTGGTTTCCGGTGCGCTCGGCGTGTTTGCCTATCTCGCTGGCAACAAGGTTTTCTCCGAATACCTCGGCATTCCGTCGATTCCGGGCGCGGGTGAACTGGCAATCTTTACCGGCGCGCTGGCCGGTGCAGGTCTGGGCTTCCTGTGGTTCAACACCTATCCGGCGCAGGTGTTCATGGGTGATGTGGGCGCACTGGCGATGGGCGCCGCGCTGGGCTGCGTCGCGGTGATCGTGCGTCAGGAAATGGTACTGCTGGTGATGGGTGGCGTGTTCGTGATGGAGACCGCGTCGGTGATGATCCAGGTGGCCAGCTTCAAGCTCACCGGCAAGCGTGTCTTCCGCATGGCGCCGATCCATCACCACTTCGAATTGAAGGGCTGGCCCGAACCTCGCGTGATTGTGCGTTTCTGGATCATCAGCGTCGTGCTGGTGCTGATCGGTCTTGCCACGTTGAAGGTGCGCTGATGCCGATCTTCGACGCCGCCACTCAGGCCAAACGTCGCACCGGACCGCGCGGCAGCTTCGATCTGTGGTTGCTGGTCGCGCTGATCGGGCTGGCCAGCGTGGGCGTGGTGATGGTGACGTCGAGCTCGATCTCGGTAGCCGACAGCCAGCACATCGGTGCGTTCTACTTCCTGAAAAAGCACTTGCTGTTTCTCGGTATCGGCCTGATCGCCGCCGGCGTTGCCATGCGCACCGAGTTGAAGCTGCTGGAAAAGTTTGCCTTCCCGTTGCTGGCGCTGGCCTTCCTGCTGCTGCTGGCGGTGTTCGTGCCGCACTTCGGGATGCGCATCAATGGTGCGCGACGCTGGCTCAACTTGCTGGTCACCACGTTCCAGCCGGTCGAAGCGGTGAAGCTGATTCTGGTGGTCTACGTGGCCAGTTATCTGGTGCGTCACCGCGAAAGTGTGGAGACCCGTTTCCTTGGCCTGTTCAAGCCGGTGATGGTGGCGGGTCTGATCGTGCTGTTGCTGCTGGCGCAGCCGGACTTTGGTTCCGCCACGCTGGTGATCGCGGTGACCATCGCGATGGTCTGGCTCGGCGGTGCGCGACCGATCTTCCTGTTCCTGATGGGCTTGCCGTTGATGCCGTTGCTGTACATCGCAGCGACCGGCGAGAGCTACCGCATGAAGCGGCTCACCTCGTTCATGGACCCGTGGAAGGACCCGTTCAACGACGGCTTCCAGCTGACCCAGTCATTGATGGCGATTGGTCGCGGCGAATGGACGGGCGTCGGTCTGGGCTCCAGCGTGCTGAAGCTGTCCTATCTGCCCGAAGCGCACACCGATTTCATTTTTGCAGTGATCGGCGAGGAGCTGGGACTGGCCGGCGTGATCCTGGTGATCAGCCTGTTCGGGCTGGCGGTAGGGCGTGGTTTGTACATCGGATTGAAGGGCGTTGAAGTCGGTCAGCGCTTCGCCGGCTACGTCGCCTTTGGCATCTCGTTGATGCTGGCGATGCAGGCTTTCGTCTCGGTCGGCGTGAACCTTGGCGCGTTGCCGACCAAGGGCTTGACCTTGCCGCTGATCAGCTACGGCGGCTCGTCGATGGCGCTGACCTGCGCGATGGCCGGTGTGTTGCTGCGTGCCACTTATGAAATCAATCGTGCACTGGACGCGCGGCAAATGGCTACGCGGATGCCAGCCGCTGTCGCAGCTGCGGATGTGAATGACGCAAACAAGTCGCGCGAGGCGGTACCCGCATGACCGCGCAGCGTCCCGTATTGATCATGGCCGGCGGTACCGGTGGTCACATTTTCCCGGGCCTCGCGGTGGCCGACTGCCTGCGCGCGAAGGGGGTGCCGGTGGTTTGGCTGGGCGCGCTCGGCGGCATGGAGACCACGGTAGTGCCGGCCCATCAGATCGAACTGCACACGGTTGCGGTGGGTGGCCTGCGCGGCAAGGGTTGGAAGACCCGACTGCTGGCGCCGCTGATGTTGTTGCGTTCGCTCATCGCATCGCTGGCCGTGTTGCGCCAGGTGAATCCGCGCAGCGTGTTGTCGATGGGTGGCTATGTCGCCGGCCCCGGTGGCGTGGCTGCATGGTTGTTGCGTCGACCGCTGCTGGTGCATGAGCAGAACCGCGTAGCTGGATTCACCAATCGCAAACTCGCCGGCCTGGCACAGCGCGTGCTGGCGGGTTTTGCCGATGCCCTGCCGCACGCCGAATGGGTTGGCAATCCGGTGCGTGATGCGATCGCAGCGCTGCCGCCGCCGGCGCAGCGCATGACGGGCCGTGATGGCAAGCCGCGCTTGCTGGTACTGGGCGGCAGCCTGGGCGCGCGTGCGCTGAACCTCGCGCTGCCGCAGGCGCTGGCGCTGCTGCCGGCGGAACAACGTCCTGACGTGCTGCACCAGTGCGGCACTCGCGGATTGGACGAGGCGCGTGCCGCCTATGAGAAAGCCGGCGTGCAAGCCGAGGTGGTTTCATTCATTGACGACATGGCGGCAACTTACGGGTGGGCTGACCTTGCCGTGTGCCGCGCGGGTGCGTTGACCCTCGCCGAGCTGGCTGCGGTGGGACTGGGCTCCGTGCTGGTGCCGTTTCCGCATGCAGTAGACGACCACCAGACGCGCAATGCCGAAGTCATGGTGGCCGTGGGCGCGGCTGAACTGATGCAGGAGAGTGAGCTGGACATACAGATTTTGTCGCAGCGGCTGGAGTCGCTGCTGGGTGATCGCGAGCGCTTGCTGGCCATGGCCGAGGCCGCGCGCACGCTGGCCAAGCCGGATGCCGCGAATGTGATTGCGCAGGCTTGCCTGGAGGTCGCCGCATGACGCCGCGTCGATTGCACTCGCATGAAGATCCGATGAGCACCTTCCGTCGGGTTCACTTCATCGGAATCGGCGGCGTCGGCATGAGTGGCATCGCCGAGGTACTGCACAATCTGGGCCATGCCGTGTCCGGTTCCGACCGGGCAAATTCGCCGACCGCACAGCGGCTGCAGAAGCTGGGCATCACCGTGCACGTCGGCCATGCGGTGGAGAACATCGGCGACGCCGACGTGGTGGTGACGTCCAGCGCAATCAGGCAGGACAACCCCGAGCTGGTCGCTGCCCGCGAGGCGCGCATTCCGGTGATTCCGCGTGCGGAGATGCTGGGCGAACTGATGCGCTTCCGCCGCGGCGTGGCGATTGCCGGCACCCACGGCAAGACCACCACGACCAGTCTCACCGCCAGCGTGCTGGCCGAAGCGGGTTACGACCCGACCTTCGTGATCGGCGGTCAGCTCAACGCCGCCGGTGCGAATGCGCGGCTGGGCACCGGCCAGTATCTGGTTGCCGAGGCCGACGAATCCGATGGCTCGTTCCTGCTGCTGTCGCCGGTGATCGCGGCGGTCACCAATATCGACGCCGATCATCTGGAGAACTACCACGGCGATTTTGCCGAGGTGAAAAAAGCCTTCGCCGACTTCCTGCACCGGTTGCCGTTCTATGGCCTGGCCGTGCTGTGCGTTGATGATGCGGAAGTGGCGGTGTTGGCCAAGTCGACCACACGCCGGGTGATGACTTACGGCATCGACACGGTGGACGCCGATGTGCGCGCGCTCAACGTGAGCCAGCACGGCTTCGAGATGCATTTCGATCTGCAGCTGCCTGGGCGCGACGAACTACTGCCGGTGAAGCTCAATCTGCCGGGTCGGCACAATGTGCTGAATGCGTTGGCGGCGGCAGCCATCGGCTGGCAGCTCGGCGTTGAGGCTGCTGCGCTGGCGCGTGCACTGGAGAACTTCGAGGGCGTGGGTCGTCGTTTCCATCGGCGCGGTGAACTCGCGCTGGACCACGGCAGTGTGTTGCTGATCGACGACTACGGCCATCACCCGCGCGAACTTGCTGCCGTGTTTGCTGCCGCCCGCGGCGGCTGGCCGGAGCGTCGTCTGGTGGTGGGTTTCCAGCCACACCGCTACAGCCGCACTCGCGATCTGCTGGATGACTTTGCCAACGTATTGGCTGAAGCCGACGTGCTGGTGTTGACCGACGTGTATCCCGCGGGCGAAGCGCCGATCGCCGGTGCCGACGGACGCGCGCTGGCGCGTGCCGTGCGTGCGCGCGGCAAGGTCGATCCAGTGCTGGTCGAACATCCGCGTGATCTGAAAGACAGCCTGCCGGCGCTGCTGCGCGACGGCGATTTGTTGATGCTGCTCGGTGCCGGTGACATCGGCGCCGCAGCGGTGGAACTGGCCCAGCTGGGTAACCTGAGGACACACAAGTGAGCGCGAACCCCAGCATGGCCAGAATCACCGATGCCGCCCAGTTCGGCCGCGTCGCCGTGGTGATGGGTGGCAGTTCGGCTGAACGTGAAGTGTCGCTGGACTCCGGTCGCAATGTGCTCGAAGCGTTGCGGGCGCGCGGCATCGACGCGCAGGCCATCGATGGCATTCCGGCGTTGCTCGATGCGCTGCGCGCCGGCCACTTCGCGCGCGTGTTCAACATTCTGCACGGCCAGCATGGCGGTGGTGAGGATGGCGTGCTGCAGGGCGCGCTGGAATCGCTGCACGTGCCCTACACCGGTTCAGGCGTGCTCGGCTCGGCGCTGTCGATGGACAAGACCCGCTCCAAGCGCGTGTGGCAGTCGCTCGGTCTGCCCACGCCGAAGTTCGTGGCGTTGCCGCGTGGCGCCGACGTGCATGCGGCAGCGCGTCAGGTGGGCTTTCCGTTGATCGTGAAGCCGGCCTGTGAAGGTTCCAGCGTGGGTGTCACCCGCGTGTTCGATGCTTCGCAGCTGGAACAGGCCGTGGAGTTGGCAGCGAAATATCCGGGTGACCTGCTGATGGAAACCCTGATTGAAGGCGATGAGCTCACCGTCGCCATCCTTGGTCGGCAGGTGCTGCCGTCGATCCACATTGTGCCGAAGGGCGCGTTCTACGACTACAACGCCAAGTACATCGCCGAAGACACCTTGTATCTGTGCCCCGGCCAGGAGGGCGAGGCGGAAGCGGAGTTGCGTGTGCTGGCGTTGCAGGCGTTCGACGCGCTCGGTTGTGCCGGTTGGGGCCGGGTCGACGTGATGCGTGATCGCGCCGGCCGCAACTGGCTGCTGGAAGTGAACACCGCCCCGGGCATGACCTCGCACTCGTTGGTGCCGAAGGCCGCCGCGGTAGAAGGCATCGACTATCAGGAACTGTGCTGGCGCGTGCTGGAAACCAGTTTTCGGGAGGGCTTGTGAAGGGAGCCGTCCGCCTCGCTGCCTGGTGTCTGGCCATGGTCCTTGTGGCGCTGCCGATCGTTGGCCTGTTGCGCGGCTGGTTCGCCGCGGATCGCTGGCCGGTGACGCAATTGACTGTGCAGGCTGAATTCAAGCATGTCAGCGAAAGCGACATCCGCGCCGCCGTGGGTCCGCGCTTGGGCAAGGGCTTCTTTGCGCTGGATCTGGAGGGTGTGCAGAAAGCCGTGGCAGCGCTGCCGTGGGTGGAGTCGGTCGAGGCGCGCAAGCGCTGGCCGGACACTTTGCAGTTGCGTATCTATGAGCGCCAGCCGTTCGCGCGCTGGAACGACAAGCAGTTGATCAGTCGGCAAGGGCTGGTATTCGATGCGCCCGGCATGGACAACCTCGGCGAGCTGCCGGGATTGCATGGCCCGGACGCGCGGCTGGCCGAAGTAGTCAGTTTCTACGCCGATACGCAGAAGGCCTTCGCCGGCACGCACCTGCAGATCAGCGGCGTGGCGCTGACCGAACGCGGTAGCTGGAGCATCACTACCCGCAGTGGTGCGCAAATCGTGATCGGTGATCGCGAAGAAGCTGGCCGCCGTCTGCGCCGTTTCCTCGAGGTGTATCCGCAGCTGATCGCCGGGCACGCCGATGGTTTCGCCTACGCCGATCTTCGCTACACCAATGGATTCGCCGTGCGCTGGCCGCAAGCGGCCGCCGTCAACGCTGGAGGTTCGCCTCGCACATGAGCATTTCCCTATGAAGCCGCGCAACGACAAGCAGCTGGTCGTCGGTCTCGATATTGGCACCTCGAAAGTGGTGGCGATTGTCGGCGAGTACGAGCCGGGCGAGCCGATCACCGTGATCGGTATCGGCACCCATGTATCGCGCGGCATGAAGCGCGGCTCGGTGGTCGACATTGAATCCACCGTGCATTCGATCCAGCGCGCGGTGGAAGAAGCCGAGCTGATGGCTGGTTGTGACATCCGCTCGGTCTACGCATCGATTTCCGGCAGTCATCTGGAAACCCGCAACTCGCACGGCAACGCGGCCATCCGCGACCGCGAGGTCACCGCCGCCGATCTGGAACAAGTGCTGGAAGCGGCCAGCGCGGTGGCGATTCCAGCTGATCGCAAGGTGCTCTACAAGGAGTCGCAGGAATACCGTATCGACGGCCAGGATGGCATTCGCCATCCGGTCGGCATGAGCGGCGTGCGGCTGGAAGCGAACGTGCATCTGGTCACCGGCGCGGCGGCGGCCGTGCAGAACATCACCAAGTGCATCCAGCGCTGCGGCTTGACCGTGGACGAACTGGTGCCGTCCGCGCTGGCCAGTGCCAAGGCGGTGCTGACTGACGACGAGCGCGAACTGGGCGTGTGCCTGGTCGACATCGGCGCCGGCACCACCGACATCGCGATCTACACCCAGGGTTCGATCCGCTATACCGCCTCGCTGCCGGTCGGTGGCGATCAGGTCACCAGCGACATTGCCTACGGCGTGCACACGCCCACCGCGCATGCCGAGGAAATCAAGATCAAGTACGCCTGCGCGCAGACCGGTCTGGCGCATGCGGAGGAAACCATCCAGGTGCCCAGCGTCGGCGATCGCCCGCCACGTCGGCTCGCCCGGCAGTCGCTGGCGCAGAGCGTACAGGCGCGCTACGAGGAGATTTTCGAGATGGTGCAGGACCAGTTGCGCCGCTCCGGCTACGAGAGCCTGGTGGCGGCCGGCGTGGTGCTGACCGGTGGCGCTTCAAAGATGGAAGGCGCGCTGGAACTGGCCGAGGAAATTTTCCACAAGATGGTGCGCATCGGCGTGCCGCAACAAATTGATGGGCTCGGCGACGTCGTCTCCAGTCCGCTGCATGCCACCGGCGTGGGCCTGCTGCTGCACGGCGCACGCGCTGGCGGCATGCGGGTAGGCGGACAGGTGGGCGGCAGCGTCGGTGGGCTGGTCGGCAAAGTGCGCGGCTGGCTGACCCGGAATTTTTGAGCAAAAGGTTTCGGATGACGCAGGAAGCGTCATCCCGGGTGGAGGGATTCCACCCATCACCATGGACCGACAGGAGTCGTCACCCATGGTTAAAACGACAACAACTCTACGGAGGACGGGAAATGTTTGAACTGATCGAAAAACTCGCACCTAATGCAGTCATCAAGGTGATCGGCGTGGGCGGCGGCGGCGGCAATGCCGTGGCACACATGTTGAACTCTCACATCGAAGGCGTGGAATTCGTCGTCGCCAACACCGACGCCCAGGCAATGACCAGCTGCGGCTCGCGAACCCACCTGCAACTCGGTGGCAACGTGACCAAGGGTCTCGGCGCCGGCGCGAACCCCGAGGTCGGCCGTCAGGCCGCACTGGAGGACCGTGAACGGATCGAGGCGATGCTGGAAGGTGCCGACATGGTGTTCATCACCGCCGGCATGGGTGGCGGCACCGGTACCGGTGCGGCACCGGTGGTGGCACAGCTGGCCAAGGAGAAGGGCATCCTCACCGTGGCGGTGGTGACCAAGCCGTTCCCGTTCGAAGGCCGTCGTCGCATGCAGGTTGCGCTGAAGGGCATCGAAGACTTGTCCCAGCATGTCGACTCGCTGATCACCGTACCGAACGAGAAACTGCTCAGCGTACTTGGCCGCGAAGTCACCTTGCTCAACGCGTTCAAGGCCGCCAATGACGTGCTGCAGGGCGCCGTGCAGGGCATTGCCGACCTGATCACCGCCCCAGGCCTGATCAACGTCGACTTCGCCGACGTGCGTACCGTGATGTCCGAAATGGGCCTGGCGATGATGGGCTCGGGCACCGCCCGTGGCGATGATCGTGCCCAGGCCGCGGCCGAGGCGGCGATCAAGAACCCGCTGCTGGAAGACGTCAACCTCAACGGCGCTTGCGGCATTCTGGTCAATGTCACGGCGGGTCCGAACCTGACCATGCGGGAATTCGACGAGATCGGTCGGATCATCCACGACTTCGCCAGCGAAGACGCCACCGTGGTGATCGGTACCTCGCTCGACCCCGAGATGAAGGACGACGTGCGCGTCACCGTGGTCGCCACCGGCCTCAACCGCGCCATCGCCTCGCGCCAGCAGCCGCCAATCCGCATCGTGGAAACCACCCAGCAGGTGCAGATGCGCCCGCGTCCGGTGGTGCTGCGTACCGGCACCGGCAACGAAGTGGTCGACTACGCCCAGCCGGACGTGGTGCACGCCAACCAGGGTCGGACCGAGTCGGCGCCACCGGCGAAGCACGCCGAACCGGGCTTTGACTACCTGGATATCCCGGCGTTCCTGCGTCGACAGGCGGACTGAAACGGAGAAGCTCCCGCAGGCTGACTTTCCAACGACGGACTTCTGACAGATTGTGCAAGTCAGTGGAAGGCGCGAAAGTAGTGAACGAACGTGCGCTGGGCCGGTCATTGTCGGGTTGGTTGCGTATCGCCCGACAGGTGGGCGGCGCGATCGCCAGGCAAGGTCCGCAGGCTAGTAGCAAGGTTTTGCTGCCGTGCGGGTCGTTCACCGTCATGTCGCCAGGTAGTGCTGCGCACCAGGATGGCGCGTGGCCAGCCATCAAAGTTTTGTCGTGATGGCAGGCTCGATGTCCCGTACCGGATTCCCGTCCCAGGTATGGGGCATCGCGTCGCTGCATCGTTGCAAAAGGGAAAGGGGGTGTTTGCTCCTGGCCTCAGGGCAGAAAGCCCATCAGGCTTAATCAGACTGTACGGTACGGTTTGCTTTTATCACAGGTTAAAACTGTGTTAGCATCCGCTCCTGATTGGCTGCTGCCTACACAGGTACCAACAAAAATGATCAAGCAGCGTACGCTCAAAAATATCATCCGGGCGACCGGTGTCGGCCTGCACACCGGCGACAAGGTGTACATGACCTTGCGGCCTGCGGCGCCAAATACCGGCATCGTTTTCCGACGAACCGACCTCGATCCGCCGGTGGACATCCGTGCGCGTGAAGACAATGTCGGTGATACCCGGCTGTCGACCACCCTGGTCAACGGTGATGCCCGCGTGTCCACGGTTGAGCACCTGCTCTCGGCGATGGCTGGCTTGGGCATCGACAACGCTTACGTCGACCTGTCCGCGCCGGAAGTGCCGATCATGGATGGCAGTGCCGGTCCGTTCGTGTTCCTGCTGCAGTCTGCCGGTATCGAAGAGCAGAACGCGGCCAAGCGTTTCATTCGGATCAAGAAGCCGGTGAAGGTGCAGGAAGGCGACAAATGGGCCAGCTTCGAGCCGTTCGAGGGGTTCAAGGTAGGCTTCTCGATCGACTTCAACCACCCGATCATCAGCCCGCGCACCTCGCGCGCCGAGATCGATTTCTCCACCACGTCCTTCGTCAAGGAAGTGAGCCGGGCGCGTACGTTCGGCTTCATGCGCGACATCGAAATGTTGCGTGAGCGCAACCTGGCATTGGGTGGCTCGATGGACAACGCCGTGGTGCTGGATGACTACCGCGTACTCAACGAAGACGGCCTGCGCTACGAGGACGAATTCGTCAAACACAAGATTCTGGACGCCATCGGTGACCTTTACCTGCTTGGTCACAGCCTGATTGGTGCCTATCATGCGCACAAGTCCGGTCATGAGCTGAACAACAAGCTGTTGCGTACACTGATGGCCGATGCCTCGTCGTGGGAAGAAGTCAGCTACCACGACGATCCGGCGACTTCGCCGATCTCGTATGCGCATCCTGCGCAGGCCATCTGAGGTTCCAAACCTCTGTTCGGGACAAATCAAAAACGGCCGTGTCGCGAGACACGGCCGTTTTCGTGATGGGAAGCCTGTTCTGAAGGCGGCCGACTTCACGTTCCGGAAGGTCGGGGTTCATCTCTTAACAAACGACATGCTATAAAACCCGTCACCGAATCGGCGGGTGTCGACTTCAGCTCGTTTCGGAGACAGGGGAATCAGCGGTTTCGGCGAGGGACGCCAGCTCAAGGAACAGTGCCCGCAATTCGGGGTCTGTGAATGACGCGGCGGCCGCCACCAGGTGGGCGGCAGCGGCAAGCGAGAGCGGTTTCGATCGATCCGGCGGTGTGGCGGCCGGTGTTGGGGGAACTACTTTCACGGTGACTGAACTGGCGTGTGTGCCGATGGCATGTGCGGCGGCAAGGATCTGTGTCTGCATCAAGCGCAGACGCGATGCCCAGCCCGGTGAAGACGCCAGAAAGACGAGGCGGTCGTTGCGCAGGTTGGCGAATCTCACCTGCTCGCGCAATGGCGATGGCAACGTCTGGCGCAAGGCGCGATCCAGCGCTTCCAGTGACGCAGCCTTGCGGGCCAGCGTCGCGAAGGAGCCGCAATCGGCAAGGGACTTCGGTCCGTTGTTGCTGCGGCGGGAAGTGGCCGGGGTCACGCGTTGCATGGTGCCGGAAATCGATCTTGGAAAGACATGCAAATCATACTCGTATCACGTGCCAGGAAATTGCCGAAAACCCTTGATCTGGCGGATCGTCGCCTGCGCTGGAAGCTGGTTTCGCTCTTGTCGCTGGCCGTGCTTGGCTGCATGGGCGCAGGCGTTGCGCTGGCCTTGCTGGTCGCCAGTCCGCGGGATCGTTCGCTGGCTGACATTCGCTCGTTGCAGCAGGAAATCGGTCAGCAAAAGTCCGCGTTGAGTGGCGTGCGCGATGAGGCGCGGCGTGGCATGGATGCGCTGGCAGTCAAGCTGGGTCAGTTGCAGGCGCAGTCAACCCGGCTGAACGCCCTGGGCGAACGGCTGGCTCAGGTCGGCAAGCTGGATGCTGGCGAGTTCAACTTCGATCAGCAGCCTGCGCTAGGTGGCGTCGAGGACGCCAGTGGATCTGCCTACGCGCTGCCGCCAGCGCTGGACGACAGCATCGAACAGCTGGCGCGGCAGTTTGACAGCCAGCAGGCGCAGTTGTCCGCACTGCAGAGCTTGTTGCTGGACGCACGCATCGAATCCAACCTGAAACCCACCGGGATGCCGGTACCCGGCTATATCTCGTCGTATTTCGGCGTGCGCGCCGATCCGTTCGACGGCCGTTCCGCCCGGCATACCGGGTTGGATATCTCGACACCCTACGGAACATCCGTGCATACGGTGGCTGAGGGCATGGTGACGTTTGCCGGTGTTCGTCATGGCTATGGCAACGTGGTCGAAATCGACCATGGAAACGGCTACATGACCCGTTACGCGCACAACAGTGCACTGGTGGTACGGCCGGGTCAGCACGTGCAGGTGGGTGACGTGATCGCCAAGGCCGGTTCCACCGGCCGGTCGACCGGCTCGCACGTGCATTTCGAGGTCTGGTATGACGGCCGCGTGATCAATCCGCTGGCCTTCGTGCGCAATCACCGCTGAAACCATCAAGCAACGGCCATCCCTTGAATCGCGCGCCAGTCGGCGCCATTCAGGATGGCGGGCGAGGCGCGGTGCCAGCGCAAACGCCCCTGCCAGCCCGGCCTGACGGACGGTGCCAAGTGGGCATGTAGTAACATGTCCGATTGGCCTGCACCTGATGTGGGCGTTCCAATTCTCCAATCCGGAAATTCGATGTTCAACCGTGCCCTTACGAGCCTGTTTGGTAGCCGCAACGAGCGCGTATTGCGCCAAATGTCCAAGACCGTCAGTCGCATCAACGCGCTGGAGCCCGAATTCGAAAAGTTGGGTGACGACGCGTTGCGGGGCAAGACCGACGAGTTCAAGCAGCGCGTCGCGGCAGGTGAATCGCTGGACAAGCTTCTGCCTGAGGCTTTCGCTGTTGTTCGCGAGGCGGCCAAGCGTACTCTCGGCATGCGTCATTACGACGTGCAGATGATCGGCGGCATCGTGCTGCATCAGGGCAAGATCGCCGAAATGCGCACCGGTGAGGGCAAGACCCTGGTCGGTACGCTGCCGGTCTACCTCAATGCGCTGGCCGACAAGGGCGTGCACGTGGTTACCGTGAACGACTATCTGGCACGCCGCGACTCGGCGCAGATGGGCAAGCTCTACAACTTCCTCGGCCTGCAGGTCGATGTGGTGTACCCGGGCATGGACCACGCCGACAAGCATGCGGCGTATGCGGCTGACATCACCTACGGCACCAACAACGAATTCGGTTTCGATTATCTGCGCGACAACATGGCGCTCAGCAAGGAACAGCGCTACCAGCGCGGCCTGCATTACGCCATCGTCGACGAGGTCGACTCGATCCTGATCGACGAGGCGCGCACGCCGTTGATCATTTCCGGTCCCGCCGAGGACTCGCCGGACATGTATCTGGCAGTCAACAAGATCGTGCCGCGGATGATTCGGCAGGCTGAGGAAGACAGCGAAGGCGACTACTGGGTCGACGAGAAACAGAAACAGGTGCATCTGTCCGAGGCGGGCATGCAGCACGCTGACGAATTGCTGCGCGCCGCCGGCGTGATCGACGAGGACAGCGGCCTGTACGACTCCAAGAATCTCGGTGTCGTCCATCACCTCAATGCGGCATTGCGTGCCAATGGCATCTACCAGCGTGACGTGGACTACATCGTCCGCGACGGCGAGGTCATCATCGTCGACGAATTCACCGGTCGCACGCTGGCCGGTCGGCGCTGGTCCGATGGACTGCACCAGGCGGTCGAGGCGAAGGAAGGCGTGCCGATCCAGCGCGAGAACCAGACGCTGGCCACGGTGACGTTTCAAAACCTGTTCCGCATGTACAAGAAGCTGGCCGGCATGACCGGCACAGCTGACACGGAAGCGTTCGAATTCCAGAGCATCTACGGTCTGGAGGTGGTGGTGATTCCCACCCACAAGCCGATGATCCGCAAGGACAACCCGGACATGATCTTCCTGTCGCAGACGCCGAAGTACAACTCGGTGATCGAGGACATCAAGGACTGCCACAAACGCGGCCAGCCAGTGCTGGTCGGTACTACGTCGATCGAGGTATCCGAGCTGCTCTCCGGTCTGCTCAACAAGGCCGGTGTGACACATGAAGTGCTGAACGCCAAGCAGCATGAGCGCGAAGCGCACATCGTCGCCCAGGCTGGTGCGCCCGGACAGGTCACCATTGCCACCAACATGGCTGGTCGCGGTACCGACATCGTACTGGGCGGCAGCCTCGAAGCCGCGCTTGCTGCGCTGCCGGAAGGCGCCAGCGAAGTCGATCGCGCGCGTGCCAAGGCCGAGTGGAAGAAGTTGCACGAGCAGGTGCTCGCGGCCGGCGGCTTGCACATCATCGGTACCGAGCGCCACGAGTCGCGCCGTATCGACAACCAGTTGCGTGGCCGTTCCGGCCGTCAGGGCGATCCGGGTTCCTCGCGTTTCTACCTGTCGCTGGAAGACAACCTGCTGCGTATTTTCGGTGGCGAGGGGCTGGTGCGCTGGATGAAGCGCTTCGGCATGAAGGACGACGACGCGTTGGAAGATCGCATGATCAGCCGGCAGATCGAAAAGGCCCAGCGCAAGGTCGAGCAGCACAACTTCGACATCCGCAAACATCTGCTGGAATTCGACGACGTCGCCAACGACCAGCGCAAGGTGATCTATCGCCAGCGTGATGAACTGCTCGACGGTGAAGAGGTGCACGCAACCGTGGCGGACATCCGCGAGGACGTGGTGCAGTCCATGGTGCGCGCCTATGTGCCTGACGACAGCATCGACGAACAGTGGGACCTGGCCGGGCTGGATCGCGAGCTTGAAAGCGAAATCGGTCTGTCGCTCGACCTGAAGACGTGGATCGAGCAGCAGCATGAAATCGACGCGAAGATGATCCTCGAGCACGTGCAGGGCGCAGTCAACGAACTGTTTGCCGCGAAGGAGGCGCAGATCGGGGCTGAGACCATGCGTCAGCTTGAGAAGCACGTCATGCTGACGGTGGTCGACAATGCCTGGAAGGATCACCTGGCCAGCATGGATTACCTGCGCCAGGGCATCAATCTGGTCGGTTATGCGCAGCAGGACCCGAAACAGGCGTTCAAGCGCGAATCGTTCAAGTTGTTCTCGGGCATGCTCGATCGCATCAAGTCCGAAGTGACCCAGATGCTGGCACGCATCCGCATTCGCAGCGAAGAAGAAGTGGTGGCCATGGAAGCGGAGCAGCAACGCCTCGCTGATCGTTTGCAGCAACAGATGCTGGCGTCGGGTGGCGGTGCGCCGCCGGCTGGTGCTTTTGGCGGTGGCGAGCCGGTCGATGCGTCGGCCGTGGGTGCCGGCATGCGTCTGGCGCAATCGCAGGCGCAACATGACGGCCCCAAGGTCGGTCGCAACGAGCTATGCCCTTGCGGTTCCGGCAAGAAGTACAAGCACTGCCACGGCCAGCTCGCCTGAGTCGTGTGTGCAGCGCATGAAAAACCCCGCCTCGGCGGGGTTTTTTTTGGCGTGGAGTAGCTCAGTCCTCGCCGCCCGGTGGGCGTTTGCGGTGCGGCTCGGCGTCGACGGTGATGTAACGCGGTTCACCCTCGTCCAGTTGCAGCGCGGTGAGTTGTCCGCCCCAGACGCAGCCGGTATCGATGGCGTACACACCCAGTCCGGCAAAGCGACCCAGCGCCGACCAGTGGCCGCTGACAATGCGGGTGTCGCGCCGGCGCATGCCGGGCACCGAGAACCACGGATACAGCCCCGGCTTCTGCGTACCTGGAACGCCCTTGGCATCGAAGTCGATGCGGCCATTGACATCGCAGTAGCGCATGCGCGTCGTGGTGTTGATCGTGGCGCGCAGGCGGTCCAGGCCCTGCAGCCGCGCCGACCACACGGCCGGACGATTGCCGAACAGGTTGCGCAACAGGCGCGGGTGTCGCGGGCTGGATAGCTCACGCTCGACATCCTGCGCAGCGCGCAGCGCCTGACGCAACGTCCACATCGGCGCCAGCCCGGCATGCACCATGGTCCAGTTGAGTTGCTCGTCGTGGTGCACCAGCTTTTGCGAACGCAGCCATTCGAACAGCACGGGGGCATCTTCGGCGAACAATACTTCGCGCAATTCCGGATTCACCCGTGCCTGCGCATCGGGCTTGCGCTGGGCAATGGCCAGCAGGCTGAGGTCGTGGTTGCCAAGGGTGATGGTGGTGGATTCGCGCAGGCTGTGGATCAGTCGCAGGGTGTCCAGCGACTGGCCACCGCGATTGACCAGGTCACCACAGAACCACAGTTGGTCCTGCGCTGGATCGAAGCGCAGTTTTTCCAGCAAACGTTGCAATTCCGGATAGCAGCCCTGCACGTCACCGATTGCGTACGTAGCCATGTCAGTGCCAGGCCTTCAATGCAGCGTACGCGGGATGGATAGCGTGAAAGTCGGAATAGGGGCGTCGAATTCCGTACCGTCGTCCGCCAGCATCAGGTAGCTGCCGCCCATGGTGCCGACTGACGTTTCCAGAACGGCGCCGGAGGTGTATTCGAAATCCTCGCCCGGACGCATCCAGGGCTGTTCGCCCACGACGCCTTCACCGCTGACTTCCTCAACCTTGCCGTTGGAATCGGTGATCATCCAGCGTCGGGCGAGCAGGCGCGCAGGCATGGCGCCCGCATTGCGCAGCGTGATGGTGTAGGCGAAAACGTAGCGATTGTCACCCGGTTTCGACTGGTCCGGAACGAAGCGGGTCTGGACCTGCACATCGATCGTGTAGGAAGGCTTTTCAGTCATGTTGCGATTGTACGGCCTGCCGCCATGATTGGGTGGCGTTGCATCGCACGCGTTGAATCAACGTTCGCTGTAGACCTTGGCCAGTCGTACGAAATCCGCTGGCGACAGTGTCTCGGCGCGCGCACGCGGGTCCACGTCGGCGCGACGGATAGCGTCGGCGTCGAGCAACTGACCCAATGCGTTGGAGAGGGTCTTGCGGCGCTGTCCGAACGCGGCCTTGACCACGCTGTAGACGTCCTCGGGTTTCGCGTCGTGCAATTCTTCCGGCGCCAGTGGCAGCAGCCGAACCACTGCCGAGTCGACCTTGGGTGGCGGGCGGAAGGCTTCGGGCGGCACTTCGAAAAGAGGTTCCACCCGACACGCCAGTTGCAGCATCACGGACAGCCGTCCATACGTCTTGCTGCCGGGCGCGGCAGCCATGCGGTCGACCACTTCCTTTTGCAGCATGAAGTGCATGTCCTGGATGGCCGCGGCATGTTCGACGCAGTGAAACAGGATCGGGCTGGAGATGTAGTAGGGCAGATTGCCGGCGATGCGCAGCCGCGGCACGCCATGGCTGTGCGCCATGGCACTGAAATCGACGTTAAGCACGTCGGCGTGAACGATGTGCAGTTCACCCACGCTGGCCGCACGCGCCTGCAAGCCGGGGATCAGGTCGGTGTCCAGTTCGATCGCCGTAAGTTTGCCGGCGGCGGCGAGCAGCGGCAGGGTCAAGGCACCTTCGCCCGGCCCGATCTCGACCATGAAATCTTCCGTTCGCGGCCTTATCGAGCTGACGATGCTATCGATGTAGCGGCGGTCATGCAGGAAGTGCTGGCCAAAGCTTTTCTTGGGGCGGGCGTTCATTTGATCGATGTTTCCGGAATCAGTGGCCCCTCGCCTCGCTCGTCTCCCCGAGGGGGAGAAGAGCGACGTGTTGCGCTGCGCGCCACGAGCTCCAATGCCATCTTCGTGGCGGCAATCAGGCTGGATGGATCGGCCTTGCCGGTGCCGGCAAGATCCAGCGCGGTACCGTGATCGACCGAGGTGCGAATGAAGGGAAGGCCAAGTGTGAGGTTTACCGTGCGGTCGAACGCTTCGCTCTTGAGTACCGGCAGTGCCTGATCGTGATACATCGCAACGACGGCATCGTAATGCTGGCGTTGGGCCGGCACAAAGGCGGTGTCGGCCGGCAGCGGCCCGAGCAGCTGCATGCCTTGGCCGCGCAGCGCTTCCAGCACGGGAATCAAGGTGTCGATCTCTTCGTGGCCAAGATGGCCGCCTTCGCCGGCGTGCGGGTTCAGGCCAAGCACGGCGATGCGTGGTTCACTCACCCCGAATTTGCTGCGCAGTTCGGCGTGCACGATGCGTAACGTTCGAGTCAGGCTGGCGGGTGTGATCGCGGCGGATACGGCGGCCAGCGGCAGATGAGTAGTCACCAGTGCCACGCGCAGCTCGGGACTGGCCAGCATCATCACCACGTCGGCGTGCGCGCGTTCGGCAAAGAACTCGGTATGCCCACTGAAAGGAATGCCTGCATCGTTGATGGATGCTTTCTGCAGCGGCGCGGTGACCAGGGCGTCGTAACGTCCGCTCATGCAGCCATCGGCCGCTTCGGCCAGTGTGGCGAGTACGTGGCCGGCATTGCGTGCATCAGGTTGGCCGGGAATTTCCGCAACGCCCAGCGGCGTGTGGCGCACGCGCAGCGTGCCCGGCGTTCGCTCGTGGATGTCCGAACCATCATCGTCAATCAGCGTGATGGCTGACGAGCAGCGCAAGGCCGCGCGTTGCAGTAACGCGCGGTCAGTGATGGCGATGAAGTTGGCTGGCAGCGAAGTCGCTGCCAGCCGGATCAGCAGTTCGGGGCCGATGCCCGCCGGCTCTCCGGCAGTAATGGCAAGCCGGGGCAGCCGCGTAGCGTCCAAAGTCGCTTACGGCGACTTGGCGGCAGCCTGGTCGTCTGCGCTGCGCAGCTCGGGTACCAGGATGTTGATGTAGGCGTTGGAACGCAGGTCACGCAGATAATCGTCATAAACCTGTTCGGACTTGCGCGTGCCAATGGCTTGGCGCGCCTGGTCACGAGCGATCTGCACGGTCTGGTCAGACTGGCGTTCACCCAGCCGCTGCAGAATGTGCCAGCCGGCCTCGCTCTGGAAGGGCTTGGATATCTCGTTGTCCTTCAGCTGGGCGAGCTGGGTTGCGATGGTCTTGCCCCAGGCGTCCTGCCGGAACCAGCCCATGTCGCCGCCGACGTTGGCCGAGGTGTCGTCCTTTGAGTACTCCTTGGCCAGCGTGGCGAAGTCTTCGTGCTTGTCGACGATGCGGTGATACAGGTCACGTGCTTTCTGTTCAGCCTGCTCCGGGGTCACCAACTCGCTCGGGCGAATCAGGATCTGCCGGGCATGCAGTTCGGTGACCATCGTGCGGTTGTTCTCGCGCTGACCCATCAGCTTGAGAATGTGGAAGCCGGTCGGCCCACGCAGGGCTGGACTGACTTCGCCGGCCTTCATGGTGGCAATCGTGTCGGCAAATGCCGGCGGAATCTCATCCATCCGGCGCCAGCCGAGGTCGCCGCCATCCAGTGCGTCTGAAGCGTCCGAATAGCGGATCGCGGCAGCGTTGAAGTCCATGCCGCCCTTGATCGCGGCCAGCGCCGCTTCGGCCTTGGCTTGGGCGGTCTGGATAGCCGCGGCATCACCGCCGGCGGGGATGCTGATCTGGATGTGTGCCAGATGCACTTCGCCGGCTTTGTAGGTCGGGCTGCTGAGCAGGTTGTCGATTTCGCTGTCGGTCACCGACACGGAGTCCTGCACCACGCTTTGGTGCAGACGCTGCACGGTGATCTGGTCGCCGAGCTGCTCGCGGAACGCGGCAAAACTGCTGCCGCTGCGCTCGACCTCTGCACGCAACTGTTCAGGGGTGAGATTGTTCTGCTGTGCCACGCCCTGAACCGCCTGATCAATGTCGGCGCTGGAGACACGGATACCCTGATCTTGCGCCTTCTGGACTTGCAGGCGCATCAGTACCAGCCGGTTGAGTACCTGCTGCTGCAGCACGTTCATGGGCGGCAGCTGCTCGGTGTGGCCGGCGTACTGCTGCTGTACCGAGGCCACCGCTTCGTTCAACTGGCTCTGCAGGATCACATTGTCGTTGACCACCGCCACGATCCGGTCCAGCGGCTGGCTGGCCGGAGCGGCCGAGGTCAGCAACTGGGCGTGAGCGGGCAGCATGATCGCGAATGCGAGTAGCAGGGATGCGAGGGTTTGCTTCATCAGTAAAAAGCCTGGTCGCCGCAGCGAGTATGTTTATTGATAGCCGAGAATATCACGGCGCAGCAGGGGCTCGATCTGGCCACCGGTGGAGCCCAGACCCTTGAACACCATTTCGAACATGACCGCGTTGTCCCGACGGTTGAGTCCCGTGGCCGGTGTGGGCCCGTAGTAGGCCTGATTGACGTAGCTGCGACCGACCAGTCGCAGGGCGACACAGCAACTGTCATATTCCACGCCGGCCAGTGCATCGACGCTCTGGCGGTCCTTTACCGAATAAGTCCACGAACCCACCAGTCGCCAGCGCTCGGATACCGGATAGACCACGGATGCGTTGTATTGTTCCAGCAGTCCGATTCGGTAGCGGTAGGACAAGTTGAAGACGCCGTCCGTGCCGATCCGCCGCTGCAGCTCCAGCATGCCCATGTCGGTGCGGCGGGTGTTGGGACTCCACTGGTATGCGCTGGCGAGGCGCCAACGGTCGTTCAGGCGCACATCCAGCTGGGCCACATAGTCGGAGCGGGTCCAGTCAGTGGGTGGTACCACGCTGTTCTGACCGTAGGGCAGCTGCACCCGTTGCGGACTGAAATACTGGATCTGGCCGATGCTGGCCGACAAGCGCTCCACACCGCTCTCGTCGAGCAGGCGGGTGGTCACCGCCGCGGTGAGGTTGTTCGCATCCATCTGGCGGTCGGCACCGGAGAAGCGGTTCGGCGAGAACAGCTGCCAGTAGTCGAACGTCATTGCATTGGTGTTGAACAACGGCAGGTTGTTCTGATTGCGATATGGCACGTAGAGGTAATAGAGCCGAGGTTCCAGTGTTTGTGTGTAGCTGTTGCCAAACAACGAGGCCTTGCGGTCGAAAACCAGCCCGCTGTCCAGGCTGACGATGGGTAAGGAGCGGCTGGGCGAGGCATCGGTAAATGGCGTGGAAGTGCCGCCACCGAGCAGGCCGTAGTAACCGTAATCCTGACGACCGCTGCCAAGCTGGTATGACGTGTAACGCCAAGCCAGTTTGGGCCGCACGAACCAGGCGGCGCTGCCGAAATCGGCGGCAAGCCAGGGATAGATATCCTCGCGCTGACCTTCAACATAACCGGTCTTGCGAAACGCCGCCGCTTCGCTGTCCACCCCGGCCTCAAGCCAGTTCGACAGCGGTATATCCATGCTGAAATTCGCGTAAGGCAGTTGCCGGTATGGCAGGCCGCTGTCGGTGCTGAACGGATTCATGTTCTGGTAAATCGTGCCGCCCACCGAGGCGTTCCACCACTTTCCGGAACCCACCAACGCGACATTGGAACCGAGCGTGTAGATCGCGCTGTGCGTCAGGTTGTCGCCGAAGTCATACAGGTAGCTGCTGTCCGAGGCATGGTTGTATGAACTGACGAAACGCCAGCCCTGCCATAACTGGGTGGTGTCGGAGAACTGCACCAGGTAACGCGAGTCGCCCTTGGTGTCGGCCAGTCCATCGCTCACGCCATGGTCTTTCAGCACGTATTGCGCTTCCAGCTGACCGGCGCTGCGCGACGTCAGGTAACGAAACTCGCCGCCCAGCATGGGGCCGCGCTGGCTGTAATAGCGCGGGTCAAGCGTGGCGTCGTAGTTCGGTGCCAGGTTGAGATAGTAGGGCGTGCTGATCTCGTAGCCGGAACGGCCACTGTGACCCATGGTGGGATAGAGAAAGCCGCTCTTGCGCCGATCATCGATGGGAAAGCTGAAATACGGCAGATACAGGATGGGCACGTGGCCGATCCGCATGCTGGCGTCGCGCGCCACGCCGACACCGTTGACCTTGTCGATGGTGATCGACTTCGCGCGAACTTCCCACACGTGATGACCGACATCGCAGGTGGAATACGTGGCCTGCGTGTAGCGGGTGTGCTCTGCATCCAGCATCTGGCCCAGGTCCGCGGTACCGTTGCCGCGCGAATCGAGCATCTGGTAGCGCAAGTCATTGGCCGTGCCGTGGCTGTCGTTGGTATTGCCGCGCATGTGCGAGGCGGCCAGCAACTGGCTGGCGTCCTGATAGCGCACATTGCCGCGTGCGTCGTAGTCGGTGCTGTCGTTGTTGTAGTCGACGCGGTCGGCGCGCAGCAACTGATCGGCGCGTTCCAGCCGCACGTCGCCACTCAGTCGATAGACCGACCGGTTGGAGCTGTCGACATGCTGCGCCTGTATCTGGGTGGGGCTGCTGTCGCGCTGGCTGCTGTCGCGCATCAGCACCGGATCGTAGAACTCGAGCAGGGCGTTCGGGCGGCACATCGCGTAATTGACCGGACGCGGTGCGCAATGGAACGAGCCCAATGGGCAAGCCAGATCGGCCGCTGCGGAAGACGCACCCGCGGCGGGGCTTGGGCTGCTGTGAGCATCGGCCTGGCCACCGACCAGGGCGAGTGCAGCGGCGACCGCCAACAGGCGGCGTGGAGGTAACTTGCGCGTCACGGGGAATCTGCCGGCTTCGAAGGCTCGTTAAGCTAACAGAAAGCCCCCTCCGACGGCAGCAGATCGTTTGTGCTGGCAGGGCGGGATTCAGCCGAAGCAGGTGGGTGACCGCGCTGCGTGCCGCCGGTTCATTCCATCAAGGCGGTGACGTGCGCGCTGCTGCTGGTGGCCAGCGCAGCAAGGTCATAGCCACCTTCGAGGGTCGAAACCAGTCGCCCGTCAGCGTGGGCTTCAGCCAGCGCCACCAGCCGTTCGGTGATCCACGCGTAGTCTTCCTGGCCCAGTCGGAGGTCGGCCAGCGGATCGTTGCGATGGGCGTCGAAGCCGGCAGAAACCAGCACCAGTTGCGGCTTGAAGGCATGCAGCCGCGGCAGCAGTGTTCCATCCCACAACTCGCGAAACTCGTGCGAGCCAGCGCCGGGTGACAGCGTGGCGTTACAGATATTGCCGACACCACGCTCATCCTCGAAGCCACTGTCCGGGTATAGCGGGGACTGATGACTGGAGGCAAACAGCACGCGCGGTTCGCGCTCAAAGATGTCCTGGGTGCCATTGCCGTGATGAACGTCGAAATCGGCGATCGCCACGCGTTTCAGGCCATGCACGGCAAGCGCATGGGCAGCGGCCACAGCAACGTTGTTGAACAGGCAGAAGCCCATGGCACGTTCGCGTGTGGCGTGGTGGCCCGGCGGTCGTACCGCGCAGAACGCGCGCCGCGTGGCGCCGGCAAGCACCGCATCGACGGCGGCCACTACCGCGCCGGCAGCGCGCAACGCCGCTTCGGTTGATCCGCAACTCATCACGGTATCCGAGTCCAGCGCCAGCAGTTCGCCCGCGGGTGCGCCAGTCATCACCTCGGCGACATGGGCGGCGCTGTGCACGCGCAGCAACTGTTCGGCGGTCGCCTGCGGCGCCTCGATTCGGTCCAGCGTGGCGAAGCGGTCGTGATCCAGTGCCTGCAGCACCGCGCGCAGACGCGCGGGCCGCTCCACGTGCCCCGGGCCGGGGTCGTGATGCAGGCAGGCGGAGTGGGTATACAGCCGCAGCACGCGGCGGCTCAGGCTGACGGTTTCGGCTTGCGGCGACGTTCGTGCTGCCACAGCACTTCGCCGTGACCGCTGGCGCGAGCCAGCACGCGGGAGATCACGAACAGCAGGTCGGACAGGCGATTGAGATAGCGCTGCGGCTGGCCGCGAATATCTTCCAGTCGGGCCAGTGCGATCACTTCGCGCTCGGCACGGCGGCACACCGTGCGCGCCAGATGGCCGCAAGCGGCGGCCATGCCGCCACCGGGCAGGATGAATTCCTTCAGCGGCGGCAGCGGCTCGTTGAGTTCGTCCAGAATCGATTCCAGCCGGCTGATGTCGCTGTCTTCGACCATCGCCATGCCGGGGATGCACAACTCGCCACCCAGATCGAACAGGTCATGCTGCACCTGGGTCAGCGCCTCGCGTACCGCGTCGGTGACGCCGTCCGCAGCCAGCAGCATGCCGATCGTGCTGTTGAGCTCATCGACCGTGCCGTAGGCCGTTACCCGTTGCGAATCCTTGCCCACGCGCGAGCCGTCGCCGAGGCCGGTGCTGCCATCGTCGCCGGTGCGGGTGTAGATCTTCGAAAGTCGATTGCCCATGCCAGCAAGCTCAGTGACTCAGACCAGTACGATTTGACTGACGCAAGCTGCGCGCCAGCAGCACCACGCCGACGTGCAGCACGGCGCCGATGCCGACGTACAACGCGGTGGTCGACAGGAAGGGCAGGTACCAGTCACCGAGGTTGGCAAACCAGCTGCCCGTGGTGCGCGGCAGCGGAACGCTGCTGCTGAGCCAGTAGAAGCTGCCGTTGGAAACCAGGTAGCAGATCGTCTCGCTGACCAGCAGCGCTACGGCAGCCACGCCCAGCGTCGACAGGCTCAGTCCGCTCTGATGACGGGCCAGCCAACTGCCGCCCATCCACAGTGCGCCCATGTACGCCGGCAGGAACCAGTAGGCCGGCGACACGCAGTAGTGGCTCCAGAAATTCAGCCCGGCGCTGGTGATCACGAAGAAGTCGACCAGCACCGCGGTGGCGATCAGCAGCGGGAATGCCCAGCGTGCGGAGCCGCGCAACCAGAAGCCGGCGAGGAAGAACACGCCCCAGGATGCGTCGGGCAAAGCGCCGAAGTGATGCAGGCGGGTCGCTGCCATCACCAGGGCCAGCAGCAGGAAAATGCCGATGCGCTGGTTCTGCGTCTTGGCCATGGGGTACTCCGTGTGGGCAACTGGACAGGCCGCTAGTCTAGCCCAATGCCCTGCGCCGCAGACAGCTCCAGCAGGTATCATCGACGAATGGACGTCTCCGAAATTCCTGCCAGCAGCAAGTCCACGGTGCTGATTGTCGGTGGTGGTCTGGTTGGCGCCAGCCTGGCGATTGCGCTGGATGTGGCGGGTATTCCCGCCACCCTGGTCGAGTCCGCTGCGCCACGCACCGATGCCCAGCCCAGTTACGACGAGCGCAATCTGGCCTTGGCTGGCGCCACGGTCAACGGTCTGGAAGCCATCGGCGTATGGCGGCATGCAGCTGCCGGCGCCACGCCAATTCGCCACGTTCATGTCAGTCGCGCCGGTGAATTCGGCAGCGCGCGGATCACCGCGGGCAGTCAGGGCGTCGATGCGCTGGGCTGGACCCTGCCGGCGCGCGAGCTGGGTGCGGCGTTGCTGCGACGGCTGGACGAATGCACCCAGCTGACCCGGCTGGCACCGGCCACGCTGTCGGCGTTGCAGCCGCTGGCGCAGGGATGGCGTGCGCAGATCACCACCGCGGAAGGGGTGCGCCAGCTTGATACGCCCTTGCTGGTGGGCGCCGACGGCACGCATTCGTTCGTGCGCGCCCAGCTCGGCATCGCGGCCGATCATCATGATTATCGACAGAGCCTGTTTGTCTGCACGGTCACGCCCGAGCGCGAGCACGCCAATCGCGCGTACGAGCGCTTTTCCGACGAGGGCCCGATTGCGCTGCTGCCGCTGGCTGAGCGCCGTTGTGGTTTGGTGCTTACCGTGTCGGCCGATGAGGCGGCGGCGGTTGCGGCGCTGGATGACGCCGGGTTTCTCGAACTGGCGCAGCGCCGCTTCGGCTGGCGGCTGGGTCGTTTGTCACGGCCGGGCAAGCGTCATCCGTATGCGATTCATCGCGTCGCTGCTGCGCAACTTACGGCGCCGCGTGCGGTGCTGGTCGGCAATGCTGCGCAAACCGTGCATCCGATCGGGGCACAGGGTTTCAATCTGGGCCTGCGCGATGCGCTGACCTTGGCCGAACTGGTGGCCAGCGCCACTGACCCCGGCGATGCTGCGCTGCTTGCAGCGTATGCCGCGCGTCGAGCGCCAGATCGCGAAGGCACGATGGCGATGAGTCACGGCTTGGTCCGGCTCGCCTGCCTGCCACAACCGCTGCTGGCGCCGCTGCGCTCGCTGGCGCTGCTGGCCTGCGACCGCTTGCCGCCACTGCAACGTGCATTGGCCCGGCGTGGCATGGGTTTTCGTGGCGAGCCGCCTGCGGCGGTGCTGGAGCGCTTGCCATGAGCGCGCCTGCTCAGGAACAAGCTTCCCGCCGCCGTCCGCCTGCGCTGGACGTGGCGGTGGTTGGCGGCGGCATGGCTGGCGCCGCCACCGCGCTGGCGCTGGCGCATGCCGGCTTCGGTACGGCGCTGTTGGAGGCGCATGCACCCAAGCCATGGGACGCGCAGGCGGAAGTGGATTTGCGTGTGGTCGGGCTGGCACCGTCCTCGGTGGCACTGCTGGATGATTTGGGTGTCTGGACGTCCATTCGTGCAGCGCGCGTGGGTCCGTATGCACATATGCATGTGTGGGACGCGGAAAGCGGTGCGGCGATCGACTTCAATGCGGCCAGCGAAGGACGCGACCGGCTCGGCTACATCGTCGAGAACAGCTTGATTCAATCGGCGCTTTGGCGGGCGCTTGAGCCGGCAGGGGTGCGCGTGCTGTGTCCCGCCGAGGTGAGCGCATTCGAGGCGCGTGAGGATCGTATCCAGCTGCAGCTGTCTACCGGCGAGACGCTGGCAGCGGCCTTGCTGGTGGCCGCCGATGGGGCTTCATCGCCGCTGCGCCAGCAGGCAGGCATAGGTACTCGTGGTCGTGACTACGCACAGCGCGCGGTGGTGGCGCACGTGAGCACTGAGCGCGCGCATCAGGACACCGCGTGGCAGCGCTTCCTGCCCGGCGGTCCGCTGGCGTTGCTGCCATTGGCCGACGGGCGCAGCTCGATTGTCTGGTCGCTGCCCGAGGTCGAGGCGCAGCGGGTGCTGGCGCTCGATGAGCCGGCCTTCCTCGATGAGCTGGGCGTGGCCAGCGACTTTCGCTTGGGGCGGGTCGTTGCCAGCACGCCGCGTGCGGCGTTCCCGTTGAAGCTGCAGTTGGCCGAGCGTTACCAGGCCGACCGCATGGTGCTGTTGGGTGATGCCGCTCATACGGTGCATCCGCTGGCCGGGCAGGGCGTGAACCTCGGTCTGCGTGATGTGGTTGAACTACGCAATGTACTGAGTGAAGCGCGTGCGGCCGGCCGCGACATCGGTGCAGCCCATGTTCTGCGGCGTTATGCGCGCCGTCGGCGCAGCGCCGACACGCTGGATGCGATGAGCTTTGACGCCTTGGCGCGGATCTACGCCTTGCAGTCGCCAGCGCTGGTTGGCTTGCGTGGCGTGGGCGTGCGTTTGCTCGATCGCCTCGCGCCGCTGAAGCGCCGGTTGTCGGAACACGCTGCCGGTCTCTGAAATTCCGGCCTGCCCTTGCCCGGGGTGGTCGTCGTCACAACGCCACTGGAGAATGGATCATGCGCATTGCCCGATTCTGCTGTCTGCTGCTGCTTGCCGGTTCGAGTTTCGCCGTGCAGGCAAAAATGGTGCATCGTCCGGTCGAATGGACTCAGGACGGCACCCGTTTCCACAGCGTGCTGGTCTACGACGATGCCTCCACGGCGAAACGCCCGGGTCTGGTGATGGTGCCGAATTGGTACGGCATCAACGACGCGGCGGTGCAGAAGGCCGAGATGATCGCCGGCAAGGATTACGTGATCCTGCTCACCGACATGTATGGCGCCAACGTGCGCCCGCAGCAGGGCAATGCTGCACAGGCGCAGGCGGCGGTGAAGCCGCTGTATGGCAACCGCGCGCTGATGCGCAAGCGGATCAATCTGGCGCTGGACCAGTTGAAGGCGCAGGCAACCAGCGCACCGATTGACCTGAAGAAACTTGCAGCGATCGGTTTCTGCTTCGGCGGCTCGGCGGTGCTCGACCTGGCGCGCAGTGGCGCCGATGTCGCTGCCGTGGTGTCGTTCCACGGCGGACTGGATACCGACAACCCGGCGCTGGCGAAAAACATCAAGGCACGCGTGCTGGCGATGAACGGCGCCGACGACAAGGGCACCATGCCGGATGCAGACAAGTTCATGGACGAGATGCGCCTGAGCCCGGCAGACTGGCAGTTTGTGGTGATCGGCCACGCCGTGCACTGCTTCACCGAAGTCGGCGAGAACTCGCCCGGCTGCCGCTACGATGAACGCGCTGCAACGCGCAGCTACCGGCTGATGCACGACTGGCTGGGCGCGGCGTTCGGCGGCACGCCGTAGGGCGGGCACCGCCCGCGGGCTTTTCGATACGGTCACGCAAATGGAGATCGGCAGGCATTGCCCGCCCTGCGGCCGATTATCTAGGACCTTTCCGCCACGCGATGACTTTCAGTCCGTCGTGCCACGCTCGCGTACGGCTTCCACGGTGAGCGTGGCCAGTTGGCGCAGGCGCGAGCCGCCGGCATCGGCAAGCAATTCCTTCAAGCGCGCCCCGGCATCATCCTGGTCGAGGCTGTGGCGCTCGGCCAGCGACGCGGCGAGCGCGCGGCCCATCGAGTCGAAGATCAGCGCGTAGGCGAACGCATGCAGCACGCCGCCGCCCAGCGTCCCCAATCCGGGGAACGCCTTCAAGGCATTGCCGGCGACGGCCAGCACGATCGAGCTGCCGGTGCGCAGGGTGAGTTTCGCTTGTTGCACGAAGTCTTCGATCTGCACCTCGCTGACTTTCACGCCGTACAGTTCGGCCAGTGCGCGAGTGAGGCCGGTGGCGAGCACACCCTGGATGACCAGATCGCTGCCTGGTGCCACGGCGGCCATGGCGCCGACGATCGCGCGGCGTGCGTATTTGCGCACGATGCGTTCGGCTTGTTCGGCGCGGGTCTGCGCTTCGAGCGTGCCGGTGCGCTGATGCAGCCCGGCCAGCACGGCGTTTTCTCGCTGACTTTCCAGCCCTTCGGCACCGGCGGCGGTGAGCCGCCCCAGTGCTTGCAGCAACGCTGCGATAGCGGGTTTTCGCTGACGTTCCACCGACTCGGTGCTGCCGTCGGCGAGCTGGCGCTGGTAGCGCTCGCTGCCGCCGGCACTGACCGCCAACACCGTGCTGGCGATGCCACGCGCGTGTCCACGCAAACGATCCAGCAACTGCGTTTGTTCCGCATCGCTCCACTGGTCGACCTTGTTCAGCACCAGCAGCAGCGGTTTTCCGAAGTCGGCCAGCCAGCGCAGTTCATCGACCTGTTGGCGGCTGAGGTCACCGGCGCACAGATAGATCACTGCATGCGCGCGAAGTGCCTCTTCGCGCGCCAATGTTTCGTGTGCCTCACCGCCGGCTTCGCGGCTGCCGGGCACGTCGGCCAAAACCAGCGTGCGGCCATCGGCGAGCGTGCCGTCGTAGTGGCCGACGGCGCGGGTGGTGCCGCCACGGGCATCGCTGGCCACGGCTGCGTGCGGCGCCAGCGCGCGGATCAGGCTGGATTTGCCGGTGGAAATTTCGCCGAACAGGGCGACGTAGATGCGCGCACTGGCACGTCGCCGATCCAGCTCACCAAGCTCGCTATCCAGCGAACCGGTATTTGCTCCGTGGTCGCGCAACTGGCCGATGCGTTGTTCCAGGCTGCCGCGATCGGGCACCGGCAGCGGGCGGCGCTTGCGTCGCGGGCGCAGCAACCACCAAAGCACGCTCACACCGACCATGGCGAAGAGCAGCAGCACGCCGCCGAGCGTCCACTGCAGCCACGGCGGCAAGTCCAGGAAGCGCTGCGCCAGCGCCAGCGCGCGTTCAGCCGCGGCGAACAGCAGCCACAGCAGTGCGGCCAGAGCCATCGCAGTGAACAATAATCGCAGGCGTCGAGACATCTGCGCATTCTAGCCAGCTTGACCCGGCACGCCGTTCGTTGGCGTGTCGGCGGCAGCTGGGCGGGTTGCAGCTGCGGCCTTCGATTCGCGCTGGCCGGCTGGTTTTGGCACTATCGGCCGATCGGGCGATCAGACCCCGGCATCGTTGGTAGCAGATCATGGGCGCGCCAAGGGGAGTCATGAGAACGGGATCGAGCTTGCGTGCCTGGCTTGCCACGGTGGCATGGGCACTGCTGCTCATCGTTGCACCGACGGCGGCGTCGGCACGGCCGGCCATTTCCTCCGACGCGTCGGCCACCTCGTTGCCCACGCCCCAGTTCCGCCGCTACGGCGTTGCCAGTGGCCTGCCCAGTGGGCCGGTTTACTCGGTGGCGCAGGACAACAACGGCTTGATGTGGTTTGCCTCGGCGCGCGGCATCGTGCGTTACGACGGCGTGGACTTCAAGGTCTTCCGGCACGTTTCCGGCGATGCCAACTCGATGCCGGCCGATCCCATCTACGCGTTGTTTGTGTCGCGTGACAATCGGATCTGGGCCGGTGGCATTGCCAGTGGGTTGACCGTCTATGACCAGCGCACTGGACGTTTTCAGCGCTGGGAGCATGACGACGCGCGCGCAGAGAGCCTGGGCGGCAATGAGGTCTGGAGCATTGCGCAGACTGTCGATGGCGCAATGTGGGTCGCCACTCAGGCCGGACTGGATCGGATGCATCCGGACGGCAAGGGCTTTGAGCATGTGCCGCTGGACAACTCCGGCAACGCGCCCGCGTCGTTCGGCCCGGTGCGCGCGTTGCTGGCCGATGCCGACGGAAGTCTGTGGATCGGCACGGGCCATGGCGTGTACCGACGTTTGCCCAACGGTGTCATTCTGCCCGTAACGATTGATCCGGCGTTCGTCGGCAATGCAAACAAGGTCTGGAGCATTGATGGTGTTAGCGGTGATGTGCGGATTGCCGTTGATGGCGGTCTGCTGCAGGTGGGCCTGGATGGCGTGGCCCATCCGCTGGCAGGCCCGCAACTGGCAGACTTGCGCGTGCTCAGCAGTGCGCGCGACCGGCAGGGCCGGCTGTGGATTGGTGCATCCACCGGCTTGTTGCTGGGCAGTGGCAGTGGATCGTTCAAGCTGATTGCCGGGCAACCGTTGTTGCCCGGTGGTTTGCCAGACAGCAAGACCTGGCATGTGATGCTGGACCGCGAAGGCGGCCTGTGGACCACCTTCGAAGGTTCCAGCGTGGCCTACCTGCCGGCGCGCTGGGATGGTTTTGCACGGTATACCCACATTCCCGACGATCCTGAAAGCCTGTCTGCCTCCAAGGTTTCGGCTCTGACGATCGCCGGCGACGGCCAGTTGTGGGTGGCCGGTGACAGCGATTTTATCGACAAGCTTGATCTGAGTACCGGTACGGTGCGGCATCTGGTCAAGGGGGTGAAGAATCAGGCGGCGGCGCTGGCAGAAGATACGCGAGGGCGCTTGTGGCTCGCCGTGTCCGGTGGTTTGAAAATGTTTGAACACGGCAAGTTGATCGACGTCGACATAGCCAGGGCCGGCATGAGTCGACCGGTATTTCTCGAAGCCGGGCCGGCTGGACGCGTCTACGTGGCGTCGTGGGGCGAGGGTGTATTCCAGATCGATCCTGCCGATCTGGCCATTGCCAAAATTCCGTTTGAGACGTCGGTTGACGATGCACTGCTGCCTTCGCAGTTGACCGTTCACAAGGGGCAGCTCTGGTATTCCAGTGCGGCCGGCCTGCTGCACATGGACAAGGACGGCGCTGCGCTGGCATTCGTGCCCGGTGTGGCGCGGCACGAAGTACGCGCCTTTGCGTTTGACGCCTTCGGGTTCTGGGTCGCCACCGAAGGCAGTCTGGAACACTACGCTTACGCCGATGGCAAGGCCGTGCTCGATGCCCGCCGGGATATCAGCAAGCAGGATTTTGCCGCCAGCCTGCAGGCCTTGCTGGTCGACAGCCAGAACCATTTATGGATTTTCGCCAACCCGGGGTTGTTCGAGTTTGATCCATCGACGCATCAGTTCACCTCGTTCGGTCCGGGGCAGGGGCTGCTGGATGCCCAGTTCGTCAGCGCGGCGACCTCGCTGGCTGCCGATGGCACTGTCTTCGCGCCGAGCGAAAGTGGCGTGATTGCGTTTCGTCCCGATCGATTGGGCGCTTCGGATACGCAGAAATCGCCGCCACCCGTGAGCTTGACCGGCTTGCGCGTGCGGCGTGGCAAAGACATCGTTGGGTTGCCGCTGGATGGTCGCAAGGTAGTCCTGGGCTGGCGTGACCGCGACTTGCGCGTGGATGCGCGGGTGGCGTCTTACACCCATCCGGCCGCCAATCGCTACGGTTATTTGTTGCGTGGTTACGACAGTGGCTGGGTGACCGGCGACAGTCGTGGCGAACGCGATTTCGCAGGTTTGCCGGCGGGTGATTACGTGCTGGAAGTTTGCGGGGCGGCGGAGGATGGTCCGTGGGGCCATTTGGCCACGCCGGTAAGCATTCACGTTGAGGCACCACCGTGGATGCGCTGGTGGGCGTGGCTGGGTTACGCATTGCTGGTGCTTGCGGCAGCCAGTCTTACCCTGCGTAACTGGCGCCGCCGACTGGCGCAGCGCCATCACATGCAATTGGTTGAACAGCAGCGGCAGATGGCCGAGGCGGCGAGCGCGGCAAAAACCCAGTTCCTGGCCACCCTCAGCCACGAGATCCGCACGCCGATGACCGGCGTGATGGGCATGGCCGAACTGCTGTTGGGTACACCGCTGAATCCATTGCAGCACGACTACACCCAGGCCATGCGGCGCTCCGGCACGATGCTGCTGAAGCTGCTCAACGATGCGCTGGACCTGGCCCGGATCGAGGCGGGCAAACTGGAGCTGGAGCCATCGGCGTTTGATCCCCGGCAGTTGCTGGAGGATGTGGCCCAGCTTGAGCAGGGACTGGCGCACTCGCGCGGACTGCGCTTCGCACTGGAGGTCGCTGACGATCTGCCGCCACAATTGGCCGGCGATGCCCTGCGGATCAAACAGGTGCTGCTGAACCTGGCCAACAACGCACTGAAATTCACCGAGCAAGGCAGCGTGACCTTGCGAGCCTGCCGCATCGATGGCGGCCTGCAGTTCAGCATCATCGACACCGGTCCGGGCATTCCCGAGGCAAGCCAGGCGCGCTTGTTCCAGCGCTTCGAACAGGCCGAGGGTCCACAGCGTCAGGCTGGCAGCGGACTGGGCCTGGCGATCTGTCGTGAGCTGGTGGACATGATGGGTGGCAGCATCGAGCTGGAATCGCGGCTGGGTCACGGCAGCACCTTTCATGTGCGCCTGCCGCTGGTCGAACCCGCGGTGCCGGCACTGCTGCCATCCGAGGTGGTGCCTGCCGATCGTTGCTACCGCTTGCTGCTGGTGGAAGACGACACCATCGTGGCCGCGGTGATCCGTGGTCTGCTGGAGCGCGATCATCACCATGTGGTGCATGTGGTGAACGGGCTGGCGGCATTGGCCGAGCTGACCCAGTCAGCCTTCGATGCGCTGTTGCTGGATCTGGACCTGCCCGGTGTCGATGGCTTCCAGATTGCGCGTCTGATCCGCCAGCGCGAACATGCGGAGCAGCATTTGCCGATCATCGCCGTCACTGCGCGCTCAGGCAGCGACGACGAGGCGCTGGCGCGCGCTGCCGGCATGGACGGCTTCCTGCACAAACCACTGACCGGCGAGCAATTGGCGACGGCGCTGGGGCGGGTGATTGCGTCAGAGACACCGGCATCCGGCTGATCGCTGCTGTGCATGCTCGCGCGTATTGGTTGCTTTTGGCATGATGGTCAGCACGTGACAGGCTGGCCATGATTGCTTGGTTGGTGAGTCGGAGTTCGCAGGCACGGCGGCGCGGGCTGGAAGGGAAGTCCGAAGGGGGCAGGCAAATGTTATCGGCGGTCGTGCTGATCATGGCTCTGGGCGTGAGCGCATCCGCGCACAGCCTGGCACCAGTGCCGGTCGCTGCACCGACCAACACCGCTCCCGCCACCGATCTGTTGCCCACGCCGCAGTTCCGGCGCTACACCACCGCTGATGGCTTGCCGAGCAGCGCCGTCTACGCCGTGGTGCAGGATCGCGATGGCTCGATATGGTTTGGCACCAAGGGCGGCATTGCCCGCTATGACGGGGTCGACTTCAAGGTATTCCGACATGCGGTCGGCGATCCCTATTCACTCTACGACAACGGTATCGCCAGCCTGCTGTTCGATCGTGACGGCAAGCTGTGGGCGGCCGGTCTGGAGGCGGGGCTGAATCGCTACGATGCTGCCAGTGGCCGGTTCACGCACTGGGGCAATGATCCGCATGATCCAGCCAGCCTGAACAGTGACAACGTCTGGTCGATCGCCGCCAGTGCGGATGGCAGCCTGTGGGTGGGTACCGCGCTGGGACTGGACCGCATGCTGCCAGGCACGGCTCGCTTCGAGCACGTGCTCAACCCGCTGCTGGGTGGCGTCCCGGTTGCGTTCGGTGCGGTCAGTGCGCTGTATGTCGACAAGCAGCAGCAGTTGTGGATCGGCAGTGCGCACGGCCTGTTTCGGCGCGATGTTTCCGGTCAGTTGCATCGGGTGGTGCAAGCCGGCAACCCGACGCCGATCGATGCATGGCACGTGGAAGGCGACGCGGAAGGGATGCGTGCCGAAACCTCGGCCGGCCTGCTGCTGATTGACCGCAACGACGTGGCGCATTTGTTGACCGCCCGTGGCGCACCGGTCGGTAACACCTTCGCCAGCGTGCATGACGGCGAGGGTCGGCTCTGGATCGGCACCCAGCACGGTTTGTTGATGCAGGCGCAGCCATCCGCACCGCTGCTGGCAGTGACCGATCAGCCGGTGCTGCACGGCGACCTGCCCGGTACCTGGGTGTGGTCGTTGCTGGTCGATCATGAAGGTGGTTTGTGGGTGACCTTGCTGGATGGCGGCGTGGCCTACCTCGCACCGAGCTGGAATGACACCAGCCGTTTCACGCATGTGCCCGATGACCCGACCAGTCTGCGTGATTCCATCGTGACCGCGATGGCGCGTGGTCATGATGGCCGGGTCTGGGTGGGTGAGCGTTCCGGCCGGGTCGACAAGTTGGACCCCCACACTGGCAAGGTCGAGCATGTCCTGTCCGGCCTCGGCGGTGACGTCTTGGGCATGACCCAGGACCGGCAGGAGCGACTATGGATTGCGGTGCGCGGAGCACTCTACCGCGACACGCTGGGTCAGCCACCGCAGCGTATCGACCCAGCCAGCCACTGGTTGAAAAATCCGCTGGAAGTCGAGCCGGGACCCGATGGCCACATGTATGCGCGCACCTTCGGCGAAGGTCTGTTCCGCATCGATCAGGAAACACTGGCGGTGAGTCGGGTGGCGATGGATCAACCCAATCAGCGCGTATTGTTGGGTAGCCAGCTGACCGAGCAGGACGGCTATTTCTGGTATGCCAGTGATGGCGGCATGTTGCGCATGGACCCGCACAGCGATCGCTTCACGCTGGTTGCCGGAGTCAGCAGCGATCGCGCGGTGAACGCGTTCGCTTTCAGTGACGACGGCATCTGGATGGCACGCCCGGAAGGCCTGGAGCATTACCGCTACCAAGGCAGCGGATTGACGCTGGACAAGACTGTTGACGTGTCGCGCGGCTGGCCATCCATCAACGTGGTTGACCTGCGGGTCGATGCCTTGCAGCGGGTCTGGATTCTCGGTCACGACGGCTTGTGGCGTTTTGATCCGCGCAGCGGACGGTTCCGTTCGTTTGGCCTGCAGAATGGCCTGACCAACGGCGAGTTCTCGCGCGGCTACGCCATCATGCCCGATGGCAACCTGTACGCACCGACGCTCGGTGGCGTGGTCGGTTTCAATCCGGATCGCATTCGTGATGACACCAGCGTTGCGCCGCTGACCGTCACCCAGGTCAGTGTGCGCCGCGATGGCAAGTTGCTGCCGCTGCCGCAGGATCAATCGGTTTTCCAGATGGGCTGGCGGGATCGCGGCCTGATTGTCGCCACGCGCCTGTTTTCCTATGTCGATCCGCTGGCGAACCACTACCGCTTCCGCCTGCGAGGCTTCGACAATGCATGGGTCGACAACGGCAATCATGGCGAACGTGAGTTCACCGGTCTGGCCCCCGGCAATTACCTGCTCGAAGTGCAGGCGGCCGGTGCCAATGGTCAGTGGGTACGCATGCGCACGCCGTTGCAGATCCAGGTGCAGGCGCCGCCGTGGGAACGCTGGTGGTCATGGGTCGCTTACGTCTTGATCGTGTTGCTGGCAGCGTGGGCCAGTCTGCGGGCCTGGCGCAGCCGATTGGCGCGCCAGCACCACGTGGACATGGTGGAGCAGCAGCGACAGATGGCCGAATCCGCGAGTGCGGCCAAGAGCCAGTTCCTGGCGACCCTGAGTCACGAAATCCGCACGCCGATGACCGGCGTGATGGGCATGGCCGAGTTGTTGCTGAGTACGCCGCTGAATCCGTTGCAGCATGACTACACCCAGGCCATGCAGCGTTCCGGCAGCATGCTGCTGAAGTTGCTGAATGATGCACTGGACCTGGCCCGCATCGAGGCCGGAAGGCTCGAACTGGACGTGTCGCCGTTCGATCCCCGGCAGTTGCTGCGTGAAGTCGCGCAACTGGAGCAGGGTCTGGCGCATGCCAAAGGCATCCGCTTCGTGCTGCAGACGGCCAGCGATTTGCCACCGCAGTGGGTTGGTGATGCGTTGCGCATCAAGCAGGTGCTGCTGAACCTGGCCAACAATGCGCTGAAGTTTACCGAGCATGGCGAGGTCACCTTGCACGCGGCCCGCACCGATAGCGGCTTGCTGTGCAGTATCAGCGACACAGGTCCGGGCATTTCGGAGTCGAGCCAGGCACGGCTTTTCGAGCGCTTCGAACAGGTTGCCGGTCCACAACGGCGTGCCGGCAGCGGTCTGGGTCTGGCGATTTGCCGCGAGCTGGTCGAGATGATGGGCGGCAGCATCGAACTGGAATCACGCCAGGGCCACGGCAGTACCTTCCGCGTGCGCATCCCGCTGCAGGAAGCTGCGCCTGTCGCGTCGACCGGGCCGGTCAGTGCCGATCGTTGCTATCGCTTGTTGCTGGTGGAAGACGATCCGATTGTGGCCACGGTGATCTGCGGCTTGCTGCAGCGCGAAGGCCATCAGGTGCAGCACGTGGGCAACGGGTTGGCCGGTCTGGCGGAGTTGGCGAACGGCGATTTCGATGCGGTGTTGCTGGATCTGGATTTGCCCGGCGTCGATGGTTTCCAGATTGCCCGCTTGATCCGCCAGCGTGAACACGAGGGTCAGCATTTGCCACTGCTGGCCGTCACCGCACGCTCCGGTCTTGGTGATGAGGCGAAGGCGCGCGAAGCCGGCATGGACGGCTTCTTGCGCAAGCCGGTCAGTGGTGAACAGCTGATCGCCGCGTTGGCGCAGGTAGTACCCGCCGCGTCGGCCACGGAATCACTGCCGGCCTGAATTACATGTCGTGCTTGCACACCTCGAAGCCCAGTCGCTGGTATTCGCGCCAGCGCGTGCGCGAACCGTCACGCGCGGCGGGCTCGGCGGCCACTACTTCCAGAACGCGCTGGTAATTTCCGGCGGGGCAGCTGTCGCGCAGGTTGATCACCAGCGGTCGGTCTGCGGTGTCCACGCCGGGTGGCACGATCAATACCGCGGTGTGCTCGTCGTCGTCATCGCCGGCGAGCTGGTGCGGAATCATGGTGTCCTCGTCGAACTCCCACAGCAGATCGTCGAGCGCCTCGGCTTCGACGAAATCGCGGGTGAGGATCAGCGTCGGTTGCTGCGCGGCAAAGGCTTTCTTTGCCAGCTCGCAGGCGAGCAGCAAAGGCTGCTCGCGAAAACGCGGCTTGTCGATCAGGTAGAAATCGGCACGAGGCATGGGCAAGTCAGAGCGCGGCAGGGGAATCAGAAATCAGTGTAACGGCAGGACGCCGGCGATGTTCTCATTCCGCCACCTTCACTGCTGGCTGATCAACCACTGCGCCAGCAGCGCCACCGGGCGGCCGGTGCCCAGGCCCTTGCGACCTTCTTCCCAGGCGGTGCCGGCAATGTCCAGATGCGCCCAGCGCTGGCCGTCGGTAAAGCGGGACAGGAAGCAGCCGGCCGTGATCGCACCGGCACTCTTGCCGCCGATGTTGGCGACGTCGGCGAAACCGGATTCGAGCTGCGCCTGGTAGTCGTCCCACAGCGGCAGGCGCCAGGCACGGTCGAGCGTTTCCTCACCCGCGGCCAGCAATTCGGCGGCCAGGTCATCGTGCTTGCTCATCAGGCCGCTGGCATGCTTGCCTAGCGCGATCACGCAGGCGCCGGTCAGCGTGGCCGCATCGACCATCGCCTTCGGCTGATACGTCTGTGCCGTCCAGGTCAGCGCGTCGCACAGAATCAAACGACCCTCGGCGTCGGTGTTCAACACTTCGATGGTCAGGCCGGACAGGCTGGTCAGCACGTCGCTGGGGCGATAGCTGTCGCCGTCGGGCATGTTCTCGACGCTGGGCACCACGCAGACAAGGTTGAGCTTCAGGCCCATTTTCACCGCTGCCACGAACGCGCCGAGCACCCCGGCCGCGCCGCCCATGTCGAATTTCATTTCCTCCATGCCGGGGCCGGGCTTCAAGCTGATGCCGCCGGAGTCGAAGGTGACGCCCTTGCCGACAAACGCATACGGCTTGTCGCCTTCGTTGCCGCCGTTGTATTCCAGTGCGATCAGGCGCGGCTTGTTGGCCGAACCACGGCCCACCGCCAGCAGCGATCCGAAGCCCAGCTGCTCCATCTGCACTTCATCGAACACCTTGCAGCTGACCTTGTCCTGCTCATCGGCAAAGGCTTGCGCTTGCGCCGCGATGTAGGCCGGCGTGCAGATGTTCGGCGGCAGGTTGGCCAGCTCGCGTGCAAAGCGCACGCCGGCGGCAATGGCCACGGCCTGGGCCAGCCCGTCGCCGGCCTCTTCGCCTGCGGCAAAGGTCATGGCGGTGAGTTCCGCTTCTCGGCTTTTCTCACGCGGTTTGAAGGTGGCGGTGTAGCGATACGCGGCGTAGTCGTTGGCCAGCGCGCCGATCCGCACGCGCCAGCCGCTGTCGCGTCCGGGCACGTCTACTTCCGCAAGGCAGGAGACGGCGCTGGTCACCGGCAGCCGGCCGAGTGCGCGCGCCGCTTCAAGGCTGACCTTCTGGTAACGAGCTGCATCGAACGACTTCTGTGCGCCCAGTCCCACCACCAGCACACGTTGCGCGGTGACGCCGGCCGGTGCGAACAACAGCGTGGTCGAGCCGGCCTTGCCGGTGATGTCACCGCTTTCCACCTGGCGTTTGATCAGGCCGCCGGTGGCGCTGTCCAGCTGGGCAGCTGCGCTGGTCAGCACGCCCTTTTCATACACGCCGACCAGCACGCAAGGACTTTCGACGGTAACGGGGGAAATGCTGGCGAGGCTGAACTGGAGTGTCATCAGATGGTTCCTGCGTGGGCCCGGCAGTGGCCGGACAGGCTAGAATTGCGGTTTGCCGGCGACGGTGTCGGGCCGACTCAATCGGACAAGTTTATCGCATGCTGAGCATTCTCGACCGCTACTTTCTGCGCGAACTGGCGCAAACCGTGATGGCCACTGCCATTGTGCTGATGGTCATCATGACGGGTGGCGCGTTTGCGCGGGTGTTGCAGCAGGTGGCGAATGGCAGTTTTCCGGCCAGCGTGATGTTCCAGGTGCTGGGCCTGCGCACGATCGACAGCCTGACCAGCGTGATACCACTGGTCAGTTTCATCGGCATATTGCTGGGGCTTGGCCGGATGTATCGCGACAGCGAGATGCACGTGCTGTCGTCCTCGGGCATGGGCGCGCGCGGCTTGCTGCGCCCGGTACTGTTGCTTGGCATGGTGCTGGTGGTGATCACCGGAACGGTGTCGCTGTGGCTGGGACCGTGGGCCGTAAGGACCAGCGATGCACTGGTGGCCGCGGCGAATCGCTCGGTGATTGCCGCCGGCCTTGACGCCGGGCGCTTCACCGAATTGCCGGGCAAGGGCGGCATCATTTTTGTCGACAGCTTGAGCCGCGACGGCAGCAAGCTCGGGCGCACCTTCGTGGCCACCCAGAGCGTGGGCAAGAATGGCCAGCCGCACGTCAAAGTGGTCAGCGCCAGCCATGGCGAGCTGTACCAGGAAAGCAACGGTGACGGCCGCTTCATCGCGTTCCAGCATGGCTGGCAGTACGACATTCCGTTGGGCACCAACGACTGGCGCCAGATGCAGTACCAGCGCAACGACACCTCGCTGTCCAGCGTGCAGGCGAACGAGGATGACGATCCGGCCCATTCGAAGAGCAGCTGGGCCTTGTTCCAGTCCGACAATCCAGATGACCGCGCCGAGTTCGCCTGGCGCGCCAATGCGCCGCCGCTGACCCTGGTATTGCTGCTGCTGGCGCTGCCGTTGTCACGCCAGAGTCCGCGTGAGCCGAAGTACGGGCGGCTGCTGCTGGCGGTAGTCACGTTCTACCTCTACTACACGCTGCTGGCGCTCGGGCGCGCGCAGATCGGCAAGGGCCACTGGCACAACGAGGCGCCGTTGTGGGCCTTGCATGCGGTCGTGCTGGCGCTGGCGTTGTGGATGCTGTGGAAGCAGTATTCGCCGCGCAAACTGCCAGCATCCCGTGCCGGAATGGCGGCATGAGCGTGTTGACGATCAAGCGGGTCGATCGGCTGGTGGCGATGAGCGTGCTCGGCTCGATGCT
Organism: Rhodanobacter sp. AS-Z3; assembly: GCF_029224025.1. Taxonomy (NCBI): domain Bacteria; kingdom Pseudomonadati; phylum Pseudomonadota; class Gammaproteobacteria; order Lysobacterales; family Rhodanobacteraceae; genus Rhodanobacter; species Rhodanobacter sp. AS-Z3. The sequence goes on from NZ_CP119392.1 coordinate 1,367,761, forward strand.
GATGGTGTGGCTGGTGCTTACCGGCTTCGATGCAGTGCGCATCCTGCTGGTGCAGCTGGGCCACGTGGGCAAGAACGGCTACACCACCAGCAATGCGATCGCCTATGTGCTGGTGACGTTTCCACGACGTGCCTACGAAATGTTTGGCAACTCGGCGCTGATCGGTGGCTTGCTGGGGCTGGGTGGGCTGGCGGGCACCGGCGAGCTCACTGCGCTGCGTGCTGCGGGCATGTCGCGCTTGCGTATTGCGGGCAGCGCGGTCGGTGTCATCGCGGTGCTGATCGTCGGTGTGGTGATCATGGGCGAAACGGTGGCGCCATGGGGCGACCAGCAGGCGCAGGTGATGCAGTCGCGCATGAAGTCCGGCAGCCTCGGCATGACCACCAATAGCGGGCTATGGGCGCGCGACGGCAACGACGTAATCAATGCCCGCGGTGCTTCCTTGCAGCAGCGTGCGGGGCTCAGCACGGTGCAGTTGAGCGATGTGCGCATCTTCAATTTCAGCGACGATGGCCAGTTGCATCGTTTTACCTGGGCCAAGACAGCTGAACACGACGGCCGGCAGTGGCTGTTGCATGACGTGCGCATCAGCACACTCGATGCGACCGGTACGCATGCCACCACCCAGGCCGTGTTGCCGTGGAAGTCGAGCCTTGATCCGCAGGTGCTGGCGCAGTCGGTGATCCAGCCGCAATACCTGTCGATGCGCGACCTGCGTCGCAACATGGATTATCTGGAAAGCAACGGACAAAGCCCCGGCAGTTATGCGGTGGCGTTCTGGGGCCGTGCGCTGTATCCATTCAACGTGTTGGTGCTGGTGTTGTGCGCGATGCCGTTCGCATTTGGATCGCTGCGCTCCGGCGGCCTCGGCAAGCGCATGTTCATCGGCATCCTGCTGGCGCTGGGCTGGTATTTTCTGCAGCAGGCGATGGTGAATTTCGGCACCGTTTACGGCATGCCGCCGTTGCTGGCGAACTTGTTGCCGGCGCTGATCCTGATGTTCGCCGCGTGGCTGTATTTCCGTCGACGGGTGTAATGACTTCGCATGGGGAGTGGGCAATGGATGTAGTTGATCTGCGCAGTGACACGGTGACCCGACCGACCGCCGCGATGCGTGCGGCGATGCTCGACGCCGCGGTGGGTGACGATGTTTACGGCGAAGACCCCACGGTCAACGCGCTGCAGCAGCGGCTGGCCGACGAACTCGGTTTCGAGGCGGGCCTGTTCGTACCCAGCGGCACCCAATCCAACCTGCTGGCCTTGCTGGCGCATTGCGAGCGTGGCGACGAGTACCTGGTCGGCATGGACGCACACACGTACAAGTTCGAAGGCGGTGGCGCCGCGGTGCTGGGTTCGATCCAGCCGCAGCCGATCGTGCAGGCGGACGATGGCTCGTTGCCGCTGGAGCGCATCGAGGCGGCGATCAAGCCGATCGACCCGCACTTCGCGCGTACCCGTCTGCTGGCGCTGGAAAATACCTGGCACGGGCGCACGTTGCCGCTGGACTACCTGCAGTCCGCCCATGATCTGGCGCGCGCGCGTGGCCTTGGTTTGCACCTTGATGGCGCCCGACTGTTCAATGCGGCGGTGGCCTGCAATGTGTCGGCACGCGAGATCGCGCGACACTTCGATACGGTGTCGATCTGCCTGTCGAAAGGCTTGGGCGCACCGGTGGGTTCGGTGCTGGTCGGCTCGCACGCGTTGATCGACAAGGCGCGGCGCTGGCGCAAGGTCACCGGTGGTGGCTGGCGCCAGGCTGGCATGCTGGCAGCAGCGTGCATGCATGCGCTGGATCATCACGTGGCGCGGCTGGCCGACGATCACCGTCGCGCGGCCTATCTCGCCGGACGCCTGCGCGAGATCGCCGGCATCAACCTGCTCGGTCAATACACCAACATGGTCTTCATCGACGTGCCGGCGGATCGCCTGCGCGATCTGGACGTCCATCTGCGCGAGGCCGGCATTCGCATCAGCATCGGTTACCTGCCCACCTTGCGGCTGGTCACGCATCTGGATGTCGATGATGCCGGCATCGAGCGCACGGCGGCGGCGTTCCGCGAGTTTTTCGCGCGGCGTTGATTGTGTGCGCTCTCGCAGAATCGCTGTGGCGATACTTGCTCTGAATGCTGCGGGTAGAGCAAGAGCATCGCGCACAGGGTGCGTGCCGGCATGGCGAAGCAGTGCTCGTGTTGCTGCTGGGCTGGCGCACGCACGTAGGGCGGGCACTGCCCGCCGCTCCTCCGCGCATGTCGCCACGAACCGGGATCAAAAGCTGGCGGGCAGTGCCCGCCCTACGAGGTTTTCGTCAGCTCTTCGCTCTTCGCTTTGAATCGACTTGCGACGCTTACTTCGCCGTCTGGTCGAACTTCCTGATGAAGTCGCGTACCTGCGGATAGACCGTCTCGCGCCAGCGGCGGCCGCTGAAAATGCCATAGTGACCGGCGCCTTCAATCACCTTGTGTGCGCGACGCTTGGTCGGGATGTTGCTGCACAAATCGTGTGCGGCCTGGGTCTGGCCCAGTCCGGAGATGTCGTCCAGTTCGCCTTCGATGGTGAGCAGGGCGCTGCGCTTGATCGCCGAGGGATCGACCCGTTCACCGGCCACGTCCCACAGGCCGCGCGGCAACAGGAACTGCTGGAACACCTTCTCGATCGTGTCGAGATAGAACTTCGCCGGCATGTCCAGCACGGCGTTGTACTCGTCGTAGAACTTGCGATGCGACTGTGCATCGTCCTGGTCGCCGCGCAACAAGTCCTGATAGAAGTCCCAATGCGAACTCATGTGGCGGCTGGGATTCATCGCGATGAAGCCGGCGTGTTGCAGGAAGCCGGGATACACCTCGCGACCGCGACCGGGATAATTCGGCGGCACCGTCTGGATCACATTGCCCTTGAACCACGACAGCGGTCGCTGCGTCGCCAGGTTGTCGACACTGGTCGGGCTGCGGCGCGGGTCGATCGGGCCGCCCATCATGGTCAGGCTGCGCGGGGTGTCTTCGCCGCGCGCGGCCATCAGTGACACGGCGGCCAGCACCGGAACGGTCGGCTGGCACACCGAAATCACATGCAGGGTGGAAGCGCCGATGTGGCGGATGAAATCTTCGACATAGGCAACATAGTCGTCCAGCCCGAACGTGCCTTCGGCGGCCGGCACCATGCGCGCGTCGACCCAGTCGGTGATGTACACCTTGTGGTCGCGCAGCAAGGTGCGCACGGTATCGCGCAGCAAGGTGGAGTGATGGCCGGATAGCGGCGCCACCACCAGCACCACCGGATCGTTCTTCATCTTCTCGATGGTCGAGGGATCGTCGCTGAAGCGCTTGAAGCGCTTGAGCTGGCAGAACGGCTTGGCCAGCGCCACCCGTTCGATCACCGCGATTTCGTGGTCGTGTGCGGTAGCGGTATGGATGCCGAATTCCGGCTTCTCGTAATCCTTGCCCAGCCGATGCATCAACTCATAGCCGGCCGCCAGCCGTTGTGCGCCCGGTACGTTGGCGAACGGGCTGCTGGTGTCGTTGAGCATGTCCGCGCTGGCTTGCGCGAAGTAGCTCAGCGGGCCGAGGAACGCGCGTTGCCATTCATGGATCTGATAGAGCATGGAAGGGGTTTGCCGAAGACGAAAGCAGCCATCTTAGCGCCGTTTCGTCAGCGCGTGTTGCAATGCCGCAATGACGGCATTCCTGCTCAATCAGTGACTTGACGCGGTGGTTGGCCGGTACGTGCAGCGCAACAGCACCTCGTCGACCCCCTCGGTATCGCCCAGCCCGGCGCGCCATTGCAGTGGCTTCTGGAAGCGCAGGCCCAATGGCATGAAGACGCGGTTGTACCACCACATGGCGCGCTCGCGCTGGTGTGTGAGGTACCACTGGCCCAGTGCGAGCAGGCGCGAAGAGGCCGGTTGCATGCCGTAGATGGCACTGTGTTCGAGCACGAAGCCGTGCGCGGCCAGGCGGGCGGTGATCTGTGCCGGTTCGTAGCGCCGGTAATGGCCCACGAATTCATCGAAAGCCGTCCATGCCTGCGGATGCAGCGGCACGGACAGCAGCAAGCTGGCGCCCGGAGCGCAGACCCGGGCCAGTTCGGCGAGCGCGCCATCGTCGTCGGCAACGTGTTCAAGAATGTCCAGCGCGCAGACCAGGTCGAAGCTGGCATCCGTGCAGGGCAGCTGGCCGATCATTCCGTGTATCGCGTTACCGCCACTGGCGTGCAGGCGACGCAAGGCGGCGTGGCTGAGGTCGACAAAGCAGGTTCCACTGAGTGGCAATCGCGGGCGCAATCCAGGTGCCACTTCCAGCCGACGTGGCGCAGCCTGCGCCAGTTCGCGTGACAATGGCCAGGTGTTGAAACGCTCTGGCCCGATCAACTTCGCCGCGGACCACAACGACTCGTAGAAGCCGCGATTGACGCGGATCAGTTCGGCATCACTGCGATGGGCGTCGGCACGAACGTGGGTCATCGGCGAATTCAAGCTTTCCGGTGTTGAGCGAGGAATCAAGCCGAGGGAAATTCAATCCAGCCGGCGCACTTCGGTGCCTGTGGCAAAATCGTGCACCGCACGGCGGCGTGGGTCGAATAACGCCACGGCAAACCAGGCGGTCCAGACGGCCAGCAAGGTCCATAGCGTGAGACGCAGGCCCAGCGTCGGTGTCAGCAACAACAGCACCATCGGCGCACCGGCCACCAGCAGCCGGATCAGCGATTGCTGCAAAGTCACCGCGCTGCCGTCGTCGCCCGTCAACCGAATGCGCCACGGGCGCATGCCTATCGTCTGCCCGCCGCGCCGCCATGAACTGATGAAATACGCCGCCACCACCACGCCTTGCAGCAGTTGGTACCAGAGCGGCACCGCGGTCTTTGCGCCGGTCGTGATCAAGTTGCCCGCGGTCGCCAACTGGCACAGCAGGCCCACCACCATCACGATCGCCACCACGATCAGTACGTCGTAAACCAGCGCCAGCAAGCGGCGCCATAGCTGGCAGGGTGCGTGGAGAACGGTGGAGTCTGCGGGCATCGGGTACGGTCGCTTGCGTCAGGCGCGCGCAATGGCCAGCATCGTGCGCATGGAAAAGGAAAACAGCCGCGACAGTATCGCCGAAGCCGACCGCCGCAGCATCGCTGCGTTCATCGAGCGGGTCTGGTCCGAGGACGGTTTGGCCGAACGCACGCTGGAAGCGTACCGGCGCGATCTGGAATCACTGGCCGCGTGGCTGGCTGGCTGCGGCCGCCATCTGGCAACCGCGCGCCGCGAAGATATCTCCGGTTATCACGGAGGCCAGAAGGTGGCAGTGCGTTCGCTGGCACGGCGGCAGTCGGCGTTCCGTCGCTACTACGCGTTCCTTGCGCGCGATCAACCCGGTTTCGCCGATCCGACCTTGCTGATCGAACGACCCAAACTGCCGCGCAGCCTGCCCAAGGCGCTGGCCGAGCGTGACATCGAGGGCCTGCTGCAGGCGCCCGATACGACGACCACGCTGGGCCTGCGCGACCGCGCCATGCTGGAGCTGATGTACGCCTCAGGTCTGCGTGTATCCGAACTGGTCGAACTCCCGCTGTCCGCGCTGAACCCGCGGCAAGGCGTGCTGCGGGTAACCGGCAAAGGCGGCAAGGATCGACTGGTGCCAGTCGGCGAAGAAGCCCTGGCGCGTATCGCCACCTATCTGACTGACGCGCGCCCAACATTGGCCAAAGGCCGCCAGCCCGTCGCGCTATTCCTCAGCCAACGCGGTGAAGGCATGACCCGGCAGATGTTCTGGACCCTGGTGAAACGCTATGGTGCCCGTCTGGGCATCAACCCCAAACGCATCTCACCGCATGTACTGCGGCATTCCTTCGCCACCCACCTGCTCAATCATGGCGCCGACCTGCGTGCGCTGCAGATGCTGCTCGGCCACAGCTCACTCAGCACTACGCAGATCTACACGCTGGTAGCGAAGGAGGGGCTGAAGCGGCTGCATGCGCAGCATCATCCGAGGGGGTGATGTTCGATCAGTGACGCTTGCCGTAGTTCGGGGCGATCATCAACGAGCGGATTCAGCTCACTGTGCGAGAATGCGAGTCCCCGTCGACCCCCGCGACGGATCGACGTGCTTGAGGTTACTGATGTTCAAGAATCTGATGCTGGTGGCGTGTCTGGGCGGTCTTTCGCTGAGCGCCTGTGCTGTACAGAACGACGCGGCACCTGCTGCCCCTGCTACGGCCGCTGCAGCGGTCACCCCGGCAGCACGCGACATGGTCAAACAGGCGCTCGCCAAGCTGGCGCCGAACATCCGCGTGGATGTGATCGAGCCGGCGCCGATGCCCGGCTTTTATCAGGTGATCGCCTCGGGCCAGATGCTGTACATCAGCACCGACGGCAAATACATGATGCATGGCGACCTGGTCGACCTGGGCCGCAAGCAGAATGCCAGCGAAGACGCCTGGGCGCGCTTCCGCAAGGCCGAGTTGGCGAAGGTGCCGGCGTCGGAGCGGATCGTCTACGCGCCGGCCAACCCGAAGTACACAATCTCCGTGTTCACCGACGTCAACTGCGGTTTCTGCCGTGCGCTGCACGAGCACATCGCGGCGTTCAACAAGGAAGGCATCGCGGTGGAATATCTGGCCTGGCCGCGCGAAGGCGTGGTGACGACGGCCGGTCGTGCCACCCCGACTTACACCGAGATGGCATCCATTTGGTGCGCCAAGGACCGCAACGCGGCGTTCACCGCGGCCACCGCGGGTCAGGCGCCTGCGCCGCTGACCTGCGCCAATGCGGTCAAGGACCAGTTCGATCTGGGCGTGAAGCTGGGTGTCAGCGGAACGCCGGCGATTTACGGCCCGAATGGCCGCGCGCTGGGTGGCTATCTGACGCCGGAGCAGTTGTTGCAGGCGCTGAAGCAGGGCGGCTGAGGTCCGCTGGCCTCCCGCGGAGGGCAGGGCGTGGCGGGGAATCGATGCCGTATTGCAGCATGGGCTAGAATAGGCGTTTCCCTCGCATAGCTCCGTCCCTCGCATGATCGCACTCGACGGGCTGAACGCCCTCTCGCCGTTCCGTCTCGAACGACTCAATGCCCGCCTGGAAACGCTGCATCACGGCGTCCGTGTGCAGGCCTCGTGGTTCGTCTATTTCATCGACGCCGAAGCGGCGCCCGAAGGCGAGCTGCGTCAGCGCCTGCTGACTGTGCTGGAGGCAAAAGATGCCGCACCGGAACCGGCCACCCTGTGGGTGGTGCCGCGACTGGGCACGATCTCGCCGTGGTCGAGCAAGGCCACCGACATTCTGCATGGCGCCGGTTTCGATGTGCGCCGGGTGGAACGCGGGCTGGCCTGGCTGGTCGCCGGACTGCCGGCGGAAGACGCGCCGGATCACGCCGCCATCATGGCGGTGCTGTACGACGCGATGACGCAGTCGGTGCTGACCTGCATTGACGACGCGCAAGGCCTGTTCCTGGCTGGCTCGCCGGGCGATCTGGTGCATGTGGTGCTGGGTGCCAATCCGCAGGCAGCGCTGGCCGAGGCGAACCAGCGACTGGGCCTGGCGCTGGCCGACGACGAGATCGACTATCTGGTCGCGCGCTACGCCGAGTTGGGACGCGATCCCACCGACGCCGAACTCTTCATGTTCGCCCAGGCCAACTCCGAGCACTGTCGGCACAAGGTGTTCAACGCCAGTTGGACGGTAGACGGCGAAGAACAGGACAAGACCCTGTTCGGCATGATCAAGCACACCCATCAGCAGTCGCCCGCGCATACCTTGTCCGCCTATTCGGATAATGCGGCGGTGATCGAGGGCAGCGAGGGCCGGCGCTTTTTTGCCGACCCGGCCGATCGGGTGTGGCGCGGACATCAGGAACGCGTTGATTTCGCGATCAAGGTCGAAACGCACAACCATCCCACCGCCATCGCGCCGTGGCCCGGTGCCGCGACCGGCGCGGGTGGCGAAATTCGCGACGAGGGGGCGACCGGTCGCGGCGGCAAGCCGAAGGCCGGCCTTACCGGTTTCTCGGTTTCCGATCTGCGCATTCCCGGCCATCCGCAGCCGTGGGAAGTGCAGCGTCCGCTACCGCCACGCATGGCCAGCGCGTTCGAGATCATGCGCGACGGTCCGCTGGGCGCGGCTGCGTTCAACAACGAGTTTGGCCGTCCCTGTCTGGGCGGCTATTTCCGCAGTTACGAAACCGAACTGCCGGGTCAGCCCGGCTTCCGTCGTGGCTATGACAAGCCGATCATGCTGGCCGGTGGCCTGGCGAATCTGCGTCCGGGTCATGTGTTGAAAAATCCGGTACAGCCGGGTAACAAGGTGATCGTGCTGGGCGGCCCGGCCATGCTGATCGGTCTGGGCGGCGGCGCGGCTTCCTCGGTGGCCGGTGGTGCGTCGAGCGCGGAGCTGGACTTCGCCTCGGTGCAGCGCGACAACGCCGAGATGGAGCGCCGCTGCCAGGAAGTCATCGACGCCTGCTGTGCGCGTGGTGAGCACAACCCGATCGTCAGCGTGCATGACGTCGGCGCCGGCGGCCTGTCCAACGCCATCCCCGAGCTGCTCAACGACGCCAGTGTCGGCGGCGTGATCGACCTGTCGAAGATTCCCTGCGACGACCCCTCGCTGTCACCGATGCAGGTGTGGAGCAACGAGTCGCAGGAACGCTACGTGCTCGCGATCGCGCCGGAAAACCTCGCCGAATTCGAGGCGATGTGCCAGCGCGAGCGCTGCCCGTATGCGGTGGTCGGCGATGCCACGGCCGAGCGCCAGTTGGTAGTCACCGATCCACGCCGCGAGTTGACCGTGATCGACTTGCCGATGGATGTGTTGTTCGGCAAGCCGCCGCGCATGCATCGTGATGCGAAGCGGATCAAGCCGCGCATCGACCTGGTGCCGGACCTGTCCGGCGTGGGCATGGACGAGGCCTTGCTGCGCGTGTTGCGGCTGCCCACCGTGGGCAGCAAGAGTTTCCTGATCACCATCGGCGATCGCACCGTCGGCGGCTTGAATCACCGCGATCCGATGGTCGGCCCGTGGCAGGTGCCGGTGGCCGATTGCGCGGTGACCATCAGCGACTTTGACGGCTACGCCGGTGAGGCGATGGCGATGGCCGAGCGCGCGCCGGTGGCGTTGCTGAGCAGTGCCGACGCGGCACGCATGGCGGTGGGTGAAGCGATCACCAATCTCGCTGCTGCTGCCATCACCGACCTCGGCGAAATACGCCTGTCGGCGAACTGGATGGCGGCAGTAAATCATCCGGGCGAAGACGCCGCGCTGTTCGACGCCGTCAAGGCGGTGGGCATGGAATTGTGCCCGGCGCTGGATATCTCGATTCCGGTCGGCAAGGACTCGCTGTCGATGCAGACGGTGTGGCATGACGGCGAAATGGAGCAGCGCACGGTGTCGCCGGTGTCACTGGTGATCACTGGCTTCGCGCGCGTCACTGACGTGCGCCGCACGCTGACGCCGCAACTCCGACTCGACCATGGCCATTCCGATCTGTGGCTGATCGATCTGGCTGGCGGTCGCGATCGTCTGGGCGGTTCCTGCCTGACCCAGGTGTTCAACCGTTCCGGTGGCGTGCCGCCGGATCTGGACGACCCGAAGCGGCTGAAAGCGCTGTTCGATTTGATTCAGGAGGCGAATGCAGCCGGCCTGTTGCTGGCTTATCACGACCGTTCCGACGGTGGCGTCATCACCACCTTGGTCGAAATGGCGTTTGCCGGCCACTGCGGTCTGGAAATTCATCTGGATGGCTGGGCCGAAGCCACTCTGCGTGCCTTGTTCAACGAAGAACTCGGCGCTGTGGTGCAGGTGGCCGAGGCCAACCGCGAGGCGTTCGAAGCCTTGCTGGTGAAGTACGCGCTGGCGGGCGTCAGTCACCGCATCGGACGGCCGAAGGAGAAGCTTGGCATCAAGTTGTTCCTTGGTGACGACACGTTGTTCAAGTGGAACTGGAGCACGCTGTTCAAGGCATGGAATGAAACCAGCCACGCGATGCAGCGTCAGCGTGACAACCCGCAAAGCGCCGACGCCGAGCACGCCTGGCGGATGGACGATGCGGACCCCGGCATCAGCCCGAAGCTCAGCTTCGATCCGCTGCAGAATGTCGCTGCACCGTTCATCGCCCGTGGTGAGCGCCCACGCATCGCGATCCTGCGCGAGCAGGGCGTCAATGGTCAGGTGGAAATGGCGGCGGCGTTCACGCGCGCCGGTTTCGACGCAGTCGACGTGCACATGTCTGATCTGGCCAGTGGTCGCATGAAGCTGGCCGACTTCCGCGGCTTCGCGGCCTGTGGCGGTTTCTCGTACGGCGACGTGCTGGGTGCTGGTCGTGGCTGGGCCACGTCGATTCTCTACAACGCGATGTTGCGCGAGCAGTTCAGCGCGTTCTTCGCCGACCCGACGAAGTTTGCGCTGGGCGTGTGCAATGGTTGCCAGATGCTGTCGCAGTTGAAGGAGATCATTCCCGGCGCGCAGCACTGGCCGAAGTTCCTGCGCAATGCGTCGGAGCAGTACGAGTCGCGACTGGTCACGCTGGAAATTCTCGACACGCCCAGCCTGTTTTTCAAGGGCATGGCCGGCTCGCGGATTCCGGTGGCGGTGGCGCACGGCGAAGGCCGGGTCAGTTTTCCGCAGGCATGCAGCCCGGCGAAGTCGAATGGCGCGGTGCGCTTTGTCGACAATCGCGGCAAGCCGACCGAAAGCTTCCCGCTCAACATCAACGGCTCGCCCGGTGGTCTGGCCGGTTTCACCGCCGCCGATGGTCGCGTGACCATCATGATGCCGCATCCCGAACGGGTGTTCCGTACCGCCCAGTTGAGCTGGCACCCGGATAGCTGGGGCGAAGACTCACCGTGGATGCGGATGTTCCGCAACGCCCGCGTGTGGTGCGGCTGAGGCCTGCACCCTTGACCCGGCGCTGAGTGATGACTCGGCGCCGCTGGCCAGCGTGGCGTGACCTGTGGGCCGGGCCGGTATGGATGGCCCTGCTGGCCGCGTTGCCGTGGTGGCTGGGGCTGCCTTCACTGCTGGCCCTCGCGGCCTTGCTGATGTTGCTGCAACACCGACTGACGGATGGGCATGCACGGTTGATCCGTCGTGCACTGCGCTGGGGTCTGCCTGGCATGCTGTTCGCTTTGCAGCGCAGTCTGGGTGGCGATGTGATCGCCTGCGGCGCGGCCCTGCTGGGTGCACTGTCGGGGTACACGTTGCTGGCCGGGCTCGAAGCATGGCTTGATCGCGAACTGAGACGTGCACCTGCCGCACCATCTTTGCCGGAATGGCCCGAGCTGGCGATGGCGCCGAGCGGTCCGCCGGCGCGGATTATCGAACTGCACGCGGTGCACTGGCAGTCGGTCAGCGAGGCGTTGTCCGATCCGCTGGGCGGCACGTTGTTCTACAACGATGGCGTTTGTCAGTTCGCCACCGGCGAGCACATCGACGGCGTAGGTGCCGCCATCACCTTCAGCCCATTTGGTCGCTGGTTCGTCGCGCGTCTGCGCGACCCGCACGACTTGCTGCTGTGGGATCGCCAGCGTGAGCGGCGACATCGGCTGCATGGCTGGCACCTGGTGGGTTGGGACGCAGAGCAGCCGTGGTTGAGCCGTGGTGACGAGACGGTGCCGCAAGCGCTGTCGGCGGCACTGGGTGAGGACGTCGACGCCGGCTGATGCTCACGCGCAACACCGCGACGCAACCGGAGGTTTTACGTTGCTCCATCTCCGCGCATACTTGTCGAATGGATCCTGCTTCCTCCCATCGTTCGCCGTTCGCGTTGCCACTCACCGTCATCGTGGTCTCCGCGGACAGCGGCCCCGATCTGCGCGATTGCGTGCAAAGCATTCTGGCCAGTTTGCTGCCGCTGGAATTGTTGCTGATCGACAACCGATCCCACGATGGCATACCCGAAGCGATCGAGCGCGCCCATGCGCACGACCACCGCCTCACGGTGATCTACAACCATCACAACCTCGGTTTCGGCGCCGCGGTGAACCTGGCTTCGAAACAGGCGCAAGGTGACGCGTTGTTGATCCTCAACCCCGACTGCGTCGTGCAGAAAGGCGATCTGGAACGACTGGCCGGGCTGCTCGTCGGCAAAACGAAAGTGGGCCTGATCGGCGCCGTGGTATGCGATGCGGAAGGGCGTGCCGACCCCGCTTCGTGGCGGCGTGATCCGCTGTTGCAGCGTTCGCTCAACAGCATGCTCAACCGCGTCGGCGAAAAGGTCAACGTGGAAGGCGACATTCCGGCTGCGTTGATCGAGGCCGAGGCAGTATCCGGTGCGGTGATGTTGGTGCCGCGCGTTTTGTTCCAGCGCATCGGCGGCTTCGACGAAGCGTACTTCCTGCATTGCGAGGATCTGGACCTGTGCCGCCGGGTGCGTGACATCGGTTACCAGGTGCTGCTGGCTGGTGACATTCGGGTGCATCACGGCAAGGGTAGTTCCAGTCGCCACCGACCGATCTTCGTCAGCCGGCACAAGCATCGCGGCATGTGGCAGTGGTTCCGCAAGCACGATCCGGCGTCCGAGAAGAAGCTGGTTTCGGCGGCAGTATGGCTGGGCATCTGGGCGCACTTTGTGTTGCAGGTTCCCGGTCAGTTGTGGCGGTTGCTGTTGTTGAAGTTGCGTCGAAGCATGCAGGCCACCGCGCCGGCGGCCGACGAGGATTGAGACCCGCCACGTGTGCGCGTATTTACGCTAACGTGCCCACCTCTCCCGTTCCGATTCTTTCCAATGTCTGTCAGCACTCGCGGCGTCAGCACCCTAGCCACGCTTGGTCTCATCGCGATGACCGCGGTATGGGGCTCGACCTTCGTGCTGATCAAGGATGTGGTCGGTCGGATGCCGGTGGCTGATTTTCTCGCCGTGCGTTTCCTGATCGCCGCCACGGTAATGCTGGTGCTGTTCGCGCGGCCGGTATGGCGCCTGGATCGACGACAGCTGCAGCGCGGCTTGTTGCTTGGGTTGATCTACGGCTGCGGCCAGTTGTTGCAGACCTGGGGCCTGTCGCTGATCGCGCCCAGCGTGAGCGGTTTTGCCACCGGCATGTATGTGGTGTTCACGCCGATCCTCGCGCTGTTGCTGCTGGGTCAGCGCATGGCCGGCATCGTGTGGCTGGCGGTGGCCTTGTCCACCCTCGGGCTGGGCCTGCTTTCGTTGAACGGTGTATCGGTGGATCTTGGCGTGTGGCTGACGCTGGCCTCCGCTGCGCTGTACGCACTGCACATCGTGTTGCTTGGGCAGTGGTCGCGAAAGGGTGAGGCGTTCGGTTTGTCCGCCGTGCAAATGGTGGCGATTGCGGTGGTCTGTGTGCTCGCCACGCTGCCGCATGGGCCGGTGTTGCCGCCTGACTCCCATGCCTGGTTTGCGATTCTCTATATGGCGTTGATCGCCGGGGCTGGCGCCATGCTGATGCAGACTTGGGCGCAGTCGCATTTGCCGGCGGCGCGGGCGGCGATCGTGATGACGACCGAGCCGGTGTTTGCTGCCGGCTTTGCGGTGTTGCTGGGCAGCGATGTGCTGAGCTGGCGCATGTTGGTTGGCGGTGGGTTGATTCTGGTGGCGATGTATCTGGTGGAGTTGATGCCAGTGAAGGGGGAGGTGGTTGCGGTGCCGGCGGAGGCGGTGCATCACGAGGTGTGAGGGGGCGGATCTGATCGATCCGTGCATCGGTGGGATAGGGTTCCTTCCTGTCGATTTTTAGATCAAAAGCGTTTCGTCCACCTGCGGTGGCCGAGCCACCTTTCTCTGTTTGGCCAGAGAAACGTGGCCCAAAGAGAGGCCACCCCCACTTGGCGCTTGTCGGGCATCCATGCCCAACAAGTTCGTGAGCCGGGGCCGGGCTTTTCGACAGCACATCCATGTGCTGGCGAAAAGGAGTCGACCTCCTGTCGACTCCCGCTACGCGGCCTGTCGTCCCCGTCTCACCGCCGCACAGGGGCCCCGGGTAGAGCACGCGCCATCCTGGCTCGCACTCGGTACGCAACCGCGTTGCGGTTGCGAGAGCAAAGGCCGGCGCGCCGGGGCGTGCGCTATCTATCGAGACCCAGCCCGTCATCACCGCAGCGATGGGGCTTTAAAGCCGCCTTTGGGAGGTGGTGGTGTGGGCAGTTACAGCACAGCACGGCCAAATTGCCTCCGTCCCATTTAGCTCCTCAGCGTTTTGCTAGACGGAAAAAGACCAACCCAGACTGCACGGCGCAGCCGCCCTTCGTGCCAATGCCTTGCTCAACGCTGGCCATTGAGGTCATATAGACCCACGACGCTTCGGTCAACCAATGATCGAACCCATACGGACAGTTCAATGGCTCGAAAGCAAACCATTTCCTATGCTTCTCGCTTGACCGCAAGCGAAGCATGTCGGAGTTCTACCTGGCCACGACCAGCGATGTCATGAGGTTCTATTGCTTTGACGAGCCAAAGACTGACAGCGTGGGCAAGTGGACTCTCGTTGGCCGCCTTGACCGCGCCCAGTTGATTGCCGCTGGTGACGAAGCTACCGCCAGAGGATGGGCCAAACGGCTGGGGTTGAAGGGCTACACATACGTCAACGTCTAACCTGATTAGCGACGACGCTCAGTTGGCGGTCGCGTGATTTGAGACGTGCCCGGCGCAGCCTCGATGTCATGTTAGGAGACGGAGAGTCGTCATGGCTATGAACCAAGTGCAGTTCCAGGCGGGGTTGTCGATGGCGCAGTTCATCCAGCGGTACGGCACCGAAGCCAGGTGCTACCGGGCGCTGTACAGGGCGCGCTGGCCGAAGGGGTTCCGCTGCCCGAAGTGCGATAGCCGGCCGCGCTCGAAGTTTCGCCGCGCGGGCCGGGTGTACTACCAATGCCGCACGTGCAGGCATCAGACGACGCTGACCAGCGGGACGGCGTTTGAGGGCAGCAAGCTCCCGCTGACGACGTGGTTCTTGGCGATGCATCTGTTGACCGGCAGCAAGACCAATATGTCCGCGCTGGAACTGAAGAGGCACCTTGGCGTGTGCTACGACACCGCCTGAAGCTCAAGCACAAGATCATGCAGACCATGACTGAACGTGAAGAACCGCGCCAACTCACGGATTTCGTGCAGATCGATGATGCCTACCTGGGCGGCGAACGCAACGGCGGCAAGCCAGGACGCGGATCGGAAAACAAACAGCCGTTCGTGGTGGCCGTATCCACTGACGAAACGCTGGAACACCCGACCTTCGCCGTCATCGAGCCGGTGCGTAGCTTCGACAATGTCGCACTCACCGACTGGGGCAAGCGGCGCCTTGCACCCGATGCGGAAGTCTTCAGCGATGGATTGGGCTGCTTCCGGCGCGTCGTCGAATTGGATCATGCACATACCGTGCTGGAAACCGAAGGTGGACGTACCGCGACCGAGGTCAAGGGCGCGCGCTGGGTGAACGTGGTGCTCGGCAACGTCAAACGCGCCATCAGCGGCTGTTACCACGCCATGCGGCAGGCCAAGTACGCGCGGCGCTACCTGGCCGAGGCGGCCTACCGGTTCAACCGTCGGTTTCGCCTCGCCGAGTTGCTGCCGCGACTGGCGCGGGCCATGGTGCTGTGCAAACCTTGGCCTGAGCCAAAATTGCGTGCCATCGACAATTTTCATGGCTGAGCGTCGTCGCTAATCAGGACGTCTAAACACGTAGCCTTAAGTTGTCGCGCAATGGCGGATGCAATCATTTTTTGAAACAGGGAAAACAAGGATGAAAATAAAAATCGCCTTCATCGTTGGCATGTGCTTGACAACATCCGTGCACGCAAATGACAAACCTAAACGTTTTCAAAAGGAGCCCGCCAAACAAATTGGTAGCGTGGTCGAAAAGTGCGCGGATAATCCATTCCCCGTAAAATGTCAGGCATATCAGCTTTTGCACGAGGCGCAAATTCAAATTCAAGGCAGCAAGGCAATGGTGTCACTTGATGTATTTGGTGTTGAATATGAGCACAAATCACTAAATACCGTTCACAAGTCTGTTGCGACACAAAATGTAGAACTTAAAAAAAGTGTTTGGCCGTTGATTGATCATGTCCAAACCTTAGCTCTGCAAACGAACATCCTAGATGATATCAAAATCTATCGTGATCTAACGATAGCCTGCATCGGAAGAATGGATCTGTCGAAAACAGATGTCGTTGATGACTACAACAGCCGCATGGATAGCTGCAACATTCCAGCTCAAGTGCAGCTCGACAAAGTGTATGTGGGTCTTGGCTACGCCGCCGAACATCCTTTGATTGGCTATCGCAAATCTCATTGGGGGGATTCTATGGCAGAGATTGAAGCCATTGAAGGTAAACCCGACGCAACAACAGACGGTAAGCTCATATATCAAGTGACACTTGATGGTCATAGCGCCTTTGCAATTTTCACTTTCATTCAAAACAAACTCGTCTCAGGTGCTTACAAGTTCAACGATGAGCACAGCAACAAGAACGCTTTCATTGATGACTATGACTCAATTTCTGCCGTTCTGACCACAAAATATGGCAAGCCAAATTCACACGATGCTAATTGGAGCAATACTCTTTTCAAGAGTGATCCTAGTCGTTGGGGCATGGCCGTTTCATTTGGGCACGTCAATTTTATGGAGATTTGGTTCCTGAGCGATACATCAATCACCCACATTCTTGGGGGCGACAATTTCAAGGTTGACCACATCATTCAATACAGAAGCATTCAATACAAACTACTCATCGACCAAGAAGAGAGGAAGCATGCTAGCGATGAGCTATGAAATTGCACGCTGAACACAATGTCGGACAGATAAGGAACAGGAGATGAGTGAGAAAACAATTGGACAGCAGCTCAAAAGAGCATTAAGGATGCTCTGATTTATTCCCCGTCTGCGGCATCATAGCCAGCAGTCCCCAGGAAGCCCATCGCCGATGAAGCAGCGTTCGTTCGCCTCGTTGAGTTTTGAAGTCAAGAAGAAGCCGACACGTCGTGAGCGGTTTCTGGGTGAGATGGACAAAGTCGTGCCGTGGGCCGACCTGCTGGCGCTGATCGAACCGAGCTATCCGACCTCCGGTCGTCGCGGTCGCCCGCCGATGGCGGCATCGACGATGCTGCGGATCCACTTCATGCAGCAGTGGTACGCACTGAGCGATCCAGCGATGGAAGATGCGTTGTACGAGATCGAGTCCATGCGCCGGTTTGCCGGGCTGGAGCTAAACGAGGACGCGATTCCGGACGAGTCGACGATTCTGAAGTTCCGTCGCTTCCTGGAGCAGCACGGCCTGGCGGTGAAGATCTTCGAAGCGGTCAATGCGCACCTGAGCGGCCAGGGCCTGTTGCTACGCCAGGGCACGATCGTGGATGCCACGATCATTCAGGCGCCGTCCTCGACCAAGAATGCGGACAAACAGCGTGACCCGGACATGCGCCAGACGAAGAAGGGCCAGCAGTGGTACTTCGGCATGAAAGCGCACATCGGGGTGGACGTGGAATCGGGGCTGGTGCATACGGTAACCACGACACCTGCCAACGTGGGCGACGTGACGGAAGTGGACAAGTTGCTGCACGGCCAAGAGAAGACGGTGCATGCCGATGCCGGCTACCAAGGCGCCGAGAAACGGGCACCCAAGCGCGGCCGCGCGTGGCATATCGCGGCCAAACGCGGCAGCGTGAAGGCGATGCCCGAGGGCGATTTGAAGGATGCGGTCAAGCACACCGAGCACATGAAGGCCGCGGTTCGAGCCAAGGTGGAGCATCCGTTCCGGGTGGTGAAGCGGCAGTTCGGCTATCAGAAGGTGCGCTTCAAGGGCTTGCTCAAGAACACCGCTCAGATACTCACGCTGTTCGCGCTATCCAATCTGTGGATGGTGCGACGAACGTTGCTAGCGTCCGCAGGGGAGGTGCGCCTGTGAGGCGGGAAATCGAGGCGATTGGAGGTAACCCAGCACGGCGATGGCGGCGATATGCCTCACAATCTGCCTTTTGGTCGTAGTCAATCCATATTTTTAGCACGGCCGTCTGGACGGCCATTTTGAACTTAATTGATCAGAGCATCCTTAAGGGTGCTGCTATGGGTGATTGGTGGCTTCATTGCCCTTTCTCTTGGCCTTGGTTACTGGGCTGCCGACCAAGTCACAGCGCCGGCACCAGCAGCCGCCCCTGTGGTTGCTAAGAGTGCCAGCACGCTTCTTCACGACTTTGATGGCGCAATAGCCTCGGAACACCTGGAAGTTGCGCAGATGGCTGGCAATCGGCTCATCTCCGAGTATCCGACAAGTTCAGAAGCCGCGCAGATAAAGCCTAAACTCAGTGATATCAAGGCGAAGTTGCATGCCCAGTTCTTTGCCCAGCAAGAACAAGACAGGGCCACCAAGGCAAAAGCTGAAGCCGAAAGAGCTGCACAGATCAGGAAGCAGAAGGAGGCTAGCGCAACAGCAAAGGCTGCAAAACAAGGCGAGATCAAGAAGGCGCTCGCGGGATTCACTAAGAAGCATGATGAGGTCCAGGGCGTAACGTTCTACTTCGCTCCGGGTGTTCGCATGAACTCGACGAACACCTACTTTGGCCTCTACCTAGCTGTTCCCGACGATAGTGATGTGGCGGGGCTGCGCTGGAAATTCCAGTATGGTGGTGATGACTGGCTTTTCATCCAAAGCCTCATCTTGAACGTGGATGGAAAGAGCTTGCCCGCCTTGACCTTTCCATATGGAGCCATCGACCGCGACAATGGAAGTGGGGACGTTTGGGAGTGGCATGACGAATTCGTGCAAAGCAGTTCCGTTCCACTCTTCTTACAGCTGGCGCTAGCTAAAAAGGTGATCGTCCGCTTCGAAGGGAGGCAATACTACAAAGACCACATCCTGACGACGACTGAAAAGACGGGCATGCTAAAAATCATCAACGCTTACACAGCGATGAATGAGGGTGGCAAATAGGAAATTAATGGGGCGGAGGTAATTGAGTCTGCGCCGACCGACCGCAACTGCTCGAGATCGGATTCCTCCAGAGCCTGCATCTTCGAAGCTTGATGATACGTCTATTCGTACCGTCCACCGTCCACCGTCCACCGTGCTCTGCGGCTTTGGAACTGTTCCAGCTCTTCTGAAGAGTGCGGGCCAGGATGGCCCGCTGCTTTACCCGGGGATTCTGTGCGGCGGTGAGGTGGGGCGACAGGCCGCATACCGCAGAGCTACAAGCTGAGAGCACGGGTGCCCGAGTTGGGGAACGCAGGAGCAGTTGTCTATGCCTGTTGCCTGTTGCCTGTTGCCTGTTGCCTGTTCTCCTCGCCGTTGATGTTGATGTTGATGTTGATGTTGATGTTGATGTGGATCTTGAATTTCGCCCCTTGTGAGGCGGTGAGTCGCGGACGACAGGCCCGCAGGGGGATCGGCACGATGCCGATCCCTTTTCGCCAGCACAGGGATGTGCTGTCGAAAAGCCCGGCCGCGGCTCACGGACTTGTCGGGCGTAGCCCGGCAAGCGCCGAGGAGGGTCGCCTTCTCTTGGTTACTTCTCTTGGCGACTCAAGAGAAGTGACTCGCCCGCCGCAGGCGGACGAAACGCTTTTCTACTGACTGGGTCCCTCAGGTCAAGCACGTTCAGCGGATCGTGAGGAGGCGATATCCCAAGTGGCGCCCTGATTTCGGCTGTCCAGCGGATCAGTGTGTCTCGCTGCACAGATGCGCCGCCCCGCTTGACGCCACCCCCCACCATCGTCACCCTCTGCCAATGAATCTCCTGCTGCTCCGCAACGCATTGGTCTACGCCCCCGAACCCCTCGGCCACCGCCACCTGCTGCTCGGTGGCGGCAAGATTCTGTGGATGGGCGCCGAACTGGCGGATCTTCCCGCCGCGCTGTCGGTGGAAACGATCGACCTGGAAGGGCGTCGGCTGTTGCCGGGGCTGATTGATGCGCATGTGCATGTCACCGGTGGTGGCGGCGAGGCGGGTTTTCGCACGCGGGTGCCGCCGCAGGGTGTGTCGCGGTTTACCCGCGCCGGTATCACGACGGTGGTCGGCTTGTTGGGTACGGATGATGTGGCGCGCGGGCCGCAGGATTTGCTGGCGACGGTTTATGCGTTGCGCGAGGAAGGTTTGAGTGCGTTCGCGTTCAGCGGCGGCTATCACGTGCCGCCGCGCACGTTAACTGGCAGTGTGCGTGGCGACCTGGTTTTCATCGAGGCGTTGATCGGGTTGGGCGAGGTGGCTATCAGCGACCATCGATCCAGCCAGCCCACGCTGGACGAATTGCTGCGGCTGGCGGCCGACGCGCACGTGGCTGGTCTGATGACGGGCAAGGCCGGCATTCTGCATCTGCATCTGGGTGACGGGCCGCGCGGGCTGGAGTTGGTGCATCAGGCGCTGGTGCAGAGTGAGCTGCCGCCGCGGGTGTTCCATCCGACTCACGTGAATCGGCGCAAGGCGCTGTTCGACGAGGCGCTGGCGCTGGCCGCGCAGGGCTGCACGGTCGACCTCACCGCGTTTCCGGTGGAAGAGGGCGAGGATGCCTGGAGTGCGTCGGACGGGTTGTTGCGCTACCTGGATAGCGGTGCGCCGGCGGGGCATGTCACGGTCAGCTCCGATGCCGGTGGCTGCCTGCCGGTGTTTGATGGGGAAGGGCATGTCTGCAGCATGGGCGTGGGTGAATCGGGCGCGTTGATCGAAACCCTCAACGAGACGGTTCGTCGTGGTGTGCCGCTGGAACGGGCGCTACCCGCCTTCAGCAGCAACCCGGCGCGCTTGCTGCGCCTGGCAGGCAAGGGGCGGGTGGCGGTTGGCGCCGACGCCGACCTGCTGGTGCTGGATGCCAATGGCGCGGTGCACGATGTGTTTGCCGCTGGCGTGGCGCACGTACGCGCTGGTCAGGTGCTGCGTCACGGCATGTTCGAGGCGGCTGGCTGAGTGGTCTGCGGGCTGGCATTGGCAACGGTTGCGATACACTGGCTGAACGTGCAGGTCGCGCGTTTCCGTTCTGAAACAAGGCAAGTCACCGATGTGTCCAAGCAGGGTTCAAGAGGGTGGGCAGCGCGGCTGGATCGTTCCGATCGGCGGCGCCGAACATAAGGAGCACGATGCGCGGATTCTGGAGCGTTTTGTCGCGCTATGCGGCGGTAGCGAGGCGGATATCGTCGTCATTCCGACCGCCAGCCAGCTGCCCGATACCGGCACGCGTTACGAACAGATTTTCTCCGGCATGGGCGCCGGGCGCGTCACCGCACTGGATTTCGACACGCGTCGGGATACCACCGAAGCGAATCGGCTGGAGCGCATCGAACAGGCCAGCGGTATCTTCTTCACCGGTGGCAACCAACTGCGTATCGCCACGCTTATTGGTGGCACGCCGATCGCCAAGCTGATCCGCACGCGCAACGCCCACGGTGTCCATGTAGGTGGTACCAGTGCCGGCGCCAGCATTCTCAGCGAACACATGATTGCGTTTGGCAAGGAAGGCTCGTCTCCCACCGCGGGCAGTGTGCGACTGGCACCCGGGTTAGGGCTGACCAATCGTTTCGTGATCGACCAGCACTTCCGTCAACGCGACCGGCTCGGCCGCCTGCTGGCCGCGCTGGCCTATAACCCGTTTGCGATCGGTATTGGCCTGGACGAGGACACCGCCGCGTTCATCCGCCCCGACAACACGCTGGAGGTCGAGGGCAGCGGCGCGGTAACCGTGGTGGATGCCGGCGGTCTGCAGTTCTCATCGATGGATCGCGCTGGCGAGAATGAGCCGATCTGTCTGCTCGGTCTGAAGGTGCATATTCTCACGGCGGGCGCGACCTTCAACCTGCACACGCGACGCGCTTCATCCGGCACGCTGACGGTCAGCAAGAACGCCCACTGATGCCATGGCGCCGGGCAAGCGCTGACACGTTTTCCAGGAGTTTTACGGCGGCTACGGGGCGAATCAGCCCGGTTGTCGCTGGAATGACTTACACACCTTTCGCTTGTTGATGAGCCTGCGGGCTTGGGGAGATCAGGTCATGCGCATACTTGAGCGTTCGGTTTTTGTCGGTCCGTCGCTGTACGCGCATTTTCCGGTCATCCGGCTGGAACTCGATCTGGGTGAACTCGAACAATGGCCGACGGGCAAACTGGGGCCGGCGTTTGTCGATGGTTTGGTCGCCGCATTGCCCGGCCTGGCCGAGCACGGCTGTTCGTACCGAGAACCCGGTGGCTTCATTCGGCGCATGCGCGAAGGCGAAGGCACCTGGCTGGGCCATGTGCTGGAACACGTGGCGATCGAGCTGCAGAACGTGGCCGGTGAAGATGTGACTTTCGGCAAGACCCGCAGTGCGGGCAAGCCGGGTGTCTATTCGGTGGTCTACGAATACGTGCAGAAAGACGAAGGCATCGCCGCCGGTGAACTGGCCTTGCGCCTGCTGGCATCGTTGCTGCCCATCGAGCTGCAGCCACGCGGCAGCGTGCCGGGTGATTGGGAATGGACGAGCGCACGCGATGAGTTCATCCGTTACGCCCAACGCGGTGCGCTGGGTCCGTCGACCGCTTCACTGGTGCGCGCGGCCGAACAACGCGACATTCCGTGGCTGCGCCTGAATCAGCAGTCGCTGGTGCAGCTCGGTCACGGCAAATACCAGCAGCGCATCCAGGCCACCATCACCGGCAAGACGCCGCACATCGCGGTGGAACTGGCCAGTGACAAGGAAGAGACCAACAAGATTCTCGCCTCGCTCGGCTTGCCGGTGCCGAAGCAGGAACTGGTGCAAAGCGAAGAAGCTGCATTGCGTGCGGCACGCCGGCTCGGCGTGCCGGTGGTGACCAAGCCTTACAACGGCAATCATGGCCGTGGCATCTCGATCCACCTGAGTACCGATGAGGAAATCATCGAGGGCTTCAAGGCCGCGCGTGAACACTCGCGCTCGGTGATCGTGGAGAACTTCCTCAGTGGTGACGATCACCGCCTGCTGGTGGTCAATAACGAATTGGTGGCCGCGACCAGGCGCACGCCGGGCCATGTGGTCGGCGATGGCGAACACACCATTACGCAACTGGTGGATGGGGTGAACGCCGATCCGCGTCGCGGCGTCGGCCACGAAAAAGTATTGACCCGGCTGGTGCTCGACGCACAAGCCGGAATGATGATGGAGCGCGTCGGCTACAACGCGACCTCGGTGCCGAAGGCCGACGAAATCGTCTATCTGCGCTCCACCGCCAACCTGTCTACCGGCGGTACCGCCACCGATGTCACCGACATCATCCATCCCGACAACCGCGACATGGCGGTGCGCGCGATCCGCGCGATCGGGCTGGACGTGGGCGGTGTGGATTTCCTCACCACCAATATCGCCGAGAGCTACAAGAAGATCGGCGGTGGCATCTGCGAGGTCAACGCGGCGCCCGGCTTCCGCATGCACGTCAGCCCCAGCGAAGGCACCCCGCGTGATGCCGCCGGCCCGGTGATCGACATGCTGTTTCCGCCAGGCTCGCCGTCGCGCGTGCCGATTGCCGCCGTCACCGGCACCAACGGCAAGACCACCACCGCACGCATGCTGGCGCACATCGCCAAGATGGCCGGCTATACGCCTGGCCTGACCACTACCGACGGCGTCTACATCGACGGTCAGCGCACGGTGGAAGGCGACATGACCGGGCCGGTATCGGCGCGGATGGTGCTGGCTGATCCGCATATCGACATCGCCGTGCTGGAAACCGCGCGTGGTGGCCTGCTGCGTGCCGGCATGGGTGTGCGCTCGGTGAACGTAGGCGCGGTGCTCAACGTGCAGTCCGATCATCTCGGTCTGAAGGGCATCGACACGCTGGAGCAACTGGCCGAGGTCAAGCGCATCGTGGTGGAAGTGGCCACCGACTGCGCGGTGCTCAATGCCGATGATCCAAACGTGCTGAAGATGTCCGGCTACACCGACGCCAAAGTCATCTGCTACGTCACCATGAATCCCTCGCATGCGCTGGTGCGCGAGCACGTACGTGCCGGTGGTCGCGCCTGTGCGCTGGAGGCTGGCGTCAACGGCTCGATGATCACGCTGTACGACAAGGGCAGCCACATTCCGCTGCTGTGGACGCATCTGATTCCCGCCACCATGGAAGGTCGCGCGCTGCACAACGTGCAGAATGCGATGGTGGCAGCGTCGATGGCGTTTTCGCTGGGCATCAAGCTGGATGCGATCCGTCAGGGGCTGCGCACCTTCGACACCACGTTCTTCCAGACGCCGGGGCGCATGAACGTGTACAGCGAACATCCGTTCAAGGTGTTGTTCGACTACGGTCACAACGCCCACGCGGTTTCGGTGATGGCCGACCTGGCTGGGCGGCTCGATGTCACTGGTCGACGCATTGTGGTGCTGGCAGGTCCCGGTGATCGTCGCGACGAAGATCTGGTAGCCATCGCCAATGCGGTGGCTGGTCGTTTCGATCACTACATCTGCCGCCGTGACGACGCCTTGCGCGGGCGCGACGGTGACGAGGTGCCCGGCATTCTCGCCAGGGCGTTGCGTGCCGCCGGCGTGCCGGACGAGGCCATCTCGATCATCCCTGACGAACAGCTGGCGATTGATGCCGCACTGCAGAGGGGTCGCAGCGGCGACCTGCTGCTGGTATTCGCCGATGCACTCGTGCGCTCGTGGAAACAGATCATCAAATTCCGCCCGGCGGGCACGCCGGAGCAAGCCGACCACCGCGTCCTGGTGGCCGCGCCAGCGGCGATCGGTGAGCCGGCCTTCGATGAAGCCAGCTTTGCCGACCTGGGTGATCTGGTGCGTGACGAGCGCGGCGTGCGCTTCTCGCGCGAAAGTAACGATTGAGCGCAATGCCCGACTTCACTCCGTTCGAAGACTCGCGCCGGTTGACCGGTGCGAACCTGTATTTCAGTGAGGTCGGTGCCGTACTGGAAACCCAGGGCGAACTGCCGGATGAAGCGGCGCTGCAGGCCTGGGGCGCGGCTATAAATAAAGCCTGCCATGCCCTGGGCTGGCCAGCATCGGCGCCGGTGGTGCGGCAGCATGCCAGCGGTGCTTCGCTGGCTCTGATCGCCCCGCCGGATCAGTTGTTCAGCGCCACCGAAGTCAACGAATGGGCGTGGTGTTGTGCTTACGAAATGCAGCACGGGCCACTTGCCGCGCGCTGGTATGCGCCCGGCTTTGCGGCCGTGTGGGATGAGCCTGCCGCGATGGCCACCTTGCGCGCCTTTGCTGCCGCAGAACGTCAACCCGGCTTGTTGCCGCTGGTACAAGCTGCCGAGCTGCGCGGACTGCCGGTACTGATCGACGACGAGTGGCTTTCCATCGGTGCTGGCGACGGAGCAGCCTGCTGGCCAATCGCGCAATTGCCGCCGCCCGACATGCTGGACTGGGCTTCGCTGCATGCGGTGCCCACCGCGCTGGTCACCGGCTCCAACGGCAAGACCACCACCGTGCGACTGCTGTCGGCGATGGCGCAAGCGTATGGCTGGCGCACCGGACACAGCTGCACCGATGGTGTGTTTGTGGACGGCGAGGCGATTGAGGCGGGCGACTATTCCGGACCCGCCGGCGCGCGCGCCGTCATGCGCACGTCCGGGGTACAGGCCGCGATACTGGAAACCGCGCGCGGCGGCCTGCTGCGACGCGGGCTGGCCGTGCAGCACGCGCAGGTGGCGGTGGTCACCAATGTCAGCGACGATCATTTCGGTGAGTACGGGATTCATGATCTGTCCGCGCTGGCCGCGGTAAAGCTCACCGTAGCCAGTGTGATTGATGCGTCCGGTCTGCTGGTGCTCAACGCGGATGACAAGACGTTGCTGGCGCAACCAGCTCGTTTCAGCTGTCCGATCGGCTGGTTCGCGCAAGACGATGCACATCCACAACTGCAGGCCACGCGCGAGCGCGGAGGCGCTACCTGTGGCGTGCGCGAAGGGCATCTGTGGTTGTCATGGCTCGGACAGCAACACGATCTGGGTGATGTCGACCGCATGCCGCTCAGCTTCGCTGGACGCGCGCGCTACAACATCGCCAACCTCGCCGCCGCTGCACTCGCCGCCGCGGCGCTCGGCATTGCCGCGGATACCATTGCTGCCACTTTGCAGCGTTTTGGTCACGAGCGAGCAGACAATCCGGGGCGCCTGCAACACTGGCAATTCGGCGCACTGCGAGTCTTCGTTGACTACGCGCACAATCCGGAAGGCCTGCATGGTCTGCTTGAAGTGGGCACCGGGCAACTCGCGGCCGGTCGGCTGGGTTTGCTGCTGGGCCAGGCGGGTAATCGGGAGGAGCCGGCGATCCGCGAACTGGCCGCGGTCGCTGCTGGTTTTCACCCCGCTCGCGTGATGCTGAAAGATATAGAAGGCTATATGCGTGGCCGTGTTGCCGGTGAGGTAGCTGCCATTCTGCGTGACCAGTTGCAACGTGGCGGCGTGTCTGGCGAAGCCATCGTGGAACGTCTCGACGAAGTGGCAGCGGTGCGTGAGCTTCTGGCCTGGGCGCAAGCCGACGACGTATTGGTGTTGCCCGTCCATGGTGTGGTCGCGCGACAGCAGATCAGTGCGCTGCTCGATGCCTTGCAGGGGCGCCAGTGGCGCGCAGGGGTGGCGCTGCCAACGCTGTGATTCGCTGTCTCGGCTGTACAGAAAGCGGGTGCGTCTGGTCATGCAACGCGATGAAGTTGATGACCGGTCAGCGGCGCGGGTGGACATGGCGATACGCAGCTCGCTTCGCCGTTGCATGCCGGGAGTGCCAGGTCTGGTCAGGCGGTGTTGGAGCTTGCTTCAGAGTGTCGAGTATTTTTACATGCGGATAATTTGCCGATCGAAGAATCATGGCAACTCATTGACCTAGAAAAGATCGATCATTGGCATGCATGCTGCTTGATGGTCCCTTGTTCGTTTTTCGTATTCGATCCAAACAGGGACTCAATAATGCGCTTGTCAACCTTTTGCATGGCGACACTGCTTGCTGTCGGCACCCTCGGCGTCGCTCAGGCGACACCGGTCAATCTGATTCAGAACGGCGATTTCTCTCAAACATCGCATCCGATCACTGCGCCGACCCAGTTTGGTACGGCTCATAACGGCTCTTTCCATGCCACACAGTTCATCACCGACTGGGTCGGCAATAACGGCTACGAAATCTGGTATCCGAGTTCGGCCGCTGCCGCCGGCGTCGATGCGATCGGCGAATACACGAGCACCGGTAAGGAAAAGCTGTACGGGCCAATTGCTGCGGCTCCCAACGGCACCAGCACGTTTGTCGGCCTCGACGGCGATCAGACCAACGGCATCCAGTCCAGCATAGGTCAGCAGCTCGACAACCTCATTGTCGGCGGCATCTATACAGTGACCTTTGACTGGGCCGCGGCGCAGATGCAAAGCCGCTCGGGTGCGACGACTGAATACCTGGCTGTCTCCTTTGGCAACGTTTCGAAGAACACCAACACCCTGTCGAATGTCACCCAGGGTTTCACCGGTTGGAATTCAGGGTCATTGCAGTTCGTAGCGAACAGCGACTCGGTATTCCTGAACTTCCTTTCGGTGGGTACGCCGGTCGGCTTGCCGCCGATGGCCTTGTTGACCAATGTGTCCGTGACCCACGATGTACCCGAGCCGCCGGCGTTGGCCTTGTTCGGCGGCGGTCTGCTCGGCCTGGGTCTGTTGACCATGGTTGCGCGTCGCCGCGAAATGCGCCGTCGTCATATCGGTGGCAACAGCAACTTCGTCTGAGTGTTCAATCATGGTCCGGGCGCGCAGGCGCCCGGACCATTTTCATACGTATCTTCCATGAACGCTCTGCTAGTCGAAATTCTGCGTCTCTCAGTCTGGTTGCTGTTGCTGTGCGCGGTTTTCGTGCCGCTCGAGCGGTTGGCGGGAATCAAGCGACAAGCCTTTTTCCGGCCGCAGTTTCTGGCTGATCTTGGCTACTACGCGATCAATTCGATTTTTGTCGGCCTGATTCTTGGTACGCCGCTGGTATTGCTTGGCGGCGCCGTCCATCAGTACCTTCCTTCCGCCATGCACAACTCTATTGCCGCGTGGCCGAGCGGGCTGCGTCTTGCGGCGTCGCTGCTGGTAGGTGAAATCGGCTTTTATTGGGGTCACCGCCTCACCCACCAGATTCCCCTGCTGTGGCGTTTTCATGCGATCCACCACAGCGCCAAGGAAATCGATTTCCTCACCAACACCCGCGCACACCCGGTCGACATGGTGTTTGCCCGCACGCTCGGAGTTATCCCGGTGCTGGCGCTTGGGCTGACCGGTGACAGCACCACGGTCACGGCATTGTTCCTGGTGCTCGGTACGCTGTGGGGGTTCTTCATCCATGCCAATGTCCGCTGGCGTTTCGGCTTGCTGGAACGTGTCATCGCCACACCCTTCTTTCACCGATGGCATCACACCAACGATGAGCGGCGCGATAACAACTATGCCGCGATGCTGCCCTTCGTTGATTACCTGTTTGGTACCTACCAATCCCCGGACCACTGGCCGGCCGGATACGGCATCGACGCACCGATGCCCGCGTCGCTGGCGGGTCAGCTACTGGAGCCGTTCATGCCAGTAGCGGCGCCCATGACTTCACTGGACGACCACGGTAGCCAGCGTGGCGGTCCAGCAGGCTGATCAAGCCAGGTGGCGGCAGTTCAGCCGCGGATTCTGTGGCGGAATTCGCGGTGCCAGCGGCTGGGTCTTTTGCGACCGGAGTACACCCGCGAAGAGCGCATCAGGCTCTCCGTTTGACGTCACGTTGAATCCGACCCGCCATGGCTCCATTGGGAAAGCGCTCGCGACTTTTCGAACTGCATGTGTCAAGGCGGAATATTTGCGACAACCAGCCACCCACTGCTCGATTTTGAGAGCTTCCGCCCGATGTCCGGAAGCAGCACGTCGTCGGCGCCAAAGCCTATTGCGATCGGGGCTGCGTGGTGTCGGTATCTCTTACAAAACCGTTGTTTTCCCGACGTGGCCTCGTAGATAACCATAAACAAATCAATAGAATAAGTAGTTGGCACGATCTTCGCATAGGCGTAGCTAATACCACAGCAAGGAGCGCGACAAAATGTCCACCAAGTTTGTTTCCAAAAACCGCTGGCTGATGCTGGCAGCAATCGCATTTGCAGTCGTCGTCATGCCCGCTGCCCAAGCCGGTACCGTGGCGACCGGCTTTGACACCAATACGCTCGCCGCCAACGACGACGGCTATACGTCTGCGGTCAACTTGGGGTTCTCAGTAAATTTCTTCGGTAACAGCTATTCCAGCTTGTTCGTGAATAACAACGGCAACGTGACGTTCCAGTCTGGCCTGTACAACTACACGCCTTATGGCTTGGGCAGCGGATACACCGGTGTTCAGCCGATCATCGCTCCGTTCTTTGCCGACGTGGACACGCGTGCCAGTGGCAGCGGTCTGACCAGCTACGGCAACGGTACGTATGCCGGGAACCAGGCCTTCGGCGTCACGTGGCCGGGCGTCGGATATTTCAACTCAAATGCGGACAAACTGAACACGTTCCAGTTGATCATCGTCAACCGGTCGGATATCACCGCCGGCGACTTCGACTTCTACTTCAACTATGACCAGATTCAGTGGGAAACCGGCAGCGCCAGCGGCGGTTCGAATGGGCTTGGTGGTACTTCCGCTGCGGCTGGCTACAACGCTGGTCAGGGCAATCTCGCGGGTACCTACGGACAGTTCTCTGGTTCGTTGACCAACGGAGCCTTGCTCGATGGTGGTCCGAACTCGCTGGTCGCTGGCACCAATGACGGCGTCGTTGGGCAGTACCTGTTCCAGGTACGCAACGGCACCGTCACGCCGCCGACTTCCGTACCGGAACCGTCTTCTCTGGCCATGTTGGCGCTCGGTCTTTTTGGCCTGTTCGGCCTTGGTATCTTGCGTCGCAAGCAGAACGGTTTCCAGGCTTAAGTTCAAGGTTGTGTTGATACACGCCTGTGTCGACGTCAGCTTGTTTGACGTCGACACAGGCGTTTTTGCTTTGATGATTTCGCGGACCTTCTCTTCGCGCCGAATGTGCGGGTAACTTGCGAAACTTTGGGACGAAGGCAAAGCTTGTCTGTAGGCAAGAGTTGCCAACTGCACACCAGAGACTGAACTGCTCCGCTTGATTTCGGCTCACTCCCCGCAAAGATATTTGATGGCTGACGCTGACGCAGATTTATTCGCCCGTACTCGGCGGTGACGCCCGTAAGCGCCTTGGTGCCTGGCTTCCTGCAGTCCACTGAGAAGCGTCGCGTGACTGGGTGCTTCTCGCTAGGAATGTTGTTCACTTCCATGGAAGGGATTTCTGCGGGCCCGCGATTAAGCCACTTGCGGTCGGTAATGTGTCCGCAAAACGTATGCCCTTGCTTTGCTAAGGATGGCCAGTGCCACGCAAGCGCCTTGTCACGCTTCTACTGGCGTGGCTGCCGTGCAATGCGCACCAGATAAATGATGATCGCCACGTTGCCGACCAGCGTGGCCAGCTTGAGCCAGCCGAAGTGGTACAGCGTTTCGTAAAGCTCCAGCGGAATCAGCGAGCCGGTGGCGATCACGGTGAACCATTCGGCCCAGTGCTTGCCTAGCCAGAGCCCCACGCCTTCGATGGCGAACAGCACCGCGTAAGCGACGGCCACGGCGCCGACCGCGACGAATTTGCTCGGGCCGAATTCTTGCAACATCTCTACCAGCTTCCAGCGCAAGCCGTCGCTGTCGGCCAGCGAAAGGTGCTCCAGCCAGTGCACCAATTGATCGAAATTCTGCTCGTGATAGAAATGGAAGGCAGCCGCCGCCACCAGAACCAGACAAACGGTCTTGATGATTTCGTAAACGGCGATGATGCGCAGGCCGGCGTGATGCTGCTGGGACGCCTGCGCCACGGACGCAGCGGTCGATTTGGGATTGGGCATCTGACAGTGACTGGGAAGGCAGCTTCCATTGTCGCTGATCTGCTGCCGAATGAACTGTGTGGGATGGCATGGTCAAGCCCGCACATGGGCCAACGTGGGCCCAAGATGTTAGGTTGGCGTCATCCGCGGGCCAGCCAGCGGGTGCGGGCATTCCCGTGCGTGTGGATGCAGGCGCGGCGACCCAGTTGGTTCGCACTTTGACCCCCTCCTGTTGCAGAGAACCGCCATGCCACACCGCGACTCACATTCGCCCACTGCCGATGTCGTCCGGGACACATTGGAGTCGGGTTCCGGCAAGGAAGCTCATGGTCCCTCGGACGTAGGTTTGCGCGACGCCAAACGCGGCGGTTGGTATGACGAAAAAACCGGCGAGCTGTTTCGTGGGATGCCGATTGGGTCTCAGGATGTAGTCGTGGACGTGGGTTGCGGTGCCGGCGTCAACAGCGTGTTTTGCGCGCGTCAGGGCGCACACGTTCATGCCATCGACCGGGAGCCGCAGCTGATCCGCGAGCTGCGCGCGCGGTTGAGCATCGAAGGTGGCGGCACGCATGTTGCGCTGGTTAGCGACGCCAATCCGTTACCACTGGAGGACGGCATCGCCACGCGGGTGATTTGCACCGAGGTTTTGCAGCACGTCGATGAGCCGCAACAGATGCTGGCCGAGCTGGTTCGGATTGGCGGTTCCGGCGCCATCTACCTGCTCAGCGTGCCAGGTGCCTTGCAGGAAGGCTTGCAGGAAAAAGTGCTGCCGCCGGCATATCGTAAGTTGCCGGGTGGCGCCTTGCGGGTGATCGGTCGCGACGAGTTTGCCCAGTGGGTCACCGCCGCCGGGTTGGTGGTGGTGGAACACACCAGCAACGGATTTTTCTGGTCAATGTGGTGGGCCTTGTTCTGGGGCTGCAACGTGGAACTGTATGACCCCGCCCATCCCGTGCTCGATCACTGGACCGCTGCCTGGCAGGCGTTGCTGGATATGCCGCAAGGGCAACAGCTGAAACGGCAACTGGATGACTTCATGCCAATCAGCGAGATCATCGTGGCACGCAAGCCCTGAGAATGCTGCTTCTGGGCCGTGCTTGCGTATCCAGATCGAGCTCGTTCCCGCAGCGAATTCAGCGACGAAGTGCAACACTTGGACAGCTCATCGCTTGGGCACGGCACTTGCGCACCGCTTGGGCCTCGAACCGACTTTCGAGGGCATGGAAACACAGGCGCCACGTGATTCCCTTGCCGGCATCGGCTGCACCGTTTATCAGGCTTACTACATCAGCCGTCCGTTGCCGTTGGCAGAGTCTGCGGTATGGCTGCGCGCGGCGCCGCCGGCCTTGGCCGATGAGGTGTGCCGATTCCGGGTCAGGACGCACCTGCGTCGTCAGCACTGATGGTCGCGCCATCGACATCCTTGCAGGGCTACACTGATGGTCCTGCCGCCCTTGGGAGTTCGTCATGCGCAACGCAATTCGCTACTGGCTGCTCGGAATCGCTCTCGCTGCGGTAGTCGTGCCGATCACTGCCCTGGGTTCGAGTCAGTTCAAGGACCTGCTCAACAAGGTCAAGCAGTCCACGCATGGCACCAATGCGTCGCAACTTGGCAGCAACCTGCCCAACAGTGATATCGCTGCCGGTCTCAAGGAGGCGTTGGCCAAGGGCACCACGAACGCGATCAGCAGTCTGGGGCGCGATGGTGGTTTCTGGAACAACAGCAAGGTACGCATTCCTTTACCGGGCAAGCTGGAGCAGGCCGGCAAACTGGCACGACAACTGGGGCAGGGCGCCAAGGTGGATGCGTTCGAGCTGAGCATGAATCGTGCGGCCGAGAAGGCGGTGCCGCAGGTGGCGCAGATCTTTGGTGACGCGATCCGCAAGATGACCGTCGACGATGCGCGAGGCATTCTCACCGGCGGCGATCACGCGGCCACCGACTTCTTTCGTCGCGTCGCTGGCGATGCGCTGACCGCGCGTATCCACCCGATCGTGGCGCATGCCACGGCGGGTGTCGGCGTTACCCAGAAGTACAAGTCGTTCACCAGCGGTGGTACGGGTGGCGAGCTGGCCAGCGTGCTGGGCTCGCTCGGCGGCAGCAAGTCGAACAAGGGCGGCAACGCGCTGGATCTGGATGACTACGTGACGGCGAAAACGCTGGATGGCCTGTTCACCAGCATCGGCGAGCAGGAGCAGTCCATTCGCCACAATCCGGGCGCGCGCACTACCGATCTGTTGAAGAAGGTGTTCGGTGCTCACTGAACGGTAGCTGCGGGCGGACTTGTGCCGCTGCGGCTGCGACCACAGAACGGAGAAATACAGGCATGAGGCTTTCCACATGATTCGTGAAATCCTGAAAATGGGTGACCCGCGTTTGCTGCGTGTCGCGCCCATCGTTCCCGCCGCGATGGTCGGCGGCGCAGAGCTCGATGCATTGATCACCGACATGTTCGATACCATGCGTGTCGCCAACGGTGTGGGCCTGGCGGCGCCGCAGATTGGCGTCGACCTGCAACTGGTGATCTTCGGCTTCGACACCAACGAGCGCTATCCCGAGGCGCCCGCGGTGCCGCGCACGGTGCTGCTGAATCCCGTAATCACGCCGCTGTCGAAAGACATGGAAGATGACTGGGAGGGTTGTTTGTCGGTTCCTGGTCTGCGTGGTGTAGTGAGCCGCTACAGCCTGATTCGTTACCAGGGCATAGACCCGCAGGGCGTGGCGATTGATCGCGTTGCCGAAGGTTTCCACGCTCGGGTGGTGCAGCATGAATGCGACCATCTGATTGGCCGTCTGTATCCCTCGCGCATTACCGACTTCAGCCACTTCGGCTTCACCGACGTGCTGTTCCCCGGGCAAGAGATCGCCGACGACTAAATTCGATATGATGCGGCAATCGTCGATGACGGAACGGGCGGCAGGACATGGCGATTGTGCGGGTGTTTTTGCTGTTCCTTTGTTGTGCAATGGCAAGCGTGGCGTGGGCAGGTTCCCGGGCGGTGTCCCACGCTGCCGGTGATGCCTCGAGCGAACTTGATCGCGCGATTCACGCGCTCTGTTCGAAACAGGTCGTACTGCTCGGTGAAGACGGCAGCCACGCCGGTGCAACCACGATCGCGGTGAAGGCGCAGCTGGTCAGGCGACTGGTGCAAGAGTGCGGCTTTGGTGGGGTGGTTTTCGAGAGTCAGTTCTACGACATGTTGGCGTTCGACCACGCCGTTGTCGCAGGTTTGGCGCAACACAAACAACTTGCCGATGGTATCGGTGCACTGTGGTCTCACTATGCAGCGTTCGCGCCGCTGGAGGATTGGCTGTTTGCCGAAGCGGCAGCAGGTCGGCTGCGGGTAGGCGGCATGGACCCACAGGCCGGTGGCAGCGACGGACGTTATTCGGCTGATCAATTGCCGGTGGTGTTGTCATCCGTGCTTGCAGGTGACCGGCGCATGGAGTGCGACCTCATCATTGGTCGGCATGATCGCTGGGAGTACGACGAAGTACATCCTTTTGATGGCGCAGCGTTGCCATCCCTGCGCGCATGCATTCGCGACATTCGCGAGAAATTGGCGGCTTCCCATGGGGGCCCTTCTTCTGCGTTGAGCGCCATGGCGAACTCATATGCGAACTATCTGGATTTCGCGGCGGATGATCCGCAGGGTTTGCGTGACCGCGGGATGTATCAGAACCTCATGTGGCTTCGTAAACAGTGGCCGGCCGGGACGCGCATCGTGGTCTGGTGCGCGAGCGTACACGCGGCGAAGACGCTGGCGGGCTCGAACACGCCCGTGCGGCCACTCGGAAGTTACGTGAGCGAGGCGCTGGGTAACCACGCGGCAGCCATTGGCTTCAGCGCACTTGGCGGTAGCTACGGACACGTCGGTGGTCGCGGACTGCCACGCATGCTCGCTCCCGCTTCGCCGGGAAGTCTTGAGTCCCGCACCTTCGCCACGACCGGGCCGCGCAGCCTGCGTTTCGTCGATCACAAGCAGTTGCAGGCGCTTGGCCGTGTGTCCGCCCGCGCGCTTGAATACGGTCATTCCGAAACTTTGGACTGGTCGACCCTGCTGGACGGAGTCATCGTGTTGCGCGAAGAGACGCCAGCAACCGTGATGCCCCAGCGCTGAAGTGTTGGTGCAGCGTTGCGGGCCGGGCTTTGCGTGATGGCGTGCTCCTGCAGTTGCCGGCGAGGCCGGCACTCGTCGATGATTCGACACATCGTCCTGATGCGCCTTCATCCATGCAGACCGTGGAAGCCACTTCGCCTGTTCCCGTTGCCGCAGCCCAGACGCGCAATCCGGGCATCGATCTGTTGCGCGGGCTGGCCATCCTGCTGGTGGTGCTGCACCACCTCGGGCTGCGTATTCCGCTCAAGAAAACCGCACTCGCCGACGTGTTGCCCGCGTGGCTGCTCAGTGGCTTGAACTACAACGGCTACGAGGCCGTGTTCGTGTTCTTCGTGATCTCCGGTTTCCTGATTGCGGCGAACGCGTTGCAACGCTGGGGCAGTCTCGAACGCCTCGATGTGCGGGTTTTCTACGCGCGGCGTTTCGCCCGCATCATGCCGTGCCTGTTGGCGCTGGTAGCGGTGCTCAGTGTGCTGCACCTGTTCGGCGTGCAGGATTACACGATCAACCGCGCGGGCCAGTCATTGCCGCGTGCGATGGTGGCGGCACTCGGCTTGCATCTGAACTGGTACGAAGGGCAGACCGGCTATCTGCCGGGCAACTGGGATGTGTTGTGGTCGCTGTCGATCGAGGAAGTGTTTTACTTATGTTTCCCGCTGGTCTGTCTGCTGACGCGTCGACGCGTGGTGCTGCTGCCTCTGCTGGTCACGCTGGCGTTGTCGATGCCGTGGACGCATGCGGCCTTGCACGGCAACGAGATCTGGCAGGAGAAGGCTTACCTGCCGGGCATGTCGGCCATTGCCGTGGGTGTGCTCGGCGCGCTGTTGGCGTCGCACTGGTCATCGCCATCCCCACGCGCCAGATTGCTGCTCGGATGGCTTGGCGCGATCGGGCTCGCCGCGGTGATGCTCGATGGCAGCGTGCTTTGGCAACTGTTGCACGACGGCTATCTGCTGCTGTTGGCTGGCTCGGCCTTGTGCCTGCTGCTGGCCAGCCAGCAGCGACAGATACGTGGCGCATGGCAGCCCTGGCGTGGATGGAACGGGTTGCGCGCCTGGGGACGCTTGAGCTACGAAATCTATCTCACCCATATGTTCGTGGTGTTTGCGCTGGTGCGCTTGTACCGATGGGTCGGTGGTGATCCACGCCTCGGTTTCCTGTGGTATCTGCCGGCACTGCCCCTGTGCTGGTTGCTCGGTGCGGGCGTGGAGCGTTGGCTGTCGCTGCCGTGCGAACGCTGGCTGCGAGCGTGGCTGTCGCCCAAGATTCGGCTTGCCGATTCCGCGTTGGCGGCAGCACCCATGTCGCCCTGAGGGCAGGGTTGACGCGCGCGACACAGCCTCCGATGTGGGTGTCGGCGGACTGGCGCTGGCGGGTGTAGCCAGCGGCGATCACTCAAGTCAGCCGGCGCGTGGACGATATCTTGACTAAGTCACGTGGAAACTAACGGGCGTGATCGGCTTGGCACTGCACACCCCGTGCTGATGCGCAGTGACTGCATGGATGACCCCCTGGTTGCCAAAGCAGTGCCCAACAACACGGTGAACGCGGGTTTCCGAATGAACAGTGAGGTTTGGAACATTGCCAATATGACCCATGCTCGCAAGCCACCATTGCGTCACCAGGTCAACTGGGACGATCCCGATCTGAAGTCGCTGCTCGACAAGACAGACGGTTGGGGCCTGGATAACCGGGGTGTGTTTGACCCGGTGGAATGCGAGTTGCATGTGGGCTGGGGCGCCGGTGCAGCCAGGTCGGCCACGTTGGTGTACGAAGCCAACGGCGTACTGGTGATCGAGGCCGATTTCATCATTCCCGTATCAGAACATGTGCGTATCGACTACATGCAGGCCGGTGCTTTGCGGTCCAGCTGGGGGACGGTGGCGGAAGCGCGCGCCGGGAAACGCGTGGAAGATCACGCCAATGGCATCCATGTGTATTGGGTGCACTTGCGCTGATTTTGTCCACCAGCGGAACGCACTGACATGTTCTCCCATGATTGAATGCATCGGCCGTCCTTGGCCGACCTTTCAGTTGGTGCTCAGTGTTTGTCAGCTGTCTGCGCGGCCTGCTCTTTCTCCGCGGCGGCTTTGGCCGAGTCGGCGTCGTCGAACTGCCAGGCGGGCTTGCTCTTGCTGTCGACGTCCAGTTTCGCGCGGGTGAGGCCGTCGGTGCCGTTGATCTGGACGTGAACGCTGTTGGCGTCGGTACCTAGTTCAATGCCAGCATCCCGTGCCTTGGGATCACCATAGTTGATGTACATGCCGGCGAAATTCTCCTTGTCATCGACCATCAGGCCGATAGCCTCGTACGGAGGGGTGGCACGATCGAGCGCGATCCCGACGCGCCCCTGGCCCATGAAAGCCATGCCGCCACGCTCGCTACCCTTCGTGTCGTACAGCGTCATGCCGTAATTGTCGCCATCGCCCCTGCGCTTGTAAGTCTTGCCGTCGATGTGCAGTGCGGGAAGTTGCCCGAGCGCGAGGCGATCAGCACCGGTCTTGCCGAGAAAAATGATGCCGTCCGAAGCATCGTCCTTGCGCGTGCGCTCCTTGCTCGCCGGAGCCGGCGCACCGATCAGGATGCGATCGTGTCCCTGGGCGTCGGTGATCACCAGGCCCTGCGCGCGCAGGATCGAGTCGGACTTGGCGGGGGCGTCCGGTTTGCGCAACAACGACATCGCGGCCAGCGCAATCACCGCCAGCAGCGCGATGATTACCAGTACGCGCAAACGGCTTACTTCACGTTGCAGGCGGTTCCAGTCTTCCATGCGAACGTCGGTCTGATCAGACATGCGTTTTCCTTGTGGGTGAGGGAGTCTGCACGGTCGTTGGACTATATGGCGCGGCCGACCATCGGGCAGACCTCGAGATTACCGCGATCACAAACGCCTTGTCGCATGCGGAAACATTGATCGAACTTGCGATGGCGTAGAGTGGGTGCGGGGCGGAATTCCGCTTGGGAGAAGTTTGGTGAAAAAAGAAGATGAGACACACATGCAGATCGTCTCCGCTGATATCAGTTCGGAATCGCTCAGCGGCATGGTGATTTTTCGGCCGCACTGCGTGTCACGTACGGGCCGTAATGTCGCCGAAGCGGGCAAGAGCGGCAACTGGTATGCGCTGCGTCCAGCCGAGGTGCGCAGCTTTGCACGCGCGCTGCTGGATGCCGCCGATGCACTCGATTTGAAAACCAAGATGCAGCACGCGGCTAAGTCCGCGGTGGTGTGATCGATGCACCGGCGACGTGCCGGCGCATGCTTCATTCAGCCGTGCCGATGACGGTTGACGGTGTCGCGCAATGCGCTGGCGGCAGCACGTGCGGCCAGTGCAAAATCTTCGCCGTTGCCGGCGTAGAGGATCGCTCTCGATGAACTGATCAGCAAGCCACTGTGGGCCTTGGTGCGGCCGTGTTTCAGCACGGCTGCCACGTCGCCACCCTGGGCGCCGATGCCTGGAACGAGCAGCGGCATATCGCCGACCACGGAACGTACTTTGCCCAGTTCTTCCGGCCACGTTGCGCCGGTGACCAATGCACAATTGCCGTGGGCATTCCAGTCGCGGGCGATGGTTTCGGCCACCCGCAGATATAGCGGCGCCCCACCGCAATCCAGTGCCTGGAAATCGGCGCCCCCCGGGTTGGAGGTGCGGCAGAGCAGGATCACGCCCTTGTCGGCATGATCGAGAAACGGCTGGATCGAGTCGCGCCCGAGATAAGGGTTCAACGTCACCCCGTCGGCGCGATAGCGCTCGAACGCTTCACTGGCGTAGTGCTGTGCCGTGCTGCCGATGTCACCGCGCTTGGCGTCAAGAATCACCGGCACGCCGGGATGCTTTTCGTGGATATGTGCGATCAGCCGTTCGAGAGTTTCTTCCGCGCGCAAAGCGGCGAAGTGCGCAATCTGCGGCTTGAAGGCGCAAACCAGATCAGCGGTGGCGTCAACGATGGCGGCGCAGAACGCGAACACCGCATCCGGCGCGTCGCGCAGATGCACAGGAAATTTTGCCGGCTCCGGATCAAGCCCGACGCAGACCAGTGAGTCGTGGTCTTTCCAGGCTTGTTGCAGCGACTGCATGAAGTGCATCGACGTTTCCCGATCAGAAGTGAGTGCAGACAAGCGAGGAGTGAGAGAAGGCTCAATCGCGTGCCCTCTCGTTGTTCACTCCGCCACCCTCGTTTCTGCCAAATCAGGCCAGCTTCTTGTACTTCACCCGGTGCGGACGCGCGCCTTCGTCGCCGAGGCGACGCTTCTTGTCGGCTTCGTACTCGTTGTAGTTGCCGGGGAAGAACTCGACGTGCGAATCGCCTTCGAACGCGATGATGTGGGTGGCAATGCGGTCAAGGAACCAGCGGTCATGGGAGATCACGATGGCCGAGCCGGGGAATTCGAGCAGCGCATCTTCCAGCGCACGCAGGGTTTCCACGTCCAGATCGTTGGACGGCTCATCGAGCAACAGCACGTTGCCGCCCTGCAGCAGGGTCTTGGCCATGTGCAGGCGACCGCGTTCACCACCGGACAGGCTGCCGACGATCTTCTGCTGGTCGGTGCCCTTGAAGTTGAAGCGGCCGATATAGGCGCGCGACTGAATCTCGAAGCTGCCGATGGTGAGGATGTCCGAACCGCCGGAAACCTCCTGCCACACGTTGTTCTTCGGGTCGAGCGCGTCACGGGACTGGTCGACATAGGCCAGCTTGGTGGTGAGGCCCATTTTCACTTCACCGGAGTCCGGCGTTTCCTTGCCCATGATCATCTTCATCATGGTGGATTTGCCGGCGCCGTTCGGGCCGATCACGCCGATGATTGCGCCCGGCGGCACCTTGAACGACAGATCCTCGATCAGCACGCGGTCGCCGAACGACTTGGTGACGTTCTTGAACTCGATCACTTCCTGGCCCAGACGCTCGCCCGGCGGAATGAAGATCTCGTTGGTTTCATTGCGACGCTGATAGTCGACCGAGTTCAGCTCCTCGAAGCGTGCCAGACGGGCCTTGCCCTTGGACTGGCGACCCTTGGCGGCCGAGCGCACCCACTCCAGTTCCTTCGCGATGGCCTTCTGGCGCGACTTCTCGGAGCTGGCTTCCTGTTTCAGGCGGGCGTCCTTCTGTTCTAGCCATTCGGTGTAGTTGCCCTTCCACGGAATGCCGCGGCCGCGGTCCAGTTCGAGAATCCACTCGGCCGCGTTGTCGAGGAAGTAGCGATCATGGGTGACCGCCACCACGGTGCCGGCGTAGTCATGCAGGAACTTCTCCAGCCAGTCCACCGACTCGGCGTCGAGATGGTTGGTCGGTTCGTCGAGCAGCAGCATGTCCGGCTTGGACAGCAGCAGGCGGCACAGCGCCACGCGGCGCTTCTCGCCACCGGACAGCGGCCCGATGATCGCGTCCCACGCCGGCAGGCGCAGCGCATCGGCGGCCACTTCCAGCTGGCGCTCCAGCGCATGGGCATCGTTCGCGGCCAGCAGGTTTTCCAGCTTTTCCTGTTCCTTCGCCAGCTTGTCGAAATCCGCACCGTCTTCGGCGTAAGCGGCGTAGACCTCTTCCAGCCGCTTCTGTGCATCGAGGATGACCGCGACGCCTTCCTCGACCACTTCACGCACGGTCTTGGCCGGGTCCAGGTCAGGTTCCTGCGCCAGGTAGCCGATCTTGGTGCCGGGCTGCGCGCGCGCTTCGCCCTGGAAGTCGGTATCCACGCCGGCCATGATCCGCAGCACGGTGGACTTGCCCGCGCCGTTGACACCGAGCAGGCCGATCTTGGCGCCAGGGAAGAAGCTGAGCGAGATGTCCTTGATGATCTGCCGCTTGGGCGGGACCATCTTGCTGACACCGTTCATGGTGAAGATGTATTGCGAGCTCATGCAACCTCCGAAAGCGTGCGCCGCGGCGCCGGCAAGCCGGCTGCGGAAAGGGAATTCGTCAAACCGCGCATTATAAGACAGCAGGGGTCAGGCAGGAGGGGTCAGAGTGCCTTTTCGCGTTGCGAAAACGCACTCTGACCCCGATCCAGGCTTGCGGCTGGCTGCAAACGCGCGTCAGCGCTACACTTTCCGGCTAAACCCACTCCCCATCTGCCGAGGCCAGTAATGTTTCCGAAGAACTGCACGATCGCCGGTTATGACGATGAACTGGCCAAGGCCATCGCGGATGAGGGTCAGCGCCAGGAAGATCACGTCGAACTGATCGCCTCGGAAAACTACGCCAGCCCGCGGGTGATGGAAGCGCAGGGCTCCAAGCTCACCAACAAGTACGCCGAGGGTTATCCCGGCAAGCGTTACTACGGTGGCTGCGAATACGTGGACGTCGCCGAGAAGCTGGCGATCGAGCGGCTGAAGCAGTTGTTTGATTGCGACTACGCCAACGTGCAGCCGCATTCCGGTTCGCAGGCCAACCAAGCCGTGTACCTCGCCCTGCTGCAGCCGGGCGACACCATCCTGGGCATGAGCCTCGCCCATGGCGGCCATCTCACCCACGGCGCCAAGGTCAATGTCTCCGGCAAGCTGTTCCACGCCGTGCAGTACGGCGTCGACGAGAACGGCCTGATCGACTATGACGAAGTGCAGCGCCTGGCGACCGAGCACCAGCCGAAAATGCTGGTCGGCGGCTTCAGTGCCTACTCGCAGGTGGTCGACTGGGCGCGCATGCGCAAGATCGCCGATTCGGTCGGTGCGATCTTCTTCGTCGACATGGCGCACGTCGCCGGTCTGGTCGCCGCCGGCGTCTACCCGAGTCCGCTGCCGCATGCCCACGTCGTCACCTCGACCACGCACAAGACGCTGCGCGGTCCGCGCGGCGGCATCATCGTGGCCAAGGGTGCGGGCGAAGAGATCGAGAAAAAGCTGCAGTCGATCGTGTTCCCCGGCATCCAGGGCGGCCCGCTGATGCACGTGATTGCGGCCAAGGCAGTGGCGTTCAAGGAAGCACTGGAGCCGGAATTCAAGACCTACCAGGCGCAAGTGGTGAAGAACGCCAAGGCGATGGCCAAGGTGTTCATCGAGCGCGGCTACAAGATCGTTTCCGGCGGTACCGAGAACCACCTGATGCTGGTCGACATGATCGGCAAGGAAGTCACTGGCAAGGCCGCCGAGGAAGCGCTCGGCAAGGCGCACATCACGGTCAACAAGAACGCCGTTCCGAATGACCCGCGCAAGCCCTTCGTCACCTCCGGCCTGCGTGTGGGCACGCCGGCGGTGACCACCCGTGGTTACGGCGAGGCCGACGTGGTCGAGCTGGCCAACTGGATGTGCGACGTGCTGGACGCGCCGGAAGACGACGCCGTGATTGCCCGCGTGCGTGAGGCGGTGACCGCGCAGTGCCGCAAGTATCCGGTTTACGGCTGAGATGGGAACGAGTGAAGAGGAGTGAGAAATGAGTAACGGTAAAGTCCCTCGGTACTCACTCCTTCCCACTCGTTTCTGACCCATGCATTGCCCCTTCTGCCAGCACGAAGACACCCGCGTGATCGACTCCCGGCTGACCGAGGACGGCAGCAGCGTGCGGCGTCGGCGCGAGTGTCCGCAGTGCGGCGAGCGCTTCAACACCTATGAGACCGCCGAGCTGAAGCTGCCGGCGATCGTGAAGAGCGGCGAGCGGCGCGAGACCTTCGACGAACGTAAATTGCGGGTGAGTTTCGAACGTGCGCTGCAGAAGCGCCCGGTGTCCAGCAACGACGTCGATGCCGCCGTGCGGACGATCATTAACGATCTGCGTCGCAGTGGTGATCGTGAGGTGCCGTCGCGGCAGCTCGGCGAGTTGGTCATGCGCGAGTTGAAGAATCTCGACCAAGTTGCCTACGTGCGTTTTGCTTCGGTGTATCGCAAATTCGAGGACGTGCAAGCGTTTCGCGAGGAAATCGAGAGGCTGGAGCGCGACCTGCCCGGGCTCGCCGATTTGCAATTGCCCTTGCTCGGCGGCGGCAAGCGAGAAGGCAAATAACACAGCATCCGCAGGACGCTTCAGTTTTCCCTTAAGAGCGTACCCTCTCCACAAGTGACTTCCTTCGGTCGTGCACGAAAAGCGTGTGATATCACGACATTCTTCGCGTACAGAGTGCGCTCCTACCAAAGGTGTGACATCGTGACCGACTCTTTTTCGGCTGTTGATCACGCCCACATGGCGCGGGCACTGCAGTTGGCGGAACGCGGCCTGTTCACGACGCAGCCGAATCCGCGCGTCGGCTGCGTGATCGCGCATGGCGATGAAGTAGTCGGCACGGGTTTTCACCAGCGCGCCGGCGAACCGCATGCCGAAGTGTTTGCGTTGCGGGAAGCCGGCGTGCGTGCGCGCGGCGCCACGGCTCATGTGACGCTGGAACCGTGTGCCCACCACGGACGCACGCCGCCATGCGCCGATGCGCTGATCACTGCCGGTGTGCAGCGCGTGGTGATCGCCAGCGAGGACCCGTTCCCTCAGGTCAACGGTCGCGGCATCGACAAGCTGCGCGCGGCCGGCATCACCGTCGAGACGGGGTTGCTGCGCGAGGCGGCACGCGAATTGAATATCGGCTTCTTCAGTCGGATCGAACGCGGCCGTCCGTTCGTGCGGGTGAAGTTGGCGATGAGTCTGGATGGGCGCACTGCGCTGGCCAATGGCGAATCAAAATGGATCACCGGCGAAGCGGCGCGTGCTGACGTGCAACGCTGGCGCGCGCGCAGTTCGGCAATCCTCAGCAGCAGCGGCACCGTGCTGGCCGATAATCCTCGGCTCACCGTTCGGCTGCCCGAGGACGAAGCGTTCAATCAATCACTGCGCGTAATTCTCGATCGCCAGTTGCGCACGCCCTCGCACAGTCATGTGCTGGATGGTTCAATGCCGACCCTGCTGCTGCACGGCGCCGCACCAGGCTGTGCGGATGACCGTTTTGCGCGGGTGGAGCGGATGGTCGTGGCGACACGGAACGAGATGCTCGATTTGCACGCCGTGCTCGGTCTGCTGGCCGGCCGTGGCTGCAACGAAGTGCATGTCGAGGCTGGCCCGACCTTGTGCGGCGCACTGTTTGCGGCCGGCTTGGCCGATGAGTTGCTGTTGTATGTGGCGCCGCTATTGCTGGGCGATAGCGCCAGACCGTTGCTGCAATTGCCCACGCTGGCCGACATGGCGCAACGCTGGCAGCTCAGTGTGAAGGATCAGCGTCAGTTGGGGGCGGACTGGCGGCTGCGCCTGCG
Source organism: Rhodanobacter sp. AS-Z3 (assembly GCF_029224025.1). Taxonomy (NCBI): domain Bacteria; kingdom Pseudomonadati; phylum Pseudomonadota; class Gammaproteobacteria; order Lysobacterales; family Rhodanobacteraceae; genus Rhodanobacter; species Rhodanobacter sp. AS-Z3. The sequence goes on from NZ_CP119392.1 coordinate 1,411,770, forward strand.
TCCTGCCTGATTTGTACAGGCTGGCCACGTTGTGAAGGGTGCGCGCTGGCGAACAGTGCATTCCGCCCGATCGTGCGGTGCGCCGCCATCGCAGTGTTAGAATCTCTCGTCGGCTTCGGTCGGCAACCATGCACAGCGTCTTCAGGGCGGGGCGAAATTCCCCACCGGCGGTAGGTTGAAAGGCTCGCGCCCGACAACAAGCCCGCGAGCGCTTCCGGTGATGCCGGAAGGTCAGCAGATCCGGTCAGATTCCGGAGCCGACGGTTGGAAGCGGGCAACCGTTTCCTCACAGTCCGGATAAAGAGAAGACGGCACGGCGCAAGGCCTGGCGGCCGTGCGTCTGGCCTCATGCCTTGAGGCGTACTCGCTCACACCATGCGGGATACGTTTCATGAAAGTCCATGCACCCAAGCGGTTCATCACCCTCCTGCCGGAGTCGTGCTGATGTTTACCGGCATCATCCAGACCGTGGGCCGCATTGCGCGCCTCGAACCGCGTGGCGGTGATGTGCGCCTGCATGTCGATACGGTCGAACTTGACCTGTCCGACGTGCAGCTTGGCGATTCGATTGCCGTCTCCGGCGTCTGCCTCACCGCAATCACGCTGGAGGCGCGCGGATTCAGTGCGGACGTATCGAACGAAACCCTGTCGCTGACGTCGCTTGGAAAGCTGAAGGCGGGCGATCCGGTGAATCTCGAGAAAGCGTTGCGATTGGCGGATCGACTGGGTGGCCATCTGGTGTCTGGCCATGTCGATGGCCTGGGCAAAGTGGCATCGATCACTGCCGATGGCCGTTCGCAGCGTTGGACCTTCGAAGTACCGGCGGCGATCTCGCGCTACATCGCCGCGAAAGGCTCGGTCTGCATCGATGGCACCAGCCTCACGGTGAACGAGGTCAACGGACACCACTTCGGTGTCAACCTGATCCCGCATACGGTCGAGCACACCGCGTTCCATGCGCGTCGCGTCGGCGATGCGGTCAACATCGAGGTGGATGTGATCGCACGTTATGTCGAGCGGCTGCTGTCCAGCGGTGAAGCGCCGCGCTTGGACGAAAAATTTCTGAAGCAACACGGCTTCGCCTGATACTCGTCTCCTTCTCCCCGCGGGGGAGAAGGGAAAACCTTCCATCCGGATTCTTGCCCATGCCCTTCAACACCATCCCCGAAATCCTCGAAGACATCCGTGCTGGTCGCATGGTGGTGATCCTCGATGACGAAGACCGCGAGAACGAAGGTGACCTGATCATGGCCGCGCAGATGGTGCGGCCGGAGGACATCAACTTCATGGTGCGCGAGGCACGCGGCCTGGTCTGCGTCACGCTGACCGAGCAACGCACGCGCCAGCTTGGCCTGAAGCCGATGGTCAGCGACAACACCTCGTCGTACCACACCAACTTCACCGTCTCGATCGAGGCTGCCGAAGGCGTTACCACCGGCATTTCGGCGCACGACCGTGCACGCACCATCCAGGTGGCGGTGAAGGGCGATGCGAAGCCGCAGGATCTGGCACAGCCCGGCCACATCTTCCCGCTCACGGCGCAACCGGGCGGCGTGTTGACGCGCGCGGGTCACACCGAGGCTGGCTGCGATCTGGCTGCACTGGCCGGGCTGGAGCCTTCCGCGGTATTGATCGAAATTCTGCAGGAAGACGGCTCGATGGCGCGTCGCCCGGAGCTGGAAGTCTTTGCGGCCAAACACGGACTGAAGATTGGCTCGATTGCCGACCTGATTCGCTACCGTCTGGAAACCGAGAAGACCGTGCAGCGCGTGCATGATGAAGTGGTGGATACGGAGTTCGGCAGCTTTCGCCTGATCGCCTATCGCGACGTGATTCGCCGCGGCCTGCACTACGCGATGGTACGTGGCACCGTTGATGACGGCACGCCGGTGCTGTCCCGCGTGCATGTGCGGAACACCTTGTCCGACGTGCTGCACCTCAAGCGCGACGATCTGGGGCTGACCGTCACCTCGGCGTTGCGCCGCATTGCCGATGAGGATCGCGGTGTGTTGCTGGTGCTGTCCGGCGAAGACACTCCCGAAGCGTTGCTGGCTCGCCTGCAGGGCCAGCCCAGCATTCAGCCAGCGGAAGATGCGCAGCAGCAGGAGTGGCGTCAGCTGGGACTGGGCGCGCAGATCATGGCCGACCTCGGCGTGCGCCAGCTGCGCGTGCTGGGCACGCCGCGCAAGCTGGTCGGTCTGGCGGGTTTCGATCTCGAAGTGGTCGAGTACGTTTGAGGCGAAAAGTGAGTGTGGAGGAGTGAGAAACGAGAGGGGCTGCGCGCGGTCCCGCGTGTAATCTATCTACAAATCGAGTTGGTTCCGGCTGGTCGTGAGGTCAGCGGACGGGCCGGGAAAATCCATTCCGTCTGCATTCTTGCCACGTACACTCTTTTCTCACTCGTCTGAACTCATTTCTCCCATGACCCGTATCCGCCTGATTGCCCCTTCCGGTTATCCGCACGATCGTGCGGCGATGACGCGTGGCGTTGAACGCCTGCAGGCGGCTGGCTGCAGCGTGAGCGGACTGGACGTGCTCGATCGCACCGAGCAACGCTACGCCGGCAGCGATGCCGAACGTGCGGCCGACCTCAATGCGCTGGCGACACGTGAGGTCCTGCCGGATATCGCGCTGGCCATCCGCGGTGGCTACGGTGCGACGCGCTTGCTGGAGGCGCTGAACTACGACGCGCTGCGCGAGCGTCTGACTGGCAGCAACACCTTGCTGGTCGGCTACAGCGATTTCACCGCGGTGCAGCTGGCGCTGCATGCGCGCAGCGGCCTGTACACGTTCAGTGGGCCCATGCTGGGCCACGACTTCGGTGCGGCGACACTCAGTGACTTCACCTGGCAGCATTTCTGGGGCACCGTGCGCGCGCCGTCGAATGAAGTCACATGGAACACGACGGCGGACACCGAGCTGGATGTCGAAGGCCCGCTGTGGGGTGGCAATCTGGCGGTGCTGTGCAGCCTGATCGGTACGCCGTATTTCCCGAACATCGACGGCGGCATCCTGTTCGTCGAGGACGTTGGCGAGCGGCCGTTCCGGATCGAACGCCTGCTGTACCAGTTGCATTTGTCCGGCGTACTCGGGCGTCAGCGTGCGCTGCTGCTGGGTGACTTCAGTCAGTGCCGCGCGGCGGATTACGATAACGGCTATGGCCTGGCCGAAAGCTTCAACCAGATTCGCCGGGCCAGCGGCCTGCCATTGGTCGATGGCTTGCCGAACGGGCACGAGCCGGACAAGTTCACCCTGCCGTTTGGTGCGCCGGCCCGCTTGCGGGTGTCCGCCGGCAAGGCTCGGCTGGCTTTCAGCGGCTATCCGCACTTGCCGCCGAGCTGCTGAGCGACCTGCTGGCCGGGCACGGCTGCAAACGCGGCAAGCAGGAGTGCCGGCAAACCCGTAAAATGGCCGGTCTGCATGGGCCATGCGTCCAATCAAGGAATTCTGCAATGAAGATCATCGAAGGCGATTTCGCCACGCCCAAGGGCCGTTTCGCCATCGTCGCCGGCCGATTCAACGGCTTCGTCGTGGAGCAGCTGGTGGCCGGAGCGCGCGACGTGCTGGTGCGGCACGGCGTGAAGGATGACGCGATCGACCTGATCCGTGTGCCGGGCGCCTGGGAAATCGCGCTGGCCGCGCACAAGCTGGCCAACTCCGGCAAGTACGCGGCGGTGATCGCGTTGGGCGCGGTGATCCGTGGTTCCACCCCGCACTTCGATTTTGTTGCTGGCGAATGCGCCAAGGGCCTGGCCCAGGCAGCCTACAGCTCTGGCGTGCCGGTCGCGTTCGGCGTGCTGACCACCGACAGCATCGAACAGGCAATCGAACGCTCGGGTACCAAGGCCGGCAACAAGGGTGCCGATGCCGCGATCGCCGCGCTGGAAATGGTCAACCTCTACGGGAACCTCGGATGAGCCAGCGCGCGCAGGGCATCGATATGCAGGCACGTTCGCGTGCCCGTCGCCGCGCGCTGCAGGCGCTGTACGCGTGGCAAATCAGCGGCAGCCACATGAATGCGGTGATCGACCAGTTCCGCCACGAGCAGGACATGGAAATTGCCGACCTCGAATACTTCGAGGATCTGCTGCATGGCGTGGAGAAAAACGTCGATGCACTCGACGAGGCGCTGCGTCCGCACATCGACCGCGAAGTGGCCCAGGTTGATCCGATCGAACGCGCCGCCCTGCGGCTGGCTGCCTACGAATTGAAATTCCGCCCCGACGTGCCGTACCGCGTGGTGATCAACGAAGCGATTGAGGTTACCAAGCGCTTCGGTGCCGACCATGGCCACAGCTACGTCAACGGCGTGCTGGACAAGTTGGCCAGCGAGCTGCGCGTGACCGAGAAGAAGCACGATCGCTGAGCGGCGTACGGAGTTCGGCCGATGGAATTCCGACTGATCGAACGTCTTCGCGAACTCACCGCGCAGCAGCGCGATGACGTGGCGCTGAGCATCGGTGATGATGCCGCGCTGCTGGTGCCGCCGGTTGGTCAGCATCTGGCGATAGCGCTCGACACCCTGGTTGAAGGCGTGCACTTTCCGCATGGCACTGCTGCCGCCGACATCGGCTGGAAGGCGCTGGCGGTGAATCTGTCCGACCTTGCCGCGATGGGCGCCAGCCCGGCCTGGGCGCTGCTCGGGCTGACCTTGCCGAACGCCGACGCCGACTTTGTCGAAGGCTTTGCCGAAGGCTTCAGCAAACTGGCCAGACCGCATCGACTGGCCCTGGTCGGCGGCGACACCACGCGCGGCCCGTTGGCGATCAGCGTCACCGTGCATGGCTTCGTGCCGCCGGGCCAGGCGCTTGTTCGCAGCGGTGCCCGGATCGGTGATGCGGTGCTGGTGACCGGTACGCTGGGCGATGCGGCGGCGGGTCTGCAGGCCTTGCAGCAGCCACTGGCTGATGACGACAGTCGCGCCAACCTGCGTGCCTTCCTGATCGAACGATTGAACCGACCCATGCCGCGGTTGTCCGCTGGCGTGGCGTTGCGTGGAAAGGCCAGCGCCTGCGTCGATGTTTCCGACGGTCTGCTCGCCGACCTCGGACATATCTGCGCGGACAGCGGCGTTGCCGCGGAAATCGATGCTGCGCTGCTGCCGCGCTCTTCGGCGCTGATGGCGTTGTACGACGAAGCCAGTGCATTGCAATTCGCGCTGAGTGGCGGTGACGATTACGAACTTTGCTTTACCGTACCCGCGCAGCGCGTGGCCGATGTTCAGGCCGACCTGTCGCGGTTGGGTTGTGGGGTCACCCGGATCGGCCGCATCGTCGAAGGCGACGGCGTACGGGTGCGCGCTGTGGATGGCGAATGGATGACTACGAATCACGCCGGTTGGGAGCATTTCGCGTGAGTGCCAAGAAGACTCTGACAAGTGAGCAACGCCGCGCGCTGCTGGCCACGCCTGCAGGCTGGCTGGCGGCCGGCTTCGGCTCGGGTCTGGCACCGGTGGCGCAGGGAACCTTCGGTTCGCTGGCGGCTTTCCTGCCGTGGTTGTTATTGCGTGAACTGCCGCTGTGGGCTTACTTGGGCGTGCTGGTTGCGGGTTTCGCGCTCGGCGTATGGGCCTGCAATGTCGCCGGCCGTGCGCTGCGCGTCGACGATCACCGCAGCCTGGTCTGGGACGAATTCATTGGCCAATGGATCGCGCTGATCCCGTTGCTGGTCCCTGCAGTGTTGCCGGGTGGCCAGATGCATTGGTGGATGCTGGTGCCCGGCTTCGTGCTGTTCCGCCTTTTCGATGTCTGGAAGCCATGGCCGATCCGCTGGCTGGATCGCCGCGTGAAAGGCGGCTTCGGCGTGATGATCGACGACGTGATCGCCGGTGTGTTTGCCGCGCTCGTGCTCGGGCTCGGACTGCAACTGCTGCGCTGAGCCTCCGCGGGATCCCGAGGTGCTGATGCATTACTCACATGCGAAGCGCAACAATGCACGCTGATCGATTTGTCGTGGCCGGCATGCAGCGTTGCCAGCCCGTGTTTTCCGAACTTGAGGAATCTGCCCATGCAATACCGCCGTCTCGGTACTTCCGGCCTGCAACTGTCCGCGCTGTCGTTCGGCGCCTGGGTCACCTTTGGCAAGCAGGTGGGTCGCGGCGCGGCACGCGACATGCTGGCGCTGGCGCACGAACGCGGGGTGAATTTCTTCGATAACGCGGAGGTCTACAACAAGGGTGTGGCCGAGCAGGTGATGGGCGACGTGTTGGCTGATCTGCGCTTTCCCCGCGACAGCTATTGCGTCTCCAGCAAGGTGTTCTTCGGCGCGGTCGACAACCCGCTGCCGACCCAGCGCGGGCTGTCGCGCAAGCACGTGATGGAAGCCTGCCATCAGGCACTGCAGCGTTTGCGGATGGACTATCTCGACCTGTACTTCTGCCATCGCCCCGATCCGGATACGCCTATCGTCGAGACGGTGGCGGCGATGGATACGCTGATTCGGCAGGGCAAGGTGCTGTATTGGGGCACCAGCGAATGGCCGGCTGAAGCCATTCACGAGGCGCATCGGGTGGCGCGCGAAAATCATTTCTACGCGCCGGTGATGGAGCAGCCGCAGTACAACTTGTTGCATCGCGAGCGGCTGGAAGTGGAATACGCGCCGTTGTACGAAGCGTATGGCATGGGCACCACGATCTGGTCGCCGCTGGCCTCGGGTCTGCTCAGCGGCAAGTACAACGACGGCATTCCGGCGGACTCGCGGCTGGCGCAAGCGGACTACAGCTGGTTGCGCGAGGACGTGCTCGGCAAGGGCGATGAGCGACTGGGCAAGGTGCGCGCATTGCAGCCGGTGGCTGATGAGCTGGGCTGCAGTCTGGCGCAGTTGTCGATCGCCTGGTGCCTGCTCAATCCGCATGTTTCCACGGTGATGCTCGGTGCCAGCCGGCTTGAGCAACTGGAACAAAACCTGGCGGCGCTGGAGGTGTTGCCTCAGCTGGACGCAACGGTGGCGCAGCGCATCAGGTCGATCGTCGAAGCTGGCTGAACCGCGGGTTGTGTGGGCGGACGGTGGTGGTTGACAGGCAAATGAGAATCATTATCATCGAAGCCATCACCCTCGGCCCGTGGAGCAGCCATGCCCGTCTTGTCACTCAACTCGCCCACATCGTTGTCTCCGCGCCCGCATGCGGTCTCGTTGCAGCTTGCCGTTTCGGTGCCCACACGGCGGGTTTCCAGCCACACGCTGCTGGAAGGTGAGCGTGAACTGGTGATCCAGCACCAGGGCAGCGAGTACCACTTGCGGCTTACCCGCAATGACAAATTGATTCTCACCAAATAGTCGGTCGTCACGCACGTTCCGCTGCGCGACTCACCCTTGTTGCCTCAGCCAGTGTGCTCCTCCGCGAGCGCCAGCCGGGCCTTCCCGCCTGAGGTATTCGATGTTCATTTCCCTAGTCCACCGACTGCAGGATCTGCAGCGCAGCAAGCCGGGCTCGACCATCAGCTGTCGCCGTCTGCAAACCGCGCCGATGGGCTTGATCGAGCGCTTGCCGGAACTCGGCAAGGTGCTTTATGTGCCGATGTGTCCCCGTGGTGCAACGACGAGCGCGCTGCCGCGCGGCCTGCTGGTCGACATGATGCAACTGGCGCCCTTGCTGCAGACGCGCACGCTTGTCGCGGCCAGCACGATTACGGTGGAAGGACCGCGCGAGTGGATCGATTGCCTGGATCGCGAAGGCCGCCGTTGTGCGCGACTGCATTTGTTGCCGGATACCGACTACCTCGCGTGGGATCGCCTGCTTGAGCAAGGCCGTCCGATGCACGGCGACGGACTTTCGCGCGGGCTGCGACAGCCGCTCCCGGCCTGCGCCAGGCTGCTGCGTTTTCATACCCGTCGGCTCGCTGGGCTCACCGTGCTCGGCGCCGAAGTATGCGGGCCGGTTTCCTCGCTGGGCCGCCAGCTTGCCGGCCAGATCGCGCGTAGCGAAGCGGTGCCGCTACAGATGGCGAGCGGTGACTGATCGCGGCGGACGGCTACCTGTCCGGCTGTTCGTCCGGCTGTCCGTGCACTGTCCGCGGACACAGCATGCTGCATGCCGCGCTGCGTAACTGATTGATATGACGCGACTGATTGCGTTCCTGACGGTGGCACACGGATTGCAAAGATCCTTGTGCAACCGCGCTTTACGCGGACAGGAACGGCACGATGATTCGCGACACCTCTGCGCAGGACAAACTGGTTCAGGTCCAACCCAACCGCAAACGCCGGATGATCCTGATCGGTGCCGGCGTGCTGATGTTGGCCTTGCTGGCGTGGCTTGCGCCGGGTATTGGCCGGTTGTTCTCGGCGTCTGCCTCGGTGAGCAGTTCGCGGCTGGCATTTGCCACGGTTGAGCGTGGCCCGTTCGTTCGTGACATTGCCGCCGAAGGCAAGGTCGTTGCCGCGGTCAGTCCGACTTTGTACGCCACTTCTGGCGGCGCGGTCACACTGAAGGTGCACGCGGGCGACACGGTAAAGATCGGCCAGGTGATGGCCACCATTGTGAGCCCGGAGCTGACCAACAAACTGGCGCAGGAGCAGAGCAACGCCGACGCGATGCAAGTGGAATACCTGCGTGCGCAGATCGAGGCGCGCAAACAACGTTCGGCGCTGCAGGAAGCCTACGACAACGCCGGCATCGATCAGACCACGGCCGAGCGCAACCTTGACCGCTACCAGAAGGCGTTCGACAAGGGCGCGGTGTCCAGCATGGACGTGGACAAGGCGAAGGATTCGCTGGACAAGGCGAAGATCGCCACCACGCACGCCAAGGCCAATCTCGGTCTGGACAACGACAGCCTCAACTTCGACATCCAGTCCAAGAAGCTGGCGCACGAACGTCAGTTGCTGATGGTGAAAGACCTGCAGCGGCAGGTTGACGATCTCAATGTGAAGTCGCCGGTGGACGGGCAGGTCGGCCAGCTGTTCATCGCCGAGCGTGCCACCGTGGCGAAGGACGCCCAGTTGTTGAGCGTGATCGACTTGTCTGCGCTGCAGGTGGAAATGCAGGTGCCGGAAAGTTTTGCGCGCGATCTGGGCATTGGCATGTCCGGTGAGATCAGTGGCAACGGCCATACCTGGAAGGGTCTGGTCAGCGCGATCTCGCCCGAAGTCGTCAACGGCCAGGTTGCCGCGCGCTTGCGCTTCGACGGCGAAACACCGAAGCAGTTGCGCCAGAACCAGCGCCTGTCGGTACGCGTGCTGCTGGACAAGCGCGACAACGTGCTGACCGTGCAGCGCGGCTCCTTCGTCGACGAATCCGGCGGCAGCTATGCGTACCTGGTGCGCGACGGCATCGCCAAGAAAACCCCGATCCGTGTCGGCGCTTCCAGCATCGACAAGGTGGAGATTCTTGAAGGCCTGAAGGAAGGCGACAAGATCGTGATCTCCGGCACTGACAGCTTCAAGGGTGCGGCGACCGTCGCGATCAGCAACTGATGAAAGCAGGGAACAGGGAACGAGGAACGTGCAGATACCGGAGTCCGAGAACTTGTGGCTCGAGCCCGGTGAAGGGCGCAATGCCCGAGTGACCGAAAGCTTGATGTTCCCCATTCCCCATTCCCCGTTCCCCATTCCCGCTCCAAGCGCCACCACTACCACCACCGAGGAACAACCATGCTGAAGATGACCCACCTGTCGAAGGTCTACCGCACTGAAGTGGTGGAAACCTATGCGCTGCGTGATTTCAACATCGACGTGAAAGAGGGTGAGTTCGTTGCCGTCACCGGTCCGTCCGGCTCGGGCAAGACCACCTTTTTGACCATTGCCGGCCTGCTGGAAACCTTCACCGGTGGCGAGTATCACCTCGACGGCATCGAGGTGAGCAACCTCAACGACAACGCGCGCTCAAAGATCCGCAACGAGAAGATCGGCTTCATCTTTCAGGCGTTCAACCTGATTCCCGATCTCAATGTGTTCGACAACATCGAAGTGCCGCTGCGCTATCGCGGCATGAAGAGTGCCGAGCGCAAAAAACGCATCATGGATTCGCTGGAGCGCGTGGGTTTGGCCTCGCGCGCCAAGCACTATCCGGCCGAACTGTCCGGTGGTCAGCAACAGCGGGTGGCAATCGCCCGTGCACTGGCTGGCAGCCCGCGCCTGCTGCTAGCCGATGAACCGACCGGCAACCTGGACACCCAGATGGCGCGCGGCGTGCTGGAGTTGCTCGAAGAAATTCATCGTGACGGCGCCACCATCGTGATGGTCACCCATGACCCCGAACTGGCCGCGCGTGCGCAGCGCAACGTGCACATCATCGACGGCCAGGTGGTTGAGCTTTCCGAAGACCCGCGCTTCCACACGCACGCCGACATGGCCGCGCAATCTCATACCTGATCGTCGGTAGGAGCCCGCTCGCGGGCGCTGCTTTTGCTGATTCGTTCGACCGTGGTCAAGCCAGGAGCATCGCCCCCAAGCGCACTCCTACGGGTACGTCGTGATTGCTGAAGGATAGACAGATGTTTTCCTACTACCTCGAGTTGGCCGTCCGCAGCCTCCGCCGCAGTCCCGGTCTCACCGCGTTGATGGTACTGGCGATCGGCTTCGGCGTGGCCGCGTCGATGACCACCTGGTCGGTGTTCCGCGCGGTATCGGGTGATCCGATTCCGTGGAAATCCTCGCAGCTGTTCGTGCCGCAGATCGATATGTGGGGCCCCAAGGGTCATGCGCCCAACAGCACCGACACCGAGCCACCGGATGCGCTGGACTACATCGACGCGATGGCGATGATGCGTGCCCATCGTGGCAAGCTGCAGTCGGCGATGTACCAGATATCGCCCTCCGTGGTGCCTTTCGATGCCAGCAAGCATCCGATCAATGTCAGCGGACACGCGGTCTTCAGCGAGTTCTTCCCGATGCTCGACACGCCGTTCCTGTATGGCGGCGGCTGGAGCGCTACCGACGACAGTCAGCGCGCCGCTGTGGCGGTGATCAGCAGCAAACTCAACGAGAAGCTGTTCGCCGGCGCCAACAGCGTGGGTCGCACGTTGAGTATCGACGGCAAGGACTATCGCGTGGTGGGTGTGCTGAATCACTGGAATCCGCAGCCACGCTTCTACGACGTGGTCAACAGCGGCGGCTTTTCCACCGGTGCAGAAGACGTCTTCGTGCCCTTCGAACGTGCCATTGCGATGGGCATGCCGAACGATGGCAACACCAATTGCTCCGAGACACCGGCGCAATCCGGCTTCGTCGGCATGCAGCAATCCAGTTGCATCTGGATTGCCTACATGGTGCAACTCGATGACGCGGCGGCGGTTACGGCGTACCGCAGCTGGCTGGACGGCTACGCGAAAGAGCAGCAGCAGGCCGGCCGTTTCAGCTGGCCGCCGAACAACCGGCTGCGTGACGTGCCGGCGTTCCTTGATCACGAGCAGGTTGTGCCCAGTGACACCAAGGTCTCGTTGCTGGTGGCGTTGGGACTGCTGATTGTCTGCCTGGTCAACACGGCAGGATTGTTGCTGGCGAAGTTCCTTCGTCGCAGCACCGAGATCGGCGTGCGTCGCGCGCTGGGTGCGCCACGCCGGGCGATCTACGCGCAGTTTCTCACCGAGGCCGGGATGATCGGTCTGGCCGGCGGCGTGCTCGGACTGCTGCTGACTGGCGTCGGCGTCGCCAGCGTCAGCTGGGTATTGCCGCGGGACATCGCCTCGTTGGCAAAGCTGGATTTCTCGCTGCTCGGCCTGACCCTGCTGATTGCCGTGTTGGCGACCATGCTGGCCGGTCTGTATCCCACCTTCCGAGCCTCACGCGTGCAACCCGCGTGGCAGCTGAAGTCGAATTAGTGCGCTGTCCCTGCGCAAGAAAGCGGCCATTCATGGCCGCACTCCTCGGAAACGCCGGTTTCAATGGGCCATAAAAGGAACAACTTCATGACACTGCATCCCATGATCTCGGCGCTGCGGCGGCACAAGGCCGGTGTGGTGTTGATCGCCCTGCAGATCGCGCTGACCCTGGCGATCGTCTGCAACGCGGTATTCATCATCGGTCAGCGTATCGAACGGGTGAACCGCCCGACCGGCCTGGACGAAAGCAACTTGTTCCTGATCAGCCAGCAATGGGTAGGCGCGCCCAGCGGTGATGATGCAGACAGCGTCCAGAAACTGGACAACATGCAGCTGGCTGATCTCGCCGCGCTGCGCAGCCTGCCGGATGTCGCCTCGGTGGCGCCTGTCAATTCACTGCCGCTGTTGAACTCCTCGTGGAATGGCTCGGTGGCGGTAAAACCGGGTCACGAGTTGCGTGATGGAAACGCGCGTACCACCTACTACTTCAGTGACGAGCAGATGCTGTCGACGTTGGGGCTCAAGCTGGTCGCCGGACGCAACTTCACCGCAGCTGACGTGCAGCATCGCGGATTTCGCGATCAGACCGAACCGTCCATCGTGATCCTGACCAAGGCGCTGGCCGACAAGCTGTTCCCCAAGGGTGATGCGCTGGGCAAGGTGATTTACCTCGATGGCAGCCCGGCGCCGACCACCATCATCGGCCTGGTCGAGCGCCTGCAGGTTCCTGCCACGGGCAGCTGGACCAATGCGTTTGTCTGGAATTCGGTACTGGTGCCGACGCGGCTCAATGCCAACTTCGCGCGCTACGCGGTGCGTGCCCGGCCCGGTCGGCTGCAGGCGGCCATCAAGTCGGTGACGCCTGCGTTGTACAAGGTCAACCCGCTGCGTGTGCTGGATGACGACAGCGTCCGCTCCTTCGCCGACATCCGCACCGAGGCCTACCGCGCCGACGTGGGCATGGCGATCCTGATGGGCGTGGTCTGCCTGATCCTGCTGGCAGTCACCGCGGCCGGCATCGTCGGACTCACCAGCTTCTGGGTCGGTCAGCGTCACCGGCAGATCGGCGTGCGCCGTGCACTGGGTGCTCGGAAAATCGACATCCTGCATTACTTCCAGCTGGAGAACCTGGTGATCGCCGGCATTGGCGCGGTGGTTGGCCTGCTGTTGGCGGTGGGTTTGAACATGCTGTTGATGCAGCACTTCGAAATGGACCGGCTGCCGGTGCCCTACGTGCTGGCCGGTGTTGCGCTGGTGTTGGCGCTGGGGCAGGGCGCGGTGTTCGTGCCAGCGCGACGTGCTTCCAACGTGCCGCCGGTGGTCGCCACCCGAGCTGTCTAGAACCTCACGACAAACCTCGCCAGCGCAGGCGTGCTGCTGGCGGATGTCCCTTCGATGCTGACCGATGCTGGAGTTGTCGTGAACAAATTCGCTGCGTTGCTGATTGCCATTCCCGTGCTCGCGCTGTCCGGCTCGCCCGCTGCCTCTGCGGCGGACAAGCAGCAGCCGCCACCGAGCTCAGGCAGTGCGTTGTTCAACACGATATCGGCACTGGATACGGCGGTGTTCGATGCGTTCAACCACTGCAGCGTGCCGGCGCAATTGCAGAAGCACGCCAGCTATTTCGCGCCCGATGTCGAGTTCTATCACGACACCGGCGGGGTCACCTGGACACGCAAGGAAATGATCGACAAGACCCGCCAGAACGTCTGCGGCCATTTTCGGCGCGAACTGGTGCCCGGCAGCCTGAAGGTTTATCCGATCAAGGATTTCGGCGCTATCGAGCAAGGCGTGCACCGCTTCTGCCAGTTCGATACCGGCAAGTGCGATGGCATCGCCGACTTCACCATCGTGTGGCGCCATCAGGGTGATGCATGGCAGATCACGCGGGTGCTCAGCTATGGGCACCATGCGGTCGAATAACAGCGGTTCGACCCGTCGCGCACCAAGCATCGTTCCCATCGCAACGCAGTGAAAGAAAGCATCCGTCCCCGGAAAACACGAATGTTCGCCTACTACCTCGACCTCGCCCTGCGCAGCCTGAAACGCAACAAGGCACTCACCACGCTGATGGTGCTGGCGATCGCGCTGGGCATTGGCACCAGCATGACCACGCTAACCGTGCTTCATGTGCTGTCGGGCGATCCCATTCCTCAGAAAAGCGCGCAGCTGTTTCGTGTGCGCATGGATGTCTTTCCCGATGATCGTTTCGAAACCGGCGAAGAGGCGCCGGAAAATCTGAGTCGTCACGATACGGACGCCTTGCTGCGTGATGGTCGCGCCGATCGCCAGGCGGTGATGTCGGCCGGCTCGATGGTGGTGACGCCCGCGCAAGGCGAATTGCTGGCCGTGGAGGCGCGTTACACCACCGCGGATTTCTTCCCGATGTTCGACGTGCCGCTGCGTTACGGCAGCGCCTGGAGTAGGGCGGACGACGCCGCACATGCGCATGTCGCGGTGATTTCAGATTCGCTGAATCAGCAACTGTTCGGGGGCAAGAACAGCGTCGGACAGACCTTGCGGGTTGGCAACCAGGGCCTGCGCATCGTCGGCGTGCTCGGTGACTGGGACATGAATCCGCGCTTCTACGATTTGAGCAACAGTCAGTTCGGCGACAGCGAGCAGGTTTTTGTTCCCATGGATACGGCGCTGGACCTGAAGTTGGCCACCAGTGGCAGCATGAATTGCTGGGGCAACGTACAGGATAACCATGCGGCGGATGCGCCGTGTCTGTGGCTGCAATACTGGGTCGAGCTGGACTCGCCGACGAAGGCGGCCGTCTATCGGCAGTATCTGCAGAATTACATTGCGATCCAGCACCAATCGGGGCGTTTCAAGCATTCTGGAAATGTCGCGCTGCAGGATGTCATGCAGTGGCTGGATCACAACGGCGTGGTGCCTTCGGACGTACGTCTGCAGATGTGGCTGGCATTGAGTTTTCTCGGCATCTGCCTGCTCAACACGGTCGGCCTGCTATTGGCCAAGTTCCTGCGTCGCAGTGGCGAGCTTGGCGTGCGCCGTGCGCTGGGTGCTTCACGCTCGGCGATCTTTCTGCAGTGCCTCGTCGAGGCGGCCGTAGTGGGGCTTGCCGGCGGGGTACTCGGCCTGGCCCTGGCCAGTCTCGGTTTGGTGCTCGTGCGCGCCCAGCCTACCGACTATGCGGCGTATATCCACATGGACCTGCGCATGTTGCTGTCCACGTTCGCCTTGTCCTTGCTGGTCAGCGTGCTGGCCGGCGTGTTGCCGGCGTGGCGAGCCACGCAAGTAGCGCCTGCCATCGCGCTGAAGTTGAACTAGTCGATCCGGTGAACGAAGGACAACACCCATGAACTTCATCCACATTCTTCGTGCCCTGCGCAAGCATCGGATTGCCGTCGCCCTGCTGGTGCTTGAGATCGCGTTCTCTTGTGCGGTGATTTGCAACGCGCTGTTCCTCATCGGTACGCGGCTGGAACGCATGCACCGGCCTACCGGTGTCGACGAAAGTCATCTGGTTCAGTTGCGCGTACACAGTGTTGCGCTCGGTTCGCCCGAATCGATCCTGGCGCAGACCCGCACCGACCTGGCGGCCTTGCGTGCGATCAGTGGTGTCACTGACGCGTCGATCGTCAATCAAACACTGTTTGGCAACAGTTTCAGTTCCAGCGGCGTAAGCCTCAGCGACGACGCCAAGGCGCCCCGCATCGGGGTGACGCAATACATGGGCGATGCAAGCTTGTTCGATACGCTGGGACTGAAGTTGGCGGCAGGGCGCCAATTCAATGCAGATGAGTTCGTCACCTCGGCACAACTGGATGGCGGTGTCTCTGGCGTGCCGGTGATGATCACTCGCGCCTTGGCTGCTCATCTGTTTCCAGGGCAGTCGGCGGCAGGAAAGAACATCTATGCGTTTGGCGCCAACCCGGTGGTCGGTGTGATTGATCGGCTGGTGCAGCCGCGAGACGACGGATCGGTGGGGCAGTACGACTATGCCATGGTGTTTCCCATCGATCTGGCCTATCCGCGCGGCACTTATTTGTTGCGGGTGAAAGACTCCACTCAACGGCAAGCGGTGATCGAGCGAGCTATCCAGACGCTCAAGACGAGCGGGCCGCTACGCCTGGTTTCGTCCAGGAGCGCAACGACGCTTGAAGCGGCGCGCAACAAGTACTACCGCAATGATCGCGCGATGGCCTGGTTGCTGGTCGGGGTTTGCGTTCTGCTGCTCGTCGTCACCGCCATGGGTATCGTCGGCCTTACCAGCTTCTGGGTAGCGCAACGTCGACGTCAGATCGGCATTCGCCGCGCGATCGGTGCGACAAGGGGCGACATTCTTGGTTATTTCCAGACCGAAAACTTCCTGATTTCCAGTTTTGGCATCGCGCTCGGCATGGTTCTGGCCTACGGCTTCAATCTTTTGCTGATGCTGCATTACGAACTGGGGCGATTGCCCGGTTACTACTTCCCCATCGGTGCGTTGGTGTTGTGGGCACTGGGACAACTGGCAGTACTGGGGCCGGCACTGCGCGCCGCCGCGGTGTCACCGGTGGTGGCGACGAGGAACGTGTGATGTTTGCCTACTACCTCGAGCTGGCCCTGCGCAGTCTGAAACGCAACAAGGCACTCACCGCACTGATGGTGCTGGCGATTGCGCTGGGCATTGGCGCGAGCATGACCACGCTGACCGTGTTGCACGTGCTGTCGGGTGATCCGCTGCCGGGGCGCAGCAGCCTGTTGTATGCGCCGCAGCTCGATCCACGCGATATGGGTGACTACCAGCCGCAGGCCGAGCCGCCGGATCAGGTCACCTGGATTGACGGCACGAACCTGCTGCAGGCGCAGCGTGCGGATCGCCAGGCGCTGATGACAGGTGGCTCGGTGGCCATCCAGCCGACGCAGTCCGCATTCGATCCGTTTTATGAGACGGCCCGTTACACCACGGCCGATTTCTTTCCCATGTTCGGTGTGCCGTTCCAATACGGCCATGCCTGGGGCGCCGCGGAGGATGCGACGAGCGCGGCCGTGGTGGTGATCAGCAGCAAGCTCAATGAAAAATTGTTCGGCGGTCGCGACAGTAGCGGGCGCTTGCTGCGTCTTGAGGGGCACGCGCTGCGCATCATTGGCGTATTGGGCGATTGGCGCCCGAATCCACATTTCTATGATCTCAACGTGAAGAACTACGGTGAGGACGAAGGCGTCTATCTGCCGTTGTCGACCTCACAGGATTTGCATCTGAAGCATCTGGGCGGCGCTGACTGCTGGGGTAATGGCGGCGACGACGCCACGCATACGGCGCCTTGCGTGTGGCTGCAGTTCTGGGTGCAACTGGACACGCCAGCCAAGGCGGCTGCGTACCATCAGTTTCTGGTCCATTACTCGCAAGAGCAAAAGACGTTGGGCCGCTTTTTGCGTGCACCCAACGTACGCCTGCGCAATCTAATGCAGTGGCTGGACTACGAGCAGGTGGTGCCCGGTGACGTGCGACTGCAGAGCTGGCTGGCGCTGGGTTTCCTGTTGGTGTGTCTGGTCAATACGGTGGGCCTGATGCTGGCCAAGTTCCTGCGCCGCTCCGCCGAACTGGGCGTGCGTCGTGCGCTCGGCGCATCACGCCGTGCGCTGTTCAGCCAGTTGCTGGTGGAGTCCGGTGTGATCGGCCTTGTCGGTGGCCTGGGCGGTTTGATGCTGGCCTATTTGGGGCTGTGGCTGGTACGTCGACAGCCGGCGGACTACGCGCCGTTGGTGCATCTCGATGGCGCGATGCTGCTGCTGACGATCGTGCTGGCGGTGGGTGCCAGCCTGCTGGCCGGGGTGCTGCCGGCGTGGCGTGCCTGTCACATTGCGCCGGCCCTGCAACTGAAGAGCAACTGAAATGGACATCCGACCGATTCTTTCCACTTTGCACCGGCACAAGATCACCGCATGGCTGTTGATCCTGGAGATCGCGTTGACCTGCGGCATCGTGTGCAACGCGGTGTTCCTGATCAATCAACGCCTGCAGCGCATGGATATTCCCAGCGGTATCGCCGAGCACAATTTGCTGCAGATCAAATTTGCCTACGTCGGCGATCAAACAGATGCCTATGCGCAGGCGCAAACCGATCTGGCCACGCTGCAGCAGATTGCCGGGGTGCAGGCGGTGGCCCTGGTAAACCAGCTGCCGCTCAGTGGTCACGCGATGTCGAACAGCGGCATCAAGTTGCGTCCCCACCAGCGGCAGGCGTCGCTCGAGGTAGCGAGCTACTACGGCCAGAACCTGCTGACGACGCTGGGTGTGCGGCTCATTTCGGGGCGTGATTTCCAGCCTGATGAACTGATCGACCTGAAATCCGTCTTGCCCGCGTTGCACGGTGGCGAGCTGAAAGATCTGCCCCACACCGTGATCGTCGCTCAGGCCGTTGCTGTGCGTCTGTGGCCCGATCAGAGTGCGCTGGGCAAGACGATCTATTTTGGTAACGACATACCGATGCAGGTGGTCGGTGTGAGCGCGCCACTGGCACGGCCGAACATGCTGCAGATGGGCGCCCAGAACAGCATTGTGTTTCCGATACGCCTGACCGCGGCAGAGGGCGGAAGCTACGTGATCCGCACCAACCCGCGCGATCGTGAGCAGGTGCTGAAATCCGCTCTGGCTGCGCTCAAGCGCCTCGATCCCAATCGCGTCGTGCTGGAGCAGCGCACCTATGACGAACTGCGCCAGGACCACTTCCAGGATGACCGCGCCATGGCCGGCATCCTGGTCGGTGTCATCGCTGCGTTGTTGCTGGTCACCGCGCTTGGCATCGCCGGCCTGGCCAGCTTCTGGGTCGGTCAGCGCCGCCGCACCATCGGTGTCCGCCGCGCGTTAGGTGCCACTCGGGCCAATATCCTGCATTACTTCCAGACCGAAAACTTCGTGTTGGCCACGATTGGTATCACGCTCGGCATGCTGCTGGCCTACGGCATCAACTTGTTCCTGATGTTGCATTACGAATTGCCACGACTGCCGGCGATCTACTTTCCGATGGGCGCGATCACGTTGTGGGTGATCGGTCAGTTGGCGGTGTTGGGCCCTGCATTGCGTGCGGGGGCCGTGCCGCCCGTCGTGGCGACCAGGAGCGTCTGATGAATATCTGCATGAATCACCCGGGCGCAGGGCTTGCACTCCAGCTTGATTCTGGCTTTGAAGGAGCGAAATGATGTTTGCCTACTATCTCGACCTTGCCCTGCGCAGCCTGAAACGTAACCGGGTACTCACCACACTGATGGTGCTGGCGTTGGCACTCGGTATCGGTGCGACGATCACCACCTTGACCGTGCTGCGACTGCTCTCGGGTGATCCGCTTCCGCAGAAGAGCGCGCAGCTGTTCTACCCGCAGATCGATCCGAATTCTAAGGACGGCTATCTCGAAGGGCAGACCAAACCGGATCTGACCATGGCCTATCCGGACGCGATGGCCCTGATGCACGCGAAGCGCGGCACCCGGCAAGCGGCGATGGCGATGACCCAGGCCAAGATCATGCCGGACAAGGCGCACGCCCGTCCGTTCTTCAGCGATGCGGTGATGACCACCGCGGATTTCTTCGCGATGTTCGATGCGCCGTTTCAGTACGGCAGCGGCTGGAGCGAGGCCGATGACGAGAGTGGCGCCGAGTTGGTGGTGATTGCCGGTTTTCTCAACGACAAGCTGTTTGGCGGCACCAACAGTGTCGGCAAGACCATCCGCGTCGGCGATCACGATCTGCGTATCGTCGGCGTACTCAAGCCTTGGTCGCCGCAGCCTCGTTTCTATACCCAGGGTATGGGTAGCCGCAGTTACGGGGATGGCGATGCAGTGTTTCTGCCGCTGCGCACCGCGCGGGCGATGGAGATGGGACCGCAAGACACGGAGTGCTATGCCGCCGTCGAGGATTTCCGGCACTTGGAGACGGCGCCGTGTGAGTGGCTGGGTGTATGGGTTGAGCTGAACAATGAGGGCGCCGTGGCCGGCTACAAACAGTTCCTCGACGGCTACGTCAAACAGCAGATCGCCATAGGTCGCTTCGTACGACCGGATACCTCGTTGCTCGATCTGATGAGCCTGATGCGCGAGCAGCAAGTGGTGCCGGATGACGTGCGGCTGCAGGCAGATCTGGCTTTTGGTTTTCTGTTGATCTGTGTAGTCAATACGGTGGGCCTGCTGCTCGCCAAGTGCCTGCGTCGCTCGCAGGAGATTGGTGTACGTCGCGCGCTGGGTGCCACGCGCAAGGAGATTTTCAGCCAGTTCATGGTCGAAGCCGGTATGGTCGGTCTGGCGGGAGGAGTGCTTGGCCTGGCGTTTGCCGAGTTGGGGTTGCTCGGCATTCGACATCAGCCGGCGCAGTACGCCAGCCTCGCGCATCTCGATCTCTCGATGTTTGCGTTCACCTTTGTCGTTGCCCTCGTGGCAAGTCTGATCGCCGGCCTGTTGCCCGCCTGGCGTGCCAGCGTGCTGGCGCCGGCTCCCCAACTGAAAGCGGCCTGAGGTGAGCATGGAAATCCGTCCGATTCTCGCCAGCCTGCGCAAGCATCGTATTCCCGCGATCCTGATCGTGCTGGAAATCGCGCTGGCTTGTGCCGTGCTGTGCAACGCCGTGTTCATGATCAGCAAACGCGTCAGCGATATTCATCTGCCCAATGCGATCGACGAACAGGGTTTGGTAGCCGTCACCCTGCGAGGCACCGACGACAAGCTCGTCGGCAGCGACCTTCCGCGTAATCTGGCCGCGCTGCTTGGCATTGCTGGCGTGAAACAGGTAGCCGTCACCAGCAGCCTGCCACTATCCCAAAACAACTGGGGATGGAGTTTCGGCAGCAGCCCCGACTCGGTCATCTCCGACAAGAAGAACATCAACGTCTCGCTGTATTTCGTTGGCGCTGGCGCCGACCAGGCGCTCGGCTTGCATCTGCTGCAGGGGCGCTTCTTCAACGCGGACGAGTTCGCCGACAGCAAATTCGATACCGCACCACTGCCCGAGACACACGTGGTGGTGGTGACGCAACGAACAGCTGAGCGCTTCTGGCCGGGCCAGTCGGCGCTGGGCAAGACGCTTTATTCCATGCCGCACTACTACAGCGTCGTCGGGGTGGTCGAGGATGTGCTTCGTCCCAACATCAACACGCAGAACACCGACAAGTCGTACGAAGACGTGTTCTTCCCGATGAGTGCAGCGGGCAGCAAGGGCGCGCTGGGCTTTTACCTCCTGCGCGGTGCTCCGCAGGATCGCGACCGTATCATGCGCGACGCCGAGCAGAAGCTGGCCGAACTCAATCCAGCGGCCATCGCCAAGGGCACGACCTACCTGGGCATTCGCGCAAAGTATTTCGCCGACATGAGCTCGATGGCCTGGATGCTGGTACTGGTCTGCGCGGTAATGCTCGCGGTAACCGCCTTCGGCATTGTCGGCCTGACCAGTTTCTGGGTCGGTCAGCGACGCCGGCAGATCGGCATACGTCGCGCGGTGGGGGCCACGCGTGGGCACATCCTGCAGTACTTCCAGACCGAGAACTTCCTGCTCACTTCAGCTGGCGTGCTGCTGGGCATGGGCTTGGCCTTTGGCATCAACCTCTACCTGATGCAGCACTACGAGATGGACCGCATGCCCTGGTACTACCTGCCGTGCGGTGCGCTCGCGCTGTGGCTGCTGGGCCAGGCCTCGGTATTCGGCCCGGCACAAAAGGCCGCATCGGTACCGCCGGTGGTGGCGACGCGGGGCATCGGATGAAAGTCTGCATGAATCATTCACGCTTGTGGTGGACCTCGCCTGTCGCGCGGGTTCGGCTCTGTCCCACACCTCGTTGGCAGTGGGTGTCGTTCTTCCGTGTCGCTCCGACCGTCCAACCTGTCTCTGTCTTCGAGGGTGAACCATGATGTTTGCTTATTACCTCGACCTCGCCCTGCGCAGCCTCAAGCGCAACCGGACACTCACGGCGCTAATGGTGTTGGCAATCGCTGTTGGCATCGGTGCCAGCATGACCACGCTGACCGTGATGCACTTGCTGTCGGGCGATCCGCTGCCGGGCCGAAGCGCGCATATCTACTACCCACAGGTGGATGCATCGCCAGCGGGTTACGCGAAAGGCGGGCCGCTCGATGTGCTCGACTATCACTCGGCGGTGGATCTTTGGACGGCGCATCGCGCGGATCGCCAGGCGTTGCTCGCCAACAGCGACGTGAAGGTGCAGGCACCCGGTTCGACGTTGCCGCCGCTGATGTTGCCGATGCTGGCGACGACTTCTGACTTCTTTGCGATGTTCGACGTGCCGTTCCAGTACGGCAGCGCCTGGACGGCGGAAGATGCTGCCAGCCGGGCGCGCGTGGCGGTGATTTCATCCAGCCTCAACGACCGCTTGTTCGGTGGCGCCAACAGCGTGGGCAAGACCGTGCGCCTGAAAGACAGTGACGTGCGCATTGTCGGCGTGTTGCAGAAGTGGCGGCCGTCGCCGCGCTTCTACGATGTGCGCGGTGGTCGTTTTGCCCAGGGCCAGACCTCGTCGTTCTACGACAAGCCGCAAGACGTGTTCGTGCCGTTCTTCAGCGCGCTGGAGATCAACGACGGTAACTTCTGGCAGTTCACTTGTTGGGGCGCCGTGTCCACGCCCGGGCATTTGCAGGACGCGCCGTGTGCGTGGGTGGCGCTGTGGGTGCAACTGGACAGTGCAGCCAAGGCCACGGACTACCGCAGCTTCATGACGCATTACGCCCAGGAGCAGAAGCAGTTGGGTCGTTTCGCCAACACCCAGACGCGCATGCCGAGCCTGATGCAGTGGCTGGATTTGAACCATGTGGTGCCCAGTGACGTGAGACTGCAGACCTGGCTGGCGTTTGCGTTCCTGGCGATCTGCCTGTTCAACACGGTGGGGCTGCTGCTGGCCAAGTTCCTGCGTCGCAGTAACGAGATCGGCGTGCGGCGTGCGCTGGGCGCCAGTCGTGGGGCGGTGTTCGCTCAATGCCTGGTGGAGGCCGGCATGGTGGGCCTGGTCGGTGGTATCGGCGGCTGGTTGCTGACCTTGCTGGGTCTGTGGCTGGTGCGTCAGCAGCCGGTCGAGTACGCCGACTTTGCGCATCTGGACCTTGGCATGTTCGGCCTGACGTTTGTGCTGGCGATTGCAGCCAGCCTGCTGGCCGGCGTGTTGCCGGCATTGCGAGCCAGTCGCGTGGCACCGGGGCTGCAACTCAAGACGCTTTAGCGCGCGATCACCGCGCAAGCAACCGGCGCTCCATGGCCGGAATCATCACTGGAACGGTTTCCTACAGGTAGTGACCTCATGCAGATCCAACCCATACTCGCTGCCCTGCGCAAGCATCGTCTATCGACGATTCTGATCGCGCTGGAAATTGCCTTGGCGTGTGCGGTGCTGTGCAACGCCTGTTTCATGATTACCCAGCGCATCAGCGCGATGCATGTTGACAGTGGCGTGGATGAAGCCGCGCTGGCGACGGTGCAACTGACCGGCTATGAACCGGCCCAGGCCGGCGACGTGGATGCACGGGTGCTGGCTGCCATGCGCGCGGTTCCCGGTGTGCAGTCGGCGTCGCTGCTGAACTCGATACCGTTCGGCAGTCGCCGTGGTACGGCAGGTCTCACCACCGATGCGGCTGGCCAGCATTTCGGCGGCGTGGTCGAGTTCTATGTGGGTGGTCCGGGCAGTCTGCATGCGCTTGGGGCCCAAGTGGTCGCGGGCCGTGCATCGCAGCCGGATGACTTTCAGCCGTTCACCGGATTCATGCCCGATGGTGGCTCCGTGCAAATCACCCAGTCGCTGGCCGAACACCTGTGGCCCGGTGTCGATCCGCTGGGCAAGGAATTCTGGGTGCTGAAGTCGCACTTCCGCGTCGTCGGTGTGCTGAAAAATCTGGTGCGGCCTGATCCGCTGGGCTGGGCGCCGCAAGAGCGCCAGTGGTCGGTGTTCGTGCCGGCGCAACCTGGTCCGTACCTCACCGGAAGCTATTTGTTGCGGGCGAATCCCGCCGACCTGCCGCGGGTGATGCGTGATGTTCTCGCGGCCGTTGCCAAAGCCGTGCCGAACGTGGTGATTGATCGGGAAAACAGCCATGCGCTGACCGAACTGCGCCACGACGTATTCAAGCCCGATCGCGCGATGACCGGCATGCTGATCGGCGTGATCGTGGCCTTGTTGCTGGTCACTGCGCTGGGCATCGTCGGTCTCGCCAGTTTCTGGGTGCAGCAGCGGCAGCGACAGATCGGTATTCGCCGCGCCATCGGCGCCACCCGCGGCGACATTCTGCGCTACTTCCAGACCGAGAATTTTCTGATCGTCAGTGGCGGCATCGCGCTGGGCATGCTGCTGGCGTATGGACTCAATCTGGTCCTGATGCAGCACTACGAATTGCCGCGCTTGCCGGCGTATTACCTGCCCATCGGCGCGCTGGTGCTGTGGGCGCTGGGGCAGTTGGCAGTGCTCGGACCGGCGCTGCGCGCCGCGGCGGTGCCGCCGGTGGTGGCGACAAGATCGGTGTAGTGCAAATGCGGTTGTCGGAGTTTGCAGCGTTGTGGATTTGACGAGGGAGAAGGGAATGTGGGGTTACAACATGGAACTGGCGTGGCGCGGTTTGCGGCATTTTCCGCGGATCACGTTGTTGAATGTGTTGGCGTTGGCCTTGGGTCTTGGCGCCACGGTAACGGCGCAAACCGTGACGCGGCTGTTGTCGGGTGATCCACTGCCCAATCGCAGTGGTTCGTTGTACGCCGTGCAAATGGATGCGCGCAGCAAGGCAGACATCAAGGAGTCCAGCTCGTCCCGGCTCCCCGACCTGTTGCCATGGCTGGACGTGCAACAGTTGCAGCACGTGCGGCCGGCAACCCCGCAGACGGCGGTGATCAATACCGACTTTCTGACCGTCAGCGGTACCGTGGGTGGAGCGGTGAAGGAAGTGAAGAATGTTTCCGGTCTGCAGGTGCAGAGTGCGTTCTTCGACATGTTTGCTGTGCCCTTGCTGCAGGGGCGCGCCTGGAGCACCCGTGATGATGAAGCGGCGTTACCGGTTGCGGTGATCTCCAGTGAGTTGAGTCACCGCCTGTTCGGCGACGCCTCGGCGCTGGGGCAGTCCGTGCAGATCGGCGGCAAGTTGTTCCGCGTGGTGGCCGTCAGCGGCGTGTGGAAGCCGTACCCGCATTTTTATGGACTGGGCATGTGCGTTTACGCATGCCCGGCCGAAGAGGTTTTCATTCCAGTCGCGGCGGCGCGGGAGCAGGGCGTGCGACTGGCCAGCTTCTCGACCTGTGGCACCCAGTCGATCACCAAGCCCGATGCCGCGATATGTCCGTATCTTGGTTTTTGGGTTCAATTGTCCACGGCGGAACAGCGCGCCGATTATCGGCAGATGCTCACGCGTTATGCCGATACGCAACATGCCGCGGGTCGGTTCGCGAACGGCGGCGCATCGGCGGTGGGTCTGCAGGATGTTCATGTCTTTCTTGATGCACATCATCTAGTGCCGGTGAGCGCGCGCTTCGGCGTCTGGTTGTCGTTGTCATTCCTGCTGGTGTGTCTGGCCAATGTCGCCGGCCTGTTGCTGACCCGTTTCCTGCGCAGTTCGGTGGAGTTGGGTATTCGGCGTGCGCTGGGCGCATCGCGTCGCGCGATCTTTTCGCAGTGTCTGCTGGAAGCGGGCTTGATTGGCGTCAGCGGAGGCGTGCTGGCGTTGCCGCTGGTCGGGCTGGGTTTGTATCTGGTGCGCCTGCAGCCGGTCGCTTACGCCAGTGTCATCCGACTGGACTGGTCGGTGGCGTTGACGCTGTTGCTGCTTTCGCTGGTGGCCAGCCTGGCCATTGGCACGGTACCGGCGTGGCGTGCCTCGGTGGTGGAACCGGGCCTGCAAGTGAAGGAGAACTGAGATGAGCTTGCGTCATATCGCCTCGGCCTTGCGCTTCAGTCGGCTCACCGCTTTCTTCCTGATTCTGCAGACGGCGCTGGCCTGCGCGATTGTCTGCAATGCCTTGTTCTTCATCGCGCAGCAGGCGGCACCGATGCTGGCTGCCACGGGCGTGGTTGCCGACCAGGTGTTGTATGTCGACCAGATTGCCTTCCCGAGCACGCTCGATCAGGCGACCGGCAGTGTCAGTGGTGGCGCCAACCTGGCTGACCTTCGCGCGTTGCAGGCGCATGTTCGTGCCATGCCTGGCGTGCAGTCCGTCGCGCTGGATCTGGGTATGCCTTATACCAGTGGCTTCAACGCCGAGGGCAACTGGCTGGATGAAAAAGGCAACACATCCGCAGCAGCCACGCTGTACATGGGTGACCATCTTGTGGATGCGCTGGGTCTGCAGCTGATCGAAGGGCGCGACTTCCTGCCTGAGGAAATTCAGCCCACGCATGGCATGGAAATGGATGCCTCGGTGGCCATCATTACGGCCGATGTCGCACAGCAACTTTTCCCCGCCGGTCATGCGCTAGGCCAGCGCATCGTGATGGGCAAGGACGCGGATGCCTTGCGGCCGGTAGTCATCGGTGTGGTGAAGTATCTTGCGGCACGTCAGCCCACGGACACCGAGCACGCCAATGCCACCGTGATCATGCCGATCATTCCCGGCGACGGATTTTTCATGGCCAACGCGGTGGTGCGCGCCAAGCCGGGTCAGACGGATGCCGTGGCGCGAGCGTTGCCGGCGCAGCTACGTGAGGATCTGCATTTGTCGCCAACCGCTGAACCACGCGTGCGCCGTTTCGAAACGTTGCGCGATGACTATTTCAGCGCCAACCGGAACATGATCCTGTTGCTGCTGGGCGTGACCCTTGCGGTGGTCGCCATCACCGTCATCGGCATCATGGGTCTGACCGGCTTCTGGGTGCAGCGGCGTCGTCGCCAGATTGGTATTCGGCGCGCATTGGGTGCCACCCGTGGCGACATCCTGCGCCAGTTCCTGCTGGAAAATTTTCTGGTCGTCAGCGTCGGCATTGTGTTCGGCATGCTCGCCGCTTATGCCGGAAATTTGTGGTTGATGACGCATCTGGAAATGGCCCGGTTGCCGCTGTTCTGGTTGCCCGTAGGCGCGCTGGTGCTGTGGGCGCTCGGACAACTGGCCGTGCTGTCGCCGGCGCTGCGGGCGGCAGCGGTGCCGCCGGTGGTAGCGACGAGGAGCGTGTGATGGGCACATCCGTTGATCATTCGCGCGCAGGGCGGGCACTGCCCGCCATGTTGGCGTGGGGTGATCGGGTACGCCGTCGGCGGACAGTGCTCGTACTACGTGTCACCGGTGCATTGCGACCCACTTTCGCTTCCGCAGGAGACTCATGATGCTCGGCTACTATTTTCATCTGGCACTACGCAGCCTCAAGCGCAACAAGCTGCTCACGGCGCTGATGGTGCTGGCGATCGGGCTGGGCATCGGTGCGAGCATGACGATGATTACCGTGCTGCATGTGATGACCAGCGATCCGCTGCCGGCTCGCAGCGCACAGCTGTTCACGCCACATCTCGATCCGTTGCCACTGGACTACAAGCAGCACGGTGATAGTCCTGATGCCAGCGACAACCTGACCTGGCGTGACGCCATGGCCTTGCTGAAGGCGCATCGTGGCGTGCGGCAGGCGGCAATGGCGGGTGGCTCGCTGCTGGTGCATCCGGCACAGACAGGGTTGCAACCTTTCTACGTGGATGGTCGCTTTGCCACCGCGGATATCTTCGCGATGTTCGGTGTGCCGTTCGAACGCGGGCAGGGCTGGTCCGCGGCAGACGATGCGGCACGTGCGCGCGTGGTGGTGTTGAGCGAAACCCTCAACAGGAAATTGTTCGGCAATGCCGACAGCATCGGTCAGAGGGTACGGCTGGGCGACGGCGATTATCGAGTGGTCGGCGTGACCACCGATTGGCGCCCGCAACCGATGTTCTATGGCGACATGTCGGCGCAGCAGTTCGCTGATCCCGATCAGTACTTCCTGCCGCTCTCCGTGGCGGTCGACCTGAAGCTGGATATCAATGGCAATCGTTCAAGCTGGGTCAAGGCGGTGGACCACGGCATGCTGACCAGCGACGGCATGTCGTGGCTGCAGTTCTGGGTACAACTGGATGGCAGCCAACAGGTGGCTGACTATCGCCGTTTCCTGCTCGACTATTCGGCCGAACAAAAAGCGCTGGGCCGGTTCCAGCGCCCGCCGACCAACGCGAAGCTCTACAGCTTGATGGGTTGGCTTAGCCACGAGAATCTGGTGCCCAACGACGTGCGCCTGCAAATGTGGCTGGCGCTGGGCTTCTTGTTTGTCTGCATGACCAACATCGTCGCCTTGCTACTGGCCAAGTTCCTGCGTCGTAGCGGTGAAATCAGCGTGCGCCGCGCGCTGGGTGCGCGGCGGCGCGATGTGTTTTTACAACTGGGCGTGGAGTCCGCGTTGATCGGGGTGGCCGGCGGCTTGCTGGGTTTGCTGATTGCGCAGTTGGGCTTGTGGAGCATCCGGCGTCGCCCCGACGACTATGCCCATCTGGCACAAAT
The DNA here is from genome assembly GCF_029224025.1 of Rhodanobacter sp. AS-Z3. Taxonomy (NCBI): domain Bacteria; kingdom Pseudomonadati; phylum Pseudomonadota; class Gammaproteobacteria; order Lysobacterales; family Rhodanobacteraceae; genus Rhodanobacter; species Rhodanobacter sp. AS-Z3. The sequence continues at coordinate 1,439,954 of NZ_CP119392.1, forward strand.
GGACGTTTCAATGCTGCTGGGCACGATCGCGCTGGCGATGGGTGTCAGCGTGGCCGCCGGCTTGTTGCCGGCGTGGCGCGCCTGCCGCGTGGCACCCGCCCTGCAACTGAAAACCCTGTGACGATGAGGATTGCCGCGATGAACCTGCGTCCCATACTTTCCAGCTTGCGCCAACATAAGCTCACCGCCTTCCTGCTGACCATGCAGGTGGCCTTTACCTGCGCCATCGTCTGCAACGTGGTGTTCATGATTGCCGGTCGCATGCAGCGCATCAGCGTGCCTACCGGCATGGCCGAAAACGAGTTGTCGGTGATCGCCAGCACGGGCATCGAAAAGGGAGCAAATCCTCAGGCTCTGCATGCCGCCGATCTGGCAACGCTGCGCGGAGTTCCTGGTGTGCAATCGGTGGTGGCAGTCAGCTATTCGCTGCCACTGAACCAGAACGAGGGGTCCCGCGGCCTCTGTCCGAGCAAGGAAGCGATGGATCGTGCGATGCAGCGGAACTCGATCGAAGGCAGCGGTTGCATGGAACCTGCCGTATACGACGGTACACCCGGCCTGATCAAGACGTTGGGCCTGCACTTGGTGGCGGGTCGTGATTTCCAGCCGGAGGAATACGTGAGCGAGGGCAAACCCGCCGTCGCCATCGTTACCCGCGCGCTGGCGCAGCATCTGTACCCGGGCAAGCAGGCGCTGGGGCAAAGCATGTACGACGGCGACAATTACATCCGCATCGTGGGCATCGTCGACACGCTGCTGCGGCCGAACCTGCGTGCGCCGGGCGTCGACGGCGACAGCATGATCTGGCCACAGCGTCCGGCTCATTTGAGTGTGCGCTACGTGATGCGCAGTGCCCCGCAGGATCGCGCCCGCGTGCTGCAGGCCGCTTCGGCTGCCTTGCTGAAGCTCAACCCGAATCGGTTGATCAATCCGAAGCGCATGCAGACTTACCACGAGATCCGCGCCGAATACTTCCAGCGTGACACCACCATGATTGGCCTGTTGATCGCCTCGGCACTGGGCCTGCTGTTCGTCACCGCGCTGGGGATCACCGGGCTGGCCAATTTCTGGGTGCAACAACGCACCCGCAGCATCGGCATTCGCCGTGCGATTGGTGCCACTCGCGGCGACATCCTGCGTTACTTCCAGACCGAGAATTTCCTGATCGTCAGCGGCGGCATCGTGCTGGGCATGTTGCTGGCCTTTCTGCTGAACGCGGTGCTGATGCAGCACTACGAGTTGCCGCGGCTGCCATGGTTCTATTTGCCAATTGGCGCGCTGGTGCTGTGGGCACTGGGCCAGCTGGCGGTGCTGGGTCCGGCATTGCATGCTGCGGCGGTACCACCCGTGGTGGCGACACGCTCCATCTGAGCGCCATGCACTCTGGCACGTGAGGAGGCGACTCATGCCAGTCACAATCGCTGCGTTCGTGCCCGCTTTGTTCACCACTCAAGGATGCCGTTTGATGAAAATTTTACCGATGCTGATTTGCGCGACCCTGCTGGGTTCGGTGACCCAGATCGCCCCGTTGCAGGCGATGCCGGCGGCGCAGGCGATTGCCAAGGGTGATGTGGGTAGCCGGGTGCAGGCGCTCAACGCCTTGCTGGCCGAGCAGTGGCAGTACAACCTGAAGAACAGCCCTGAATTCGCCACCATGCTGGGCGACCTGCGTTACAACGACCGCTGGAGCGATGCGTCATTGGCTCGCGTGCCGATTGAGCGCGAGGCGACGGAGGACTTCCTCAAGCGTTTCGAAGCGATCGATACCACCGGCTTCGCGGACAGCGACAAGCTCAATCAGCAACTGATGGTGCGTCAGCTGAAAGACCAGCTTCGCGGCGATGAACTCAAACTCTACGAGATGCCGCTGGATCAGATGAGCGGCGTCCATCTCGGACTGGCCGGCTTTGTCAGCTCGATCCCCTTCAACAACACCAAGGAATACGACGACTACCTGACCCGCCTGAAGGCGGTGCCAAAGTTGTTCGATCAAGTGACCGAGGTGGCGCGCCAGGGCCTGCGCGACAAGATGATGCCGCCGAAGTATCTGCTCGAAAAAGTCGCGGTGCAGATCGACAGCATCGAGAAGCCAGCCGGCATGGATAGCGTGTTCGCCGAACCGTTGAAGCATTTCCCGAAGTCCGTCTCGGCCGCTGATCAGAAACGCCTGCACGACGCGATTCTTGCAGCCATCGATAACGATGTGCGCCCGGCATACGTGAAGCTTGGCAAGTTCGTGACCAACGACTATGCGCCGCACGGGCGCAGCGAGCCGGGTGTGTGGAACCTGCCCAACGGCGAGGCGATTTATCGCTATGACGTCGAACAGATGACTACAACGAAGGAGACGCCGCAGCAGATCCACGACATTGGCCTGGCCGAGGTCAAGCGCATCGAAGGGGAGATGACGAAGATCGCGCAGGCGCGGGGTTTCAAGGATCTGGCCAGTTTCCGCGCGTCACTGAAGACCAACCCGAAAACCCATGCCAGCTCGCGTGAGGACATCCTCAATCGCTATCGCGGCTATATCGCTGGGATGCAGCCGGAATTGCCGAAGCTGTTTGGCTTGCTGCCGAAAACCAAGGTCGTGGTGATGCCGGTGGAGAAGTTCCGCGAGAAGGAAGCGGCGGCCGCCGAATACCATCCGGGTACGCCCGATGGCTCGCGACCGGGACAAATCTTCGTCAACACCGGCGACTTCGCCAACCGCAGCGTGTTGAGCATCGAATCCACGGCATATCACGAAGGCATTCCGGGTCATCACCTGCAGCTGTCGATTGCGCAGACCTTGCCGAAGCTGCCGCCGTTCCGTCAGCAAGCCGGCTACACCGCGTACATCGAAGGCTGGGCGCTGTATGCCGAGCAACTGGGCAAGGAGGTTGGTTTCTACAAGGATCAGCTGTCCGACTACGGTCGCCTGTCCGACGAGCTTTTGCGTGCGGACCGACTGGTGCTGGATACCGGCGTGCACTACAAGCACTGGACGCGGCAGCAGATGGTCGATTATTTCCACGCCCATTCCAGTCAGGACGAACCGGACGTGCAGGCTGAAACGGATCGCTACGTCACCTGGCCGGGCCAGGCACTGGCGTACAAGACCGGTGAGTTGAAGATACTCGAATTGCGCGCGCGCGCGGAAAAGGCACTGGGTGCGCAGTTCGACATTCGCGCCTTCCACGACGAGATTCTCAGCGGAGGTGCCTTGCCGCTGGACGTGCTGGAAACTCGCGTAGACAACTGGATTGCTGCAGTGAAGGCGGGCACGGCGCCGGCACATCCGGTCGCGATCTGAAAGCGGTTGCCGCCCTGGTCCGTCGGGGCGGCAACGTTGAGCAGGCGTCATGCCTGCTTGAATAGTTCGATAGTCATGGCAACCTTTATCGCTGGAGCGGCATCCATGTCCGCATGTGCAGAAAAAAGATGACCCGTACGGTTCTGATCATCGACGACAACCCCGCCGTAGGCGAGGCGCTTTCGTTGGCGTTGTCGCTGCATGAGATCCACGCGCTGGTGGCGATGACCCCCGAAGAAGGGCTCGCGACGCTGCAGCGCGAAGCGGTCGACGTGGTGATTCAGGACATGAATTTCACTGCCGACACCACCTCGGGCGAGGAAGGTGTGGCGCTGTTCCGCGCGATCCGCGAGCAGCATTCCGATTTGCCGGTGATTCTGCTGACCGCGTGGACGCATCTGGAAACCGCGGTGGGGCTGGTCAAGGCCGGTGCTGCGGACTACCTGGCCAAGCCGTGGGACGACAACAAGCTGCTGGCTACGGTGGAGAACCTTCTGGAGTTGTCCGAGTCCACCCGCGAGGTCACCCGCAGCCGGCGCGAACGCCGCTTGCGGCGTGAGACCCTGCAGAAAAAATACGACCTGGACAGTCTGGTGTTCGCCTCCGAGGCGATGGCCCGCACGCTGGATCTGGCTTGCCAGATCGCCCGTTCCGAGGTGTCGGTGCTGATCACCGGTCCCAATGGCACCGGCAAGGAGCGCATCGCGGCGATCATGCATGCGAATTCGGCGGTGAAGCGCGGTCCGTTCGTGGCGGTGAATTGCGGTGCGTTGCCGGGGGAATTGATCGAGGCCGAGTTGTTCGGCGCCGAAGCGGGCGCATATACCGGCGCCAACAAGGCGCGCGAAGGTCGCTTCGAGCTGGCCGATGGCGGCACCTTGTTCCTCGACGAGATCGGCAACCTGCCGTTGCCCGGCCAGATGAAGCTGCTGCGCGTGCTGGAGACCGGCCAGTTTGAACGGCTCGGTTCCGGCAAGACACGCCATGCCAAGGTGCGTGTGCTGTCGGCAACCAACGCTGATCTCAAGGCGATGATTCAGGCGGGCACGTTCCGCGAGGATTTGTACTACCGGCTCAACGTGATTGAAGTGAACCTGCCGGCATTGGCCGAACGCAACGACGACATCCTGCCCTTGGCTGATTTCTTTCTGGCGGGGCGCGCGGAACTCGGCGACGCGGCGCGCGAGGCCCTGCTCGGGTATCCATGGCCGGGCAACGTGCGCGAGCTGAAGAACGCGATCGAACGTGCGGCCTTGCTCGCTGGTGGAAACGCGATCACGCCGGAGTTGCTCAACCTGCCGCAGCATGTGACGACCGCGGTACGCAATCTCGATGAACCCAGTCGCGAGGTAGTCGAGGCGGCCCTGCACAAGGTGGGTGGTGTGGTTAGTCGCGCGGCGCAACAGTTGGGCCTGTCACGTCAGGCGTTGTATCGACGGATGGAACGTTATGGTCTGGCGCCCGCGCCGTGAGTGGCTCGGTGGCTGGTGCTGACCAGGTGGCGTAAAAGGAATACGGGTTCTTCCAGGGAGCAAGCTCATGCGTTATCGAATGGTGGTTTTTCTTTCGGCCTGTGTCATGACGTGGGCAGCTGCCGCGCAAGACACGTCCTCGGCCACGGACAAGGGTGGCCGTTGGGCGGAACCCGCGCCGGCGTCCAGTGCGATCACTTACCGTAGTGACGCGCTGCCTGCAGCGAAGTCGTCCAGCAGTCCGTTCAAGGTCAAGGCCAGGCGCGTCGATCTTCCGGGCGATCAACCGCCACCCGGCGCGACGGACAAGGCTGCAGTCACCGGCGCCGAGCGGCCGTGGCAAAACGGTCAGGCGCCGGTCCAATGCGCCGAATCGCCGCATGCCGTCGGCTGCCCGCTTTGACTCTGCGCCTGCCCCATGAGGTCGGCTGATGTGGCGTCGGCTGAATTCGCTGCGCGGACGCCTGACCATCCTGCTGGCGGTGGCTGCGTTGGCGGGCGCGGCGATCTACGCGGGTGTCACCCAGTGGCCGCTGCCGCAGTTGCTGCTGTGGATGCGCAAGGATCTGGCCCTGACCATCCGCGCACCGATGCAAGTGGGCATTTACGGCGGCCTGCTGGCCAGTGCGATCGTGTTGTTGCCGCTGGCATTCTGGCTGGCCGGTCTGGTGATGGCACCGGTCAGTCGTCTGCTGCGTGCGCTTGAAGGTGCGGTAGCCAGTTATCGCGACGGTGATTTCAGCTTCTCCATCGCGGTCAATCGCCGCGATGAACTGGGTGAGTTGATCCGCATGCACAATGCGCTGGGGCAAACCCTGCGCGAGCAACGCCAGCATCTGGTGCAGCGTGAGCTGCTGCTGGACACGGTGGTACAGAACACCCCGGTGGCGCTGGTGCTGACGGATGGGTCCGGTCGGGTTGCCTATTCCAACATCGCCTCGCGTCATTTGTTCAACGAGGGTCGCAGCCTCAACGGGCTGGATTTTTCCACCTTGCTCGCCGAGGTACCCGAAGCCCTGGGCAAGGCGGTGGAAGGTGGCAAGGATGCCTTGCTCAGCGTGGAGATGGAGGGCAGCGAAGAGACCTTCCATCTTTCGCAGCGCGCCTTCCGTTTGCAGGGCCGGCCGCATCAGTTGCATTTGTTCCGGCGCATGACGAAGGAGTTGTCGCGACAGGAAGTGGCGACGTGGAAGCGGGTGATTCGGGTGATCAGTCATGAGCTCAACAACTCGCTGGCACCGATCACCTCGCTGTCGCACTCCGGTGCCGAGCTGGCCCGACGCGGTCAGCTCGACCGCTTGCCCGGCGTCTTCGCCACCATCGGCGAGCGCGCGTTGCACCTGCATCGGTTCATTGCCGGCTACGCCAGCTTTGCCAAGTTGCCCACGCCGCAGCTGGCCGAAATTACCTGGAAGCCGTTCCTTGATGGCCTGGCCCTGCATTGTCAGTACGTCCTTGCAACGCCACTGCCGGAACGGCCCGGACATTTCGACGCCGCGCAGATCGAACAGGTGCTGATCAACCTGATCAAGAACGCGCACGAGTCGGGTGGCCCGCAAGACGAAGTCACCCTATCCCTGCTGGAAGTTGGCAACGAACTGCGCATCGAAGTCGCCGATCGTGGCCCCGGCATGAGCGAGACCGTGCTGGCGCAGGCCTTGCTGCCGTTCTATTCGACCAAGCGTTCCGGCACGGGGCTGGGCCTGGCACTCGCCCGCGAAATTGCCGAGGCACATGGCGGTCGCGTGATGCTGGCCAATCGTGAAGGTGGCGGTTTGCGGGTCAGCTTGCGCTTGCCGACGACCCTGCACCCGTAACGCGATCAGTCACGGTTTGTCTTGCTTGATCGACAGTCCGGAGAAATCCGCGCTGGCCGTCTCGTCGAGCTTCTTGCGTGGTGCCTGCAAGGGTTCACCGGTGACCTGGAACCACACGTTTTCGGCGATGTTGGTCGCGTGGTCGCCGATGCGCTCGATGTTCTTCGCCATGAAAAGCAGATGCGTGCACGGCGTGATGTTGCGTGGGTCTTCCATCATGTAGGTCAGCAATTGACGGAAGTAACCGGTATAGGCTTCGTCCAGCACGGTGTCGTTCTTCCACACCGCGTGCGCGCGCTCGGCGTCGCGATCCCGGTACGCGGCCAGCACGTCACGCACGCCGGTGGCGGCCAGTTTTGCCAGATGCCCGAGGCCTGTCGCCGGCCGCACCGGCGCCACCATCGACAGCGGGATCGAGCGTTTGGCGACATTGGCCGCGTAGTCGCCGATGCGTTCGATGTCGGCGGCGATACGCAGCGCGGCGAACACGTTGCGCAAGTCACCGGCCATCGGTGCGCGCAGGGCCAGCAGGCGCACCACATCGTGGCTGACGTCCTGTTCCATCTGGTCGATGGTGTCGTCGTTGTCGACCACGCGCTGGGCAGCGCGTTCGTCGCGACGCTCGACCACGTCGATCGCCGCCTCCAGTTGTTTTACCGACAACTCGCCCATGCGCACGATCTCGCCGGTAAGTCGGGTCAGTTCGCCGTCGTAACTCTTGATGATGTGGTCGGTGCCGGTGGTCATGGTGGGCCTCGGGGAGTAGGGAGCGAAGAGCGGGAACAGGGAACGGAGAGCAGGGAACAGGGAACAACGGCCGGAAAGGCAAGAGCTGGTTTTTGCGACCACTCTTGCCGTTCCCTGTCCCCGTTCCCCGCTTCAATCACCCAAAGCGTCCGGTGATGTAATCCTCGGTCTGCTTCTTGCCCGGCTTGGTGAAGATCTTTTCGGTCTGGTCGAACTCGATCAGTTCGCCCAGATACATGAAGGCGGTCTGGTCGGAACAGCGTGCGGCCTGTTGCATGTTGTGGGTGACGATGACGATGGTGAACTGGCTTTTCAATTCCTCCACCAGTTGCTCGATGCGGCCGGTGGCGATCGGGTCCAGCGCCGATGTGGGTTCGTCCAGCAGCAGCACTTCGGGCTTCAGCGCGATCGCACGGGCGATGCACAGGCGTTGCTGCTGGCCGCCGGAAAGGCCGAGCGCGTTGTGCTTGAGCTTGCCTTTCACCTCGTCCCACAGCGCGGCGTTGCGCAAGGCCTGCTCGACCCGGTTCTCCATGTCCTTGCGCGACAGCTTCTCGTGGTGACGGATGCCATAGGCCACGTTCTCGAAGATCGTCATCGGGAACGGCACCGGCTTCTGGAAGACCATGCCGACCTTGCTGCGCAGACGGTTCATCGAATAGCGGGGATCGAGAATGTTGTCACCATCCAGCCGAATCTCGCCCGTCGCTTCCAGCTTCGGATAGATCGCGTAGATGCGGTTAAAGATGCGCAGCAAGGTGGATTTGCCACAGCCGGACGGGCCGATGATCGCGGTAACCTTCTTCTCCGGAATGTCCATGTTGATGCCTTTCAGCGCATGGAACCCGTTGTAGTAGAAGTGCAGGTCACGCACGGTCAGCTTGGGTGTGGCCGTTGCCGACGGCGCCGCGTTCATGGCGAGGGCGGAACTAGTCATGGGACACCTTGTTGCGGGAAAGGATCAGGCGGGAAACGAGGCTCAGCAGCAACACGAACAGGGTGATCACGAACGCGCCGGCCCAGGCCATTGCGTGCATCGCGTCACCCGGATCGTTGGCGTACTGGTAGATGATTTGCGGCAGGCTGGACATCTTGTCCAGCGGGTTCAGCGCCATGTAGTTGTTGCCGAACGCGGTGAACAACAGCGGCGCGGTTTCGCCGCTGATTCGCGCCAGCGCCAACAACACGCCGGTGATGATGCCCGAGCGTGCAGCGCGGATCAGGATCTGCAAAGTCAGTTTCCACTGCGGCACGCCCAGCGACAATGCCGCCTCGCGCAGCGTGGAGGGCACCAGCCGCAGCATCTCGTCGGTGGTGCGCACGATCACCGGCAGCGCGATCAGCGCCAGCGCCACGCCGCCGGCAAAGCCGGAGAACGTGGTGGAGCCGTGGGTGAGTGCGGTGCTAGGCAGCACGATGATGGTGTAGACGAACAGGCCCATCACGATCGACGGTGCCGACAGCAGGATGTCGTTGAGGAAGCGGATCGTCTCGCCCAGTTTTGTGCGGTTGGCGTATTCGGCCAGCCAGGTACCGGCCAGTACGCCGATGGGCGTGGCTATGCCGATGCCGATGAAGTTGATGATCAGGCTGCCGACCATCGAGTTGAGCAAGCCGCCATCCTCGCCGTACGCGGTGATTTTCGTGAACAGTTGCAGGTTGAGCGCGCTGATACCCTGGCGCAGGGTCTCGCACAGAATCCAGACCAGAAAGGCCAGCCCGATCAGGGTAGCCAGCAGGCTGAGTCCCATCGCCAGTGCGTTGGTGATGCGGCGGCGCAGGTACAGGGCGTTCATCAGCGGCCCTCCTTGCTGGCCAGCCGGCGCAACATCAGTCGCGCGATCAGCAGCACGATGAAGGTGACCACGAACAGCAGGAAGGCGAGCGCCATCAGCGAGGATTTCTGCAGTCCAGCGGCTTCGCTGAACTGGTTGGCGATGGTCGAGGCGATCGAGGTGCCGGGGTCGAGCAGGGAGGCCGACAGGTGCATCGCGTTGCCCAGCACGAAGGTCACCGCCATCGTTTCGCCGAGCGCACGGCCGAGGCCGAGGAAGATGCCGCCGATCACTGCCGAGCGGGTATACGGCAGCACGATGTCCCACGACACTTCCCAGGTGCTGGAGCCCAGCGCATAGGCCGATTCTTTCAGTCGCGTCGGCACGGTCTGGAACACCTCGCGCATCACCGAGGAGATGAACGGGATGATCATGATGGCCAGCACGATGCCCGCGACCAGGATGCTGGCGCCGAACGGATAGTCGCTGCCGAACAGCTTGCCCACGAACGGCACGTGTTCGGCCAGCCACGAAAGCTTGCCGTCATCGGGCTTGTTGCCGAGGTTGTTGGATAGCCACGGCTTGATGTGTTCGGCGAAAAACGGGGCAAAGATGAAAAGTCCCCACATGCCGTAGATGATCGAAGGGATGCCAGCGAGCAATTCGATCGCCGAGGCGATCGGCGTGCGCAACCAGCTCGGTGCGACCTCGGACAGATAGACGGCGATACCGAAGCTGATCGGTACCGCTAAAGCCAAGGCAATGAAGGAGGTGGCGAGCGTGCCGTAGACCGGTACCAGCGCACCGTAGACGTCGTTGCCGGGGTCCCATTCCGAGCTGACCAGGAAGTGCCAGCCGAACGTGCTGAAGGCTTCGCGCCCGCCCCACAGCGTGGCGCCAGCCGCTCCGACGAGGGCGGCCAGCACGATCAGCGCACAGCCCTTCAGCAGCCAGCGGAACAGCCGCTCGTGACGGGCGTCACGGCGGCTGCGTTGCTCCAGCAGGTCAGGTGATGCGTTGGCGGTGTTGGCCACAAGTGTTCTCTATCGCTAGGGAGGGTAGGAGCCCGCTAGGGGGCGATGCGGTTGTCTGAATGCGTAAAGGCATCACCCGCGAGCAGGCTCCTACGAAGGCTGATCGAATCTCAGTGCTTGAACTCGGCAGCCCAGTAGGCCTCGATCTGACTGACCAACGACGCTGGCAGCGGCACGTAGTCGAGCTCACTCGCCGCTGGCCGGCCACTCTCCAGCGCGTATTTGAAAAAGTCGAAGGCGGCCTTGCTGTTGCCGGCGTTCTTCGGCGTCTTGTACATGATCATCCAGGTGGTGGCGGTGATCGGCCACGCCTGTTCGCCGGGTGCATTGGTCATGATCAGGTTGAAGTCTTTCGCGCTGGCCCAGTCGGCGGTGGCGGCGGCAGCGGCGAACGCGTCCGCACTCGGCTTGATGAAATGGCCGCTGGCGTTCTGCAGGTCAACCCAGGCCAGCTTGTTCTTTACCGCATAGGCGTATTCCACGTAGCCAATCGAACCCTTGATCTGACGGACGTACTGCGAAACACCTTCGTTGCCCTTGCCGCCCACGCCGCTCGGCCACTCCACCGCGGTGCCGAACTTGACCTTGCTGGCCCACTCCGGGTTGACCTTGGACAAATAGTTGGTGAAGTTGAACGAGGTGCCCGAACCGTCCGAGCGATGCACCACGGTGATCTTGCCGGCGGGCAGGCTGATACCGGTATTCAGCGCGGCAATCTTCGGGTCATTCCAGTTCGTTATTTTGCCCAGGAAAATGTCGGCCAGGGTGGTGCCGTCCAGCTTGATCTGGTCGGCCTGCACACCGGTGATGTTGATCACTGGCACGATGCCGCCGACCACGATCGGGAATTGGCCGAGTCCGTATTTCTGCAGGTCTTGCGCCGTCATCGGTGCGTCGGAGGCGCCGAAGTCGATGGTGCCTTCCTTGATCTGCGCGATGCCGGCGCCAGAACCGACCGACTGATAGTTGAGGCGGTTGCCGGTCTTGTCCGCATAGGCGGCCGACCATTTGGACATGACCGGGTAGACGAAGCTCGAGCCGGCGCCGGTGATGTCGGTGGCGTGGGCGGCGGCGCCGAACGTTGATGCCATGGCCAATGCACCAATGGCGGCTAATTGAAGCGGGGTTTTGCTGAAGGTCAACACGGTAGCTCCTTGGCGGAAGTCGGATGCGACCCCCACATTTCATGCCTTTCGTGTTGCCATTGAATGAAATGAATGTTGCAGCTTGATGACAGTCGGCCAGACGCGAGCAGACCGCGTGCCTCGGCGAACATGGCGCAGAACGGAATGCCTTGCCATAAAATGCCGCGTCCGTTTCGGCCAACCCGCGCGCGACGCTCGGCGGGTCGATCGCTCGACGTCCGTGCACAAGAAGACCCACGCCCCGGGCCGTTGGCGTTGTCTTTAATCTGTCATCAAAGCGGCATCCCAGCGTAAAAATCCGCCGGCAGACTTGTTAACCAATCGCTAGCCAGCCTTCACGTCGAGGCGGCGATCGAGATGCTTTCCACCCATTTGCGGAGAATGACATGCGTTCCAGATTGATTGCGGTGGCGATTGCTGCTGGCCTCGGCATCACCAGTTTCACGACGGCTGCGGCACCGCTGCAGAATCAGACCACCGGCACGGTCAGCAGCGCGGAAGTCGAACTGCTGAAGCCGCAGCTTGCGGTGTTGCAGGCCAAGGTTGACGAGCTCGAACAGCGCACCGATGCACAGTCCGAGATCAACGTCAGCACGGGTCAGGCGGTGGAGAAGGCGACCAACGTGACGGCGGCCAGCGACAAGCAATTCGCCGCACTGGAAAAGGCGGTCAACAACACCTCGCTATCCGGCAAGATGTACTTCGACTTCACGAACGTTGACCAGAAGAACAGTGATACCGGCAAGACCAATGCATCGGGCAACGGGCTTGATGTGAAGCGCTTCTATCTCGGCATCGACCACAAGTTCAACGACGTCTGGTCGGCCAACCTGACCACCGATTTCAACTACGTCAGCAACGATGGCGAGACCAACCTGTTCGTCAAGAAAGCCTATGTGCAGGCCAAGTTCGATCAGGCAGCGGTGTTCCGGATCGGTTCGGCCGACATGCCATGGATTCCGTTCGTCGAGAAATACTATGGTTTCCGCTACGTCGAGCCGACCACCACGGACCGCCTGAAATATGCCAACTCCGCCGACTGGGGCATGCATCTCGGCGGTGATATCGGCGCGGGCAAGTCGTTGAACTACGCCGTGTCGATCGTCAACGGCAACGGTTACAAGAATCCGGGTCGCAGCAAGGGCGTGGACGTGGAGGGTCGCGTCGGCTTCGTGCCAGTCGACAACATGGTCGTGGCGATTGGCGGCTACAGCGGCCATCGAGGCCAGCAGACCGAGAACACCAGCGCACCGAATACGGCACAGCGGGGTGATTTGATGGTGGCATGGGCCAACGATGCCTTCCGCCTCGGCGCGGAGTATTTCACCGCGAAGAACTGGAACAACGTGCTCACCACGGCGACCGACAAGGCCGATGGCTACTCGGTCTGGGGCAGTGTGGCGATCGCTGACGGGGTGAACCTGTTTGCCCGCTACGACAATGCCAAGCTCAGCAAGACGCTGGATGGCGCCAACAAGGATGTCTATTACAACGCGGGCGTGGAGTTCCAGCTGACCAAGGGTTTCAAGCTGGCCGGTGTGTGGAAGCATGAGCAGGCCGACAAGTCGGTGGGCACGCCGGTGCCGCCACATGTGCAGAACGTGAAGACCAACGAAATCGGCGTGTTTGGCGAAGTCGCTTTCTGAAGGACCCGCACAGCCGCGATCTGTCGCGGTTGTGGGTTGTTCGTCTAGCGTCAGGCAACGGTTATCGCGAGGGAGTTGGACCCAGGGAAGGAAAGCGGCGGGCCTGGATGCCCGCCGTTTGTTTTTCTGCCGTCAGATCGAACGCGGTCGTGCAGTTGGCATGAATCTTCAAGTCGCCGATGTACCTGTGCGGTGTCGGCTGTTGCAGGACCATGCCGGCGTCACCTTCCTGCTGCATCGATCGGGTGTTGATCAAAAGTTCTGTCGACACGTCATTCGCCGCCAGCTCATGCCTCGTATTGATCCAACAGCCATTGCTGCGCCGAATGCACGGGTGCATCGCCTGGCGTGGCGCGGTGGTAATGGCCATCGGCATCCAGTAGCCACGCCTGCAGATTGTCGTCCAGATAGTTTTGCAGGGTCTCGCGGAAGATGCGCGTGGCGAGACGCGCGTCGCGCACGGGGAAACAGGCCTCGACACGTCGCAGTAGATTGCGCTCCATCCAGTCGGCCGATGAGCAGTAGAGTTTCGCTTCGCCGCCGTTGGCGAACCAGTACACGCGGCTGTGTTCCAGAAAGCGGCCCAGCACCGAGCGAACGCGGATACGCTCCGAAATGCCTGGCAGCCCGGGCCGCAGCATGCACGCGCCGCGCACGATCAGATCAATCTTGACGCCGGCGCAGGACGCGCGGTAGAGCGCCTCGATCATGGACGGTTCGTTAAGTGCGTTCATGCGTGCGACGATCCGCGCCGGCTTCCCCGCTTGCGCATGCTCTATTTCACGCGCCACGAGGGCCAGCAATCCCTGATGAAGGCTGAAGGGTGATTGCAGCAGTTGCTGCAGTTCAACCACCGGTCCGAGGCTGCACAATTGCTGGAAAATCTTGCTCACGTCCTCGCAGATGCTGGCGTCCTGGGTGATCAGCCCGATGTCGGTGTAAAGGCGGCTGGTGGCCTGGTGGTAGTTCCCCGTGGAGAGATGTGCGTAATGCCGTAGTACGCCGCGTTCACGGCGTACGATCAGCAGCATCTTCGCGTGTGTCTTGTAACCGACCACGCCATAGACGACTTGCACGCCAGCTTCCTGCAGACGGTCGGCCAGGCGGATATTGGCTTCTTCGTCGAAGCGTGCGCGCAGTTCGATGACTACGGTTACTTCCTTGCCGGATCGCGCTGCATCGACCAGGTATCCGATCAGCGGCGAGTCTTCGCCGACGCGATACAGCGTTTGCCGGATTGCGAGCACATCCGGGTCCGTGCTCGACTTGCGCAGCAGTTCAAGCACCGGCATGAACGATTCGAACGGGTGATGCAGTAGCACGTCGCCCTGGCTGAGGGTTTCGAAAAGGCGGGCATGGGCGGCGAAGGTTGGCGCAACGGCAGGCACAAGCGGTGGGTATTTCAGGTCGGGACGATCGACCATGTCGTAGATCGCCGCCGCCCGATGCAGATTGACCGGGCCTCCGCAAAGATACGCGTCGGTATCCTTCAGGCCGAAGTTGACCAGCAGCATCTGGCGGATCGCAGGTGTGCAGTCCGCGCCGAGTTCGAGCCGAACGGCTTCGGCATAGCCGCGTTCGCGCAACTCCAGACTCAATACCCGGGCCAGGTTCTCGGTATCGTCGTCTTCGAGTTCCAGTTCGGAATCGCGCGTGACGCGAAACTGGTAGGCGCCGTGGATCTCCATGTCGGGAAACATCGCATCGGCGAACTCCTCGAGCAAGGTGGACAGGAACACGAATTGGCAAGGCACATCGGCAACGCCCTGCGGCATGCGGATCACACGTGGCAGTGAGCGTGGTGCACGTACCACGGCGACGTTTCCCTCGCGCCCGAAGGCATCGCTGCCATTCAGTACCACGGCAACGTTCAGGCTCTTGTTGAGAATTCTGGGAAAGGGATGGGCCGAATTCAGCCCCAGCGGTGACAGCACAGGAAGAATTTCGCGCACGAAATGCTCGCGTGCCCAACACCTTTGTGCAGGCGACCACTGCTTGCTGTCACTGAAGACGATACCTTCAGCAGCCAGCGCCGGGCGCAGCGAATCGTTCCATGTTTCGTATTGCATATGCACCAGCCGAATGACGCTCTTGCGTACCTGGGCAAGCACCTCGCTCAATGGCAGGCCGTCCGCGCCGGGTCGCGCGTCGCCATAGGCAATCAAGTGCCTGAGGCTGGCTACGCGCACTTCGAAGAATTCATCCAGGTTGCGCACGGAGATGCACAGGAACTGCAGTCGTTCCAGCAGCGGTACCGAAGTGGAGTTTGCCTGCGCCAGTACCCGGAAGTTGAATTCCAGCGTCGAGAGTTCGTGGTTCAGGTAGAGCTCTGGCGCACGGAAGTCCGGGTCGCTGGGTTCGGCTGCGCCGGCTTGCGGTGCAAGGGCAGAATTCATCATGCGCTCGGGTGGGTGGCAGAAGCTGCTGGGGGTGGACACACGGAGGCGGTCAGATGCAGGCCGGCATAGTCGTGGCGGAGGGCTGGTGCGTGACGACCCGATGACCGTCGCCGCTGCCATGCACCATGGCGACTTCAGCTGATGACGAGCGCGGCAGTCAGTACTGGGTCGAGCCACAGTGAACTCAACCCGAGCAGGGTGCCGAGCGCTGCGCCAGCGAGTACGTTGGTCGGCTAGTGCAAACCAAGGGTCACGCGTGACATCGCCACGATGCCGGTGCACAGCATCTGCAGTGCGATATGTACGCCACGTCTGCCGCCAACGGTTGCCAGCACAGCGATCAGGCCGTGCCAGAGCCAACCATCACCAATCGGCTGATCACGCCGAAGGTCCGGTGCACGGCACGGTGTTGCGCCCAACCGCTGGCCGCTCGACACAGCAGGAGATCGAGTGTCCATAGAATCTGCTCAGGCGGCGGCGCGGAGATGGTCATCGGGAGATCCACGCATCAGTGAGTTGAGCAGGCTCTCGAATTCGCAGATCACCGCATCCGGTGGGAACCGCTGCGCGCTGCGACGTGCGCTGATGCCCAGCTGCCGGCGCATGTCGGAATCCATGCCGAGTTGATAGGTCGACGTGATGAAGCCGCGTGTATCGGTTGCCGGCACGACCAGTCCAGAGATGCCGTGAGCAACGTGCTCCTGTGCCGCCGCCTGCTCGAAGGCGACCAGCGCCAGGCCGGACGCCATGGCCTCAAGCACGACGTTGCCGAAGGTTTCCGACAGGCTCGGAAACACGAACAGGTCTGCGCTGGCATAGTGGGCAGCCAGTTCCGTATCGTGCCTGGTGCCGACGAACAGCGCATCCGGGTACGCGGCAGCCAGCGCAGCACGCTGGGGGCCGTCGCCGACCATGACGATGCGTGCGCCGGGTATGCGCGCCTGCACGGTGCGGAAGGCCTGTACGGCGAGGCCGAGATTCTTTTCTGCGGCGATCCGGCCGACGCACAGCAGCACCGGAGCGTTATCGTGCACGCCCCAACTTTTGCGCAAGGCGAGGTCGCGCCGATCCGGAGAGAACAGCCTGCTGTCGACGCCGCGGCGTAGTTTCTGCACGTGGTCGATGCCCGCATCGGTCAATTCCGCTTGCAACGCGCGGGTCGGCACCAAGGTCATTTGTGCGCGGCGATGAAAGCCAAGCAGGTGTTTGCGAACCAGTGGCGCCAGTAGCCCGACGCCGTAGTGCGCGGCGTAGTCGTGGAAGCGCGTGTGGAATCCGGTGACGACCGGAATGTCCAGTGCATTGGCCGTGCGCATTGCCGAGGCACCGAGCGGACCCTCCGTCGCGATGTACACCGCATCCGGCCGCTGCGTGATCCAGCGTCGGCGCAAAGCTTGGCCGGCGGGCAGGCCAAACTGCATGCTGGGGTAACGCGGCATGGCCACGCCGCGTGCTGATACCAGACCGACTTTACCGTCACGGCCGGCGGCGCCCGGCCGGACCACTTCGACGTCGACGTTGCGTGCGGCTAGTCCCTCGGCGAGTGCGCGCACGGTAAGGGCGACGCCATTCACCTGGGGTGGCCAGGTTTCGGTGATGAAGGTGATCCGCATGTCTGCTCTCCTGCCGGGGCTGACACTGATCTTCGCGCCCTTGTGTTGCACCAATGCGACCGGGAAGTGACTTCGTTGAGACGCCGATGCCGCTGGCGCAAGGCCGGTCACCTGGCTCAGCTTCCACCGAGAGCCATGCCCGTCATCGGCTTGTCATCATGCATCGCGATACTGCGCTTGCCTTCCTTGACTCCCCTCCATGGCAAGGCAACTGGAGACGCCGATCTCTATCCCCAATCGGCTGCGGCGTGGATATTTTCCACGTCGTTTTTTTTTCGTGGAGAGTGGCCTTCGTGCGAGACTTCAGTCGGCCGAAGCCGCGGCTCCGTTAATGTCATCGCGGCCCGGCGGTAGCACGCACGCGGCATCCATCACACAGGAGAAGGTCGAGCCTTGTCCCGGTTCGCTTTCGATAAGCAGGCGCCCGTGGTGCAGGTTGATCACGTGCTTGACGATCGAAAGCCCAAGCCCGGTGCCACCGGATTCACGTGAGCGACTGGAGGAGACGCGATAGAAGCGTTCGGTGAGACGAATCAGATGCTCGGCGGAGATGCCCAGGCCGCTGTCACGCACCGAGAAGGTGGCGCCGCCGTCTGCTGTCTGCCGCCAACCGATCACGATTTCGCCGCCGCTGGGCGTGTAGCGCACGGCATTGCTCACCAGGTTGGAGAACGCGCTGTGCAAGTGGTGGGTCGAACCACGCAGGCATGCCTGGCTGGCGGCGTCCACACGAATTGCATGGCGGCCCCGGCTGAGCGCCTCGGCTTCGCGCCGCAGCGTCTCCAGCATGGGAACCATTGCCACTTCTTCTTCCGGCAGCGCTTCGCCGGTTTCCAGTCGCGACAAGGTCAACAAGTCTTCGACGATTTGCCGCATCCGTTGCGATTGCATGCGCATTTCGCCGAGTACGGGCGCCAGTTCCGGTACGTCGGTGGGGTCCAGCAGTTCCAGATAACCGTGAATGACCGTCAGCGGCGTGCGCAACTCGTGCGAAACGTTGGCAACGAAGTCGCGCCGTACCTGTTCGAGGCGACTGAGCGCGCTGATGTCGCGGGCCAGCAACAGGCGCAGACGGGAGCCAAACGGCATGATCGTTACACTCAGGCGCAGCGAGGGATCTTCCGGTGCGGGTATCTCGGCGATCGGTTCGTTGTTGTCCTGCAGCAGCCGGATGCCAAGTTCGCTACCGGCCATTTGCCGGGCCAGCGGAATGCCGCTGCGCCGCTCGCGCAGGCCGAGCAAGCGCCGCGCCGCCGGGTTGAACCAGTACACCTGTCCTTGCTGATCAAACAGCACGACCGCGTCAGGCAAGGCGCTTGCGGCATCGCGAACATCGCCTAGCTGAGAGCTCAGGCGCCGCTGCCTGTCCTTCCGGGTAGGTGAGAACCGTGGTGACTGTTCCAACGGGTGAGCCTGCGTCTCCGCTGCAGCTGGCAGCCACAGCAGGACGACGAGTTGGCCGCCGAGCGCGATACCGAGCGACCACCAGTTCACGCCCCAGATTGCGGCTGTCAGCGCAGTGAGCGTCAGCGAAACGGTCAGGACGGCAGCCGGTCCTGTGGCAAACAAGGCTTTGGTGGGGCGCATGCGCAGGCTTCGCCGCTACGGCCGCGCAGGCGCGGGCTGGGCAGAAAAGCGGTAGCCGGTGCCGCGCACGGTCTGGATCACGGTGTCGAGGCCGCACGCTTCCAGGCTCTTGCGCAGGCGGCGAATATGCACGTCGACGGTGCGCTCCTCCACGTATACGCTGCCGCCCCATACGTGGTCCAGCAACTGTGCACGCGAGTACACGCGCTCGGCGTGGGTCATGAAAAAATGCAGCAGGCGATACTCGGTCGGCCCGATAGTGAGTTGCTCGTTGTCGGCGTACACCCGGTGCGCCAGACCGTCGATGCGCAGGCCCGCCAGTTCGATCATGCCCGAGCTGTCTTCGGCCTGACTGCGGCGAAGTACAGCCTTGATCCGCGCCACCAGTTCGCGCGCCGAAAAGGGTTTGACGACGTAGTCATCGACCCCGGCATCGAGCCCCGCCACGCGATCGGCCTCTTCGCCCCGCGCGGTCAGCATGATGATGGGCAGCTCGCGAGTCAGTTCGTTCTTGCGCAGCCGACGTGCCAGGTCCATGCCGCTGATGCCTGGCAGCATCCAGTCCAGCAGGATCAGGTCGGGCATCGCTTCGGCGATCGCCAACTGCGCTTCGGCGGCATCACCGGCACTGATCGGCAGCATGTCCGCTCGACGCAGAGCAAACGCCACCATGTCGCGGATCGGGGCCTCGTCTTCAATGATCAGGATGCGCTTTTGCATGAGTCGTCCACGGGATGCTTGCACTATGGCAGCACGGCAATGTTACGAGAGGATGACAGTGATCGAGGAAGCGCGGCAAACCATGTGATTCGGGGCGACTGGGCGTGGCGCAGGTTGCATGGAACTCTGCTGCTCGGGGGGAGTGCACTCGCCTATACTGGCGTCTTCATGGATTAGGGGTAAGGCTCATGGGAATTGGACAATTGCTTGCGCTGGTCATTGTGGCGGTCGTCATCATCGGCGTGGCCAAGCTGGTGCGCATCGTGCCGCAAGGCTTCGAGTGGACGGTGGAGACGTTCGGCAAGTACACCCGCACCCTTAGCCCCGGGCTGCATTTCCTGATCCCGATCTATCAGGCGGTCGGGCGCAAGATCAACATGATGGAGCAGGTGCTCGACGTGCCCTCGCAGGACGTGATCACCAAGGACAACGCGGTCGTGCGGGTGGACGGCGTGGTGTTCTACCAGGTGCTGGACGCATCCAAGGCGGCCTATGAGGTGTCCAATCTGGAACAGGCTTCGCTGGCGCTGGTGATGACCAATATCCGTACCGTGCTGGGCTCGATGGATCTTGATGAATCATTGAGCCAGCGCGATGCCATCAATGCGAAGTTGCTCAAGGTGGTTGACGAGGCGACCCATCCGTGGGGCGTCAAGGTCAACCGTATCGAGATCAAGGACATTGCGCCGCCGCGTGATTTGATCGACGCGATGGCGCGGCAGATGAAGGCCGAGCGCGAGAAGCGCGCCAACATCCTCGATGCCGAGGGCTTCCGCCAGGCGGCGATTCTCAAGGCCGAGGGCGAGAAGCAGTCGGTGATTCTTGCTGCCGAGGGCGAGAAGGAAGCCGCGTTCCGCACCGCCGAGGCGCGCGAGCGTTCGGCCGAGGCAGAGGCCAAGGCGACCACGATGGTCTCCGAGTCGATTGCCAACGGCAACGTCAATGCACTGAACTATTTCGTGGCCAACAACTATGTTGAAGCGCTGAAGGAAATGGCCAAGTCGCCGAACCAGAAGATGCTGCTGTTGCCGATCGAGGCTACCGGTATTCTTGGTTCGCTGGCCGGCATTGCCGAGCTGGCCAAGGAATCGCTGGCCCAGCAGCAGAAGTCCACTTCCATCCAGCCACCGCTGCGTTGAGGACGAAGCCATGTGGGAATTATCGACGCATTATCTGTGGTGGATTCTGGCACTGCTGCTGATCGCCAGCGAGCTGATGTTGCCTGGGTATTTTCTGTTGTGGATTGGTCTGGCCGCGGCAGTGATGGGTGCGGTGCTGTGGATTGATCCGACGCTGGGCCTGCTGGCGCAGGCGCTCCTGTTCGGCGCGCTTGCGTTCGCTTCCTGCTTCGCCTACGCCCGCTGGCTGCGGCCACGGCTGGAGCGTCGGGCGCCCGGCGATGAGCGGTTGAATCGGCGCGCGGAGCAGTTGATTGGTCAGCGTTACCAGTTGATCGAGCCGATCATCAACGGTCGCGGCAAGGCACGCGTGGGTGACGGCCAGTGGCTGGTCAGCGGGCCTGAGTTGCCACTGGGCGCCACCGTGGAAGTGGTGGCTGTCGACGGCAGCACCTTGCAGGTGCGTGCCGCGGCATGAGCCCCGGCGACGTCATCAGCCAGCAGCAGTTCGCCACCACGGCGATCACGACGCGCATGGCCTTTGCGCTGGAATTGGCGCGTCGCCTGCACCAATACGGCACCAACGCGCCACGCCTGGAGATCGCAGTGGCCGGCGTGGCGCAGCGGCTGGGGCTGTTGGCCGATGTGTGGTCCAGCCCCACGGCCATCATCATTTCGTTCTCCGATCTGGCCCAGGGCGGCGAGGACGGTGTGGCGCAGACCACCCAGGTGATGCGGCTGGCGCCCGGTGAGGTGCATCTGGAGCGACTGTGCCAAGTGGACGACATTGCTGATCGGGCGATTGCTGGCGAGCTGGATTTGCGCGAGGGCTTTCGTCTGCTGCGCGAACTGGGGCGTCCTGACACGCGCCGCGAAAAGATTGGACTGGTGCTCAGCTATGGCCTCTCGGCCGGCGCCATCGAAGCACTATTTCTGCACAGCTCGTGGGTTGACCTTATCGTGGCGGCCGTGATCGGCGTGATCATCGGTTGCGTCAGTCTGTTGGCGGGCAGTCGGCCGCGGCTGGCGGCGGCTGGCGATGCGATATGCGCGCTGGTGGCGACCAGCGTGGCGATCGTGGTGAGTGCGTTTGTGGTGCCTCTGGCGATCAAGTCGGTGGTGCTGGCCAGTCTGATCATCCTGATTCCCGGCATGTCGCTGACCACCGCGGTGCGTGAAATTTCCGCCCAACATCTGGTTTCCGGCATGGCGCGCATGGGCGGCGCCATGTCGACCTTGCTCAAGCTCACTTTCGGCACCATCGCGGCGACTCAGCTATGCAAGGCGCTCGGCATCGTCGCGCGCGACTTTGCCTTGGCGCCGTTGCCGCAGTGGACGGACTATCCGGCACTGCTGGTAGCTGCCGTCGCGTTCGCGATCTTGTTCCGTGCAGCGAAACGCGACTGGCCGGTGGTGATTCTGGCGGTAGTGGTGGGCTATATGGCCACGCGCTGGGGTGGACAGATATCGAGTTCATTGCCGGGCGCGCCGGTCGGCGTATTCCTGGGCGGCTTGCTGCTGGGCGCGCTGGCAAACGTGTTTGCCCGTTACGCCCATCGGCCCGGTGCCGTGATTCGCGAGCCTGGCATTCTGCTGTTGGTGCCGGGCAGCGTCGGATTTCGCAGCGTGTCGTTTCTGATGGAGCGCGATACCGATTTGAGTCTGGATACAGGCTTGCTGCTGATTACCCTGCTGGTGTCGCTGGTGGCCGGTTTGATGTTCGGCGACCTGCTGATTTCTCCGCGTCGCTCGCTGTGATGGAAGCACCGCCGAAATGAAGAACGCCGGCACAAGGCCGGCGTTCTTCATTGGAATGGGCAACAGGGCTGACGATCAGATCGCCAGATCCTTTTCCTTCTTGCCGGCCTTCAGTGCGTCGTTGAACCAATGCGGACGCTTGCCACGGCCCGACCAGGTCTGCGCCGGGTTGGCCGGGTTACGGTACTTCGGCGCAACGGTGCCGGTGGTGCGCTTGGCCTTGCCACGCGCGGTGCCGAAAATGTCTTCGAAGGAATACCCTTCGGCCTTCAGCATCGCGTGAACTTTCTCGCGCAGCTTGCCGACCTTTTCCTTGCGCAATTCGTTCTGGCGAACCTGCGCCTTGCTGATGAGGTCATTCAACTGATTGTGATTGAGACTCTTGATATCGACGGCCATGCGTGACTCCCGGGTGAATGTCGTTAATAAACGATCTGGTTATGTCTCGGCAGCATTATCGGGAATGCGTCCGGAGGCTTTGTAAATTCCTGATTGTTATTCTCGCTTATTCATTGAATCATTGTAAAGCGCGGGGGTTTTCGTGACATCGGGTAGCTGATTAAATGCTGAGTTGAACCTGGTTGTTTTGAATAAGGCGCAGACCGCCTTCGCACAGCACGAAAAAAGAAACGGCCGCACTGGGCGGCCGTTTCCATTAATCCAACAGCGCCGGAATCAGGCCAGTAGCGCGAGCAATTCATCTTCGTTGAACGAGCGGCTTTCGCTGTCTTCGCGACCACGATATTCCAGCGTGCCGGCAGCCAGCCCGCGCTCGCTGACGACGACCCGATGCGGAATGCCGATCAACTCCATGTCGGCAAACATGCTGCCCGCACGCACGCCGCGATCGTCCAGTAGCGCTTCGATGCCATGCTCGCCCAGGGTCTGGTACAGCGCTTCCGCTGCTGCGCTGACGGTCGGCGAATGCTTGGGGTTGATCACGCAGACGACGACACGCCAAGGTGCCATGGCCTCAGGCCAGACAATGCCGGCGTCGTCATGACGTTGCTCGATGGCGGCGGCGACGATGCGGCTGACACCGATGCCATAGCAGCCCATGGTCATCACCTGCAGCTTGCCGGTTTCATCGACCACGGTGGCATCCAGCGCTTCGGCGTATTTGGTGCCCAGCTGGAATACATGGCCCACTTCGATGCCACGGGCGATGTGCAGCACGCCCTTGCCGTCGGGCGACAGATCGCCCTCAACGACGTTACGCAGGTCGGCGATGCGGGTGACGCGCGCGTCACGGTCCCAGTTGGCGCCGGTGTAATGCGTGCGATCGGCATTGCCGCCGCAGACGAAATCGGCCAGCACGGCGGCATCGCGATCGACGATCACCGGAATGGAATCGGGCAGACCGACCGGGCCGATGAAGCCAGGGCGGGTGCCGGTAGCGGCAAGGATTTCCTCTTCGCTGGCCAGTACCGACTCGTCCGGCAGCTCGGCCAGCTTGCCAGCCTTCACTTCGTTGATCTCGTGGTCGCCGCGCACGCAGAGTGCGACCAGACCCTCACGGCCACGCACCAGCAAGGTTTTCACGCAGTGCTGCGGGGTGACCTTGAGGAAGGCGGAGACGTCATCGATGGTCTTTTGCGTGGGCGTGTCGACCCGTTGCAGGGTGGCTGCAGGGGCAGCGCGCGTAGCGGCAGGCGCCAGCGCTTCGGCCTTTTCGAGATTGGCGGCGTAGTCGGAGCCGTCGGAGAACGCGATGGCGTCTTCGCCCGATTCGGCCAGTACCTGGAATTCATGGCTGGCATTGCCGCCAATCGCGCCGGTATCGGCCTGAACGGCACGGAAGGTCAGGCCCAGGCGGGTGAAAATACGAGAATACGCCTGATACATCGTGGCGTAAGTTTCAGCCAGCGATTCCTGCGTGAGATGGAACGAATACGCGTCCTTCATCAGGAATTCGCGTGCGCGCATCACGCCGAAACGCGGGCGGATTTCATCGCGGAATTTGGTCTGGATCTGGTAGAAGTTCACCGGCAGCTGTTTGTAACTTTTCAACTCGTTGCGGGCGAAATCAGTAACCACTTCCTCGTGGGTCGGGCCGTAACAGAACTCCTGACCCTTGCGGTCCTTGATTTTCAGCAGCTGGCCACCAAATTTTTGCCAGCGACCGGTTTCGTCCCACAGTTCCTTCGGCTGCACCGAGGGCATCAGCATTTCGATGGCGCCGGCGCGGTTCATTTCCTCGCGCACGATGTTCTCGACCTTGCGCAGCACACGCAGTCCCAGCGGGCTCCAGCTGTACAGGCCGGAAGCGAGCTTGCGGATCATGCCGGCACGCAGCATCAGCTGGTGGCTGGAAATTTCGGCGTCGGCAGGGACTTCCTTGACGGTGGCCAGATGGAATTGGCTGAGGCGCATGCGGGTGATTCCGGCGTTGTGGAAACGCCTAGTGTAGCGGCCGGCCGGGCCGCACGCCCGTGGCTTTGAGTCTGTCCGGTCGGCGCTTGGCGCGACCGGACAGACGGGCGTTTATGGCGTCTGCCCGCAGAACTGATCGTATTGCGCCTGTGCCGACGTGACCTGCTGGTTTCGCTGGGCTTGGTCTAGCGCGACAGGCTTGCCGTTTTGCTGCATCACCACCGGGCCGCCGCTGCGCAGGGCGGCGATGTTGGATTGCAGCGTACTGCACAGCTTGGTGCGATTCTCCGGCGTGTCCGCCACCGGTTCAGCCGCCGGGGCTGGAGCCTGACTGGCTAGCGCTGGCTCTTTGGCAGGCGGCGGAGCAAGTGGTTCGACCGTGCCCGTAGTGGTCACCTTTTCGAACTTCGTGCCCTGTGCCGGAGGCGCTTCCGAGTAATGCACGGTACCGCCGGCGTCGGTCCATTTGTAGACCTGGGCGGTGGCCAGTGGCGCCAGCAACAGCAGGGCTACGGCAATCAGCGAACGACGCATGGTGTTCTCCATTTCACGGGAATAAGCGGGTGCACCTTGTTAACACTCCATCGGCCCGGACTCAAGCACCCGATGGTCTACACTGCGCGCATCCTGTCACGGTACTGATACATGAGCGAGCTTTCGCCCGTCCGCCCACCCCGTCACCGGGGTATTTACCTGTTGCCGAACCTGTTCACCACGGGGGCGATGTTCGCGGGTTTCTACGCCATTATTGCCAGTATTGGTGGACGCTACTCCGAAGCGGCCGTGGCCGTGTTCATTGCCGCGGTGCTGGACGGCATGGATGGTCGGGTGGCCCGGATGACCGGCACGCAGACCGAATTCGGCGTGCAGTACGACTCGTTGTCCGACCTGATCAGCTTCGGGCTGGCGCCATCGCTGGTGATGTACACATGGTCGTTGTCCACGCTGCGCGAGTTCGGCCCGCTGTGGGGCAAGCTGGGCTGGGCCGCGGCATTCATCTACGCCGCTTGCGCTGCGCTGCGGCTGGCACGTTTCAATACCCAGGCTGGCGTGGCCGACAAGCGCTATTTC
Organism: Rhodanobacter sp. AS-Z3; assembly: GCF_029224025.1. Classification (NCBI taxonomy): domain Bacteria; kingdom Pseudomonadati; phylum Pseudomonadota; class Gammaproteobacteria; order Lysobacterales; family Rhodanobacteraceae; genus Rhodanobacter; species Rhodanobacter sp. AS-Z3. The sequence continues at coordinate 1,465,521 of NZ_CP119392.1, forward strand.
CAGGGGCTGGCCAGCCCGGCGGCGGCGGCGGTCTGCATGTCGTTTGTGTGGAGCGTGGAGAAGTTCGGCTTGCCGGGCAGCGATTTTTGTTTCATTACCGCGGCGATGGCAATTGTGGTCGGTTTACTGATGGTCAGCCGCTTTCGTTACTTCAGTTTCAAGTCGTTGCCGATGGGCAATCACCAACTGGTGCCGTTTGGCTGGATGGTGGTGGCGGTGCTGTTGCTGGCCTTGCTGATCCTCGACACGGCGCGCGTGTTGTTCGCCGGCTTCACGCTCTACATGTTGTCCGGGCCGGTATTCACGATCTGGAGCGTGGCCACGCATCGGCGCCGCACGCGGCGCAACCCGGCATGAGCCCGTTGGCGCAGTCGTCGTTCGACGCGGGCCATCGCGATCGGGTGCTGCGCGCGCTGGGGGTGACACCATGGATTCGGCGCGGGTTGCCAGTTGCGGCAGTCCAGTGCAACGAGTCGGGCGCGGGGGTTGACGCCACGACCGATGCGGCGGGCCCGGTGGCTTGCGTAGTGGTTCTTCCCGACGGCTGCACCACCCGCGAACTGGATCTGGTCAGTCGCGCGCTGATGGGTTGTGGCGCCGTTCTGGCGCGCGCCGCGCGAGTGGTAGTGCGTGAGGGGCAACTGGCGGTGGCGCCCGAAGCGCAGGCGTACCTGGTTTTCGGCGAGGCGCAGGCGCATGCACTTGGGCGTGCCTTGCCGGCGGCCGTGATGCATCGCGCGCAGATCGTGCTGGTCGATGAGCCAGCGCAGGTGTTGATCCACGCCGAGGCCAAGCGGCGGTTGTGGAATGCACTGCGCAGCGTGCGTCGCACGCTGGCTCTGGCGGGTGATTGAGTATGTCGGCGCTGACCAGACCGGTGATCCAGGTGCGCGCCATGCGCGCCGAGGATCTGGATACGGTCAGTGCCATGGAAAACGCGTCTTACGACTTTCCCTGGTCACTCGGCATCTTTCGTGATTGTCTGAAAACCGGCCATCCCTGCTGGCTGCTGTGCATGGACGAGGTGATTGCCGGTTACGGCATCCTGTCGATGGGCGCCGGCGAGGCGCATGTGCTGAACATCTGCATCGGTACGCAATGGCGTGGTCGCGGACTGGGTCGGCACCTGCTGGGTCGGCTGGTCGACATCGCGCGCTGGAACGGTGCCGAGCGCGTCTTTCTGGAAGTACGGCCGTCCAACCCGTTGGCGAAGGCGCTGTACGAGTCGGTGGGTTTCTGCGAGATCGGCCGTCGTCCGCGCTATTACCCGGCGCATGAAGGCCGCGAGGAAGCGATCGTGATGGTGCTCGAGAGTGCCGCAGGCAATCTCGAACAATAGGCGGCACGTTCGGCTTTTCGCGTGGCAAGCCGGCGGGCAGTGCCCGCCCTACCGGTTCATTGCTGCAGCTTCTGCGCCTGTTCGCGCAAAGCGCCCAGCGTGGTGTTCCAGTCGGCAATGCGCTGACGTTCCTGGGTAACCACTTCGGCCGGTGCATTGGCCACGAAGTTCGCGTTGCTCAGCTTGCCCTCGCACTTCTTGATCTCGATCTCGATCCGCGTGATTTCCTTGGTCAGACGCGCCTTTTCGGCATCCAGATCGATCAGGCCAGCCAGCGGGATCATCACTCGCAAGCTGCCGACCACCGCCGCCGCCGATGCCGGCTCATCGGTACCCGCTTCGATCCACTGGGGCGCTTCAGTGCGGGCAAGGAAGCTGATCTGCGCGGCGAATTTGCTGACTCGCGCGTGATCGTTGGTGTCGCCATCGGCGAACAGCAACGGGATGACTTTCGCGGGCGAGATGTTCATTTCCGAGCGGATCTTGCGGATGCCGGAGAGCACGTTCTTGAACCACTCGATCTCGGCGGTCGCTGCATTGTCCTCGATCATCTCCGCGGCGTTCGGCCACGGTCGGTGGATCAGGCTGGCTTCGGTGAGTGCAAGCTTCGGCCCCACCGACGCCCAGATTTCTTCGGTGATGAAGGGGATCACCGGGTGCAGTGCGCGCAGCACCGATTCCAGCACCACCAGCAAGGTGTGCCGGGTGGACGCGGCTGCCACCGCGTCATCACCATTCAAGGCCGGTTTTGACAATTCCAGGAACCAGTCGCAGTACTCGTTCCAGACGAACTCGTACAAGGCCTGTGCCAGATGATCGAAGCGATAGCTGACGAAGTGCTGTTCCACTTCGGCAAGGGTTTGCTTGAGGCGGGTGAGAATCCAGCGCTCCGCTTCGGTGACCGGTGCGCCCACGGGAGCAGCGATCTCGCCTTCCGGCAAATTCATCAGCACGAAGCGCGCCGCATTCCACAACTTGTTGCAGAACGCCTTGTAGCCTTCGGCGCGTTTGATGTCGAAGTTGATGGTGCGGCTGTAGCTGGCGAGCGCGGCGAAGGTGAAGCGCAGCGCATCGGTGCCGATCGCCGGAATGCCGTCGGGGTAATCCTTGCGAATGCGCTTTTCGACCTTGGCGCGCACCTGCGGAATCAGCAATGACTTGGTGGACTTCTCGACCAGCGGTTCCAGCGCGATGCCGTCGATCAGGTCCAGCGGGTCCAGCGTGTTGCCCTTGGACTTGGACATCTTCTGGCCTTCCGCATCACGCACGATCGCGTTGATGTAGACCTCGCGGAACGGAATCTGGCCGGTGAAATATTTGGTGGCCATCACCATCCGGGCGACCCAGAAGAAGATGATGTCGAAACCGGTGACCAGCACGGCGCTGGGCAGGAAGAGTTTGTCGTTCTCCCAGTTCGCCACGACGTCACCATGCTCGTTCTTTACCGGGCCGTTGGCCGGCCAGCCGAGCGTGGAGAACGGCCACAGCGCGGAGGAGAACCAGGTGTCGAGCACATCCTCGTCCTGGCGCAGCGCACCGACTGGCTCGCTGCTGGCGCTGGCGCGCGCGTCGGCCTCGTCTTCGCCAACGAAGATGTTGCCCGCTTCGTCGTACCACGCCGGAATGCGATGGCCCCACCACAGCTGGCGGCTGATGCACCAGTCCTGGATGTTGTCCAGCCACTGCGTATACGTGTTCGCCCAGTTTTCCGGGACAAACTTGATCTCGCCCGAACGCACGGCCTCCAGCGCCGGCTCGGTAATGGCCTTGCGGCCACCCGGGCGGCCATCGGCCTGCACCTCGTTGGTGAGGTCGACGAACCACTGATCGGTCAGCATCGGTTCGATCACCGCGTCCGAACGCTGGCTTACCGGCACCTGCAGCTTGTGCGCCTTCGTCTCGACCAGCAGATCGGAAGCATCGAGTTCGGCGACGATCAGCTTGCGTGCTTCGTAGCGATCCATGCCACGGTACTTTTCCGGCGCGTTGTCGTTGACCTTCGCATCCAGGGTAAAGATGGTGATCGGTGCCAGCTTGTGGCGCTGGCCGATCGCATAGTCGTTGAAGTCGTGCGCCGGCGTGATCTTCACGCAGCCGGTGCCGAAATCCTTGTCGACATAGTCGTCGGCGATCACTGGAATCTGCCGACCGACCAGCGGCAAGGTCAACATTTTGCCGATCAGATGCGCGTAGCGCTCGTCTTCCGGATGCACCGCCACGGCGACGTCGCCGAGCATCGTTTCCGGACGGGTAGTGGCGACCACCAGGCTGTCGTCACTGCCAGTCACGGTGTAACGGATCAACCACATGTGGCCGTCGCGCTCGACGTTGTTCACTTCGAGGTCGGACACGGCGGTGCCCAGCGCCGGGTCCCAGTTCACCAGCCGGTTACCGCGGTAGATCAGGCCGGCGCGATACCAGTCGATGAACACCTTGCGCACCGCGTCGGAAAGACCTTCGTCCATGGTGAAGCGTTCGCGCGACCAGTCGGCGGCGGCGCCGATGCGGCGCATCTGGTTGGTGATGGTGGAGCCGGATTCTTCCTTCCACTTCCACACACGCTCGATGAAGGCGTCGCGCCCAAGGTCGTGGCGGGTCTTCGCTTCGACCGCGAGTTGGTTTTCCACAATCTTTTGCGTGGCGATGCCGGCGTGGTCGGTGCCAACCTGCCACAGCGTGTTCATGCCGCGCATGCGCTGGTAGCGCACCAGCATGTCCATCACCGTCTGCTGGAACGCATGGCCCATGTGCAGCGTACCGGTGACATTCGGCGGCGGCAGCAGGATGCAGTAGGGATCACCGTGGCCCGATGGCTTGAATGCACCGCTGGCTTCCCAACGGGCATACCAGGTGGACTCGATCTGGGCGGGTTCGAAACTCTTTTCCATCGGGATAGGCTCGGTGGCGTGTGCGCGGCGCACGCTTTGTCATGGGGAAAGCGGTGATTGTACGGGGCGGCGGCTGGGCTGCCAAAAGCGCCCATGGACGGACCGTACTTTCCGCGGGCGAGACGCGTGTCGGGACCGCGCCGTTCAAGACCTGCCTATTTGGCCGCAACCTGGTGTTTTCGCTCGACCAGATAGAGTCTGCGCGTGTCGGCGTCAGCGTGAACGCCGCAGCGACTGACTTCAGCCACCAGACGCGTGCCTGCGTAGCGTTCCGGGGCGGACAGCTCAATCACGCATTCGGCATATCGGGCGCGTTCCACCTCGAGAATGCGGTCGTAATTGGCGAGGGTGCTGTAGCGGGTTTCGATATCGGGGTTGAGCGTGGCGGCGAGTGCCTGCACCGACGCAACCGACATGCTGGGCGCAGCCTTCTCGTAGAGTGTGCGAACGGCTTGATCTTCGCGCGCGTGCATGGATTTCATCAGCGCGATGGTCTCGACCCGGCAGGCCACTCCCAGCGCAATCACCGCGCCGTACCAGGCAAGCACGCGCAAGCGCGTCGCCAGCCCAACCCACAGCGCCAGTCGCGGCCAGATCAGTCCGGCGAGCAGGCCCAATACGCCGAGGATGAGAAGCCCATTGGACAGCCGGGTGCCGGTGATTGCGGCCACCGGCACCCGGGATCGGTAGAACAGTCCGTCCACCCAGGCGTATCCACCTGCCAGCGTTGCCAGCACTGGCAATGCCAAGACCAGAACAGCCAGAACGATGGCGATACCGAACACAGCGGCAGTCGGGAACGCCTTGTCATCGAGCGATACGTGGGCCGCCGTCGTAGTGGCGACGGCGGCCTCATGGCTGGCTTCGCGCTCAGCTGTCATTTCAAACCAGTGAACGGGAACGCAGCGTGCGGCCGTAGCTGTGCACTTCGTCCACCAGCACCTTGACGTGCTCGGGATTCACTTCCGGCGTGATGCCGTGGCCGAGATTGAACACGTGGCCGGGGTGGTTGCCGTAGCTGTCCATGACGAGGCGGGCTTCACGGCGGATCACCTCCGGGCTGGCGCGCAGGATCGCCGGATCGAGATTGCCTTGCAGTGCGACCTTGCCGGCGACCGCGCGGCGGGCGTCAGCGAGATCAACCGTCCAGTCGACGCCCAGGGCAGCGCAGCCGCTGTCGGCCATCTCGGCCAAATGCGCGCCCGCTCCCTTGGAGAACAGGATGACCGGCAGCTCCCGCGCGAGCGGGTCAGCCTTCAACGCCGCGACGATCTGGGTCAGATAGCGCAACGAGAATTCGCGGAACGGCGCGGGCCCGAGCAGGCCGCCCCAGGTATCGAAGATCATCAGCGCCTGTGCGCCGGCGGCGGCCTGGGCGATGAGATAGGCGGCGACGGACTTTGCCAGTGTTTCGAGCAGCTGGTGGGCAAGCTTCGGTTCGTTCCAGCACATCGCCTTCAGCGTGGCGAAGTCGCGCGAGCCATGGCCTTCGACCATGTAGCAGGCCAGCGTCCACGGGCTGCCGGAAAAACCGATCAGCGGCACGCGACCGTGCAGTTCCTGGCGGATCAGCCGCACCGCATCCATCACGTAACGCAGTTCGCCGTCCATGTCGGGCACGGCGAGTTTGCCGATCTCGGCCGCCGTGCGCACCGGGCGCGCGAACTGCGGGCCTTCGCCATGGGCGAACGACAAGCCCAGGCCCATCGCATCGGGAATCGTGAGGATGTCGGAGAACAGGATCGCCGCGTCGAGATCGAAGCGTTCCAGCGGCTGCAAAGTCACTTCGCAAGCGAATTGCGGGTTCTGCGCCAACCCCATGAAATTGCCCGCGCGTTCGCGGGTGGCGCGGTATTCCGGCAGGTAGCGGCCGGCCTGGCGCATCACCCAGATCGGCGTGGTGTCGGTGGGTTCGCGGCGCAGCGCACGCAGGAAGCGGTCGTTCTTCAACACATCGGTCATTTCAATCAGCGTCCGTACGGGCCTTCCAGCCCTTGGGCAAACATCAGGCGGAAGCCGCGCTTTAGTTGGGCGTCGCGGGCCTTCTCGAAAGCGGCAACGGCTTCGTCGCGTTCCAGGAATTGTTCGCGCTTCATCGTGGCGCGGCCACCCTGGATGCCAGCTTCGCCGTATAGCGTCCAGCCGCCGAGCAGATCCTGCTCCAGCGTGATCTGGACATAGCGAGGTGCGTCGGTATTGCCGGGCACGGTTTGCAGATAAAGGCGCATGACTTCCAGGAATGCAGCACGAACGGGCGCGTAGCCGGACGGCACAGTTTATAGGATTTGCGCCGCGACGCCCGTTGCGCGGTTGGGGCGTGTCGTCACACGCGTGGTGCTTCGTCGTGCGAGCGGCCGCAGGGCGGACACTGTCCGCCGGCTTTTCGATTTACCGGGATGTTTCGCTTGCGGCAGTTTGCAGGAGCGCACCCTGTGCGCGATGCTTTCCCGCCACGTAACGCCGAGCATCGCGCACACGGTGCGCTGCTACGAGAGGATAGCCAGCACGTCGGCTTCGTCCACGCCGCCGACGATCTCGGCGCGGCCGATGCCGCGCCAAAGGATCAGCCGCAGACTGCCGGCGGTGTTCTTTTTGTCCAGCCGCATCAGCTCCAGCAATTGCCGCGCATCCATGCCGGGTGGAATCGTTACGGGCAGGCCGAGCCTTTCCAGCAGGCGTTGCAATCGTGCGGTGGCGGCAGGCGCGCTCATACCCAGCCGTTCGGACAGTCGCGCCGCCAGCAGCATGCCGACGGCGACGCCTTCGCCGTGCAGCAACGTGATGTAGTTGCCCGCCGTTTCCAGCGCGTGGCCGAAGGTGTGGCCCAAGTTGAGCAGGGCGCGCTCGCCTTGTTCGGTTTCGTCACGGGCGACCACGCCGGCCTTGTACGTCACCTTGCGCGCGATCGCCTCCATCACGATGGCCGGATCGCGTGCGGCGAGTGCGTCGGCGTGTTGTTCCAGCCAGGCGAAGAACGGCTCGTCACCGATCGCTGCACCCTTGATCACTTCGGCCAGGCCGGCACGGTATTCACGATCGGGCAAGGTGGCGAGGGTATCGATGTCGGCGAACACCGCGCGCGGCTGATGGAACGCGCCGGCAAGGTTCTTGCCGACCGGCAGGTTGACGCCGGTCTTGCCGCCGACGGAAGAGTCCACCATCGCCAGCAAGGTGGTTGGCATCTGGACGAAGTCGATGCCGCGCATCCAGCACGCGGCACTGAAGCCGGCCAGGTCGCCGACCACGCCGCCACCCAATGCGATCACGCAGGCATCGCGGGTGGCGCCGAGTTGGCCCAGAGCTTCCAGTGCGCGGCCCACGTTGGCAAAACTCTTGTGCGCCTCCCCGTCGTCAAGCAGAAACGACGACCAGTGCAGTCCTTCCAGTCCCGCTTCAATGCGCGGCAGGTATAGCGGCGCCACCGTGGTGTTGCTGAGTACCAGTGCATGCCGCCCGCGCAACATGGCGCGCCAGCGCGCGTGGTCGCCGAGCAGGCCGCTGCCGATCCAGACCGGGTAGCTGCGTTGGCCGAGTGCGACGGTGATGTGCTGGATTGCCGAATTCATGCCGTGTGCCTGGGTGATGCGGAGGAGTTTTGCCAATGCCGGTCGATCAGCGCGATGCAGCGCTCGCTGGCGGCGGCGACGCTGCCGTGTTCGCCGGGTATGGCCAGTTCGGCCAACTCGCGGTAGATCGGTGCGCGTATCGAGGCCATCGCTTGCAGCCGTTCGCGGCGGTTGGGCACGGCCAGCAGCGGACGTCGATGGTCGCGTTCGAGTCGTTCAAGTTGTTGTTCGATGGTGGTCTGCAGCCAGATCACGTAACCGCGTTCGACGAGGTAGGTGCGATTCATCGGCGCCAGCACCGCGCCAGCGCCGGTGGCCAGCAAAACGCCTGCGCGCTGGCTGATTTCATCCAGCAACAGGCTTTCGCGTTCGCGGAATCCAGCCTCGCCTTCGATCTCGAAGACGGTGTTTACATCGACGCCGCAATGTTGTTCGATCTCGTGGTCGAGGTCGACGAACGACAAACCGTAGTGCGCGGCAAGTCGTCGCCCGATCGAGGTCTTGCCGGCGCCGGTCGGGCCGATGATGAAAAGATTGGACGACGGATTCATGCTTGAATGCTAACAGGGCCGATCAAGCTGTTTCGGTCCATCCGTTATCACCCTTGGTAACCATCGGTCGTATGGATGAGGTCGATGCAGTCAGGCCATTGAGGCAACACCGACAGAATGACGGGAGGTGGTAGTGAGCGAACGTATCCTGCTGGCCGGGTGTGGCGACCTGGGCATGCGCGTGGCGCAGCGCCTGCTGGCGCGTGGCGATGAAGTCTGGGCGCTGCGACGGCAGCCACCCGCACGTGATGGTTCGGGTATCCACTGGTTGCGTGGCGACCTGACCGAGCCCTCCAGTTTCGGCAAATTGCCCACGGGCATGACCCGGCTGGTCTATTTGCCTGCACCGGATGTTCGCGACAAGGCCACCTATCGCGCGCTTTTTGTGGGAGGCCTGCGTCACCTGCTGGAGGCGCTTGATGGCCGCACATTGCGGCGTGTGCTGTTCGTTTCATCCAGTGCCGTCTATGGCGAGCACGATGGCGACTGGGTTGATGAAAGCAGCCCGACGGCGCCGCGTGGCTTCAACGGCTCGGTGTTGCGCGAGGCCGAGCAATGGTTGTCGGAACAGCCGCTGGAATCCATCGTATTGCGGCTGGCCGGCTTGTATGGGCCCGGTCGCCTGCAACTGGTCGAGCGCCTGCGCGCAGGACAGGTGCGCGTGCCGCGTGAGGCGCCGCATTGGTCCAATCGGGTGCACATCGATGACGCCGCCGCGGCGATCGCGCATTTGTTGCATGTGGCCAAGCCGCAACCGCTGTACCTGGGTGTCGACGACACACCGATGCCGCTGGACGAGTTGTACGATTTCCTTGCGGCGCTGATCGATGTGCCCGCTCCTGCCGAAGGTGCGCCGCCGGTTGGTGTTGGCAGCAAGCGTTTGAGCAACGCGCGCCTGCGCGCCAGTGGCTGGACGCCGCACTGGCCGGATGCGCGCGAGGGTTACGCGGCTCTGCTCGACAACTGATTCCCACGGAGCACCATCATGGCAAAGACCATTCCACACCAGCAGGTCAGCACCACCAACGAAATCCCCGGCTGTCGCATCGTGCGCTCGTTCGGCATCGTGCGTGGCATCACCGTACGTTCGCGCAGCGTGGTCGGCAATCTGGGCGCTGCCTTGCAGACCATCGTTGGCGGCAATATTTCGATCTACACGGAACTGTGCGAAAAAGCGCGCGGCGAAGCGTTCGAGTTGATGCTGCAGCATGCCGCGGCGATGGGCGCCAATGGCGTGGTCGCAATGCGGTATGACGCCAACGAAGTGGCGCAAGGCGTGACCGAAGTGCTGGCCTACGGAACGGCGGTGCAGCTCGAAGCGTTAACGTGAGGTGATTTTGCAGTGCGGCTTGGCGGGATCGGCCGGAGCAGTCCATGCTGGCGCTTCGGGGTGGGGGAAGCGCCACGTGCCGCTCGCACGATTCGTCGGGAGAGTAATGCCATGTCCGTAGCCAAGGTCATCGAAATCAACGCTTCGTCCGCCAAGGGGATCGAAGACGCCGTGCAGCACGGTTTGAAGAAAACGGCCGAGTCGGTGAAGAACATCAAGGGCGCCTGGGTCAACGAGATCAAGGTGGTGACAGGTGACGACGGCACGATCACCGAGTGGCGCGTCAACATGAAGGTCAACTTTGTCGTTGATTGACGCCGGATGCTGCGGATCGGGACTTTGTGAAGGTCCCGATTTGCGCCGCCTCAGCCGTGAGTCAGGCCGGTGACGTGACGGTCGTCGTCATATTCCACGCAGGTGTCCGATAGCGCCGGCAAGGTGGCGAGTGCGTGTCGGCTCAGTCGCTCGAAATGGGCCAGGAACCGCGCCAGCGCATCGGCATCCATGGCCAGCGGGGCGTGCCGGGTCAGCAATTCCTGCTCCTGTTCGCCGCGCCAACGCTGCACGATTTCCCAGCTGGGAGCCTGCAGCACGATCAAGGCATCGAACTTGCGCCACAACGGCTGATAGCCACGCAACTGCTTGTTGACCCAGTGCCGCCAGCTGCCATCGGCATCTTCGCTTTGCTCCAGCGCGTTGACCGGTTTGCCCAGCGCAGCCTGCAGTTGCGGGCGGATGCCCAGCGCCCAACCCTCGACGATGACCAGCGCCGGTGCGCGCGTGGTGCGTGGCCAGCGTGAGGGTGCAAAACGGGTGTCACGGCCCTTGTCGAAGCGCGGATGCAACACCGGCAGCCGCTCCGACGCGTGTGGCAACGCGGCCAGTACCGACAGCAACAACTCGATTTCGTGGGTGCCCGGTACACCGCGCGTGCGCAGCAGGGGATGCACATCGCGCGCCAGTGCCTCGCGCTCGCTGCGGGCGTAATAGAAGTCATCCAGCGACAGCACTTCGGTGGCCCAACCGCGGCCTTCGGCCTGGGCTTTCATCACCCGTGCCAGGGTGCTCTTGCCGCTACCCTGCAGGCCGGACAAGCCGATGATATAGGGGCGGCGCGAACGGGCAATGCGCCCTGCGTAGTGGTCGAGCAGGTGGCCGGCGAGGCCTTCGTTGTGCAGGTCGGCGTGAGACGTCATCCGCAATACACCCTGGTTCCCGGAGGTACTTCCGCCACCGGCAGGCGGTGATCGTGCAGTATCGCCTGAAGGACCGCGAGCCGGGCTTGTTCACGCGAAATGGCGGGGGATGGCGGCACCATCCGGGCCAAAAAGGTATTTGGTGAGTGAGGCATTGCACTATCATCGCTGAAGTTCATCCGCGCCATGATGGCGCGAGTCGGCCACGATGCAAAAGGAAAGTTTCAAACATCATGCTCAAGCCCGAGATTCTGGACACCTTTCTGCGCCTGCTGGACGAAGCCAAGGCCAGTGGCGATCGCGAGCCGACCGCGATGAACCTTTCCACCGTCGACGCCTCCGGCCGGGTCGCCTCGCGCATCGTGCTGCTCAAGGGCGCCGACGAGCGGGGCTTCCGCTTCTACACCAATTACCAGAGTGACAAGGGCAGCCAGCTGGAAGCGCATCCCCAGGTGGCGCTGTGCTTTCACTGGAAGCAGTTGCGCAATGGCGTGCAGGTGCGGGTGGAAGGCGTGACTCGAAAGCTGTTGGACGAAGAGGCCGATGCCTACTTCGCCAGTCGCCCGCGCGGCAGCCAGATTGGCGCCTGGGCCTCGCTGCAGTCGCAGACCTTGCCCGATCGAGACACCTTCGAGCAGCGCGTGGCGCGCTACGAGCAACAGTTCGACGGAGTCGACGTCACCCGCCCGCCGCACTGGGGTGGCTTCGTGGTCGAACCAGACACGCTGGAGTTCTGGTATGGCGCCGAGTTTCGCCTGCATGAGCGGGTGCGCTGGGATCGCCATGGCCAGACATGGACCAGTCGGCTGCTGTATCCGTGAGTCGACCGCTGCCCGCGCAGCAGGTGGCGCAGGGCGGCTTCGTCGTGCACACCCGCGGACGGGGGTTTACCGACATCAGCCTGCAGGTAGCCGATGCGCTGGCCAGCGGACATGTCCATGTCGGCATCGTGAATGTTTTCACCGCGCACACCAGTTGCTCGCTGCTGCTTGGCGAGAACGCCGACCCGGCGGTGGGCCGTGATCTGGAACGCTGGTTTGCCCGCGCGGTGCCCGATGGCGACCCGCTGTTCGAACACGATGAAGAAGGCCCCGACGACATGCCGGCGCATATCCGTTCGATCCTCACCGGCGTCAGCCTGGTCGTGCCAGTAAATGGCGGCAAACTGCAGCTGGGTACCTGGCAAGGCATTTATCTGTGGGAACACCGGCTGGAGCCGCACCAGCGCAAGGTCAGCGTGACCGTGCTGGGCCATTGAGCATAGGAACCACCGCGTGACCGATCATTACCCGCAACGCATCGTCTGTCTCACCGAGGAACCGACCGAGGTGCTCTACGCGCTGGGTGAGCAGCACCGCATTGTCGGCATCTCGGGATTCACCGTGCGCCCACCACAGGCGCGCAAGGAAAAGCCCAAGGTCTCGGCCTTCACCAGTGCGAAGATCGGCGAGATCCTGAAGCTTGAGCCGGATCTGGCGATCGGCTTTTCCGATATCCAGGCCGACATCGCGCGCGAGTTGATCAAGTGCGGTGTCGAGGTGTGGATCAGCAACCATCGCAGCGTCGAAGGCATCCTCGCCTATATCCGCCGGCTCGGCGCGATGGTCGGCGCGCACGCGAAAGCCGAGGTCTATGCGCAGCGTGCCGAACAGCACATCGCCGACATCAGCGCTGCCGTGGCCAGGCTGCCGCGGCGACCGAAAGTGTATTTCGAGGAATGGGACGAACCGATCATCACCGGCATTCGCTGGGTCGCCGAGATCATCGGTCTTGCCGGGGGCGACGACTGCTTTCCCGAACTGGCCCGCGAGCCATTGGCGAAACAGCGCATTCTGCCCAATGGCGACGAGGTGGTGCGCCGCGCGCCGGATATCATTCTCGGCTCATGGTGCGGCAAGCGCTTTCGCCCGGAAAAGGTGGCGGCGCGACCGGGCTGGGAAACCATCCCGGCAGTCCGCAACGGCGACCTGTACGAAATCAAGTCGCCGATCATCCTGCAGCCCGGTCCGGCGGCGTTGTCCGATGGGCTGGATGCGATCCATCGCATCATCGTCGACTGGTCTTCGCGGCAACGATGATCCGTATCACGACGATGCGAACCAAGGACACGCCATCACTCACCAAATGTGCGCACGATCCTTTTCGGCGCGCCACATAGGCTGGCCAGGCTTGACGTCGAAAGCGTTGTAGAAATCGGGGATGTTCGACAGCGGGCCATTGACCCGCCACTTGGCCGGCGCATGCACATTGCTGAGCAGGCGGCGACGCAGCAGCGCGTCCTGTTCCTGGGACATCCATGACAGCGCGTAGCCGAGGAAGAATCGCTGCAGTGGCGTATAGCCGGCGATCTTTTCACCCTTCTTGTATTGCGCGGTCTTCTTGAAGGCGTCCAGTCCGATCAGCACGCCGCCAAAGTCGGCCATGTTCTCGCCGAGGCTGGCGCGACCGTTGATGTGCAGGCCGGGCAGCGGCTCGTAGGCATCGAATTGCTTGACCAGCACGTCGGCGCGCTCACCGAATTTCTTCGCATCCTCCTTCGTCCACCAATCGGCGAGGTTGCCCTTGGCATCGAATTGACGGCCCTGATCGTCGAAGCCATGAGTGATTTCATGGCCGATGACCGAAGCGGCGGCATAGCCGTAGACCACGGCATCGTCGATCTGATCGTCCTTGAAGCCGGGTATGGTGAGTTGCGCGGCCGGCAGCACAATCTCGTTGTTGGACGGTCTGTAGTAAGCGTTGTAGGTCTGCGGCGTCATGTTCCATTCGCTGCGATCGACAGGCTTGCCGAACTTCGATGCGTTGTGGTTGAAGGCCCAGCGACGTGCGTTCATCTCGTTCTGTGCATAGGAGTCGCGGCTGATGGTCAGCGCCGAATAGTCCTTCCACTTGTCCGGATAGCCAACTTTTTTGGTCACGGCCGCCAGCTTCTCGCGCGCCTTGGCCTTGGTGGTCGCGCTCATCCAGTCCAGCTTGTCGATGCGTTCGCCATAGGCGGTACGGATCGCCTCAACCAGGTCGTTGTAGCGTTGCTTGGTCTTCTCGGGGAAGTATTGTTTGACGAAGATGCGGCCAAGGATCATGCCGATCGCTCGGTTCTCTGCGTCGAGCGTGCGCTTCCAGCGCGGACGCTGTTCCTTCTGGCCAGTCAGCACACGGCCGTAAAAATCGAAATGCTCATCGTCGATGGCCTTGCCCAAGGTGGAGGCGTAATCGTCGACCAGGCGCACACGCAGGTAATCGCGCAACACCGGCACCGGCGTCTGCTTCAGCAGCTTCTGCAGGCCGGCGAAGAACTCCGGTTGACCGACGATGACGTACGGCGCATCAAGCTTCCACGCCTGCAGGCGCGAACCCCAAGCGATGTCCGGCGTGTACTTGCGGGTCAGTTCGGCCGGCGACATCTTGTTGTAGTTCTTCTGCGGGTCGCGCAGGTCGGCGAGCGGGCGGGATATCTTGGCCAGTGCGGTCTCGAAGGCCATCACGCCGGTGGCACTCGCCTGGGCGGTGGTGGCGTCCTGTCCGAGCAGGCTGAACATCTTCTGCAGATGCCCGAGGTAGGCAGAGCGTGCCTTGGCGACGCCTGCTTCGTTGTTCAAGTAGTAGTCCCTGCCTGGCAGGCCCAGGCCGCCCTGTTCGAGATAGACAGCCATCACGTCGCTCTGCTTCTCGTCCTGCTGCACACCGAAGCCGAACAGCGCATCGACACCCAGTGGCTGCAACGCGAAGGCTTCATCGAGTGCGCTTTTCACGTTGGTCACTGCGTCGATACGGGCGAGCTCGGGCTTCAGCGGTGCGAGACCCTGGTGCTCTGCCAGTGCACTGTCCATTGCGGTGCGCCAGAAGTCGCCGATCTTCTGCTGGTCGCTGCCGCTTTCGGCATGGGCGACAGCTGCGGCGCCCTCACTGATCGTGCGCAGCTTGTCGTAGAGATCGTTCTGCACCAGCTTGCCGATGCCCCAGTTGGATTCCGAGGGTGGAATCGGGTGGGCTTTCAGCCAGGCGCCATTGGCGTAACTGAAGAAGTCGTCGCCAGGATTCACCGAGGCATCGATGTTGGCGGCCACGACGTCGGTTTTTGCGGCGGGCACGACAGCCGTTGCAGCGGGCGCAGCCACGACCTTCGGTGGCGGCGGGTTGCTGCATCCTGCGATCACGGTGACGATGGCGGCCACCAAAAGACTCAGTGGCAAGCGGGACAGGTTCGCTTTCATGCACAGCGCTCCACAAGGGATGAGCGTGCATGCTAGCCGAACATCAGTTCGCCTTCGTCAGCGACTTTTAGCCAGCTCAGCCGGTCAGCGCCAGCCTCGCACCCAGATCGAGCAATGGCGCGGCGATCAGCAGACGCGCCAGGAACAGCGCGATCATCACCGCCATCGGCGCAAAGTCGATCTGACCGGCGACCAGTTTGCCGCGCAGCGGCCGCAGCAGTGGCGCCACCAGGGTGCCGACCAGTTTCAGCAGCGGCTGCCGCTGATCGACCGAGAACATGCTCAGCAACGACCAGCCGAAGATCAGCACGATATAGAACAGCAGCGCGAAATCGAGCAGTTCGGCGAATGCCAGTACCAGCAGGTTGAGCGGATTGGCCATCACGCCATTCAGTGCGAGCAGCAGCATGTCCTTGAGCAGCATCACCAGCCACGCCAGTAGCAGCGCCGCCAGATTGATCCGCCGCCAGTTCGGCACGACTCGCCGGATCGGCGCCAACACGGGATTGGTGTAGCGATAGATGAACTGGCTAAGCGGGTTGTGGAAGTCGGCCCGGCAGGCTTCGGCGGCAGCGCGCAGCAGCAGCACGGTGACCGCCGCCTGGAAGGCCAGCTCGATCAGCATCGAAACAGCGTTGAGCAGATAATTCACGAGAGCTTGTCCAGTTCAGCGGCCAAGGCCGTGCCGCGCCGGGTAGCCGCCTGGACGGCGTGCGCGACGATGCGCGGCAGGCCATCGGCGGCAAAGCTTTCCAGCGCCGCCTGCGTGGTGCCATTGGGCGAGGTGACACGCTGGCGCAGCACGGCGGGATCATCACCACCTTCGACCAGCATGCGGCCGGCGCCCAGGCAGGTCTGCGCGGCCAGTGCGCGCGCGGTTTCGCGCGGCAGCCCTTGCGCCACGGCGGCGGCCTCCATGGCTTCGACCAGTGCAAAGAAGTAGGCGGGGCCGGAGCCGGAAAGGGCGGTGACGGTGTCCATCAACGCTTCATCGTCGATCCAGCGGGTGATCCCGGCGGCGTCGAGAATGTGCTGTGCCTGGGCCTTTTGCGCGGGGCTGACCCGGTGGTTGGCGCACAGACCCGTCGCGCCGGCACCGATCAAGGCGGGGGTGTTGGGCATGCAGCGCACAATCGGCAAGCCGTTGCCAAACCAGCGCTCGAGCTGGTCCAGCCGTACGCCGGCGGCGATCGAGATCAACAGTGGCCGATTGCGCTGCAAGGTGTCGCGCAGCTCGGTGTGAATCGCCGGCATGATCTGCGGCTTCACCGCCAGCACGATGACTTCGGCTTCCGCCACGGCCAGTCGATTTTCCGCATAGCAGGCAATGCCGAACTCGCGGCCGAGCGTCTGGCGGGCTTCGGCCAGCGGCTCCGATACGCTGATCGTGGCCGGGGCCACGCCGGTTTTCAGCAGGCCGCCGATCAGGCTGCGCGCCATGTTGCCGCCGCCGATAAAGGCAAGTCGTGTCATGCAGGGCCTCTTGAATCGTCCAGTTGAGTCATTCAGGGCGCCTACCTTACCGGAGCTGGCTGGATTAAGGCCGATTTGCGTGCTCGCGCTGGCCGGTTCGGTGTCACGGCGCGAGGGTTGCCTCGGCCTTTTCGACACGAGACGCAAACCGGGTCGACACTTTCGATTCTGCCGACGGGAAAGACTGGCCGCACAGCCGCTTGCGCGAGTAGTATCGACGGAGCTGCAGGAGATTGGGGCTTGGTCCGGGTGAGTCATGTGGCGCCACGCAACATGCGTTGCGGCGCACCATGCCTGCGGGTCCCGACTGTGCCGCACCAATTCATGCCATCCAGACGATCGGTTTAGGGGAAACGACTTCATGGACATTGCCGAACTGCTTGCCTTCTCGGTAAAGAACAAAGCCTCGGACTTGCATCTGTCCGCAGGTCTGCCGCCGATGATCCGTGTTGATGGCGATGTTCGCCGCATCAACATTCCCGCGCTTGAACACAAGCAGGTGCACTCGCTGATCTACGACATCATGTCGGACAAGCAGCGTCGCGATTACGAAGAGTTTTACGAAACCGACTTCTCGTTCGAGATTCCCGGCCTGGCCCGCTTCCGCGTCAATGCGTTCAACCAGAACCGCGGCGCCGGCGCGGTGTTTCGTACCATTCCCTCCGAAGTGCTGACCCTGGAAGACCTGGGTTGCCCGCGCATCTTCAAGGAATTGATCGAACAGCCGCAGGGCCTGATCCTGGTAACCGGTCCGACCGGTTCGGGCAAGTCGACCACGCTGGCGGCGATGGTCGATCACGTCAACAAGAACGAATACGGTCACTTCCTCACCATCGAGGACCCGATCGAATTCGTGCACACCTCGCAGAAGTGCCTGGTCAATCAGCGCGAAATTCACCGTGACACGCTGGGCTTCAACGAGGCCCTGCGTTCGGCGCTGCGCGAGGACCCGGACTACATTCTGGTGGGCGAGTTGCGCGATCTGGAAACCATCCGGCTGGCGCTGACGGCCGCGGAAACCGGCCACTTGGTGTTCGCTACCGTGCATACCAGCTCGGCGGCGAAGACCATCGATCGCATCATCGACGTGTTCCCGGCCGGCGAGAAGCCGATGGTGCGTTCGATGCTTTCGGAGTCGCTGCGTGCGGTGGTTTCACAGTCGTTGCTGAAAAAGGTTGGCGGAGGCCGCATTGCGGCGCACGAAATCATGGTGGGCATTCCCGCCATCCGCAACCTGATCCGTGAAGACAAGGTGGCGCAGATGTATTCGTCGATCCAGACCGGTCAGCAGTTCGGCATGCAGACGCTGGACCAGTGCCTGCAGGACCTGGTCAAGCGGGGCCTGGTGACGCGCCAGCAGGCTTACGGTTATGCGAAGAACAAGGACAACTTCAAGTAACGCCGGAATTCGCCATTCGAGACGGGACATTGGTCAGCGCCAGTGCCCACGTCCCGCTAACGGATTTGCCGGTCGTTGCAGGCTTTCACCCGTCGGGTTCGCCGTGCACTGTGGAGTGGATGATGCTGAATTCCGATTCTCGAATCTTGAATCCCTGAGGTAGCCGCCATGAGCGACTTTGATTTCACCTCCTTTCTGAAACTGATGGTGCACAAGAAAGCATCCGACCTGTTCATCACGGCGGGTGTGGCGCCATCGATGAAGGTGCAGGGGCGGATCGTGCCGATCACCCAGAGCCCGCTCAGCGTGCAGCAGTCGCGCGACATGGTGCTCAACGTGATGACGCCCGGTCAGCGCGAGGAGTTCGAGAAAACCCATGAATGCCAGTTCGCGATTTCCGCGCAGGGTGTGGGTCGCTTCCGTGTCTCGTGCTTCTACCAGCGTAATTGCGTCGGCATGGTGTTACGCCGGATCGAGTCGAAGATCCCGTCCATCGAGGAATTGACGCTGCCGCCGGTGATCAAGCAACTGGCGATGACCAAGCGCGGCATCATCATCTTCGTGGGCGGTACCGGCACCGGCAAATCCACCTCGCTGGCCTCGATGATCGGTTATCGCAACCTGAATTCGACCGGTCACATCATCACCATCGAAGACCCGATCGAGTACGTGCACAAGCACGAAGGCTGCATCATTACCCAGCGCGAACTGGGTATCGATACCGATAGCTGGGACAACGCGCTGAAGAACACGCTGCGTCAGGCACCCGACGTGATCATGATTGGCGAAGTGCGCACGCGTGAAACCATGGAACACGCGATCAACTTCTCCGAAACGGGCCACTTGTGCCTGTGCACGCTGCATGCGAACAACGCCAACCAGGCGATGGACCGCATCCTGCATTTCTTCGCGGAAGACCGTCGCCAGCAGTTGTTGATGGACCTGTCACTGAACCTCAAGGGCATCGTGGCGCAGATGCTGATTCCCACGCCAGACGGCAAGGCGCGCCGCGTGGCGGTGGAAGTGCTGCTAGGTACGCCGCTGGTGCAGGATTACATCCGCCAGGGTGAGATCCACAAGCTGAAGGAAGTGATGAAGGAGTCGACCCTGTTGGGCATGAAGACCTTCGACCAGAGTCTGGTCGAGCTCTATCACGCTGGCGAAATCAGCTACGAGGATGCGCTGCGTCACGCCGACAGCTCCAACGAAGTGCGCTTGCGCATCAAGCTGGCGCAGGGTGGTGATGCGCATACCTTGTCGCAAGGTCTGGATGGTGTCGAGCTGGAAGAAACCGCCAATTCGAATACCATGGGCGGCGCGAACTTCCTCAACCGCTGAGTGGGTTCTGGCTACGCAAGAAAAAGGCGCCCTCGGGGCGCCTTTTTCGTTAACGACAACGTCTGGCTGTCGGGAAGCCTTGCTCAGTACTTGGCGGGGCCGACCGTCAAGCCGCTGGCGTCGACACGCTTGACGCCCTTCACGCCCTTGGCAACGTCTTCGGCGCTGGCTTTCTCCGCAGCACTGGACACTGTGCCGCTCAAGGTGACCACGCCGTCATTGGTGCTTACCGAAATGTCGGTAGCCGAAACACCCTTGGTGGTGCCGAATTCGGCCTTCACCTTGGTGGTGATCCACGCATCGGCAGCCTTGTCTGGAACGGTCTGGTTGTCGGTAGCCTTTTGCATCGAGCCGGCAGCGTCATGAGCCATGGCCGTGCCCAGCGGAACCGCTGCAAAACCGAACATCAAGGCGGTGGCATAAAGGGTTGTGCGGATATTGGAATGGCGCATGGCGATCTCCGAGTAGTTGTTGAGTTGATCAGCCTGCGGTACGCGCAGGCGGGAAGCGGCTGGATCGAGCTTCCATGGACTCATGGCAACAGTCGCCCGGTGAAAATGGTGTGGTTTGCCGCAACCCGGTTCAGCGCAGGATCACCGACGCGAAGAGGCCGTCATGGCGATGTGGAATCCGCGTACTCGACTGCTCGTGGCAAAAAAACGGGGCGCCAAGCGCCCCGTTTTTCGTTGCGTGCGCGGTGTCGTGGTTACTTCAGCAGCGTCTGACTGGTGAAGACCATGCCGCTCTTGTCGACATGCATTTCTGCATCGATGCTGTCGACGCGCTCTGCCTGTGCCTTCATCGCAGCGAACTGCGCCTTTGAACGCGCCAGCTCGCTGGCCGTATTGGACGCTTCGCTGGCGTCATCGATCGACGGGTCGTCACTCTTGCTGAGCGTTGCCGTCGCGGCACTCAGCGTGTCGAGTTTCTGTTCCATCAGTTGCAGCCAGTTGACGTACATCGCGCCGCTGATGTGCATGCGGCTCATCTGGCCGGCATCGCCGCCGGGTTCTTTCAACATGTCGGTCATGCGGCTGTCTTCGCCGGCACCGACGCCGAGAGCGATCGCCTTGGTCGTGGCGGCCACCCATGCGGGCTGTCCCAGCATGCTGGCCATGTCTTTCGGCAGCGGCTGTGGTTTGCCGTCAGTGCCCGGCTTCAGCTGGGCCAGCGCGGGAACCATCATCTGTCCCATCGCCAGCAGCCCTTCCGGGTTGTTGGTGCCCAGCAGGATACGACCGGTGAGCGACGGGATCGCGGAATCCTTGGCGGAGGTCAGCGAATCCAGCGCAACGCGCAGCCCCAGCATGTCGCCGAACGGCGGAATGGCCGCCTTCTGCATGGCTGGGCCCAGTTTCGCGAAGCTGTCGTTGAGATCGGTCAACGATGCGCAGGTGAACGGCTTGGCTGCCACGGCATCGGCCTGTGCCATCCAGAAGGTGCGCAGGCTGGCAATGGGCAGTGCGATGCTCAGGTCGAACGGGGCGCTACCGGCTTTGCCCAGTCCAGGCACTTCAACTTTCAGGCCGGAAAACGCCCGGCTGATGTCGTCAGCCAGGGCGACATCGAAGCGCGCGTTCTGATGCTTGGCATCAAGCTTGGTATAGCCAAAGCTCACTTGCGGGACACGAGCGGCGATGCGCGCCGCATCCGCGCTGCAGCTAGGCGAGGTTTGCAGCTGCGTCGCCACCGGTTCACCGGTCTTCGCCGAAACCGCCTCGGCGCGCGCTTTCTGGATCGCCGTCACCAGCGGGTCCGTGCCGCTGATCGCCAACGGCAGTGCACGCGTGAGATCCAATTCGCCGACCACCCACTTCTGGTAGCCCTTGGCCTTGGTCAGCGTGTTCAGACGACCATCATCCTGCAGGCTTTTCTGCGGACGATCCATGCCGAATGCCTGGCGCAGCAATGCCGGCGAGGCATCGGCCGGCAACAGGGCTGCAACAGCCTGCTTGCCTACGGTGGCCAGGACCACCTGCGTGCCGGATGCGGGGAAGGCGAACTTGCGATACGCCTGCTTGTCGACGGTGGCGGCGTCGAGCTTCTTGCCGTAAGCCGTTTCCAGTCGACCGACGAACGCATCGAATGCAGCGGTATCGCTGAGTTCGAAGCGCAGCACCGGGGCCAGCCCGAGGCCATAGAACGCAGAGTAGCCCTTGAGATTCAGTCCGACATTCTGGGCGAAGCTCTCGACCGTCTTGTCCTTGAATTCAGCCCGCAGTGCGCGCAGCAGGCGTGCACCTTCGGGGTCCTTGGTGGCCAACTTGTCGGCGGCGGCGTCGAGTTGCGCCAGCTGGGCCGGCAACTGCGCGTCGGTCTGCGCGAGCAGGGCGCCACGGGTGCTGTCGTCCATGATGTCGAGGTTGGCGATGACATACGGCGTGTCCGCCGGTACGAAAGCCAATGGTGCGTCCTTGTCCTTGTGCCCGCAGGCCGCCAGCATGATGCCGGCAAAACCCAGCGCGATGTATCGCGTCGTCGATCGCATGAAGATCCCCAGTCCGGTTTGGTGAATGATGCACCGAACATTATGCCCGGTTGGCCGGGATGTTGCCGGAACGAAATGGCCCCGGCGGTTCAGCGTGCCAGTACTTCGTTCAGTACCGCCATGCGCACGAATACGCCGTTGCCGACCTGCTCGAGAATGCGCGACTGGGCACCGTCGGCCACGTCAGAGGCGATCTCGATACCGCGATTGATCGGGCCTGGGTGCATCACCAGACAACCTGGGGCAGCGCGTGCCAGGCGGCGCCTGTCCAGGCCGTAGTGGGCGAAATAGGCCGCTTCGTCGGGCAGCTCGATGCTGGCCATGCGCTCCTTCTGCAGGCGCAGCATGATGACGGCATCGGCGCCTTCAATGGCCTGATCGAAATCGGTGTAGCGGGTTCCCTTGGCAACGTCGTCCATCGTCGGCATCAACTCCGCCGGCCCGCACAGGCGAATTTCCTTCGCACCGAGGGTGCTGAAGGCATTGATGTCCGAGCGTGCCACGCGCGAATGCTTGATGTCGCCGCAGATCACGATGGTCAGGTTTTCGAAATCCGGCCGGTGCTGGCGGATCGTCAGTGCGTCCAGCAGGCCTTGGGTGGGGTGCGCGTTGTTGCCGTCGCCGGCGTTGATGACCGACACCCCGCTCATGGCATGACGCACGAGTTCGTCGGGTGTGCCGGACTGCTTGTGGCGCACGATGATCGCGTCCAGATGCATCGCCTCCAGCGTGTGCAAGGTGTCGAAGAGTTCCTCGCCCTTGCTGGTGGATGACAAGCCGATATCAAAGTTGACCACGTCGGCACCGAGACGCCGCGCGGCCAGTTCGAACGAGGTGCGGGTGCGCGTGGAGGGTTCGAAGAACAGGTTGAGCACCGTCCGCCCGGCCAGCAGATCGAGCTTGCGGGTGCCGTGCGCGCAGGCATCACGCAGCGCTTCGGCACGATCCAGCAAACGCACGATGGTTTCGTGCGGAAGGTTTTCCAACGAGGTCAGGTGGCGCAGGCGAGGACTCATGGCGATTGGTCTGAAAGTGGGTGGGAATCAATTGTCATTGGCAGGTGCGCTGGTAACGGTGGTCGTGCCGAGCCACCGTTCAAGCACGATGGCTGCCGCTTCGGCATCGATGTGGGCGGCATCTCGACGCCGCTTCAGCCCGAGTGAGCGTGCGGTGGCGAAACGTTGTGCCGCTTCCTGCGAGCTGTGTCGTTCATCGACCAGCACCACCGGCAGTGCGTAGCGTTCCTGCAATTGCGCGGCAAAACGGCGCGCACGATGGCTGGCCGGTTGTTCGCCGCCGTCCAGCGTCAACGGCAACCCGACTACCAGGGTATCGGGCTGCCACTCCCGGCGCAGCGCATCCAGTCGGTTCCAGTCGGGGGTATCGTCATGCACGGACAAGGTGGCCAGCGCACGCGCACTGGCGGTGAAGCTGCTGCCGATCGCCACACCGGTGATCTTGCTGCCGACATCGAAGCCGAACGCGCAGCTCATGCGTGACCTGCGTAGCCGGACAGCTGGCGCGGATCGATCCCGACCAGGCCGGCCGCGGCGCTCCAGCGCTCTTCCAGTGGCGTATCGAACACCACCCGGTCACTGGCCTCGGTTGTCAGCCAGGCATTGTCCATCAGTTCCTGTTCAAGCTGGCCGGCTTCCCAACCGGCATAGCCGAGCACCATGATCGCCTGCCGTGGGCCTTCACCGGCAGCCATCGCGACCAGGATGTCGCGCGAGGTGGTGACCGACCAATGGTCGTTGATGCGATAGCTGGACTCCCACGGGCCGGGTTCCCGGTGCAGGACGAAACCGCGCTCCTGCTGTACCGGTCCGCCAATCAGGACCGGCGAATCAGCCAGTTCGCTGTCGGTGCACTCCAGTTTCATCTGCGCCAGCACATCACCGAAACTGTATTCAGACAGCCGGTTCACCAGCAGGCCGACCGCGCCGTCTTCGTCGTGCTGGCACAGCAGGGTGACGCCGCGCGCGAACGGCGGATCGGCCAGGTTCGGCATGGCGATCAGGAAGTGCCCGGTCAGGGTGGATGGCAGTACGGCAGTCATGCGCCCATTGTAAGCGCAGTGCATGCGGTCCGCCGAATGGGGCGCCCCGTCAGTGGGTCTCCAGCTTGTTGTTGGGCTGGAAGCGCCAGGTGCGGGTGATATTGAGCTCGTCGATGCGTTCCCCAGCCGTGGGTGCGGGAGGGAAGGGCGCTGCCAGCCGCACGATGCGTTCGGCGGCGTCGTCCAATATTTTCTGGCCGGAGCTCTGGATGACCTCGATCTTCTTGATGCTGCCGTCGAGGTTGAGCACCACGGTAAGCAGCACGTCGCCATGCAGTCCGCGGCGGCGGGCCTCTTCCGGATAGTTGAGGTTGCCGACCCGCTCCACGCGATCAGACCAGCCGCGCATGTAAGCAGCATAGGCGTACTCGCGGGTGCTGGCGGTGAGGTATTTCACCTTGGGGCGTTTAGCGTAATCCACCTTCTTCTTGCGCAGCTCGGCGGCCAGTTGTGCGATCGCCTGGCGACGCTTCAACTCTGCCGCGGTGGGTGTGGGCTGCGGATCAATCTGTTGCTGTGCGGTATCACTGGTGACCTGGAAATCACTGGCTCCGCTGGTGGTGACC
This sequence comes from Rhodanobacter sp. AS-Z3, assembly GCF_029224025.1. NCBI lineage: Bacteria > Pseudomonadati > Pseudomonadota > Gammaproteobacteria > Lysobacterales > Rhodanobacteraceae > Rhodanobacter > Rhodanobacter sp. AS-Z3. The sequence continues at coordinate 1,489,928 of NZ_CP119392.1, forward strand.
ATGCGGGTGGGCGTGGCTTCACGTGGTTGTGGGGTGCTGGAATCGACCGGCTGTGCGGCGATGCCGGGATCGGGTTTGGGAATGGCACCGGAAAACAATTCCGATGGCCGTGCGGCGCGATCGCTCTGGCCGCCGCCGGTGTTGTTTGCCTGGGCCAGGAAATCCGCCTTGTCCGGCGCCTGCCGGTTGGCCACGTTGACCAGGGTTACATCCAGCGTGGGCAGACTGGGCGACGGCTTCACGAAGTGGAAGGTGATGCCGAGCAGGAGCACGCCATGCAGCAGCAGCGAGAACAGAAACGTGGCACCGATCGGATCGGCTGGGGCATTGACGGTGGCAGTGGGACTCACGCGGTGCGGCTTCCAAGGGCATGCTGTTCGATGACGTCGAACATCTGGCCAGCAATGTTAAGCCCGAACTGGGTGTCGAGTTCACGCACGCAGGTCGGGGATGTGACGTTGATCTCGGTCAGATAGTCGCCGATCACGTCGAGCCCGACAAAAATCAACCCGCGCCGGCGCAGTTCGGGGGCTACTTGCGCCACGATCCAGCGGTCACGGTCGGACAAGGCAACGCCTTCGCCACGGCCGCCGGCCGCCAGGTTGCCGCGAAATTCGTCGCCCTGCGGGATGCGTGCCAGTGCGTAGGGCACGGGCTCGCCATCGATGACCAGGATGCGCTTGTCGCCCGCGGTGATCTCCGGAATGTACTTCTGCGCAATGGCAAATTGCTTTCCCTCCCCGTGGGCGTCGCCGCCAAGCAAGGTTTCCAGCATGGAATTGAGGTTGCTGTCGCCGGCGCGTGCGCGGAAGATGCCGCGGCCACCCATGCCGTCCAGTGGCTTCAGCACTACCTCGCCATGTTCGGCAGTGAACCGGCGCAGTTCGCCGGCGTCCCGTGCTACCAACGCGGGGGCGATGCATTGCGGGAACTGCATGGCGAACAGCTTTTCGTTGCAGTCGCGCAGTGCACGCGGATCGTTGACTACGGTCACCCCGCCGCGCTGAGCCGCTTCCAGCACCATGGTGTCGTAGATGAATTGTGCATCGACCGGAGGGTCCTTGCGCATCAGCACCACGTCCAGTTCGCGCAGGTCGCGCCACTGGGCGCTGCCCAGCTTGTACCAGTGTGCGGCGTCCTCGCGTACCTCCAGCGAGGCCATGCGGCCCCACGGTTCGCCGTTGCGCAGCGCCAGGTCACCCTGTTCGAGATAGTGCAACGCATGCCCGCGCCGCTGCGCTTCCAGCAGCATGGCGAAACTGGTGTCCTTGGCAATCTTGATCGCACCGATGGGGTCCATCAGCACGCCGACCGAAAGGGTCATCGTGATTCTCCGTCAATCGCTGGCCCGGCGAGAGAGCGGGCCATCCGGCCGCTATACTAGGATGGAAGCAAGCCCGGGCGGCCGAATTGCGACAAATTGCGCGCTGCCACTGCTGTCGCGGTTGATCAGATAGTGCCACTATGGGGCAGCCTTTCGAGATCAGCGGTCGGCATGGGTGATTATTGCTTGACAGTTTCGGCGGGCAGGCAGTAAACAGCAAAGCCATCGGTTGCGCCGTTTTCGGACGGTTGCCGCAGGTGCAGGCAACAAATTTTTTTGTATGCATACCGTCCGGCACGTCCATTGCTTGTCGGTGTGTTCATCCTGAGCTCGGGGCGGGCCGCCGGGGGAGTAAGTGAATTTGAACGTGAGTGCGAACGATTTGGCTGGTCTCAAGGTCATGGTGATTGATGACTCGAAGACTATCCGCCGTACTGCTGAGACCCTGCTCAAGAAGGAGGGTTGTGAGGTATTGACGGCGGTGGACGGGTTCGAGGCGCTCGCCAAGATTTCCGACCAGAAGCCGGCAATCATCTTCGTCGACATCATGATGCCGCGTCTGGATGGTTATCAGACCTGCGCCCTGATCAAGAACAACCCGCAGTTCCGCGCCACGCCGGTGATCATGCTTTCCTCCAAGGACGGCTTGTTCGACAAGGCGCGTGGTCGCATCGTGGGTGCCGAACAGTATCTGACCAAGCCGTTTACGCGAGACGAACTGCTTGGTGCCATTCATAGCCACGTCAGCACGGCAACCAATCGCTGACTGCAGATTCTGAGGGGGACCTGTGGCCAATATTCTCATCATCGACGACTCGCCGACCGACGTGCGCGTGCTCACCACGCTGCTTGAGCGGGCAGGGCACCAGGTGGCCGCAGTCAACACGGCGGAAGATGGCATCGAGCGAGTTCGAGGTGATCTGCCTGACCTCGTCATCATGGATGTCATCATGCCTGGCATGAACGGTTTTCAGGCAACGCGTACGCTGTCGCGGGACCCGCTGACGCAAAACGTGCCGATCGTGATGATCACCACCAAGTCGATGGAAACCGATCGCGTGTGGGGGCTGCGCCAGGGTGCGCGCGCTTTCATTACCAAGCCGGTGAACGAAAAAGAGTTGCTTAGCTGCATCAACGAATTGCTGTCGAGCGAGAAATGAATCAGTCCGTCAATCGCACCCCTTTCGAGATCCTTGCGCATTACGAACGGCTTTCGCTGGCGCATGCGTCCGATACACAGCAGAAGTTCGACGCGCCGGGGTTGTGGCGCGGCATCGGCTTCCGCGTCGGCTCGCGCCTGCTGGTCAGCGGCATCGACGAGATCAGCGAGTTGCTGGCGGTGCCGGTGTTGACGCCGGTCCCTGGTACGCAACCCTGGCTGCTTGGCGTAGCCAATGTGCGCGGCAACCTGGTGCCGGTGATCGACTTTGCGCGGTTCCTGTTTGGTGAGCGGACGCAGCACACCGATCGCAGCCGTCTCCTCGTCGTTCGGCAGGGCGGTGGCAATGTGGCGCTGCTGGTGGATGAGGTGTTCGGCCAGCGCACGGTCGATGAAGAACAGCGACGCGATGCCGGGCGCGAGGATGACCCGCGACTGCTGCGCTTCGTGGACAGCCGTGTGGGCGAGCAACAGTTGGCAATTTTCAGCATGAACCGCCTGGTGCGCGCACCGGACTTTCGCCAGGCAGCTGCCTGAGCAAAAGCCGGCGGACATGGTAGGGACGGCCGGTGCCTGCAGGGGCCGGAAACTTGGGGCAAGATTCCCTGGCCGGGGCCCGCTGTGCGGGGTCGGCAACGTAATCAGTTAGACGGATGAGGTGAACATGAGCACTACCGGGGGCGTCAGCAGGGAGCGCGGGTATACCGCACTTATTGTCCTGCTGCTGATTGCGATTGGTTTCGCGGCACTGGATTTTTTCCTTCTCAACCAGAAGAACGGTGAGGACCGCCAGGCTATCGCGCTGACCACGCAGGTCCAGGTGCTGTCACAGCAGACGGCCAAGTTCGCGCTGGAATCAGCCGATGGCAACATCGAGTCGTTCAAGGAACTCGAGTCCACCCGCAACGCCATCGATTCGGCGGTGCAGCGGCTGAACAAGGGTGACCCCGCCAGCGGCATGCAGCCGTATGCGGACAACAAGGCCACGCCGGCCGGTCGCGCGGTCAGCGAGCTTGATGCATCGTGGAAGCAGCTCGACGCCGATATCGGCAAGATCCTGTCCAACAAGGCGGTGGTGCTCGACTCCGGGCAACGCGCCGCCACGCTTTCACAGCAAATGCCGCTGCTCAATTCGAGCATGGAGCAGGTGGTCAACATTCTGCAGCAGCGCAACGGCAGTTCCGAGCAGATGCTGGGTACATCCCGCCAGATGTTGTCGGCTGACCGAATCATCCGCCGCGTGCAGGAAGTGCTGCAGGGCGGCGACTCCGCCCAATCCGCTGCCGACGGACTGTTCCGCGACGCGCAGCTGTACGGCAGCGTGCTGAAGGGCCTCATCGAGGGTAACCCGGACAGCGGCGTGAAGCCGATCAACGACGCCAACGCGCGCAAGATCCTCACGGACATGGATGCTGCCTGGAGTCAACTGGCTGATCCGGTATCCAAACTGGTCGCTGCGGCGGGCAATATTGCCGATGTGAAACGCGCCGGCAACCAGGCGTCACTGGATTCGCAGACGGTGCTGTTGCGTGCAAACGACCTGTCCGAGCAGATTGGCAAGTTGCCATTGCGCCGGCTGTTCCCGAACGTCTGGTGGGGCCTGCTTGGCGCCGTCGCTGCGGTGGCATTCGCCCTGTTGCTCGTCATCACCCTGGTGCGCGACCAGCGCCAGCGTTTCGCCCAGAGTACCGAGCTGAACCAGCGTAACCAGGAGGCGATCATGCGCCTGCTGGACGAGATGGGCTCGCTGGCCGAAGGTGATCTGACGGTCAAGACCACGGTGTCGGAGGACATCACCGGCGCGATCGCCGACTCGGTGAACTACGCCATCGACGAGTTGCGTTCACTGGTGACCACGATCAACGAGACCTCCGAGCAGGTCTCCTCGTCGGCGCAGGAAACCCAGACCACCGCCCGCAACCTGGCCAACGCGGCCGAGCAGCAGGCGCAGCAGATCAGCTCGGCAACGTCCGCGATCAACCAGATCGTGAACTCCATGGATATCGTGTCGAAGGACTCTGCCGAGTCGGCCGACGTCGCAGAGCGATCGGTGAAGATTGCCTCGCACGGTGCCGAAGTGGTGCGCGAGACGATTTCGGGCATGGACTCGATCCGTGACCAGATTCAGGAAACCTCCAAGCGAATCAAACGTCTGGGTGAGTCCTCGCAGGAGATCGGCTCGATCGTTGAGCTGATCAACGACATCGCCGAACAGACCAACATTCTGGCACTCAACGCGGCGATCCAGGCCGCATCCGCCGGTGAGGCAGGTCGCGGTTTCGCGGTCGTGGCGGACGAAGTGCAGCGACTGGCAGAGCGTTCCACCAGTGCCACCAAGCGAATTGAAACACTGGTACAGACGATTCAGTCCGATACCAACGAAGCGGTGAACTCGATGGAGCAGACCACCGCCGAGGTGGTCGCCGGTGCACGTCTGGCGGAGGACGCCGGTAGCGCACTGGGTGACATCGAACGCGTTTCACACGATCTGTCCGCGCTGATTCAGAACATCTCCACTGCAGCACGCGAACAATCTGCGGCGGCAACCGATGTGTCGGTATCGATGAACGCGATTCAGGAAATTACCTCGCAGACCTCGCAAGGTGCCAGCCAGACGGCAGACTCGATCGGTACGCTGGCACAGCTGGCGAGTGATCTGCGACGTTCGGTGGCTCACTTCAAGCTGCCGGGTTGACATCGGCCGTGCCACTTTTTGGCGCGATTGAGAAAAGCACAAGACAGGGGGCAGTCTCGAAGGTTGCAGGATGCTGGCGTTGTGCAACCGTTGAGAGAGGCGCATGAGACTTCAAGACCATATCGATTTCACCACGCTGCAATGGGTCAAACCGGAGCTCGACGATACGTTGTCGATAGCTCGGGAGGCTCTGGAGTCGTACGTCGACAATCCGGGCAAGCGCGACTACATGCGCACCTGCGCGGATCACCTGCACCAGGTGCAAGGCACCTTGCAGATGGTCGAGCTGTATGGCGCTGCCATGGTGACGGCGGAGATGGAGACGCTCTCCATCGCCCTGCTCGAAGATCACGTCACTCAGCGGGAGGAAGCCTACGCCGCACTGATGCGTGGCCTGATGCAATTGCCGGACTATCTGGAGCGTCTGTCCAGCGGTCACCGCGATGTGCCGGTGGTATTGCTGCCACTGCTCAACGATCTGCGCGAAAGCCGCGGGCAGGAGCCGTTGACCGAATCGTCAATGTTCCACCCCAACCTCGACGCGTTCCTGCCGGAGCAGGCACCGGCGGCGATGAGCGAGGCGTATGCCGAAGCCCATCATGCCGAGCTGGTGGATCTGCGTCTGCGCTTCCAGCAGCAGTTGCTGGGCTGGTTTCGCGGGCAGAACGCGGCTGACCAGTTGGTCAATATGCGCAAGACCCTGCTGGCCATCACGGCGCGTTGTTATCACGTGCATGGCCGGCGTTTGTGGTGGATTGCCGCTGGTGTGCTGGAGGGCGTGGAACAGGGCGCCCTGAAGAATGTGGCGGGTGAAGTACGCCAGTTGATCGGCAAGGTGGATCGCAATATCCGCTTGCTGATCGAGCAGGGTGAGCACGCCTTGCGGGGTGGCGAAGCGGACGAAGTAGCCTGCAAACTGCTTTACATCGTTGCGCAGGCCAAGCAGCGCAGCCCGCACATGGAATTGTTGCGTAGCACGTATTCGCTGGACAGCCTGGTGCCGGATGCCGGTGAGCTCGAGCACGCACGTGGCTCCATGGCGGGTCATAACCGCGCCTTGCTTGATTCGGTGTCCCGCGCGCTGAAAGACGATCTGTTGCGCGTCAAGGAAGCGCTGGATCTGTTCTTGCGTCAGGAGAACGCTGATCCGGCCCAACTGTCTGCGCAGGGCGAAGTGCTTGAGCGGGTCGGTGACACGCTGGGCATGCTGGCGCTGACGGTGCCGCGCCGCGTGATAACCGAACAATGCCGAGTGCTGGAAGAAATCTCCACGCGCATGCGTCCGGCCGATGAGGAGACGTTGCTCGACGTGGCGGGAGCCCTGCTTTACGTCGAGGCTTCGCTGGACGATCACATCGAGAGTCTGGGTTCCGAAGGCGGCGCGGATACCGGCGACGCCTCGCATGCGCTGCCACGCAGCGAGGCGCTAGGTGTCGTTACTACCTTGATGCAGGAAGCGATCACCAATACCGGAAGGGTCAAGGATGCCATCGTGGCGTTTGTCGAATCCGGCTGGGATCACGGCCGGCTGGTCGGTGCTCCGATCCTGATGGACGAAGTGGCGGGTGCCATGCGCATGCTGTCGTCACCGCGACCGGCCGATCTCGCGCAGGGCGTGGGTCGCTTCGTCGACTACGAATTGCTGCAGGATCGTCGCGTACCCAGCGGCGCCCAGATGGATCATCTGGCCGACGCCCTGGCGGCGCTTGAGTACTACCTTGAGGCGGCGCGCGAACATCGCGGCGGTCTTGAGCACATTCTGGATGTGGCCGAACACAGTCTTGGCCTGCTCGGCTACTGGCCGGTGCCGGCTGCTCGTGAAGCCCACCCGGTCGAGGCGGCTGCCGAAACGCTGGTGTCTGCGGTTGGCCTTTCCGAAGACAGCGGCCATCCCGAGCTCACCGAAACCGTCAGTCTGTTGCCGGGCGATGACCTGAGCAATCTCTTCGTTGGCAGCAGCGGTACGCCTGCTACTTCGGCGCATGATCTGGACGGTCCGCATCTGGCCCAGACCGAAGCCATGGCACCGGCCATGCTGCAAGCCGGCGACACCGAAGACCAGGATGACGACTGGGTTGAAGTGGAAGAAGAGGTGGTCGAGCAAGTGCCGGTGCGTGATGCATTGGCCGAGAACACCCAGTTCAATGCCAACGCCGAAGGTATCGACGACGATATTCGCGAGATCTTCCTGGAAGAAATGCAGGAAGAAATCGACAACTTGCTGGCGGCAGAGAAGGTGTGGCTGGCCGATCCGGAGCTGACGCCTTCGCTGGTGAATATCCGCCGTTCGTTCCACACCCTGAAGGGTTCGGGTCGACTGGTGGGCGCCGGCGTGCTGGGCGAGTTCGCCTGGAAGGTCGAGGACATGCTCAATCGCGTGCTCGACAACAGCATCAAGCCGGACGCCAACGTGCAGGCCGTGGTGCGACATGCCATTGAAGCACTGCCGCAGTTGCTTGGCGCGCTGAAGGGTGAGGGGCAGCCAAATGCGCCGCTCTCGGCCATCATGCGCACCGCCGAGAAAGTTGCTGCGGGCAATCCTGCGCGGCTTGAAGACAACCTGCCGACAGGCACCGAGACCGTTCGTCGCATTGTGCGCCGTCGCGTACCGCGCATCGACGCAATCGCCGAGGCCGTGCCGACGGCAGCTTTGGCAGACGTGCGGACCACGCCTGCCGAATTGGGACCGGTCGACACCGATCACATTCTTGCCATGCCGGTGATGCCACCGGTTGATCCGGTTCTGCTGGAAATCCTGCGCAGCGAGGTGTCGCAGTATCTGCAGACGATCCGTAGCGCCATCCAGCGGACCGATGGCGAACTGCCGATTGGCGAGGAACTGCTGCGTGCTGTGCATACGTTGCACGGGGCGATCGCGATGGTCGACATCCCGCTGCTGATGCACCTGTTGTCGCCGCTTGAGGGGCTGTTCAAGCGCTTGCGTGCGGCGAGCATCCCGCTGTCATCGGATGGCGTGGGACTGTTGAGTCAGTCGCTGGACGTGGTCGACCACGTGATGGCGCAGTTCGATGTTGCCGATCCGCAGTTGCCCAACGTTGATCCGCTGATCGCACAAATCACCAACATGCGGGATGGCTATCCCGAGTCGCGCTTGCCGCACGTCCTGTCCGAACCCGTTGTCGACGAGATCGAGCACGTGGCACCGGAAGCTACGGCAGGCCATGCCGATGACGAGCAGACAACCGGCGAAGTTGCAGCGGCTGGGGCAGCGGAAGACGATCAGATCAGCGCTGAAATGGCGCATCAGGTCCATCCCGAGGATGCCCATCATGCCGAGGCCGCCGCGCAACTGGTCGCGGCGCTGGATGCCTTTGCACCCGAACAGGCGGCTGCCGAGCGGGCCGCAGAAGAGCAGGCAGTAGTCGAGCGATTGGCCGCCGAGCGCGCTGAGGAAGAGGCTGCTTTGCAACAACTGTTGGCCGAGCACGCCGCCGCAGAACAGGCCGCTACCGAGGCACTGGCTGCCGAACAGGCGGCGGCGGAACAGGCTGCTGCCGAGAAGCGGGCGGCCGAGCAGGCGGCGGCGGAACAGGCTGCTGCCGAGAAGCTGGCGGCCGAGCAGGCGGCGGCAGAACAGGCTGCTGCCGAGAAGCTGGCTGCCGAGCAGGCGGCGGCAGAACAGGCTGCTGCCGAGAAGCTGGTCGCCGAGCAGGCGGCGGCGGAACTGGCCGCTGCCGAGAAGCTGGCTGCCGAGCAGGCGGCGGCGGAACACGCTGCTGCCGAGAAGCTCGCTGCCGAGCAGGCCGCAGCCGAACAAGCTGCTGCCGCGAAGTTGGCTGCCCAGCAGCAAGACATGGTTCCGCCCGCGATCGAACCGGCTGCGAAAGCAGACTCCACCTCGATTCCAGAATCGATGCCTGCGGTTGGCGGGCTGGGCGAGATCGACGCCGATCTGCTGGAAGTTTTCATTGACGAGGCGAGGGAGCTGCTCGATCACGCCGACGAGGTACTGGCGCAGTGGCATGCCGAGCCGTCCGAGCTGTCCCATATTGGCGAGCTGCAGCGCGATCTGCATACCCTCAAGGGCGGCGCGCGCATTGCGGGTCTGATGCCGGTCGGTGACCTCAGCCACGCCATCGAAACCTTGCTCGAAAAGCCGATTCGCGATCCGGCGCAAACCGCTCCGCTGATCTCTGCACTGGAAGCCAGCTTCGACCAATTGCACGCGATGGTGCAACAGGTCTCGCAGGGTCAGGCGTCCGACTACCCGCAGGGCATGATCAACCAGTTGTTGGCCATGGCTGGCGAGACCACCTTCACCGACGATGCCTCGCTGGCGGCCGCTTTCGTGCCTGCGCCGGTCGTGGTTGCGGCCGCGCCGACACCGCAATTTGCGGTGGGCTCGGATCTGCCCGAGTTGCTGCCTGAGGCCGAGGAGGAAGTGCGTTCCTCGCAGGAGCAGATTCGCGTTCGCGCCGATTTGCTCGACAGCCTGGTCAACCACGCTGGCGAAGTGGCCATTTACCGTTCGCGACTGGAACAGCAGGTTGCCGGCTACCGCTTCAACTTGGTCGAGCTGGAACAGACTGTGGCGCGTCTGCGCAGTCAGCTGCGCATGCTCGAAATCGAAACCGAAGCGCAGATCATCGCGCGCTTCCAGCGCGAGCATCGGGAGGCGGGTCTCACCGTCTTCGATCCGCTCGAGCTCGATCGTTACTCACAACTGCAGCAGTACTCGCGTGCGCTGGCCGAGTCGGTATCCGACTTGGTCTCCATCCAGAACATGCTGGATGAACTGACCCGTCAGGCCGAAACGCTGCTGATTCAGCAGTCGCGCGTCAGTACCGAGTTGCAGGATGGTTTGCTGCGTACTCGTATGCTGCCGTTCGACACGATGGTACCGAACTTGCGCCGCACACTGCGTCAGGCTGCGCAGGAAGAGCACAAGCAAGCCCAGCTCTACGTGGACGGTGCCCACGGCGAAATGGATCGCAACCTGCTTGACCGTATCAAGGCACCGTTCGAACACATGTTGCGCAACGCGATCGCGCACGGCATCGAGGCTCCGGCTGAGCGCCGCAAGGCGGGCAAACCGGTCGAAGGCTCGGTGCACATCACGGTAGCTCGCGAGGCTACCGAGGTGGTGGTGCGGGTCAGCGACGATGGTCGCGGTCTCAACCGTGAGGCAATCCGCAAGCGTGGCGTCGAACGTGGCTTGCTGCGTGCCGAAACCCGGCCCACCGACAATCAGCTGCTTTCGCTGATTGCCCAGCCAGGCTTCTCCACGGCCAGCTCGGTGACCCAGTTGGCAGGACGTGGTGTCGGCATGGACGTGGTCGCCAACGAGATCAAGCAGCTCGGTGGTTCGTTGTCGATCGAATCGGAAGAGGGCAAGGGCACGACCTTCGTCCTGCGCCTGCCGTTCACCCTGGCGGTAACCCAAGCCATTCTGGTGCGTATTGGCGAGGCAACCTTCGCGATTCCAATGACCTCCGTGCAAGGTGTGGCGCGGGTCAATCCGGAAGAGCTGGCCGAGTTGATGGGGCAGGACGAGCCTTCATTCAACTACGGCAATGAGGACTACGGCATCCATGACCTGGCTGAGTTGCTTGGCTTGCCGCCGGGGCTCCCGGTCGAAGACGAGCAGCAGCCGTTGTTGCTGACTCGCGCGGGTGACCTGCGTGCGGCGATCCGGATTGACGCAGTACTCGGCTCGCGCGAAATCGTGGTGAAGTCGGTTGGTCCGCAGATCAGCTCGGTGCCGGGTCTGCTCGGTGCAACGATCATGGGTGACGGTTCGGTGCTGATCATTCTCGATCTGGCGCCGTTGGTGCGTCATGGCATGATTCGCCGCGAACAGCGACTGTCCGATGGTCTCAGTGCCGTGCAGGCGCCGGTGATCGAAGAGGTTCAGGTGCGTCCGCTGGTGATGGTGGTCGACGATTCGATCACCATGCGCAAGGTCACCGGCCGTGTGCTGGAGCGTCACGAATACGAGGTGAGCACGGCGAAGGATGGCGTGGATGCACTGGAGAAGCTGCACGAGCGCGTGCCTGACTTGATGTTGCTGGATATCGAGATGCCGCGCATGGACGGCTACGAGCTGGCAACCCACATGAAGGCCGATCCTCGCCTGCGTGACGTGCCGATCATCATGATCACCTCGCGCAGCGGCGACAAACATCGTCAACGGGCATTCGACATCGGTGTGGATCGCTACCTCGGCAAGCCTTACCAGGAAGCCGAGTTGCTGGTGCAGATCAGCGAAGTGCTGGAGCAACGCGCGTCGGAGCCGGTTCATGACTGAAATGGCTCCTGCGGTTGCCCTGCTGTTTGACGATACCGAACTGGTTGGCCAGCTTCGTGAGGCGCTGCAGGAACGTGGTGCCCGCATCGTGCACGAAGGTGGCGTTTCCAGCCTGAGTCGCGAGTTGTTGCAGCGGGTCGGCGTGGACGTGTTGGTGATCAATCTTGACGACGATGCCGACGAGGCCTTCGATCACTTGTACGAAGTGATCGACGGAGATCATCCGCGGGTGGTGTTCAACGATGCCCAGGCCAGCCGGACGCTGGAGGGCTGGGATCGCGCACGCTGGGCGCGGCATCTTGCGGTCAAGGTGCTGGCTGCCGGTGATATTGACCCGCCGCGTCCGAATGATTCGCGCCTGATCGAAACCTCCGCAGCGGCGGTCGTTGCCGCAGGGTCACCGGATGCCGCGGCGATGCTCGCGGAAAGTGAAAGTGCGTCGCCCAGCCGCACCGTCGTGCTGACGGACTCCGTACCCGAAGAGTCGGTTATCGATGGGCCCTTGCCGGTCGATGCGGTTGCACCGCTTGTTGACAACACTGAGCTGGCGGCACCGGTGGACGATGCGCTACCAGACGATGCCGTCGTCGAGCGCGAACAGTCGGCCGCCGAGGAATCAGAGAATCTGGCCGCGGAGCTTGAAGCACTGCTGGCCTCGGGTGAGCTGCCAGAGGAAGACGAGCAGTCGTCCGGGCCTGGGCTGCGCTTCGTGGATGGCGCCGAGCCGCCGCCGCTGCACGACGGCAACTTCGGTGCACCGATCATCACGCCGGAAACAGTCGATGCCGCCGAACCGGCGCGGGTTGCGCCAACACCAGAGGCTGCCGGCGCTGCAGCGCCGACATTCCAGCTCGACCATCTGGAGTTGTCCTCGCTGACCGATTCCGATGTCGCCACGATGTCTCCTTCGGCAGCACATCCGCTCACGCCCGAAAGCGTTGCGCCAGTGCGCGCACCCGAAGGATGGGCGCTGGTCGATGATGACGACATGGCTGCAACGGCTGAGCCTTCCGACAAGCCCAGTCCTGCGATGTTTGGCATCGAGAAGATCAGTGCTGCTGATTACCTTGCGCACGACATCGAGGCGGTGGCACCGGATCTCGAGCCCGTGATGAGCCTTGAACTGGTGTCCATGGAAGAAGCCATCGCGCCGCAGGTCTACGTTCACGACCACGAAATGGTGCTCAACGAGCTTGGCAGTGCCTTGAGTCGTATCGTCCTGCTTGGCGCAGCAACCGAGGGCGTCGATGCTGTAAAGGCATTCCTTGCCGCGTTGCCGGCGACCACGCGACTGACTTTTCTGCATACCCAACACCTGGGCGATCAGTCCGAACCGGCGTTGTTGGAAGCATTTCAGGCACATTGCGCGCTGCCGGTGCGCCTGGCCGAACAGAACGGACGGGTCGGTCATGGTGAGGTGCTGATGGTTCCGGCGGGGCAGCAGGTAAGTCTTCGTCGCGATGGCAAGATCGAGTTGCAGGCGATCACCGATCCGGCTGCCGAAAGCGCATCGATCGATGCCAGCCTGACCATGGCGGCAAATGTGTTTGGTCGCGACGCTTTGGCGATCGTGTTTGGCGGTCGCGGCAATGATGCCGTGGCCGGCGCACAGGCGGTCCATGATCGTGGTGGCCAGGTTTGGGTAGAGTCGTCGACCGATGAATATTCCGCGGATATGGTCAGCGGAATTTTCGCCGAGCGACTGGTCAGTTTTTCCGGCACGCCGAGTGAGTTGGCGACGCGCCTGATTGAGGTGTTTCCATGAGTGATCCGTTGCCGCGTGAAATTCGCTGCGTCCTGGTACCTGTTGGCAATCTGCGTTTGCTGTTGCCCAATACCAACATTGCCGAAGTGATCACCCAAAGTGTGCCGCAGCCGCTGGCTGGCGCTCCGAGCTGGATGTTGGGCCGAATCGAGTGGCGTGGCTGGCGGGTGCCGCTGGTGTCATTCACCGAGTTGTCTGGTACCGAAGCGGGCGACGCTGACCTCAGCGTGCGTGTGGCGGTGCTGAAGGCGCTGGGCGGCAACCCCAGGTTGCCGTTCATCGCCGTGCTCACGCAGGGTTTCCCCCGATTGACCACACTGAATGCCGAGCTGATCATTCCCACCCATGACGGCAAGCCGTTGCCGCCGGGCGTGCGCGCGCATGTACTGGTGCGTGATGACGTGGCGATGATTCCCGATCTGGAATGGATCGAGAAGACCCTGCTCGAACTGTATGACGATGCCGGCACGATCGAGGCACCTGCAGCCGAAGATTCAGCCGCGGCAGTGGATGCCGACGACTGAATGAGGTCGCGTGGCGGCGTTAGCCGTCGCCGTGCAATGCCTGCAATGCAGCCATCGCGGCCAGCCCCGCGGTTTCCGTGCGCAAGATGCGCGGGCCCAGCCGCAGGCCCACGAAGCGTGCCTGATTCAACGCGCCGATATCGCGTTCGCCCAGGCCGCCTTCCGGGCCAATGACCAGCAAGCCGCCGGCGCTGCCGAAGCGCAATTCGCGCGCCGAAAGTTGCGCCTCGGGCAACAGCGCCAGGCGCAGTGCATCGTCATTTGGCAGTCCACTCAGCCATGCAGTCAGCGGCTGCGCCGGCGTGATTTCGGGCAAGCGTGCCCGTCCGCACTGCTCGCAGGCGCTGGCGGCCACCGCGCGCCAGTGTGCCAGGCGCTTCTCCGCACGAGCGGGATCGAGCTTTACCTCGGAACGCTCGGTCAGCAGCGGCACGATGCGGACCGCACCAAGCTCGGTAGCCTTCTGCACAATCAGGTCCATTTTCTCGCCGCGCGCCACGCCTTGGGCCAGCGTCAATGGCAACGGCGACTCATTCTGCACGGCCAGCTTCGCGTCGACCTTGATCGTCAGCTCGCGCTTGCCCAGCGCCACGATGACCCCGACATAGTCGTGACCATCGCCATTGAACAGCGTGAGCGGATCACCCGCATTCATGCGCAATACGCGGCCGACATGCTCGGCCGCCTGGGCCGGCAGCTGCAGCTCCTGCGAAATGCCGAGCGGCTGGTCGACATGGATTCGGATCGTGCGCATGGACGTGGCTTGGTCTGAAACGGCCTTCCAGCATAGCGCGCGGTGTCGGTCGGGCGCAGTGAGCTGGTTGGTGCTCAGTCGCTGACGGCGTGTTCGATACCCTGGATTGCGGTGTCCACCAGCAAGTCGATTTCCGCCGTGGTCACGACATAAGGCGGCATGAAATAGATCACATCGCCCAGCGGACGCAGCAGCACGCCGTGTTGCAGGCCGTGCAGGTAGACGCGAAGCCCGCGACGATCCTGCGTCGGGAACGGTCGTCGGCTGGCTTTGTCGGCGACCAGTTCGACCGCTGCAATCATGCCGGTCTGACGCACGTCGGCAACATGTGGGTGGTCACGCAACCCTTCCAGTCGCCGGGCCAGATGGGCGGCCAACTGGCGGTTGCGTTCGAGTACGGGTTCGTCGCGGAAGATCGCCAGTGTCTCCAGCGCAACCCGGCACGCCAGCGGATTGCCGGTATAACTGTGCGAGTGCAGAAACGCCTTGCCGGCGCTGTATTCGGCATAGAAGGCCTGATAAATGGCCTCGCCAGTCAGTACCGCCGACAGCGGCAGGAATCCTGCCGTCAGGCCCTTGGACAGGCACATGAAATCCGGCGACACGTCGGCCTGTTCGCAGGCGAACAGCGTGCCGGTGCGGCCAAAGCCGACCGCAATTTCGTCGGCAATAAAGTGCACCGAGAACTCGTCGCACAGGGTACGCAGGCCGCTGAGATAGCTCGGGTGATACATGCGCATGCCGCCAGCACATTGCACCAGCGGCTCGACAATCACCGCGCAGGTTTCGCGTGCGTGTTGTTCAAGCAGTGCGCGCAATTCATCGAGGCGACGCGTGGCGATCTGTTCAGCCGACTCGCCGGGTTCGCCTTGATAAGTGTCCGCCGAGGGCGCCAGAAACGGGGTCAACAGCAGCGGCGCGTAGGTCTTGCGATACAGCGCCACGTCGCTGACTGACAGTGCACCCAGCGTTTCACCGTGATAGCTGCCAGTCAGCGCAATGAAGCGGGTCTTCTCGCCGTGACCCTGATTGAGCCAGTAGTGGAAGCTCATCTTCAGTGCCACCTCGATCGCTGCCGAACCATTGTCGGCGTAGAACACCCGATCAAGCCCGGGTGGCGTGATCCGCACCAGCTCCTCGGCAAGCGCGATTGCCGGCTCGTGGGTGAAGCCGGCGAAGATCACGTGTTCCAACGTGCGAGCCTGCTCGGCCAGGGCAGCGGCAATACGCGGGTTGGCGTGGCCGAACAGGTTGGTCCACCACGAACTGATGCCGTCGAGATAGCGCTTGCCGTTGGCATCGACCAGCCATGCGCCGTCGCCGCGCACGATCGGCAGCATCGGCACGCGGCTGCTTCCATTGGGGTCGTGATCATGCATCTGGGTGCAGGGGTGCCAGACATGCCGAAGGTCGCGCGCGGCGAGCGCGCTGTTCTGGTTTGTGAGCTTGTTCATCCGGCTATCATCGGTGCAGCGCGACGGTCGCTCAAGTCCGCGCGCCGTTCATTCCGGAATTTGACGCTTGAAGCTACTGAAAAAATGTCTGGTTGGTTTCGCCCTGCTGGTGGTAGCGGCGGCCCTGCTGCTGTGGTTTCTGCCGGCACGCTGGATGCTCCCGTGGATTGAGCCGCAGCTGCGTGGCATGCAGTTGCAGCAAGTCAGTGGCAGCATCTGGAATGGGCGTGCCGGTGCCGTGGTGAGTGTCGACAAGAAATCGCTTGGCCAGTTGCACTGGCAGTTGTCACGTCGCAGTTTGTTCGGTCACGCGCAGATGCAATGGCAATTCAGCGGACCGGATTTGTCTTTTTCGGCGGCGCTGGCACGTCTGTCCGCTGACCAAACGGATGTGCGTAATCTCAGCCTGAGCGCTACTTCAGCCGCACTGGGCCAGCAGCTGACCACGCCGTGGGGGCAGCCGCGCGGGGAGCTGCAGTTGTCGATACCGCACGCCCTCCTGTGGGCCGGCTGGCCGATGCAAATGGACGCGCAGGCGACTTGGCATCATGCCGTGATGCATACCGCGCATGGCGATGTTGCTCTGGGCGATGTGCATGCCACGGCACAAGCACGAGGCGGCATGATCAGTGCACAACTGCATGACGGCGGAGATGGCCCGTTGCAAATCGGTGGCGAGCTGCAGCTCAGTCCGCTGGGCTGGCGACTGGACGTGACCTTGCGGCCCCGACAGACTGACCCGATGCTGCGCCGCTGGCTGGCCACACTGGCCGCCCCGGCGGCTGACGGCAACACCCATATCCAACACCACGGCGGACTGGCCAGCAGTGCGCCAACGCCAACTCACTGAAGGATGCGAGACGAAATGACTCCAGATATCGCCGCAACAGCCCTCGCTGCCGCCCGCGACGCGGCAGCGGCAGCGGCCGAGATCATCCGGCACTACTGGCGACGTGGTGTCGAGGTAGAACTGAAATCGGATGCTACCCCGGTCACCGTGGCCGATCGCGAGGCGGAGCAGGCCATCCGGAAAATTCTGCAGGCGGCGCTGCCGCAAGCATCGATTTACGGTGAGGAATTCGGCATGCAAGGCGAGCGCGGCGGCCTGCTGTGGCTGGTCGATCCGCTGGATGGCACCAAGAGCTTCGTCCGTCGCACACCGTTCTTCTCTACCCAGATCGCCTTGATGGATGGCGACGAGCTGGTGCTTGGCGTGTCGAGCGCGCCGATCTATGGCGAAACCATGTGGGCGAGTGCGGGACAGGGCGCATGGCTGGATGGCGATCGCGTGAAGGTGGCCGCAACCGACGCGATCAGTGCCGCGTCGATCTCCACCGGCAACGTCAAGACACTTACCGGTGACGCACGCTGGGACGCACTGGGCGCGCTGATCCGCGACAGCAACCGGATTCGTGGCTACGGTGATTTCTGCCACTACCACCTGCTGGCACGCGGCAGTCTGGATCTGGTCATCGAGTCGGATGTGAACATTCTCGACGTGGCGGCGCTGGCAGTGATCGTGCGCGAGGCCGGCGGCGTGTTCACCGACCTGGATGGCGCCCCGCTGACGCTGGACACGCGCAGCGTGCTGGCCGGCACCGCTGCCATCCACGCCAAGGCCTTGCAGCGCCTGCGGCTTTGAGCGCTGCGAGCTAGAATGGCGGGATGCGCAAACTACCGATTGTTCACGCCACCCGCGATGTCACCGACAGCCACTTCCTGCATGTGGAGCAGCTCGACCTGGAGTTCTCCAATGGCGAGCGGCGTACCTACGAGCGGCTGAAGGGAAGTGGCCTGGGCGCGGTCATCATCGTGCCGATGCTGGACGACGATACCGTGCTGCTGGTGCGCGAGTACGGCGGCGGCGTCGGTCGCTACGAACTGGGCTTGCCGAAAGGTCGGCTGGATCAGGATGAGACCGCCGAACAGGGCGCTGATCGCGAGCTGAAGGAAGAGATCGGCTACGGCGCACGCAAGCTGAAAATTCTGCACAACCTGTCGCTGTCGCCGTCGTACATGACGCACATGGCACACGTGGTGCTGGCGCAGGACCTGTATCCCGAAAAGCTGGTCGGCGACGAACCCGAAGAGCTTGAAGTGGTGCCGTGGAAGATGTCCGAGCTGCACACGTTGCTCGGTCGCGAGGACGTCACCGAAGGGCGTTCGATCGCCGCGTTGTTCATGGCCCGCGAGTATCTCGCCGGTCGCTTCCAGCGCGCATGAACATGCCGCCCGAACTGGCAAGGCGGATTGGTGTCATTGCGCGTGCTGCCGGCGCGGTGATCCTCGACATCTATCACAGCGATTTTGCGGTGCAGACCAAGGACGATGCCTCGCCGCTGACGGCGGCCGATCTCGCCGCGCAGCAGGCGATCATGGCCGGACTGGCTACGCTCGAGATGCCGTTGCCGGTGCTGTCGGAAGAGGCCAAGGCGTTGCCGTGGTCCGAACGCCAGCATTGGTCGCGTTACTGGCTGGTTGACCCGCTGGATGGCACGCGTGAGTTCGTCAAGCGCAATGGCGAGTTCACCGTCAACATTGCGCTGATCGATGAGCGGCGCAGCGTGCTTGGCGTGGTGTTTGCGCCAGTCACCGGCGAGCTTTACGTGGCGGAGCACGGCCACGGTGCCTGGCTGCAGACCAGCGTGGATGGCGACTGGCAACGCATCCATGCCCGGCCACTGGCGGCGTCGCCTACGGTAGCTGGCAGTCGTTCGCATGGCGGCGCGCGGAGTGATGCATTGCAGCGTTTGATCGGCAGCGATTACGACATGGTGCCGCTCGGTTCGTCGCTGAAATTTTGCCTGATAGCGCGCGGCGATGCGGACGTCTATCTGCGGCTGGGCCTCACCAGCGAATGGGACACGGCAGCAGCGCAATGCGTGCTCGATGAAGCGGGTGGTGCGGTACTCGACCTTGCCGGTCAGCCATTCCGTTACAACCGCGGCGAGTCGCTGCTGAATCCGGAATTCATCGCCGTGGGTGATTGCACGGTCGACTGGGCCGCACGGTTGCAGACGTTGTGAGCGAGCAGCCTCGTCACAGCTTGCAGGATCTGCTGGCAATCATGGCGCGTCTGCGCGATCCGCAAAACGGCTGTCCGTGGGACGTGCAACAGGACTTTTCCTCGATCGCCGCCTATACGATCGAGGAAGCCTACGAAGTGGCTGACGCGATTGATCGGCAGGACTGGACCGATCTGTGCGATGAACTGGGTGACCTGTTGTTGCAGGTGGTGTTTCACGCGCAGATGGCCTCAGAGCGAGGATTGTTCGAATTTGCCGATGTCGCCCACGCGATCAGCGCGAAGATGCTGCGCCGTCATCCGCATGTGTTCGGCGACACGCGTTATGCCGACCTCGCCGAGCAGATGCAGGCGTGGGAGCAGATCAAATCGGCGGAACGTGCGGACAAGGGCAAGCCGGCGGACGACAGCGCACTGGCGGGCATCTCGACCGGGCTGCCGGAATGGAAGCGCGCGCACAAATTGCAGCAGCGTGCTGCCGCTACCGGTTTCGAATGGCCCGGGCCGATGCCGGTGCTGGAGAAACTGGTCGAAGAAGTGGAAGAGGTGCGCGTGGAGTTCGCCAACGGTGCTGATCCGGCACGCGTGCAGGATGAAATCGGTGACGTGCTGTTCGTGATGGTGAATCTGGCGCGCCACGCCGGCGTGGATTTCTCCGCGGCGCTGCGTCATGCCAATGCGAAATTCGAGCGCCGCTTCCGGCAGATGGAACAACTTGCCAGCGCGGATGGCACGCCATTCGCCGAGCTCACGCTGGGCGAGCAGGAACAACTGTGGCAACGCGCCAAACAGGCCGAGCAGGAGGCCTGACGCGGCACGACGACCAAAGCCGTCGTGCCGCTGCTGTGCAAGCGCTTTCTCGAAGTTACTTCGCTGCTGGCGCCGTCTTGTCGGCGCGCTGCTGCCAGGCAGCGCGCCTCTGCTCGTGCTCGGCACGCATCTTCGCCTCGTTGGCCAGGTTTTCGTCGAGCCCCTTGCGCAGCGTGGCAATCGCCTGATCCACGTTGGCCGGCTGTGCCTGCAGGCGAGCCAGACGGTGATAGACGTAGTCGCGTACGCGCGGGTCCTGCGACTTGGTCAGCACGTCGTTATAGACCGCCGTCATCTCCTTGCTGCGGCCGGACTGCATGTACAGCCGTTCCAGACCGCGCAGATCGCCGATCACGCCGCCACGCTGCTGGTCGGCACCGTGTTCGCGCATGCCATGGTGGCTGTCGCCATGGCCCGAATGCATGTGTTTTCCGACCATCGCCTGTGCGGCAGGCGGTGGCGGCGGCGGGGCGCTCTGGGCCATCACCAGCGATGCCGAGCCGGCAATCATCAGAGCCAGTGTCGAAGCGAGCAGGGTCTTGCGATGCATGGTCACTCTCCGTGGCAGGTACACAAGAACAACGCGGCGGGCGAAGGCAGGTTGACTTGCGCGTTCATGCTTCACTCATGCCTGCAACCTTTTGCCGAGCAGCGGCATCTCACTGCAGTCCCGTTTTTCGGCAACATCCCTCAAGGAGAAAACCATGCGCCGCCTGTTTATCGCAGCCCTGTTGCTTGCCCCGCTTTCCTGTTTTGCCAACACCGACTGCAAGTACCAGGCGCCGCGCAACCTGCAACTGGATCTGGCTGGCGTGCACGGGGTACAGATCGACGTGCACAGCCAGGATCTGCACCTCACCGGCAGTGACCCTGGCAAGAGTCCCAGCTTGACCGGGCGCGCCTGTGCATCAAGTCAGGCTGTGCTGGACAAGCTGCAAGTCACCCAACGCCGCGACGGTGACCAGTTGCTGATCGACATCGGCGGTGATGGCGGCTTCAGCTTCAGCTTGTTCGGCGCCAACGCCTATTCCAGCCTTGAAGTCACCATGCAATTGCCGGCCAACCTGCCGGTGACCTTGCGCGTGGGCTCCGGCGACGCCGAGGTCAGCGGCATGCAGCAACTGCAGGCCAGCGTGGGTTCCGGTGACCTGCACGTGCGGCAACTGTCCGGAAAATTCGGCGCCAGTGTCGGGTCGGGGGATATCGATGCCACCGACATTGGCAGTCTGGATCTTGGCTCGGTGGGCTCTGGCGACTTCAAGGCCGAAGGCATCAGCGGTGATGCCCGCGTCGGCAGCATCGGCTCGGGCGATGTCACGCTGAAGAAGGTGGGGGGCAACGTGCGGGCTGATACCTTGGGTTCGGGCGACCTCGATGTTCGCGACGTGGCCGGTGACTTCAACCTCGGCGCCAAAGGCAGTGGTGATGTCAGTCACGCGGGCGTGAAAGGCAAGGTCAGCGTGCCGCACGATGACGACGACAATTGATCGAAGCGGTCAGCTCAGCCAGCGCCAGACAAGATAGACCAGTGGTGCGCAGATCAGCAGGAACGGTACCGACACCCGGTGCAGCAGTCGCAGTCCGTGCGGCTGCTGCGCCAGACGCAGCGCGATCAGGTTCGCCAGTGAACCGATCGCCATGCCAAAGCCGCCCACGTTCACCGCAACTGCCAGTGCGATGGTGTCCGGCGCGCGCTCCAGCAACAACACCGTGGCCGGCACATTGCTGATCAGTTGTGCGGCGATGATGCCGCTGGCATACAAGGTCAATGGCTGCTGGAAGTGGAGCCGTCCCAACGCCTGCTGTATCCAGGGCAGCTCGGCAAAATGGCCCAGGCCAAGAAAGATCGCGGCAAACGTGGCCAGCAGCAGCCAATCGATCCGCAGCAGGCTCGAACGTGCGCGCAGTACAAACAGCGCGAGCAGCAACAGCGCCCCCAGCGGCGCCTGATCGAATTCCATCAACAACACCATGCCGATCAGCGCAGCGATCGACCACGTGCCGAGTCGTGCGGATATCACCGCGCCGTCGATCCGTTCCGACGACAGCGCGACGCGGTCGCGCGGAAGCCACAGCCAGGTGAACGCGACAACCAGCACCAGCATCACGCCAGCTGCCGGCAGCATCGCCGCCGTGAAGTGCAGGAACGAAAGATGCGAGTGCTGCCACAGCAACAGGTTCTGTGGATTGCCGATCGGACTGAGCGTGGAGCCGGCATTCACTGCCAGCGCTTCCAGCACCACCATGCGCAGCACCGGCAAGTTGGATACGCGACCGATCGCCAGCGTCAGCGGCACGATCAGGAACAGGCTCACGTCATTGGTCAGCACCATCGACAGCAACGCTGTCGCCGATACCAGCAACAAGCCCAGGCTGCGCAGCGAATGTGCACGTGCCACCACGAGCACGGCCGCATGTTGCACCAGCCCGCTGTCACGAATGCCCTGTATCGCGATCAGCAGTCCGGTCAAGCCGGCCAGTGTCGGCAACTGCAGCCAGCGTCGATAGTTGTCTAGCGGTTGCGGATCGAGCAGCGCCAAGGCGACCGCCAGCGCCGTGAACAACCACAGCAGCCATTCCTCACGAAGACTCGTTTGCCATGCACGTGTGTTCATTCAGAGCGCAAATATGACGGCCCGTTACTCTAGCAGTCGCACGATTGATCCGGTGTTCGGGAGCGTTGCCAGCGCCGGTGCACGCCGAGTGCGAGCAGGCGAATCAAGGTCATCAGTAGAAGGCAGGCCGCCAGCATGACGAAGCACACCACCAGCACGCCGAGTCCAAAAGCATCACCGGGCGAGCCGTGATGGTCAGGAGAGCCCGTTTCATAGATCGCATAGGCGATCAGTCCGCCCAGTCCGTAGAGCAACGTGGCGGCATAGAAGAAACGCGCTTGCCAGCGCAACAGCATGGGGGCGGCCAACAGGCTCGCCACGCCAAAGATCCAGAGCATCCGAACGGTCATCCATGTGCAGGCAGAAGCAGGTAGTTTGCCTCCATGAAATAGCAGCCAGCGGCAGTTGATGGGGCGTGCCGATGACGTGAATCAACTATCGCGCAACAGGCGCATCGGCGGTGTGCGACTGACCTTGCGCGTCCCGACCAGGCCCAGCAGCATCACCACAAAGGCAGCCGTCAGTGCTGCCAGGGCGAGCGGCGCGAGCGGCGGGAAGAAGCCATCGATATGGAATACGGCTCGGCCCAGCCACACGCCCGCACCCGCCGCACCCAAAGCCGCCGTCAGCCCCGCGACCAGCCCAAGCAGGGCGAACTCGCAGGCTGCTGCCACGCGCAACTGTGCACGCCGCGCACCCAACGTGCGCAACAGCGCCGCTTCATGGCGTCGTTCGGCCGCGCTGGCGGCGAGTGAGGCAGCCAGCACCAGCGCACCGGCGAGCAGGCTGAAACCGAGAATCCAGCGCACCGCATTGCCCACCCGATCGATGATTTCGCGCACGCGGTCGAGCAGCGAGTCGACGTCCACCATGCTCAGGTTGGCATAGTCGCGCGACAGCTTGGCAAGCTGCTTCGCATGCCCGGACGGCAGATGGAAGCTGGCCAGCCAGCTATGCGGCAGGTCGCCCGCGTGGGCTGGATCGAGCAGCAGGAAGAAGTTGACCCGGAACGAACTCCAGTCGACCTTGCGTACGCTGCTGACGGTCGCGTCGATGTGTCCCTCGCCGATGTCGAAACGCATGGTGTCGCCGAGTTTCAGGCCGAACATGTCACGCCACATCGTATCGACCGAAACCTCGGCCTGCGCCGGCTGGGCGCCTTGCCAATGGCCGGCGACTACCTGGTTTGCAGGCGGCAAATCGGCCGACCACGACAAGCGCAATTGCCGATCGGCCCAGTCCTTCGCGCGTTCGTCATTGAAATGGATTTGGTCAATCGGGCGTCCATTGATCGCGGTGAGTTTGCCGACAGCCAGCGGCAGCATGTTCAGCTGATTGCCACCGATGGTGCCCAGTGATTGTGCGAAGCCGGCGCGCTGGTCGTCCTGCAGGTTCAGTGCAAACCAGTTCGGTGCATCTGCCGGCAGCTCCTGGCGCCAGCCTTGCAGCAACGACGGCGCCACCACCGCGAGCAACAGCAGCGCACACAGGCCGAGGCTGAGCGAAGTGGCCTGGATCACGCTCAACGCCGGTCGCCGCGCCAGCGCGGCCAAACCCAACCGCATTGCCGGATGGGCGCCGGGCGCGACGCGGCGCGCCAGCCAGAGCAAGACACCCGACAGCAGTGCCGCGATCAACGCTACGCCAAGCAGGCTCGCGGCGAGAATGCCGGCCAGTTGCAGCGAACTGCTCTGCGTCCAGATCAGGCCAAGGGCGACCAGCAGCGGGACCAAATACAGCGCGTCGAAGCGGCGTGCCCGTCGCTGCACGCTCTGTCGAAACACCGCTACCGGCGGCACCTCGGCCAGTCGCGCCAGTGGCGGCAGGGCGAAGCCAATCAGCACGGCGATACCCATGGCGGCTGCCGCGAACGACGGCAGCAGTGGCAACAACGTGGGCACGTTGCCAAACAACTGGCTGGCCAGCATCCACGCCAGTTGCGACAACCCCAGCGAGAGCGCGATGCCGAGCGACGTCGCTGGCACTGCCAGCGCGACCAGTGTGCCCAGCAACAGTGCCAGCACGCGTTGGCGTGGCGTGCCCAGCGCACGCAGCAGGGCGACCTCGGCGATCTTGCGGCGTGCGTAGCGTTGCGCCGACAAGGCAATCGCAATCCCGGCCAGCAAGGCCGACAGCAGCGCCGTCAGACGCAGGAACGCACCGGCACGATCGAACGCGTTGCGCATGCGCTCCTGGGTTTGCTCCGGCGTGATCAGTTCGGCACCTTGCGGCAAGATGGTTGTCTGGGCCCAGTTGCGCCAGTGCTGCACGGCCGTCGGCGTGCCGGCCAGCAGCAGACGATGGCGCGCGCGACTGCCCACGCCAAGCAGGCCGGCTTGTTCCGCATCGGCGAGGTTCATCAGTGCGCGTGGCGCCAGCGCCAGCAACTCGCCGCCGTCGGGCTGACGAATCAGTTCGGCGGCGATGGTCAGCGTGCGCCCACCCAGTTGCAGTGGCTGGCCAACGTGCAGGTTCAGTGCGACCAGCGCGCGGTGATCGAGATAGACCTCGCCGGCGGCAGGGCCGCCGCTTTTGTTCGCGGCGGCGCCACCCAGTTCGAGTGTTCCGCGCAGCGGGTAGCGCGTATCCACCGCCTGCACATCGAGCAACTGGGTTTGTTCGTGGGCGAACGCCACGCTGGGGAAACTGGCGGTGCGGGTGATCTGCAGATGATCCTTGCTCGCTTGGTCAGCGAACGAAGGCGGCAAGGCCTGCGGCGAGGAAATGCCGATGTCGCCGCCGATCAGTTCGGCGGCGCTGGCCAGCATGCCGCGCTCGATCCGCGTCGCTAGCGTGGCAACCACACCCAGTGCGACCACCGCAAGCACCAGCGATGCCGCCAGCGTGCGCAGCTCGGGTAAATGCCATTCGCGGCGCAGGCTGCGCAGGGACAGGCGTAGCAGATTCACGCGCGCTCCTCGGGAGTCAGCAGCACGCGACCTTCTTCCAGTTCGATGTGACGATCGCAGCGCGCGGCCAGCGTGGCGTCGTGAGTCACCAGCACCAGGGTCGTGTGATGGTCGCGGTTGAGTCCGAACAGCAGGTCGCAGATGTGGTGGCCGGTGCGCTGGTCGAGGTTGCCGGTGGGTTCGTCGGCGAACAGCACGCGCGGACGATGCACGAAGGCGCGGGCGATCGCTACCCGCTGCTGCTCGCCACCGGAAAGCTGAGCCGGGTAGTGGCGGCGACGGGTGCTCAGGCCCACCGCTTCAAGCGCGTCGCGTGCCCGCGCCCGCGCATCGTTGCTGCCTTCCAGTTCCAGCGGCAGCATCACGTTTTCCTCGGCGGTCAGTGCCGGCAGCAGGTGGAAGGACTGAAAGACGAAGCCGACCAGTCGCCGGCGCAGGTCGGCGCGCGCTTCCTCATCGAGCGTCTGCAACGCATGGCCGTCGAGCACGATGCTGCCGCTGGTCGGCGTGTCCAGCCCCGCCAGCAGGCCGAGCAGGGTGGTCTTGCCGGAGCCGGAAGTACCGACGATGGCAAAGCTTTCGCCGGGATGAATCTGCAGGCTGACCTTGTCGAGAATATCCAGCCGACCTTCGGGGCCGTCAACCGACTTGCTAACATCACGGGCTTCAAGCAGCGGTTGGGAAGAATCACTCATGCGTCGAAGCCTTGGCTGGTGGTTGTGCGGTGTGCTGTGGCTGGGTTGGCTGGGCGCGGCCCAGGCAGCTGCGCCGAAGACCGTGCTGGTGTTGGGCGACTCGCTCTCGGCCGCACACAACATTCCGGTGGAATACGGCTGGGTGCATCTGCTGGATGCGCGCCTGTCCAACATGGTGCCGAAGTGGACCGCGGTCAATGCCAGCATCAGCGGCGAAACCTCGTTGAGCGGGCGCAATCGCCTGCCGGCGCTGCTGGCCAAGTATCGGCCTGCCGTGCTGGTGCTCGAACTGGGTGCCAATGATGGCTTGCGCGGCCTGCCGCTGCCGGCACTGCGGGCCAACCTTGAGGCGATGATCGCGCAGGCGCAGCAGGCGAAGGTGCGCGTGCTGCTGGTCGGGATCGAATTGCCGGTGAACTACGGCCCGCAGTATCGCGATGGTCTGCGCGCGATCTATGCCGATCTGTCGCGAAGCCACCGCACCGCGCTGGTGCCGTTCCTGCTCGAAGGTGTTGCACTTGATCCGGCGAAGATGCAAAACGATGGCCTGCATCCGGTAGCCAGCGCGGAGCCACAAGTGCTCGATACCGTGTGGAAGTCGTTGCTCCCGCTGCTGCACTGACAGCTGAAGCCGAACGGATTCTGAATTGTGCTGGCTGCTTTCACGTTACCCTCACCGCGCTGACGCTTTCATCTTCACTTATGTGAAATCACGGATGGGGAAGACGACGATGACCGTACACGACGAGCAGTCAGGCCTGATTCTTCTGGTCGAAGACAACCGCCAGATCGCCGAAATGGTGGGTGAATTTCTCGAGCGCCGCGGCTACTCCGTGGATTACGCTGCCGATGGCGTCAGCGGCCTGCATCTGGCGGTTTCCAACAGCTATGACGTGCTGGTGCTGGACCTGATGTTGCCCGGTCTGGATGGCCTTGAAGTCTGTCGCAAGCTGCGCAAGGAAGCCAAGAAATCCACGCCCGTGCTGATGCTGACCGCGCGCGACACGTTGGAAGACAAACTCGCCGGTCTTGAAGCGGGCGCCGACGACTATCTGGTCAAGCCGTTCGAAGTGCGTGAGCTGGAAGCGCGGGTGCGTGCGCTGATCCGCCGCGACCGCCGCCAGGTGTCCACCGAGCTTTTGTCCGTGGGCGATATGACGCTCGACACCGCCACCTTGCAGCTCACGCGCGGGGGGCAGGAACTCACCGTGTCGCCGATCGGTTTGAAGCTGCTGGCCATCCTGATGCGCGAGTCGCCGCGGGTGGTCAGTCGGCGTGATATCGAGCGCGAGATATGGGGCGACACGCTGCCGGACTCCGACACCTTGCGCTCGCATCTGTACAACTTGCGCCGGGTCATCGACAAACCCTTCGCACATCCTCTGCTACACACGATCCATTCCGCCGGGTATCGCCTTGCGGATCTTGAATCCGAGGTGGCTTCCGTCGCCGAGACGGCATGAATCGGGATGATGCAAACAGGTAATGGATAGCAAGGCGACATCGTTGAGTCCACAGGCGGGCGCTTTTCGCCGCCGCATTGCTGCCGTGTTCACCCTGCAGTTTCTCACGGTGGTGGGTGTCTGCGTGTTGGGGATGTACAGCGTGGTGCCGACGTCGCTGGTGATCTTGGTCATCGTGATCATCACTGCGCTGGCATGGAGTGCCACGCGGCGCGCCTGGCGTCCGGTGCGTGCGCTGGCGCGGGTGGTCAATCGCTGGGATGGTCAGTCGCCTGATCCGGGTCTGTTGAAGGTCGAGCAATTGACCACCCATACCGACGCGGATGTTGCGTCCTTGACTCGCGGTTTGCACAAATTTGCCGTGCGTCTGGCCAGCTACAACCAGCGCGAGCGAAATTTCACCCGCGATGCAAGCCACGAACTGCGCAGTCCGCTCACGGTGATCAAGATGTCGGTTGACATGCTGGCCGAAGAGGAGGGGCTGAGTGAATTTGGCGTTCGTTCGGTGCGCCGGATCAAGCGTGCTGCGCGCGAGATGGAAGTGCTGGTGGAGGCGTTGCTGGTGCTCGCTCGCGAAACCGATGGCTCCGCGGATGAACGGCGTTTTCTGGTCAACGATGTCTTGCGTGAAGAGCTGGACGCAGCCCGTGAAATGTTGGCCGGACGGCCCATTGAATTGCGGCTGGAAGAGTCGGCGCAGTTTGCTCTGCAGGGTTCACCACAGGCCTTGTCGGTGTTGTGCTGGCAGTTGATCCGCAACGCGTCGCAACAGACCGAGCAGGGCAGCCTGGTGGTCACCGTGTCGCCGGGTCTGATCAGTGTGCGCAACCATGTGCAGGTGGAATCCCCGCTGCCCGCCAGTGCGTTGCCGGTTGGCGAGGGCGTGGACCGTCATGGTTTTGAACTGGCGATTGCCCAGCGCATCAGCGATCGGTTTGCATGGCCGCTGGAACTGCAGACCATTCCAGGTAGCGGCCATATTGCCAGTATCCGTTTTCCGCATCCCTTGCCAGCCGATGCCGTGGCAAGGTCAGGTTCGTAGGGCAGACACTGTCTGCCGACTTTTTCGATTCCTGCGCAAAGCGGCGGGCAGTGCCCGCCCTCCAGTCATCCAGCTTGCAGCGACGGTGCCACGGTGAACGCGCAGCCGGTCTTTGCCTTCACGTCAGCCAGACTCACGCCGTCGTTGAGTTCGAGCAGGGTCAAGCCCTTGCCTTTCTCGACCGCGAACACGCACAGGTCGGTGATGATCAGGTCGACCACTTGCTTGCCGGTCAGCGGGAGGTCGCATTCGGTCTTGATCTTCGGGCTGCCATCCTTCGCGCAGTGCTCCATCAGCACCACTACGCGCTTGACCCCGCTGACCAGATCCATCGCACCACCCGGACCCTTGACCATCTTGCCCGGCACCATCCAGTTGGCCAGGTCGCCGTGTGCCGAAACTTCGAGGCCGCCAAGAATCGACAAGTCGATGTGGCCGCCGCGAATCATCGCGAAGGAATCAGCGCTGGAGAAAAAGCTGGAGCCGGGCAGGGTGGTAATGGTCTGCTTGCCGGCGTTGATCAGGTCGGGATCGAGCTGGTCTTCGCTGGGGAACGGGCCGATGCCGAGCAAACCATTCTCCGACTGCAACGTGACATTGACGCCGTCAGGAATGTAGTTCGCCACCATGGTGGGAATGCCGATGCCAAGGTTCACGTAGAAGCCGTCCTGCAGCTCCTGTGCGGCGCGCCTGGCCATGCCCACGCGGGTCGGGTTTTCCTTGCCCGCAGCCACGCCTGCAATCGTGCGGAACTCGATGCGCTTTTCGTAGCTGGCGCCCTGCACGATGCGGTCGACATAAATGCCTGGCACGTGGATGTTGTTCGGGTCCAGTGAACCCACTGGCACCAGCTCTTCCACCTCGGCCACGCAAACCTTGCCGCAGGTGGCAATCATCGGATTGAAGTTGCGCGCGGTTTCGCGGAACACCAGGTTGCCGTGCGCGTCGCCCTTCCACGCCTTGACGATCGACAGGTCGGCGGTGATCGCTTCTTCCAGCACGTATTCCTTGCCGTTGAAAACCTTGGTTTCCTTGCCTTCGGCCAACTTGGTGCCGAACCCGGTACGCGTGTAGAAACCAGGAATACCGGCGCCGCCGGCGCGCAGCTTCTCGGCCAGCGTGCCCTGCGGAGTCAGGTGCAGTTCCAGTTCGCCAGCCAGCGTCTGTCGCTCGAATTCCTTGTTCTCGCCCACGTAGGACGCATACACGCGCTTGACTTGGTGCGTCTTCAGCAGCGGGCCCATGCCGAAATCGTCCACGCCGGCGTTGTTGCCCACGATGGTCAGGTCCCGCGTGCCAGCGTTCAGTAGGGCGCCGATCAAGTTCTCGGGGATGCCACACAGGCCGAAGCCACCGGCGGCGATCGTCATGCCATCGAACAGCAAGCCATCAAGGGCTTGTGCGGCGTTGGGGGAAACCTTGTCCATGCTGTGCCTTCCTCAGGGAGAGTCAGCTGACAAGGATACGACGGATTGACCTCGACTGACCTTGTACCAAGGTCCGAGGCGGGTTGTTTCGATGGTGCGACCCGCTCTACGCAAGGGCCTGGGTGACTTTCGATGCCCTTCGTCTATTGCATGAAGACTCATCGTGCGCGGTAACAATGAATGCTTGACTCGATCAATTACGCGTGTAAGCATCAAGCCACTTACACGTGTAAACGGTGCGTCATGGCAATCAGTGAAGCCGAAGCAGTAGTGATGGATGTGTTGTGGCGACAAGCGCCCCGCACGGCCGAGGAAATCCTTTCCGAAGTCGGTCCCGCGCAAAGCTGGCAGGAAGGTACGGTGAAGTCGCTGCTCAACCGTCTGCTGCGGAAAAAGGCCGTGCATGCCGAGCGCGATGGCCGTCGTTACCTGTACACGCCGTTGCTGGCGCGTGAGCACTACGTGCAGCAGGAGAGCAAAGGCTTGCTCGACCGTCTGTTCGGCGGTCGGGTGGCGCCGCTGGTGGCGCACTTCTCCGAACAACGGAAGTTGACGAAAAAAGACATTGCCGAGCTGCGCAAGTTGCTGAAGGAGCTCGACGATGAGCAATGACCTGCTGACGATCGACTGGCTGGGCCGCGGCTGGTTGCTGATCCTCGCGTTTACCGCAGCCGTGCTGGTAGTCGCGCTGCTGCGCAAACCCTGTCGCCGCCTGTTCGGCACCGAGCGCGCGTTCCAGTTGTGGCTGCTGCCGCCGCTGGCGATGCTGGCCAGTCAGTTGCCGCATGCAGCAGCGCCGGTGTCCCTGCTGCCACCGATGGTGATTGCGATTGCTTCGGTTGGAAGTTCGCTGCCGGCCCATGTTTCCTCCGCTGGCAGCTTCGATTGGCGTGCGTGTGCGTCGTTGCTTTGGCTGACAGGCATCGTGGTCAGCCTGCTGTTGGCGACGGTCGCACAGCGGCGTTATCGAACGCGGCTGCGCGGCGCCACGCCAGTGATCGAGATGCCATCACGCTGGCCGGTGCTGCGCGCGCTCGGCACGGATGTGGGGCCCGCCCTGGTTGGCGCCTGGCATGTGCGCATCGTGCTGCCGGCAGATTTCGAACAGCGCTATGACTGCGCCGAGCGCACGTTGATCCTTGCGCACGAGGCTGCCCACGCACGTCGCCACGATGGCTGGTGGTGTCTGCTCGCGCAGGTTGCGGCGGCGTTGTGCTGGTTTCATCCGTTGGCATGGTGGGCGCTTGCCGCACTTCGCCACGATCAGGAATTGGCTTGTGATGCCGCAGTACTGCGTGTTCACGGTGAACAACGGCGCAGCTACGCCACCGCCATGTTGAAGACCCAGTCGGCAGCATTCGCCCTGCCGGTGGGTTGCAGTTGGTCCCCGCGTCATCCACTCACGGAGCGTATTGCCATGTTGAAACAACCCTCGCCGAACCGGCTGCGTCAGCGTGCCGGAATGCTTTCCGGCGTGGCGCTCGCCTTGCTCGTGACCGGCGCGGTCTATGCCGCCAGTACAACGCAGAAAACGCCGGCAAGCCAGAAAGTAAACGGTCCCGAATATCAGCTGCACATGTTGGTCGAGCTGTCGACTGACGATGGCGCCAAAGCAAATTCACAGGCAGTCGATATCGCGTTGTGCGCGGTGTCGGGCGAGGCAGCGACGGCGAACGTGGGCAGTCTGATGGTGCAGGCAACGACGACGCCCTTGAGTGATGGTCAGGTGCGTATGGATCTTGCCGTAGGCAACGTGGGTGCCGCACCGCTTGCGCACAGCCAGTTGCATGGGGCACTCGGCCAGCCCTTGCATACCTCAGGCAAAGCAGGGGACGGCAAGCATGCGTATGTCATTGACGTCACGCCTGAGCTTGGCTGCCCGGCACGGGTGATCGCCGAGGCTTCGCCGGTCAAGGTGACCGAGCACATCAAGAACGGCACCGCGCGTGCTGCGGCAGAATCGATAGCGAAAAAGGCGGGCTGGACGCTGATCAATCCGGAGGCGCTCGGCAACGGCGCGGTGACGCTGTCGTTCAACGACATGCCTGCGGGCACCGCCTTGCAGAGGGTGGCCGACATTGCCGGTGTGAAGATGGAGCTGCACGGCAACCGCGTGCGTTTCCAGCCGAAGTAGCTCCAAAGGATGGCTATACTCGCCCGGTCACCGATCGGGAGAGTGTCTTGAAGTTGCGTTATCTGCTTGCTGCGTTTGCAATCTCCGGAATCACCGCCACGAGCCACGCCGCCGTTACACCGGTACTGGTGATCCACGCCGGTGCCGGCGTGATCAAGCACGATATGACGCCGGCGAAAGAGCTGGCGGTGCGCACGGCGATGACGCTGGCGTTGAACAACGGCTACCGCGAACTCAAGTCGGGCAAGAGTGCGCTGGACGCGGTCAGCGCGGCGCTTGTCGTGCTGGAGGACGATCCGAACTTCAATGCTGGCAAGGGTGCAGTGTTCACTCACGACGGCCATAACGAACTGGATGCGGCGATCATGGACGGCTATACGCTGCGTGCCGGCTCCGTGGCCGGCGTGCAGCGGGTCAAGAACCCGATCCTGCTGGCGCGAGCGGTGATGGAGCAGTCGTCGTACGTGATGCTTTCCGGTGCCGGTGCCGAGGAGTTTGCCCAGAGCATCGGCATGCCGCTAGTCGATCCGTCCTACTTCCGCACCGACGCGCGCTGGCAGCAGCTGCAGAAGGCGTTGAAGGAAGATGCCGCGAACAAGCCGCATGCGGATGAGGAAACCGCAAAGCATTTCGGCACGGTGGGGGCGGTGGCACTGGACGCAGAAGGTCATCTGGCCGCAGGTACGTCGACGGGTGGGATGACGGACAAGCGTTGGGGCAGGATCGGCGATTCACCGATCATCGGCGCCGGCACCTACGCAAATTCCGGCTGTGCAGTCTCAGCCACCGGTTGGGGCGAGTTCTACATCCGCACGGTGGCCGCGCACGCGATCTGCATGAAGGCGACCCAGATGCGTATTCCACTGAAGCGCGCGGCGGCCGAAGTGATCAACCAGGACATTCCATCGATGGGCGGCAATGGCGGCGCAATTGCGCTGGATGCGCAGGGCCACATTTCGATTCCGTTCAACACCGATGGCATGTATCGCGGCTGGATCAGCGCGGATGGCCTACCGCATGTGGCGATTTACGGCGACGAAGACGATGGCACCACCGAGATTCCCGAGCCGGCGCCAGCCGACAGCGTCGAACAACCCTAGAAAGCGGGCCCATCATGTAGCAGCGCACCCTGTGCGCGATGCGCTCCGTCATGTGGCCGAAAGGCATCGCGCACAGGGTGCGCTCACACACGACCGGGCGTAGGGCGGGCGTTGCCCGCCGGCTCGTGCGGTTGTGCTGGCGGCGGGCAAGCCCCGCCCTGCAGCAGCTTGCGCAACTGGGCCGGCGTCAGCGCCCCGCTGATGCCCAGCCGACTTCCATCAGCGCGGATCACCAGTGCGCGCGGCGTCTCGCCGCCCCAGTTCGGATCGAGCAGGAAGTTGATGTGTTCCGGCGAGGCTTCGGCATAGGCGCGGTTTGCATAGCCGTCCATCTGCATACCGCGCAGGCGTGACTCGATCGCCGTCGCCTGATCGATGCTGTCGGTGGTGACGATCACCAGTTCGATCTGATTGGGATGTTGGCGTTGCAGGTTGGCCAGTGCTTGCAGGTTGGGCTCGCAATATGCGCAGTCGAGTGCCCACAGCGCGATGATCCGTTCGCCGTGCGTCGGTGGTTTGACCAGCGCGGCAATATCGCCAGCGGCGAGTGGTTGCAACGAGCCGGCACAGGCCATCGCCGGGAGTAGCAACGCGAAGGCGAGCAGCAGGCGTTTCATCGTGCAAGCTCGATCAGGCGGAAGCCCTGTGCGGTATTCCACGCCACGAACGCATGCCCCGACTTTTTCAGCAATTGCGGCGAACCCACCGAGCCGCTGCTGCGCGCGATCTCGCGGGCGGCAGCGAAGTGCGCGCCGTTGTCGTCCGAACGGCGCAGCATCAGCGCATAGCCATCCGCGTTGACCTGGTTCCACACGACCCAGACGGTATGCTCATGCACGGCGACATCCGCATGGCTGGCGCCCGCGTTGGCAATCGTGTTTGCATGCTGCGGCGGGTGGCCGGGATCGAGTTGGCCGTAGTGGATCGTCGGTGCGCTGTTCGCGTCGTACCAAACCGCGTGGCGGACGCCGTCGCTGCCGATCGCCAGGTCGGGGCCGTGATGCGGGCAGCCGGCGATATGCCAGTCGCTGAAAGTGGCGCGCGCTACCTGGCTGGGTTGGCCGTCCGTACGCAGCACGGCGAACGCATGGTCGCGGATGTTGTCGCCGTAGATACCGCGAAAAAAGGCGGCAATCTGGCCATCGGGCATGCGTGCCAGTTCGATCCGGCAACATTCGCAGCTCTGGTCGACCAGTTTGTGTTCGGGCACAAAGGTGACGCCGCCGTCGTCCGACCAGCTGTAATACACCGCGGCGCCGAGGTAGGGCTTGCCGGCAGCGGTGGCGGCGATCAGGTCGCGCTTGTCGATCCAGGCGATCACGATGCGCCCACTGCCATCGACGGCAAGTGCATCGAAGCGGTGGGTGATTTCGGCGCGGTCGTGTTGCACCGTCAGCGGTGCGCTGAAATGGGCGCCGCCATCGGTCGAGCGGGCGAAACGCACGAAGCCGGTCCACGGCGCGGCACGCGGCTGCGACCAGCTGACGTAGATCTCATCGTGCGGACCGAGCGCGATCTTCGGGCGGTTCTCGCCTTCGTCGTAGATGCGTTCCGCGGTGGCGTTGAGTTCGATCGGCGCACTCAGCGTGCGACCGTCGTCGTCGGAATGGCGCAGGCGTACGTGGCCATCAGCGGCATCCACCACATACAGCCGGCCATGGCTGTCGAACGCGGCGCTGGCGCCAAGCTCGGGGCCTTTGGGCATGTCCATGTGCATGCCTTCGTGGGCGAACACGGTCAGTGGCAGCAGACAGAACAGGATGATCAACAGGCGACGCATATACATTCCTCGAAATCCCGGCCTCGCTGCTCTCTCGCCACGCGGGAGCGGATCGGCGTCAGGTATTACATTTCCCAGCGCAGTTCGCCAAACCAGGTACGACCGGCGTAGGGATGGTAGACCCAGTAGTGTTCGTTGGTCAGGTTGTCGACACCGAGCGCGGCGGACCAGCCCGGAGCAAACTGCCAGCGCAGCCTGGCATCGGTGACGGTGAAGCGGCTGACGGCGCCGTAGCTGTTCACGTAATCGCTATTGTCCAGCGAGCCGTACTGGCGGCCCGAGTGGCGGATGCCGAGCGACGCATCCCACTGTGGGGCGAAACGGTAGTCGGCAAAGATGCTGGCGCGAACTTTTGGAATGCGCGGAAAGACCTTGCCGTTGGCCAGTGGATATTGGCTGTCGTTGAGCGTCCTGGCGTTGTTGAACGCGATGCTTGCCTGCACATCGAGGCCATCGAGCCACAGGTTGGTCAGGCCGATTTCGCCCTCAATGCCACGGCTGCGCATGCGGTCGATATTCTGCACGCTGGTGACGGTGGGCGTCACGGTGATGTCGGTTTGCGAGTACAGCGCGTTGGCGATGCGGTCCTGGTACAGCGAGACGCGCCAGTGGCCGTTCTGCAGATGATGGTTGAGCGTGAGGTCGCTGGATTCGTCGATCTCGGGCTTGAGGTTCGGGTTGTTGTTGACGATCGCGTTGGCCGACAGGCTGCCCTGGAACAGCTCGGTAACGGTCGGGTAGCGCACGGCCTTGCCATGCGCCAGCCGCAGCTCCCAGTCGTCAGCGAAGTCCCAACTCAGCGCGGCCTTGGGGGAGAAATCGGTACGCTGGCGATCGGCATAGCGCAGCGTATTTGTGGCATTGCCGCGCAGGCCGTCGTAGGCGCGCCATTGCTCCAGTCGACCACCCACGGTGAGCGCCCAGGCATCGGCGAAGCTCCATACATCCTGCAGGTACAGTGCGCGGGTCTGGGTGCGGCCGCCGAACGCGCTGACCAAGGCGCCGTCGGCATTACCTAGCCACTGGCTGGCGTTGCGCACCTGGCTGTCCAGTACGTAGCGGTCGGCATGCAGGCCGGCATACAACATCTGCTGGTCGCCGAGCGGACCGGAGCTGCGCAAGTCGAGAGTGTCCCAGCCGGAACCGGCTTTGTTGGCGATCGTGCCGGGACCGTTGCTGGGCTTGGCGGGTTCGGCCAGGCTGGCGGTGTTGGCCAGCGAATGCAGGAAATCGTAGTGGCTGGCTACCGCGGTCCAGCGCCAGCCGCCATCGAGATGGCCGTTCAATTCGATGCCGTACAACATCTGCGTGTCGCTGGCCGAAGAGGGCGCGAGCCCGCTGGCGGGCAAGGTCCAGGTTTGTCCCGCGGCACTGATCACGCCGCCGTTGACCAGGTTGCCGCTGCCATCGCGGATCAGGCTGCGGGTGAAATCCTCGGCGCGGTTATCCCACCAGCCGACGGTGAACAGTGCGGCGACATGGTCGGTGAGATCGACGCCGACTTTCAGCTTGGCTTGATCCTGCACCGTGTGTTCGATGCTGTTGGCGCCATAGACCAGCCGCGGGCTGCCGTTGGGATTCTGGTCGGCGATGGCGCCGGTCACCGGCACGGCCAGCGCAGGATTGCCGCCAGCTTTTGCCGTGGCGTATTGCATCGGTTGACCGTGGTTGTCCAGTCGGCTGTATTCGAGCAACCAGCTGAAGCGTCCTTGCTTGTTGCCCAGCGTGGCGGATGCCTGATGGCCGTTGTAATGGCCGCCGGCGCCATACGCGTCGTGGTAATCCTGACTGAAGAACTGGGTGCTTGCGCTGGCGGTCAGTTGCTGCGGCAGCACGGTATGGATCATCACCGTGGTGCCCAGCGAGTTGCCCGGATACAACGCAGAGTAGGGTCCATACATGATGTCGACCGCACCGATTTCCTGCGGTGACACCATGCCCCAACGCGGGGCACCGTCGTAGCCATTGGTCATCAGGTTGGAGAGCAGCAGGCCGTCGGCATAGACCAAGCTGCGCGCGCTCTGCAGCGTGCCGGCGTTGCGACCGCTGATCACCGCGTTCGGGTCACCGATATAACGCTTGCGCACCATCATGTTTGGTGCGTACTTCAACGCATCGGCGCTTTCGGTGACATTTTGCTCCCGCAGTTGTTCGCGCTTTACGCGGATCTGCACGCTGGGCGTCTCGCTCACCATGGTGTCGCTGGCGTGCACCGAGATCGGCGTGAGGGTGGTGGTTTGCAGAACGGGATCGGTGGCCAGTGACGGGCCGGCGGCAAGCGCAACGGCAAGCGCGCAAAGACCTAGCGGGACGGTGTTCAAGCGTTACTCTGGATGGCGGTCTAGGGTTGCAAGGATAGGCCTTTGCTTTACGCGCAACAGATGGCGCGTTGTCGCAGCAGCTTGCCCATGAGACGCGCATGCACGGTAAAAGGTGCCGGCATGTGAGCGTAGGGCGGGCACTGCCCGCCAGCTCGTTGTCCATCACCCGCAAAAGCGACGAGTACCACCCGCCAGCTCTTGCAATGCCGGCGAAAGAAACGGCGGGCCGTGCCCGCCCTGCGGCGGCTCAGTCTTCCCGGTCGGGACGTTCACGGACCGGGTGCTTGCTCAATTTGCGCTGCAGGGTGCGACGATGCATGCCGAGCCGGCGGGCGGTCTCGGAGATGTTGCCATCGCATTCGGTGAGCACGCGCTGGATGTGCTCCCATTCCAGTCGGCGCAACGCCAGCGGCTGTTCGGGGGTATCGGGTAACTCGTGCTCGTCGGGGTCGTTGTCGCCGTCGAGTAGTGCACGCACCACGGCATCCGCATCGACTGGTTTTGCCAGATAGTCATGCGCGCCGCGCTTGATCGCTTCCACCGCGGTGGCAATCGAGGCATAGCCGGTCAGCAGCAGCACGCGCAGATCGGGCACCAAAGTGTGCAATTCGGGAATCAGGCGCAGGCCGTTCTCCTCGCCCAGCTTCAGGTCGACCACGCAGTAGCGCGGGTTGTGCCGGCGCGTCAGCGCACGCGCCTCGTCGAAGTTGCTGGCGGTGAGCACCTCGAAGCCGCGCGAACTGAGCGCGCGTGCCAGCACACGCAGGAAGGTGGCGTCGTCGTCGACCAGCAGCAAAGGACGTGTCGTGGTGGCCTGGGGCAGCTCGCTCATCGGGTGATTCCAAAGGTGGATCAAGCGCCCATTCTTGCCGGAAGCGGCTCGACTTGCACGTCCGGCGAGCTATTTTTCGGCGATTACCGCCAGCGGCAGGCGCAGGCACACCTCGGCGCCGTGGCTGGTATTGCCGGCAATCAGCTCACCGTTGAGCCGTTCGGCGGTGGCCTCAGCCAGCGCCAGACCGATGCCCAGTCCGGTCTGCTTCTGAGAGTGGCCAAGCGCGGTGATCTCGTCGTCGTTGTCGAAACCGGGGCCATGGTCACGTACCGCCAGTTGCAGCCACGGTCCTTCACGTGAAACGTCCAGTTCGACCACATCGGATTGATGAGTCGCCGAGGCGTCGACGGCATTGTTCAGCAGGTTGATCAACGCATGGCGCAGCCCCGGTGGCGTACGCAGGACGGTACGTGCCAGGTCGGGGTCGAGCGATACGGTCAGGTCGGCTTCCGGCCGCAGTAACTGGAAGCGCTCCAGGCAACCATGGATGAACTGCTCCAGCGTCAGTCGCTCCGGCTCTTGTGACAGTTGCGCCTTGCCGAAGGCGACCATCTCGCGAAGGATCGTGCTGCAGCGATCGACCTGGCCTTCCAGCAAGGCCAGATCCTCCGCCAGCGTTGCTTCGCCAGCATGTTCGCGACGCAGTTCGGGCAACAGCACGCGCATGGTCGATAGCGGTGTATTGAGCTCGTGCGCCGCACCGGCAGCCTGGGTGGCAATCGCCAGGATGCCCTCGTCGCGCAGCGCGCGTTCCCGCACGCGTTGTACTTCCTGCTGCTGCAGGCGCAAGACGTGGGCCAGCCGACTGATGAAGAAGCTCAGCAGCAGCGCCATGATCAGGAAGTTCACGCCCATGCCCGCCACGTGCAGCGAGAAGCGGCTGGTAGGCATTTCATGCATGGGCGTGGGCAATGGCATGTGCGAATACAGCAGCACCACGTAGGCGATGCCCGCCAGCGCGAATACGATGAGCACCGAACGCGCCGACAGTGCCGCGGCACTCAGCGCGATCGGCACCAGCAGCAAGGTGATGAAGGGATTGCTGGCGCCGCCAGTGAAATACAGCAAGTAACCAAGCACTACGGTATCAAACGCGATGTGGCCGACCGCTTCCCACTCACCCAGCGGCCAGGCTTGGGTCAGTCGCCACGCAGCGAAC
Organism: Rhodanobacter sp. AS-Z3; assembly: GCF_029224025.1. NCBI lineage: Bacteria > Pseudomonadati > Pseudomonadota > Gammaproteobacteria > Lysobacterales > Rhodanobacteraceae > Rhodanobacter > Rhodanobacter sp. AS-Z3. The sequence continues at coordinate 1,529,186 of NZ_CP119392.1, forward strand.
ACCGAGAACACGGCGAGAACACCGATGCCGAGCAGCAGCGGCAGCAGCGGTACATTCAAATGCATCCACCAGGCACACACCAGTACCGCGGCACTCTGCCCGGCGATGGCACAGATGCGCAGCCAGGCCAGCGTGCGCGTCAGCGCGAACGGGCCGATACGTTGGGCGGACCGATGAGGCATGCAGATTTTCCTGGCTTGCTGCGAACTTGCGATACCCGCCACGCAACGCGCGGAGGGTATCGATGGATCACGACGGCGTGTTGAATTCTTCGCTGTGCACCGGCGGTAGCGGGTTGTTGTTGGTCGCTGCGTCGGAGTGGCTGGCGGACAGCTTGCTCATCAACGGCAGCATCGCGATGGCGATGATCGTGCAGCCCACGCCGGCAAAACCGAGCTTGTTGAACAACGCGGTGTAGATCGGCAACGACACCAGCGGGTCCTTGATGTCGGTCGGGATGCTGGCGAAGTTCGCCACCACGCTGCCGAGATACTGCGAGATACCCGAGGCCACGAAGTAGGCGCCCATCATGAAACCGCCCATGCGGGCCGGCACGTAGCGCGCGATCATCGCCAGGCCCAGCCCGCTGACCAGCAGTTCGCCCAACGAGTACAGGCCGTAACCCCACACCATGATCCACGACGAGACCTGACCGTTGACGGCAAAGCGCGCGCCGACTCCATAGATGAAGAAGCCGAGCGCCACGGCAGCGAAGCCCCAGGCGAACTTGGCGGCCACCGACGGATTCTTGCCGACCTTGCCCATGGTGTTGTAGATCAGCACCAACACCGGGCTCAGCAGCACGATCCAGATCGCGTTGAGCGACTGAAACTGCTCGGGAATCCAGTCGAACAAATGCATGCCGAACAGGTTGAACGAGAGGTCGACGTTACGCTGGGCGAACAGATTCAGCGAGGTCGACATCTGCTGGTAGAAGATGAAGAAGAAGATCGTCTGCGCGACCAGAACCAAAGCGGCGACCAGACCGGCGCGTTCATGCTGCTGGCTGCTGCGGATGAGGTGGATGAAGATACCCAGAATGACCACGCCAGCGGCATAGACGCAGACACGCGCGACGCCTTCGTTCTGCAGGATGAAAGCCGAAACGAAGACCATGCCGATCGCGGCCAGAAATACCAGGCCGAGTTTCTTGACGTCGACCCGCTCATCGTCAGCCGGCGAGCCGATGTGCTGCAGGGTGCGATACATCAGTGAGTAGTTGATCAGACCAAGCACAAGGCCAATCGCGCAAACACCGAACGCGGTATGCCAGCCCCATGCATCGCCGTACTTTGCGCCCACGTAGTCACGAATCCACGGCGTCAGCAGCATCGAGATGGTCGAGCCGATGTTCACCGCCATGTAGTAGATCGTGAATGCGCTGTCGATCTTGGTGTCGTCACCCTCGTAGATCTTGCGCACCAGATTGCCGGCGTTCGGCTTGAAGAAGCCGTTGCCCACGATGATTACGCCGAGTGCGATGTACAGGAAGTAGGCGTTGTTGGTGGGAATCCACAACATCGCGTAACCGAGGGTCAGCACCATGGCGCCGATCATCATGGTGCGGCGGGTGCCGATCAGCTTGTCGCCCACCCAGCCACCAATGGCTGGCGTTGCGTAAATCAGCGCCGCGGCGGCGCCCCAGATCAGGTTCGCCTTGCTGTCGACAAAGCCGAGCTTCTTCACCATGTAGGTGACCATCAACACCTGCATGCCGTAGAAGCCGAAGCGCTCCCACATTTCGATCAGGAAGACGGTACTGAATGACTTTGTCTGCGAGACGGGCGGGTTCTGGATTGCCATAGATTTTCCGTGCGGGTTTCAGACCATGGCGACGTGCTTGCACGTGCCTGCGGCATGTGATTCTGAACGAACCACAACCGTCGAAGCGTAACGCATTCGTCGGTACGGTGTAGCTGCACTGCGACATGACAGCGACGTGCGAACAATGCTTGGGCGCGCCGCAGCGCATATGAAACGGCGTCCTTGTGGCATCATCGTGGTCTGAAATCACCAGCTCTCGGGAGTACCAACAACGTGTCCATCGCAGGTTTGATCTTGCCGCAGCGACGGCCATGGGCCGGACGAGGGCAGCGCTGATGGCTGCCGAAGGTTTTCGTGGGCCGAGGCAGGTCTGGAACGCGTTTCGCTGGTCCATGAAGGGCTTGCGTGCCGGCTGGAAGCATGAGGCGTCGTTTCGACTGGAAGCCAGCCTTGCGATCGTGATGGTTCCACTGGGCTTGTGGCTGGGTCAGGGCGGGATGGAAAAGTTTGCGCTGATCCTCGCGCCGCTGCTGGTGCTGTCGGCGGAACTGCTGAACTCCGCGATCGAGGCGGTGGTCGACAAGGTCAGCCCGGAGTTCCACGAGTTGGCCGGCCGCGCCAAGGACATGGGCTCGGCGGCGGTGTTCGTTTTGCTGGTGCTGGTGGCACTGAGTTGGACGCTGATTCTGGGGCCGCGGTTGCTGGGGTGAAGTCCTCGGCAGGCATCAGTCCACTGCGGCGCACTTTTTCAGCCAGGCGATGAAGCGAAAAGGCCAGCTCATGCTGGCCCTTTCACCTTGCACATCGTCAGTCGATCTTCCAGTTCAGCTCGGCCATGACGGTGCGGCCGTAACCGTTGTAATTGAACTGGTCATAGTAGGGGTAGGCGCCAAACGTGGTGTCCCGTGGCGGATGCTTGTCCAGCAGGTTGTTGGAGATCAGCGACAGCGTGACGTTGTTCCTGACCTCGAAGTTCACGCTGGCGTTGTAGGTGATCCACGGTCCCACCTGACGGCTGCCGTCGTAGGACCAGGTCGGCGCGTAACGCCGGCCATAAAGTGTCGTGCTGACTCTGCCGGCATTCCAGGTAACGCTGCCGCTGGCAATGTGGTGGAACTCGGTACCGAAGCCCCAGTCGCGGCTTGCCAGCACGTCGGTTTCGGCGTCTTCCGGGAACATCCGGTAGGTATGTTTCAGTGCGCGGTAGTAGTCAGCGTCGAGCACGAAATTACCGATACGTCCGGCGTCGATGCGCCAGCGCGCGCCGGCGGTGATGTTGGCCACCACTTCCGAGGAAATGTTGATCGGATAGGTGACGACCTTGCTCAGCCCCTCCGGATTGAACGGATCAGTGGCGGGTTCGCGCGTGATGAGGCTGTTGATTTCCAGGCACTGTGCGGAGTTGCCATCGACCAACGCGCCGTTGACCGTGTGGCCAAGGCGACAGCTTGCCTCGAGCGACAGGATGCCGTCATAGCTACGCGTGGCGATTTCGTTGCGGATCGGAATGCGTGCATAGTCGATATGCGCATTGAAGTCGGCCGTCGGTGACCAGACCATGCCGAAGCCCCACGAGCGCGCGGTAATGCTCTTGAGCTGAGGGTTGCCGGAACTGCTGCCGTTGATCTGTACCGAACTGTACTTGCCATCGCAGTTGTCGCTGGCGATCACGTCGTCGCCATAGTTCTTGCGACACTGGTAGTAGTCATAGACCGAGCTGAAGCTGCGGCTCTGTCCGGCAAATACGTAGGACATCTCGGGTGCGCGATAGGCGGTAGCGTAGTTGCCGCGAATCAGCAGGCTAGCGAAGGGACGGAATTCCAGGCCCGCCTTCCACGTCGCCCTGCCATCGCTGTTGCCGGCGTAGCGGTACTTGTCGTAGCGACCTGCCAGGCTTGCGGTAAGCATGCGGAACAGCGGAACGTTGAGCTCCATCGCCGCCCCGTTGTTGTTGCGGCTGCCGCGTCCCTGGGTGCCGCCGGTGCCCCAGAACTCGCCGGCGAGAACCCGCGGATCGATCGGCTGATTCCAGAACTGCTTGCCGCTGTCCACGGCGGCGGCAAAGCCCACCGAGCCGGCCGGTAATTCGAACAGGTCCGTGTTGGTGATCTGCAGATTCAGATCCTGCCGCCAGGTGCGCGATTGACTGGTGACGTAGTCACTGAATCCCAGAATGTCGCTCAGCGGAATCTGCGAGTAGAAACGGTCCAGTCGAACGTTGTACGCCGGCACGCTGTAGTTGAGCGGGTCCTGGCCGAGCTGATCGCCGAGAAAATAGTTCTCGACCTTGCCGGCAAGCGGGCGCAGGTAACGGACGTCTGTTTGGTAGGCCGAGCGGTGGAAGTAGGCGTCATAAGCCCAGTCGGAGTCACCGAAGGTGCCGCGGACGCCGACCGAGCCACTGTAGCTCGACTGCTGCAAGGTCTTGTCGGCGGCCGTACCCACTTCCTCGGGAGTGAAGACGCGCTGCAGTTGCTCGAAATCGTTGCCGTTGGTGTTCCAGATGTACTTCGGTACGTACAGGCCGGTGCTCCAGAAGAACGAGCTGAAGCCGTTCGTGTAGTCGGTTCGGTTCTTGCTGTACAGCAGGTCCCCATACAACTGGGTGTGGTTGTCCAGTGAATATTTCAGGCTGACGTAACCGCTGTAGTTCCTTGCCTTGTTGAGCACCGTGCCGTAGCTGTTGGTCGACTGGCTGCCGCACCAGTTGCCGTATTGGGCACCTGGCCGTGTGGCGTACTCGACCGTGCCGTTGTATTGATCGGCCACCTTGTCGCAATTGGCCTTGCCCGGATCGATGTAGTGATTGGTCAGGCCGTCCAGGCGCCAGTAGTTCAACGACGGGTAGGCCGTGGCGCCTGGCGCCAGGGTCGGGTTGTCGGCCGTGGAATCCATGAAGTTGCGCTGGAAGCGATAGATCGGGCGCTGGTTGGAAAACTCGAACGCGTAAGTGGCGGTCAGCTTGCCCAGGCTCTCGCCGCCCACCAACTGCACGCGCTGGTTGCCGCCGCCGCCTTCGGAGTAGCCGCCACCGCGAAGGTTGAGAACATGGCCTTCGACCTTTTGCTTCAGGATGATATTGACCACGCCGGCAATCGCACTTGATCCGTAAATGGCGGACTGGTTGCCAGGCACGATATCAATGTGATCAACCATCGCCATCGGAATGGTCGACAGGTCGACAATATTGTCGCTGCCGTTGTACAGCAGCGGGTAGTCAGCGAGCGGATGGCCGTCTACCAGGATCAGTGTGAACCCGGGATCGAGGCCGAACAGGCTGATGGTTGAAGCTGCTGTGGTGAAACTGTTGGTGTACTGGTTATCCAGTACCGAGCCATTGGCCTGCGGTAGCGAACGCAGCGCATCAGCGACATTCTTGAAGCCCTTGCGCTTCATTTCATCGGACGTGATCTGGGTGACGGGTGTAGCCGTGTCGATCTGGCTTTTTGGAATCAGCGATCCGGTCACCTGGATGGCTTGCAGTCGGTCGACCGGTTTCGCCGCAGTGTCCTTATCGGTTGTTGCGGCGTCGTGTTTCGCGCTGTCCTGCTGGGCTTGCGCGTGCGCAGTCGCCGCCAGCCACGGCAGCGAAGCACAAACAGCGATGGCAAGAAGCTTGCGGTGCATTACCTTTCCCCTTGCGGCGACCCGAGGGCTGGCGGCGCCCCCCAGTCACATGTTTTCGGCGGACTTCCCTTGAATTGCGTATGACCACTCATCGCGCGAACCTGCTGCAGAAAATTCCCAAGCCCCTCATGGAAGGAAGCCGCGCAAGATCCCCGCACGCTGCACACGCGAAGGTGTGCCGTGGTGGGGACAGGTCTTGCTGATCGGTTGCTTGATCCATTGCCTTCTCGTGATTCATGGGCTTGACCGGGTCAGTTCTTCCTCGGCGTCAGGGACGACCGAGAGCGTCGGGTAGTGCGATGCGTCGATGCCCAGGGTTGTCCTTCGTCAGTGCGCATCCTTGCCGATGTATTTATCCAGAAATGCCTGCAGCGACTGGTAGAAAGCCAGCTGGTTCGCCTCGCTGTAGAAGCCGTGTTGTTCATTGTCGCGCACCAGCCATTCGTAGGGCTTGCCCGCCTTGTCCAGTGCGGAGCGCAAATCTGTGGCGTTCTGGTAGGGCACCAGGGCGTCGTCCTTGCCATGAATGATCAGCACCGGGATGCTGAATTTATCCAGGTGATCGATCGGCGAAACGGCGCGTATCGATGCGTCGTCCGTGCCGATCGCCTGGGCAAAATAGTTGCGTCCGCTGGCGGAGCGACTGATGTCAGCGTGGTTCAGTTCGATGGCATAGTCGGAGACGCCAGCGTAGTCCACCGCGCACTTGAACATGCCCGGCGCACGGATCGGTGCCATCAGCGCGGAGTAGCCGCCGAAGCTGGCGCCAAAGATGCACACCCGTTGCGCATCGGCGTAGCCTTGCCCGATCGCCCACTTCACGCCATCGATCAAATCCTGCTGGATGCCGGTGCCAAATTGCTTGTAACCCGCGTGCTCAAACAGCGTGCCACGCCCGCCCGAGCCGCGGTAGTTGACCTGCAACACGGCATAGCCGCGATTGGCCAGAAACTGTGCCCACGGATCGTAAAGCCAGGAATCAGCCACCCCGATCGGGCCGCCATGCGGGATCAAGACCAGCGGCACCGGCTTGCGTGCGCTGCCCGCCGGCATGGTTAGAAAGCCGGTCAGCGTGATGCCGTCGCTGGTCGTGAACCGGATCGGTTTGCGCGGCAACATTTGTTGTGGATCAATCCACGGCAGGCTGCGGAACAGCGGCTGCAGGTTCATCGTGCGGCGGTCGAACAAGGCATATGTGCCGGGGTCACGGTCGCTCTGCGCGCCGATGATCAGTTGCATGCCATCCTGGCTGGTGCTGGTGACGGTGAGAAATTCATCGGGGAATTTTTCCGTCAGTGCCTGGCTGACCTGGGTGTAGATGCTGTCGTCCAGGTACGTGATGCGTGGCTTGCCGGTGTTGAAGACCACGCCGTACGGCCGGTACGGATAAGGCGTCCACAGCACCTCCGCCACGGACGAGAAGTCATCGCTGGCCAGCAGCTTGCGGGCGCTGCCGTCGAGGTTGCTGATGACCAGTTGATCAGGACCGCCACTGGCGCTGTAAAGCGCATAGACCTGCTTGCCGTCGGTGCTGATGCGCAACGGTACGAAACGCTTGCCGGTGATGCTGGCAGGTAGCCGCCGCCATGCGTCGTCGGCATTGTCGCGGCTGTAGACGTCGGTCCTGTAGGGGTCGTCCTGGCTGCTGCCATAGGCAAAGCGGGCCACGTCATCGTGCAGCACGAACGTCATGTTGGTTTGCTCGATCTGTCCGACCAGGCGGGGGTGGCCGCTGCTGGTTTCGACGTCGTAGAGCAGGGTTCGGCCGAAGTCGCGCGCACCCGTGCTGGCGTGGACGCGGAACGGGCTGACGTTGATGTAAACGTGACCGTTGAGCGGGTGTGGCGTGCCGGCGATGAAGCCGGCGCCGCGCACCATGCCCAGAATATTCATGTTGGCGCCGCGGGTGTCCCGCACGCGCCAGCTGTACAGCACTCGTTTGTGCGAGCCATCGAAGTCGACGGCCACGACTTCGCCGGTGTCTTCCGGTGCAACCAGCGTGCCGGCCTCTTCACCCACGTCCATCACCAGGCGGGTGTTGCTTACCCAGGTGATATCCACTGGCAGGGTTCGCGCCGCCATGTTCAGACGGCTCACCGGGTTCAGCTCCGGCAGTGAAAGCACGCCGAGTTGATAGCTGCCGTCATCGTTGTGGATCGAAACGGCGAGATGCTTGCCATCAGGTGAAATGACCGGGTTGGCCAGCGACGAGTGTCGCGTGAAATCCTGGTACGGAAGCTCCGCAGCGTGAACCGCCATCGTTGCCATCAAGCACAGCATGACCTGGAAGAGTGGCCTAAAAAGTCCCTTCATGGTCACCACTTCTCCTGCTGCAATGCGGTCACTTCCATTCATGGGTTAGGGTGCGACCGGCACGCCCGGGCCGATGTACTTTTTCAGGAAGGCCTGCAATTTGTTGTAGCGCTCGATATTGTTTTCTTCGCTGTAGAACCCGTGGCCCTCACCTGGCTTGCTCATCCATTCGTACGGCTTGTGCGCGGCGTCGAGCGCGGCCCGCATGGCCTTGGCCTGGGCGAACGGTGCGCGCTGGTCATCTTCACCATGAATCAGGAACACCGGCAGGTCGATTTTGCTGGCCAGATTTACCGGCGAGTTGGCGGCCAGTTCGGCTGGATCGTCACCCATCTGGATGCGCAAAGCGTTGCGACCTGCCTTGCTTTCCTGCGTGTCGCCCTTGGTGTAACGCATGCCCATGTCATAGATTCCCGCATAGCCGACGGCGCATTTGAACATGCCAGGCGCCCGAATCGGCGCCATCATTGCCGAGTAGCCGCCGAAACTTGCGCCATAGATGCAGATGCGCTGTGGATCGGCGTAGTTTTCGGCGATGGCCCATTTCACTGCATCAATCAGGTCCTGCTGAATTCCGGTACCCCATTGGTGGTAGCCGGCTGCCTTGAAGTTCCCGCCACGGCCACTGGAGCCACGGTAGTTGACCTGCAGAACGAGATAACCACGACTGGCGAGGAACTGGGCATCGTCATCGAAACCCCAGTGATCCGCCACGTTGATCGGGCCGCCGTGGGGTACCAGCACCATCGGCAACTTCGTCAGGTTGGCCCCCGTTGGAATCGTCAGGATCGCTTCCAGCTCCGTGCCATTGCTGGCCTTGAAGCGCAGCGGGCGCCGTTCGGCCATCTTTGCCGGATCGATCAATGGCTGGGAGTCGAACAACTTGGTCACTTTGTAATTCGTCGTGTCGATCAGGAAGTAGCTGCCGGGATTGCGGTCGCTGCTGACCGAGAACAGCAACGTGCCGCCGTTCTCGCTGAAGTCGATGAAGTGAACATGGCTGCCGGGAAATTTCAGACTGAGCGCCCGATGCAGTTTGGCTGGCGCGGAGTTCGCGTCGATATAGGTGAACTGCGGCACGCCGGTGGCCAGCGTGGTGGCAAATGGCTGGTACGGATACGGGGTGTCCTCGATCGTGCCGATGCTGCCGAAACTGTCACTGGCGAGAACCTTGCGGTTGCCACCATTTTCATCCTGCACGATCAATCTATCGGGATCGCCATCAACAGCATGGCGGGCATAAATATGCTGCCGGTCCGGCGTGAGAAAAAGCGGAGTGAAACTGCTGCCGGTTTCAGCGGCGCTCATCTTCATCCAGCTATTGCCCTGCTGGCGGTAAACCACGTATTCCCAGTCGTCGGTCTGACCATAGGCGTAATGCGCCTTGCCATCTGCGCCGATCATGAACTGCATCCCGGGCACCTTGATCTGGCCGACCAGGCGTCGAGAGTTCTTGCTGGTATCGACGTCGTACAGCGTGCTGTAGTCGTTGCTGTCCCAACTGTAGGTGGTCAGGTAGAAGTGACCGTTGGACGGTGTGGGCGCGCCGTCCGCGAACCCCCAGCCCCGGTCGGTACCGCGCGTACCGGCACGCGAGCTGAATCTGGTCTCGGGCCCGTAGAGATAGTCCTGGTTCTTGCCGTCGAAATCGGTGGCGATCACTTCACCCGTCGCGGCGGGTTGGTCGATCGAGCCGACCTGCCTGCCCTTGTCCACCACCAGCCGGGTATTGCTTGCCCAGACAATGCCGATGGCGAGTTCATATTTTGGCAGGCGCAGCAGGCTGACCGGTCTGCTCATGTCACTGACATCGTAGACAGCCAGCGCGTGCGAGGAGCCGTCGGCAAAGGTCATGTTGACGGCAAGATGCTTGCCGTCGGGCGAAAGCGTCGGCATGGACAATTGTGCATGGTGCACAAAGTCTTCCACGGGAATCCGGTCGGCCGCCAGGATGGCGGCAGGCAACAGCAGGCAGGCTGCGGACAGCAAGGTCCGCGCAAAACGAAACGTCATCAAATCCCCCTGAAGCTCCATGAAACCGGTGCGATCGCCTGGAGCCTGGGCGGTCGAGCTGAACGCGGACATCCTTGAAGAAGGTCAAGCAAAAACTTGCGGCCAGATTCCCCGCCAGGACGACAGGCTTGATTCTATTTCCTGTCAAAGCCCGGCCGAAAGCCCTGCTGATCATCGCTTGCGGCAGTGTCCCGCTACAATCGGACTTTTTCCGCCCCCCTGGTCGCCATGTCCCAGCCCTACGTCGTCGACATCAACCCCGTGGCATTTCATCTTGGCCCGATCCAGGTGCACTGGTATGGGCTGATGTATCTGCTGGGCTTCTTCTTTGTGGCCGTGCTGGGCGAATATCGACGCCGCCGTGGCCGCCTGCCGGTGACGCGTGATGCGCTGGGCGACCTGCTGTTCTACGGCATGCTGGGGGTGATTCTTGGCGGGCGCATCTGGTACATGCTGTTCTACGCCGACATCGACTGGATCTGGACCGCGCCGCTCACGCTATTCAAAGTGTGGGATGGCGGCATGAGTTTTCACGGTGGCCTGCTGGGCGTGCTGGTGGCTGGCTGGTGGTGGTCGCGCAGGCAGAAGCTGCACGTTTTCGACACCATCGACTTCGTGGCGCCGCTGGTGCCGATCGGCCTGGGGCTGGGGCGATTGGGCAATTTCATCAATGGCGAGTTGTGGGGCAAGCCCAGCGATGTTTCGTGGGCGATGATCTTTCCGAGTGCACCCGACCGGCTGCCGCGGCATCCGTCGCAGCTCTACGAGATGTTTCTGGAAGGCGTGGTGATGTTCGTGGTGCTGTGGCTGGTGTCACTGAAGCCGCGTCCGCGCTACCTGATTTCCGGCTTGTTCGCGCTGCTGTATGGCTGCTTCCGGTTCGCGGTGGAGTTCGTGCGGGTACCCGATGCCCAGTTGGGCTACCTGTTCGGCACCTCGTGGGTGACCATGGGGCAAATGCAGTCATTGCCGCTGATCGCGGTCGGGCTGGTGCTGATCGTGATGTCGCGGCGTGCGCCGACCTTGCCACTGGCCAGCTGATCTGCAAGCCGCAGGGCGGGCAGTGCCCGCCGCGCTCGTACCACGATGAGGGGATGGCGGAGCATCGTATGCTCGGCAAAGCGAAGAACATCGCGCGCGGGTGCGCTCCTACCTATACTTGGCGGATGCGCGCTTACCTTGATCTGCTTCGCCACGTTCTCGACCACGGCACCGAAAAGACCGATCGCACCGGCACCGGCACGCGCAGCGTGTTCGGCTGGCAAATGCGGTTCGACCTGAGTCAGGGCTTTCCGCTGGTCACCACCAAGAAGCTGCACCTGAAGTCGATCGTGCATGAGCTGATCTGGTTCCTGCGCGGGGAAACCAATATCGGTTACCTGAAAGAACATGGCGTGCGCATCTGGGATGAGTGGGCCGACGAGAACGGCGACCTTGGCCCGGTGTATGGCGAGCAATGGCGAGCCTGGCGCACGGCGGATGGTGGCGTGGTCGATCAGATCGCATGGGTAATCGACGAAATCCGGCGCAATCCGGATTCGCGACGGCTGATCGTCAACGCCTGGAACGTCGGCGAGCTGCCGAAGATGGCGTTGCTGCCATGCCACACGATGTTCCAGTTCTACGTGGCCGATGGAAAACTCAGCTGCCAGTTGTACCAGCGTTCGGGCGACATCTTTCTTGGCATACCGTTCAACATCGCCAGTTACGCGTTGCTCACCCACATGGTCGCCCAGGTTTGCGGGCTAGGAGTGGGCGACTTCGTGCACACGCTCGGTGATGCACATTTGTACAACAACCATCTGGATCAGGCTCGGCTGCAATTGAGCCGCAACGAGCTGCCCTTGCCGCAGCTTCGGCTCAATCGTGAGGTGCAGTCGATTTTCGATTTCCGTTACGAAGACATCGCGATCGAGGGTTATCAGTCGCACCCGGCGATCAAGGCGGCGGTGGCGGTTTAACGGCAGGGCGAGGCTGTTCGGCGGATCTGCTCCGCCGGCACTGCTGATCCGGTGTCGGTCCGGTTTGCTAAGATGCATGGCAATAAGCGGCCGCTCCCGTCGGTGCGGGCCGCGCCCCGTAATCAAACCTCGCAAGGACTTTCCATGGCCATTTCGCTGATTGCCGCACTTGATGAAAACCTCGCGATTGGCCGCAAAGGGCAGTTGCCCTGGCACTTGCCCGACGATCTTCGCTGGTTCAAGCAGCTGACTACCGGCAAGAACATCCTGATGGGCTACAACACCGCATTGTCGATCGGCCGTGCGCTGCCCGATCGGGTCAACATGGTGCTCAGTCGTCGCCATGAGGCACCGTTTGAGGGGCAGATCACCGTGCGCTCGGTCGAAGAAGCGCAGGCGCGTTGCGATAACACCGGGTTGATGGTGATTGGTGGCGGGATGGTATTCAGCGAGGCGTTGCCGCGCGCGCGCCGAATGTACCTCACCTGGGTCAGTGCGGCGATCGATGGCGCGGACACGTTCTTCCCTGGGGTGCATTTCACCGACTGGACCGAGGTTTCGCGCGTGCACCACAAGGCCGATGCCAACCACGCCTACGACTTCGACATGGTTGAATACCTGCGCAACGCCTGACGTTAATGCCGGTCGAGGTCAAGTCGGTCATGCATGTCATGGCCGCCACGCTGTTTGATGCCTTGGGTCGCGTGCTGCTGGCGCAGAGACCCGTTGGCAAGCACCTGGCAGGGATGTGGGAATTCCCCGGAGGCAAGCTTGAGCCGGGAGAAACTCCGATGGATGGACTGGCCCGCGAATTGCGCGAAGAAATTGGCGTCACCTTGCTGCGCGCCGATCCGCTGATTCGCGTGCCATGCCATTACCCCGATCGCGAGTTGCTGCTCGACACCTGGACCAGCGAGCAGTGGGAAGGCCAGCCGCAATCGCTGGAAGGGCAGGCCCTGCAGTGGGTGTTGCCCGAGCAAATCGATCCGTCCATTCTCACCCGTGGTGACCGCGCGATTCTGCAGGCCTTGCGCCTGCCATCGCGCTACGCCATCACGCCGGCCCAGGTGCCGCCGGCGCAGGTCGGCATCTGGTTCGAGCGGATCGGTCACGCCATTCAGCACAGTGCACAACTGGTGCAACTTCATTTACCGCTGTGGCCGCGCGAACAGGTTCGCGAGTTGGCCGCTGCCTTGTTGCCCATAGCCCAACGGCACGGCTCGCAACTGCTGCTCGATGGTGACATTGAAGGCGCACAACGGCTGGGCATCGGCGTGCAGCTGAACAGTCGGGAACTGGTAGCGCTTTCCGAACGACCGTTGCCGTTGGCGCAACTGGTCGGCGTCAGTTGCCACGACGCCCCCAGCCTCGCACGAGCCGAACTGCTGGCGGTCGATTTTGCGACGTTGGCACCGGTTGCCGCTACGCCCAGTCATCTGCAGACTTTGCCACTGGGTTGGCAGGCCTTTCATGTATTGGCGGAAGCGGCGGCGCTGCCCGTATATGCATTGGGTGGCCTTGCTCCGTCGGACATCGCCGAGGCTCGGCGCAACAGCGCCCAAGGTGTTGCCGGCAGCCGCGAATTCTGGTCGCAGTAGCAGCGCACCCGGTGCGCGATGCTCTTTTGTAATCGACGGGCATCGCGCACAGGGTGCGCTCCTACGTGTCGCAGCTGGCGAGCGCCAGATAGCGCTGGTGAAGTTCGGCGACAGCCTGATCGAGTAATGCTTCGTCGCCACTGTTATCGATCACGTCGTCGGCGATGGCCAGGCGATCGGCGCGGGTGGCCTGTTGTGCAAGCATGCGCCGGGCCAGGCTGTCGTCGATCCCGTCGCGGGCCACCAGTCGTGCAAGTTGCGTGGCTGCCGGCGCGTCGACCACCAGAATGCGATCAACCCAGCGGTAGTGATCCCTGTTCTCGGCCAACAGGGGGAGAGCCAACAGGCAATACGCACCGCGCTCAGCCCGTGCCCGATCGCGCAGCCATTGCCGCACGCGCGGATGAATGATGGCTTCCAGTGCCAGGCGTGCGCTGGGATCGGCGAACACGCGCTGGCGCATGGCGGCACGATTCAGATGACCAGAATCATCCAACACCTCGTCACCAAAGGCCGCAACGATTTCGGTTAGCCCGCTGCTGCCCGGTGCAATCACCTCACGTGCCGCCACATCGGCATCATGCACGTGCACGCCCAGCGCCTCGAAGCGTCGGGCAACCGCACTCTTGCCCGACGCTATGCCGCCGGTCAGGGCGATCACCATGGCGGGCCCAGCGGTCATCGCATGCCGGTCAGATGCAGATAGCCATCCAGCAAATTCGGCCCGGCGACAAACCAGACCCAGCCGGCAGCGGCGATGAACGGCCCGAAGGGCATCGGGATGTCACGCTCATGCTTGCGTAGTGCAATCAGACTGCCGCCCACCACGGCGCCGATCAGCGATGACAGCAGCACGATCGGCAAGATCGCGATGGGCCCCATCCATGCGCCCAGTGCCGCCAGCAGTTTGAAGTCGCCGTGGCCCATGCCCTCCTTGCCGGTGAGCAGTTTGAATGCCCAATACACGCTCCACAGGCTCAGATAGCCGATGGCGGCGGCGAGGATCGCCGTGGGTGCATCGATGAACATCGGCAGCAGCGACAACAGCAAACCCAGCCACAGCAGCGGGAAGGTCAACTGGTCAGGCAGTAACTGGGTACGGAAATCGATGCCGGAAAGCGCAATCAAGGTCCAGGTGAAACCCAGCCCGGCCAGCCCGGTCCAGGTGGGTCCGAATTTCCACACGATCACAGCGCTCAGCACGCCGCTGAGCAGTTCGACCAGCGGATACTGGATCGAGATGGCGGTTTTGCAGTAACGGCAGCGTCCGCCCAGCAGCAGCCAGCCAAGCAGCGGGATGTTGTCCAGCGCTGATAATGGATGTTTGCAATGCGGGCAGTGCGAGGGTTCGCGCACGATGCCGGGCGGCAAGGGCTCTGCGTCGGCATGAATTTCCAGTACATCGCGCGCTTCGCGTCGCCATGCGGCGGCCATGCGTTCGGGCAGGCGCAAGATCACCACGTTGAGGAAGCTGCCCACCAGCAGACCCAGTACGGCGGCCAGGGCGATCCAGACGGCGAAGGGAAGTTCGGGCATGCGTCAGCCTTGTGTTCAGAGCCTCTCGGCTTGGGTTACCCGCAGGAGCAGGGCGGGCAGTACCCGCCCTGCGAAGCATTTCGCCACGGTAGGGCGGGCACTGCCCGCGGGCTTCTGCGCTGTAGCTGAGGTGCGTGTCAGACCGTGCCGGCGAGTTTGAAGATCGGCAAGTACAGCGCCACCACCATGCCGCCGACGATACCGCCGAGCACGACCATGATGATCGGCTCGAGCAGGGTCGACAGGGTATCGACCGCGTTCTCCACTTCTTCTTCGTAGAACTCGGCGACCTTGAACAGCATGTTGTCCAGTGCACCGGATTCTTCACCGATGGCGGTCATCTGCACCACCATGTTCGGGAACAGTCCGGTCTGCTTCATCGCCAGTTGCAGCTGATGGCCGACCGAAATGTCGTCACGCATCTGCCGCACGGCGTCACCATAAACGATGCTGCCGGTGGCACCGGCCACGGCGTCCAGCGCCTCGACCAGTGGCACGCCGGCGCGGAAAGTGACGCCCAGCGTGCGTGAAAAACGGGCAATGGCGGAGTTGCGTATGATATTGCCCATCACCGGCATTTTCAGTGACAGCCGGTCGAGGAAGTGGGCGAACTTCAGCGAACGCTTCTTGGCCATGATGATCGCGGTGATGCTGCCGATGATGATGCCGATCACCAGCCACCAGTAGCTCTGCATGAACTCCGACATGCTCACCAACACCTGGGTCGGTGCGGGCAGGTCGGCACCGGCATCCTGGAAGGTTTTGGTGAACACCGGCACCACGAACAGCAGCATGATCAGCATGACCAGGAACACCACGGCCAACACCATCATCGGGTAGAACAGCGCTTTTTTGATCTTCTTCTTGATCGCCTCGGTGCGTTCCTTGTACGTGGCTACGGTGTCCAGCACCGTATCCAGCACACCGGAGGCTTCGCCAGCGTGTACCAGGTTGCAGTAGAGCTCATCGAACTGCACGGGGTAGCGGCCAAGCGCTTCATGCAGCGAGGCGCCGCCTTCGATGTTCTGCTTTACATCCAGCAGGATATTCTTGAAACGGGGGTTCTTCTGGCCGTCCGCAATGATGTCGAAGGACTGCACCATGGGTACGCCGGAGGCCATCATGGTGGCGATCTGGCGGCTGAAAATGGCCACGTCACCCGGTTTCACCGTGCTTCCGGTGCTGCCGAACAGCGGTTTGGAACGCTCGCGCACCGTTTGCGGGTTCATGCCCTGGCGGCGTAGTTCCGCCTTTACCAGTGAGGCATTCTTCGCCGGCATGTCGCCTTTCATGCGCTTGCCGCGCTTGTCCAGCGCCACCCACTCATACGTGGTCAGCTTGCTGACTTCGCTGCGTTGAGCGCCGAGCGCCCGTGCCTTGTCGATATTCGTTGCGGTAGCCGTGGCCATGCGCATCTTCCCCCAGTGGTCCAGTCCTGGCGCCGTCCCCGCGGGCGGCAACCAAGGTATTGGACAAGCTTATGTCATTTTACCGACGCCAAACCGTGGCGCCGGACGCAACTTCAGTGCAACGGCGGTCGCATTCGCAAACTTATTCCTTGGTGACACGGTCAATCTCGATCAGGCTGGTCAGACCTTGCTTGACCTTCAGCAAGGCTGAGGCGCGCAAGTCATTCACCCCGGCAGCCTTGGCCGCTGCGGCAATCTGCATGGTGTTGCCGCCTTCCAGGATGATTCTCTGGATTTCTTCCAGCATCGGCATGACCTGATAAATGCCCACGCGGCCCTTGTAGCCATCGTTGCAGCCGTCGCAGCCGACCGCCTCGTAGACGGTCATGCCGGCATCGACGTCGGCCTGGCTGAAGCCGGCCGCCAACAGCACTTGCGGCGGCAGGTCCGACACTTTTTTGCAGTCGTGCAGGCGTCGCGCCAGACGCTGGGCAATGATCAGGCTGACCGACGAGGTGATGTTGTAGGGCGCGATGCCCATGTTCATCAGGCGCGAAACCGTCTGCGCCGCGTCGTTGGTGTGCAGGGTGGACAGCACCATGTGGCCGGTTTGCGCGGCCTTGATGGCAATCTCGGCGGTTTCCAGATCGCGGATTTCGCCGACCATGATCACGTCCGGATCCTGGCGCAGGAACGAGCGCAGTGCGCTGGCGAAGGTCATGCCGCGCTTGACGTTCTGCTGGACCTGATTGATCCCTTCGACGCGAATTTCGACCGGGTCCTCCACCGTGGAGATGTTGCGCTCCGGCGTGTTGAGCATGTTGAGGCCGGTGTACAGCGACACCGTTTTGCCGGAGCCGGTCGGGCCGGTGACCAGCACCAGGCCGTAGGGCTTGTGGATCGCGTCCACATAGAGCTTCTGCTGGTCCGGCTCGTAGCCCAGCTTCTCGATGCCGATCTTGGCCGAGGAGCCGTCCAGAATACGCATCACGATCTTTTCGCCGAACAGCGTCGGCAGCACGCTGACGCGGAAGTCGACCGCGCGGGTCTTGGACAGGTTGAGCTTGATGCGGCCATCCTGCGGCACGCGCTTCTCGGCGATGTCCAACTGCGACATCACCTTGATGCGCGAGGAGATGCGGTTGGCCATCTTCATCGGTGGGTTGGCCACCGTGCTGAGGATGCCATCCAGGCGTACACGCACGCGGTACTGGGTCTCAAACGGCTCGAAGTGAATATCCGAGGCACCGCGACGGATCGCGTCGACCAGCACCTTGTTGACGAACTTCACCACCGGCGCGTCGTCGGTTCCGGTGGCATCGACGCCGCTGCTCGACTCGGCCTCGTCATCGCCCGCTTCGATATCGAGCTCGTCGAAGTCGCCACCACCCATGTCCGGCATGGTGTTGCGCATATTGTTGAGCAGGCCTTCGATCACCTTCTGCAGCGAGGCGCGCTCCACCAGGATGGGCTCGACCATGCAGTTGGAGTTGAACTTGATCTCGTCCAGCGCGTGCGACTGCATCGGGTCGGCAATGCCCACATACAAGCGCTTGCCGCGGCGGAACAAGGGCAACGCCTGATGCTTGGTGATCAGCGCTTCACTGATCAGGTCCAACGGCATCGTGGCCGGGTTCAGTGATGCCACGTCCATCATCGGCATGCCGAATTCGATGGAAGAAACCCGCGTCAGTTCGGCGCCGTCGACCAGGTTTTTGTCCAGCAACCAGGTGCCTAACGAAGCCTTTTTCTGACTGCTGTCCAGCATGGCCTGGCGGACCACTTCTTCGGCCATGATTCCATCAGACACCAATCGGCGCGCTATGCCGGACAGTCCCGTGAGCGATGGTTGCGATTGAGATGACATAAACGACTCGATCTTGCCCCTGTATGTTGTTGAATCTACCCCAGTCTGGCCCTCAGGTCATCCTTTGAATGCAAGCCTGACCGCAGGGCGCCCGCCGCCCTGCCGAACTCGCCCACCCCGCTAGGGCCCTTCGTCGCACACCGATCGAACAGTGCGGCAAGAGCCGGCGGGCCGTGCCCGCCCTACAGCCTTGCAAGATGTGAACAAGAGTGAGCTTTTCGCAACGGACAGGGCCGTAGGGCAGGCACGGCCCGCCGCGCTCTCCAGCATCCTTGCAAGATGTGATCAAGAGTCGGCTGCTGGCAGCGGAAGCCCGGGACCGTGCGTATCTCCAAGACTCCCACCTCAAATGCCGCGCAGCCAATTCCCCGCCTGACCCCGTCCACCCTTCAAGCTATGATCCCAGCGAGAACCCGGGAGTGTCATCTGTTGAACCGCCTCAGCATCATCCTGCCCGCCAAGAACGAAGCGCCCGCGCTGGCTACCCTGTTGCCACGGCTGCGCGCCGCCCAGCCCGAGGCCGAGATCATCGTGGTCGACGATGGCTCCACCGATGACACCCGCCGCATCTGCAAAGATTGCGCGGTAATCTGCCTCAGCGGGCCGTACTCGATGGGTAACGGCGCGGCGATCAAGCGCGGCACCCGCGCGGCTAGCGGCGACATTCTGGTCTTCATGGACGGTGACGGCCAGCACGATCCGGCCGACGTTGCGCGGTTGCTGGCCGAGCTGGACCGTGGCTACGACATGGTCGTCGGCGCGCGTGACTGGAGCAGCCAGGCCGGTGTGGGCCGTGGCCTGGCCAATACGCTCTACAACTGGCTGGCCAGCCGCATGACGGGCCACCCCGTACTCGACCTCACCTCCGGCTTCCGCGCCGTGCGCGCGGACAAGTTCCGCGAATTCCTGCACCTGCTGCCCAACGGCTTCAGCTATCCCACCACCAGCACCATGGCGTTCTTCCGTAGCGCCTATGCCGTGGCCTATATACCGATCAAGGCCGCCCAGCGGGTGGGCAAAAGCCACATCAGGCCGTTGCGCGATGGCATCCGCTTCCTGCTGATCATCTTCAAGATCGCCACGCTGTATTCGCCACTGAAGCTGTTTGTGCCGGCGAGTGTGGTGTTCTTCCTGCTGGGGTGTGTCAACTACGCGTTGACCTTTCTGCACGAGGGGCGCCTCACCAACGGCAGCACCCTGCTGTGGAGCGCGGCGGTAATCGTGTTTCTGATTGGATTGGTTTCCGAGCAGATCACCGGCTTGATGTATCGACGTGATGCCTGAGCAGCCTCCACTGCGTCCGCTTGCGTTGCTCGTCACGCGCAATTTTCCGCCCTTGCTTGGCGGCATGGAAAAGGTCAATCAACACTTGCTTGAGGAGCTTCAGCCCAGCTGGAAACTCGGGTTGTGCGGTCCGACTGGATGCTCGGCATACGTCCCACCGCATGCCGAGGTCAGGGAAACCAAAACAAAACCTCTACCGATTTTTCTTGTGGTCACATTCTGGCGTGCATTGCGCGTCGGTTTGCGGCGCAGCCCCTCCTGGGTCATTGCTGGTAGTGGACTCACCGCACCGATCGCATGGCTTGTTGCCCGGTGCGCAGGGGGCAAGGCTGCTGTCTATTTGCACGGACTCGATATCGTCGTACCCAGCCGGCTGTATCAATGGCTGTGGCTTCCTTTCATTCGACGTTGTGACGTGGCAATGGTGAACAGTGTCAACACAGGTCGTCTGGCCGAGCAACGCGGCGTACGGCAAGACCGGCTGCGTGTGCTGCATCCGGGCACCGACCTTCCAGCACTGGATTCCATCGAGGCTCTGGACTTCCGCAATCGACACGGTTTCGGCTCGAGGCCGCTGCTGCTTTCGGTAGGAAGGTTGACCCAGCGCAAGGGGTTGGCGGAGTTCGTCGCGAAGGCATTGCCGACCATCGTCTCCCATGATCCTGCCGTGCTGCTGCTGATTATTGGCGACGAAGCCAGCGACGCCTTGCATACCCGGGCGGGCTCCGAGCGCGAGCGGATTCTTGCTGAAGCACGCCACGCAGGCGTGGATCAGAACCTGCACTTTTTCGGTCGTTGTGACGAGGCGACCCTGGGTGCTGCCTATCAGGCCGCCGATCTGCATATCTTTCCTGTGCTTGAGCTGCCGGGCGACGTCGAGGGTTTCGGCATGGTGGCACTCGAAGCCGCGGCGCATGGACTGCCGACCGTCGCTTTCGATGTGGGCGGCGTCGCAGACGCCGTGCAGGATGGCCAGACTGGAACACTGGTGAAGTCTGGCGACTACGGGCATCTTTGCAGCGCAGTCCTCAGGCAATTGGTACAGTCAAAAAATGAGGTAGTGATCGCAGCATGCCGCACGTTTGCTGCCGGCAAGACATGGCAAAGGTTTGGTGAGCGTTTACGTTTTCTGCTGGGAGAGACAGGTGAGTGATTCATCGCCAGATCGCCGTGACGGCAGCGCAGAGGTCGTGTCAGTGACGCGCCATCCGCATGCCGTACTTGATCTTCCCTCGCGTCGATTCAAGGGACTGAAAATAGAACGGCTGTTGAATCTCGCAGCCAGGTCTCAACCGATACGCCTGCTGGAAGTCGGCACCGGCTCGGGCGGCATTGCCCATTATTTTGGTACCCATCAGCATTTGAAATGCGAAGTGGACGCGGTGGATGTCCATGACAATCGCCTGGTCACCGAAGGGTATCGCTACCAGAGCGTGCGAGACACGCACTTGCCGTTTGCTGATGCGACCTTCGATGTCGTGCTGTCCAACCACGTCATCGAACATGTGGGTGATGAGAAGGCACAGCGTGCGCATTTAGCGGAATTGCATCGGGTGTTGCGCTCCGATGGGGTCGGGTATTTGGCTGTGCCCAATCGGTGGATGTTGGTCGAACCGCATTACAAACTCGTATTCCTAAGTTGGCTACCACAGGCTTGGCGTACTCCCTATCTGCGCTGGATGGGCAAGGGCACCGTATATGACTGCGAGCCTCTGCAAATGAGGCAGCTCGAGCACTTGTTCTCCGCGGCAGACTTCGATTGCCGCAATCTCTGCGTCGATGCTCTACGCGCCACCTTTGAAATTGAACGTCCGACGTCTGCCGCCGCCGCCGTCCTTCGACGCATCCCGGATGGTTTGATGCTGCCGCTGCGGCGGATTATTCCGACGCTGATCTATCGTTTCGAGCGTCGATGAGCGCAGTGCCGGGCCGGCAGCGGGTCGTCCGTTGGCACTTCAAAGCTCAGCCACAGGCAGAAAACACCTCTTTGTAACCATCGATCATCTGTTGCAAGGTGAAGTTGGTTAGGACTTTCTCACGATTGTAGGCTCCCATTTCCGCGCGTAACACCGGATCGTCGGCCAACTTCAGCAGATACCGTAGCATCTGTGCGCGATCATTCATGTCAAACAAGAAGCCACCCTTGTCGTGCTCGACGAGTTCATCCATGGATGAGCAGCGTGTGGCCACGATCGGCAGGCCGCAGGCCATCGCTTCAAGTACGGCGAGGCTCAGTCCTTCTCGTAGCGTAGGGAAGAACAGAATATCGGCTTGTTGATATAGATTGACCATTTGCTCGTGCGAACGGCGCGGCATAGCCACCAGATTCGCTTTTTCGGATGGCATGTCGACACCTGAACTTCTGAGTCCAGTGGTGTACTGCAGCGATACGCCATCAGGAAGGACATCGGCCAGTGCTTCGAGATGATGTGATCCTTTCAGGCGGCGCGGATTTCCGGCGAAAAGTATGTTGACTGAGTCGCGCGGTGCCGATGGTGCCGGTCTGAAGATCGAGCTGTCCACTCCGTTCTTTATCACCACCAGACGCTCTCCGACCTCATGGTGGCGAACTACCAGCCCTGCTGTGAAGTCGCTGACCGCGGTGATCCACTTGGCGCGTTTCAGGGAGGCTGCCACGGCCGGTGCGATCGTGAAACGATGCAAGATGCGTTGTTGGGGCGTCATCATTGCCAGCAGTTCTGCGTCAAGACTGTAGCTGTGGAAAGTCGCCACCAAGCTCGAGTCGCGATGGGCAACCCATGGGCCAAGCTCAGGCTGCGTATGGGTGATGGCACATGGTCGACTGGGACGAAGCCGTAGAAGCAATGGTGCCAGTCCCGCCCATGGCGACAGGGGGTCAATCTGGTAGCCGGGGATAGCCCTTTCCAGCGACCGATGCACGATCATTACGCCGCTGCCGGTCACTATGGGGGCGCGGATCGAAGGCATGTTGATAGCGTGGCTCTTGCCCATTTGTTTGGAATCTAGTTCCGGTGGTTGAAGCGGTGTCATCTGTCGATCATATTCCCGGGATAATCAACCCACAGCGCCATTCCGGATAGATATGGTGCACGCGTTTTAGAGGCACTGTGGCAGGATAGTAGATAAGTTAGTCTGACAGTTTTGAAAAACACCGCACAGCATGTCTGAATCAACGATCACCACGATTATTCCGACCTACCGCAGACCCGCTTTGTTGCGGCGGGCGATCGCTAGTGTGGTTGACCAGCAAGGTGTTGATGCGCGAGTCTGCGTTTTTGACAATTGCTCGAATGACGATACCGCCGAAGTCGTGAAGCGCATGGCGCAAGACCATCCGCAGATCCGTTATCACTGCCATTCGCGCAATGTTGGAGCTTCGGCGAATTTTGATTTTGGCATGCGCAGCGTGGATACCCCATTCTTTTCCATCCTGTCGGATGACGACTACCTTCTGCCTGATTTCTACCAGCGCGCGCTGGCCAGTCTGGCTGAACATCCCGATGCGATGTTCTGGGCGGGGACGACGCTTACCGTGGATGAACAGGGAGCGATTTGGGATGCGCGGGTCGACCGTTGGCCAAGAGAGGGAGTATTCGGGCCACCGGAAGGCCTGATGGCGATGATGCACGGCATGGCTCCCGTGTGGACAGGTATCGTCTTCCGACGTGAGGTGTTCGATCTGATCGGCTTCATGGATCATGAGACGCTCGGTCCATCCGACCTCGACTTCATGTTGAAAATTGCTTCGTCTTATTCGTACGTGCTCAGCAAGCATCCGTCGGCGGTATACATGCTCAACGCCCAATCGTTCAGTGCGTTGCAGCCGTTGTCATCGTTCTGGCCCGGCTGGCAGAAGATGTTTCGAAACGTTGAGGCCAACGAAAGTCTCGACCAGGACGCTAGGGACTCCGCGCTGGCTGCCTTGCATCAGGATGCGCGGCGCATGTTGTTTCGGCGAGGTGCGAATGCGCTTGCGGAGGCTCGCTTCGACTTTACGCGTGAAGCTGCGCAGGTGCTGCATGGGTATTACCGCAGAGTGTGGCGCTCCTGGTTGCTAAAGAATCTAGCTACGCTTTGCGAAACCATGCCTTGGTTTCAACGCTTCTATGCGGCAGCCTACAGGGCAGCTCAGCACCGTGTGGTGGCGTCGCGCGCCGACTTGGAAGTGAGGTTTGGTCATTTGATCCGGCGATAGTTGAGGGCGAGCGCGGTGACAAGGTTGATTCAAGGGAGTAACCCGACCCATCTGCCCAATTGCTGCCGCACCAGTTCGCGCACCTGCGGTGCGGCCATGGCTGCGCACAATAGCGTCGTCGAGCTGGCGATCGCCAGCAACAAGATGCCATGCAGGTTGCGAGGCAGCGAGGGAAGAAGCCAACCAGCCGCCAGCGCAACTGTTGCGGCGGCGATCATGGGAGGACACAGATCCCGAACGTACCAGCTGAACAGATCCCCGCGTAGCAGACGCCGATGCATTAGCGGAATGCTGATGGCAACAAAGGCCAGATTGATGACGAGCCACAGGCTGGCAGCGCCAGTAATGCCATGGTGCTCAACCGCCCAGATGCAGAAAGGGATGCCCAGAAGGAGCGCCACCAGATTCGAGCTGACGGTGAGTCGTGTCCAGCCGTGAGCCAGTTGCAGTGCGTAAGGCAGGTTCATCAATCCGTTGAGAGCCGTACCAGCGACGAGCAGGGATAGCGGGGTCGCCAGCATCGCTGCCGTCGCAGCATCCCCGGTCCACAGGTAGATCACATCCTGGCCGAACACCATCAATATTGCCGCCACAGCTGCCACGACCACAGCCAAGCATTGGTTGCTCAGATGATAGAGCTTGGTCAGTAAATCCTGCTGACCGAGTGACACCAGTCGGCTGTAACGCGGATACAGCGCATTGAACATAGGTTGGATCATGCGGCCCATGCCTGCGGCAACACTCATTGCCAAGCTGAAGTAGCCAAGTTCCACTAGCGGAAGTGTGGCCGATATCACGATCCGGTCGAGTTGGGTGAGCATCACCGACAAACTCATGATGGCGACCAGCCCACCGGCGAATCGCCCGGCCGCGCGGAGTTCCGCCGATCGGAAGACGGCGCGGCTCTTTGCACCTGTCGGCAACAAGCGCCACAGCGCGGCGGCGGAAACCAGGGTTTGGCATGCGCCCACGGCAGCGAACCACCACATGAATGCGCTGATCGTGGGGGACACCCAGTACAACACGGCCAGCACGCCGGCACCACGCAGGGTGGCGAAGCCGGCATTGATCAGGTTCAGGGCTGGCTGCCGCTCGAGCCCTGACAGGCCGTTGGCGTAGAAGCTGCTGGGCCATTGCAACGCTACAGCCAAACCCATGATCGTAATTGCATGTGCGGTCACCTCACGGCTCAGGTCTTCCGGGTGCAGCCAGTGATTCGCTAGTGGGCCGCTTGCCAACCACACTGCGACGACAATCATCAGTGCGATCGGCCAGACGAGCCACTCGAACGTACGTACCAGATCACCAAGCGTATGGGTAGCGCTGGAATCGTGCACACGTCGGGCCAGTTCGCGATTCAGTGCGCCACCCATGCCCAGATCGAACAGCATGGACAGCGACTGGATGCTCAGCATTAGGCCGACCAGACCGAAGGCTTCCATGCCGAGCAATTTGATATATACGGGAATGAAGACGATGCCCATCAGGGCCATCCAGACCTGTCCCGCATAATTTGCCAGGATATTTGTGCGAAGTACCGGCATGGGTAGGGCGCTAACTGCGCCGCAAGTAGCCGTCAGGGGCCACCGTGATCAGCAGTTTGCTTTCGAGCGCACGGTCGATCTCGAATACCAGCGGCTTGCCATCGGTCGCTACGCGGCCATCCTCCTTCAGGCGACGCAAATATTCCCAAACTGCGGTCTTCGGATTGTTGCCCTTGCCCCAGGGGCGATCGGGGAACATCGCATCAGGCAAGTCCTCGACTACGGTGTCGAACACGATGCAGTAGCTGGCCGGAGAGGTCAGCTGCGCGTAGGCCTCGAGTTCGGCAAGTACATGATCATGCGTATGGTTGGAGTCGAGGATCACCAGAATACGCTGGTGATCCTTGGCGATGTCGTGGACCTTGGCGATCACTTCGGGAGCAATCGACGAGCCCTGGATCATGTCGATCCGGTGCGCCATCGGATGCGCTTCGATCGCAGCCCGGTTGTGTGCTCGGATATCGATGTCGATGCCCAGCACGCGGCGTCTGGTGGCACTCGGGTCGAGCACACTCCCGCTGGTCACCGCATCGCAGTAGTCGAGCAGCGCCAGCATCGATGCGCTGAGGATCAACGACCCGCCATGGGCGATGCCCGTCTCGATGATAAGGTCGGGCCTGACCTGCCAGACCAGCTCCTGCATCGCCACCATGTCCTGTGGATACTGGATGATCGGACGACCAAGCGACGAAAAATTGTAGGAGTACTTGTGTTGCAGCGAGTGTTGGAACCACTGGAATGCACGATTTTTCAACAGGTGGTCCTGTCCCAAGTCAGCGATATTTCCTCTGCGCTCGCGTTCAAACTCTTCTATGGCGTTCATTTGATCTTCCACCGATTTGCGTTGCGGAATGGTACTTGGTGCAAGTCAGCGTCGAAGGCTTGTTGCGGGATTGCCCGCCACGACGTCACCGGCCGCGACGTCGCGAATCACCACGGCGCCGGCTCCGACGATAGCGCTTCGACCTATCTTCAGTCCTGGCAAGACGACTGCCCCCGCGCCAATGAATGCATAGTCCTCAACACGGACTTCTCCCGCAAGATTCGCGCCCGGGCCAACGTGGACACCGCTGCCGATCACACAATCGTGGTCGATTGAGGCCGACGTATTGACGATCACCCCGCGTCCAAGCTTCACGTTGGCGCAGATGGCCGACATCGCCAGAACTTGTGCGCCATCGCCGATCTCCGCATCGGCCGCGACAAAAGCGCGTGGGTGTATCACGGTCAGCGGCTGCATGCCTTGCTGCTGAAGCCATTCTTGGAGAAGCACCCGCTCGCTTCCCCGATGGCCCCCGATTGCGACGCAGGCATGAACCTCAATTGCGCCGGTTCGAGTGGCCAGCCATGAGTGCAGCCCTTCCTCGCCGAGATAGATTGGAATATCCGGGAATGGGGATTGAATTGGCCGATTGTCGAATACAGCGAGCAATCGGAAATCGGCGTCAGCTAGTGCATCACGCAGAACGCGCGCCTGCCCAGTGCCACCCCAAAAGATCACGCCTCTCATGATGCTACCGCCACAAGCCTGCTCACGCAGGCGATGACGCGATCCTGTTCCTCTTTTGTCATGTCGTGATAGCTCGGCAAGTTCATCGCCCTGCTCGCGAGCGAATGACTCACCATGTGTTCGGGGCGAGGCTGGAAAGACGGCAGCGACGACAGCGGCCAGAAGAACACTCGGCCGTCGATGTTGTCCGCCTTGAAAGCAGCTTGCAGGACTGCGCGATCAAACGGTTTACTGTCATCGACAACAATGGTCGGCATCCAATAGCCATTGACCGTGCCGGCGACCTCTGGGTTCATGCGCAAGGTCAGGCTGCACAACGCATCGCGGTAATACTCGAATACTCGGCGTTTGCCTGCAATTAGCTCATCAATCCGTTCCAACTGACCGCAGCCGATAGCCGCCTGCAGGTTCGACATCTTGTATTTGAAACCGATCGCCTCGGGCCAGAACTGCCGCGTTTCACCGCGTGCGCGTCCGTGGTTGGATAGGGTCAGCGCTCGCTCGTACAACGCATCGTCATTGGTGACGAAGATGCCACCTTCGCCTGTGGTTATCGTCTTGGTGCCATGGAAGGAGAACGCACCGAAGACGCCCATGCTGCCGGCACGCTGCCCGTGCCAGATCGAGCCAATGGCTTCCGCCGCATCCTCGATGACGGGAATCCCGTGGCGCAGGCCAATTTCCCGCAGGGCATCCATGTCACACAAGTTGCCATACAGATGCACGGCAAGAATCGCCTTGGTCCTGGGCGTGATCGCGGCCTCCACTGCCGCCGGATCGAGGCACCAAGTATCTTCCAGGACGTCGACCAACACCGGCGTCGCGCCGAGATGGGCGATAGGCGCTGCCGATGCGATCCAGTTGATATCGGCCAGCACTACCTCGTCACCTGGGCCGATGCCCATAGCCGCCATGCCGATGTGCAGAGCGCCGGTTGCGCTGGAGGTGGCGATCGCATGCTTCACGCCGAGGTGCTGGCGAAACATCGCTTCGAAGCGGTGGATATAGTCGTAGCAGTGCTCGCCCCAGCCGTTGCTTGCGGCGTCGGTGGCGTAGCGGATTTCGAGTTCGGTGATCGAAGGTTTGGTGTAATGGATACGCGACTTTTCGATGTTGTTCATAGAACGGCCAATTGCGGAACGGCGAGCACAAACCGGCCGCCCCATTCCCGGATGTAGTCGAGTTGGGCGGTGATCTCCTCGCTCAAGTTCCATGGCAGGATCAGAACGAAATCCGGCCGATCTTCGCGCAAGCGAGATTCGGTCACTACCGGGATACGCGATCCGGGTAGCCAGTGGCCCTGTTTGTGCGGAGAGGCGTCGACCACATACGGGAGCAGATCCGGTCGCACTCCGGCATAGTTCAGTAGCGTGTTGCCCTTGGCAGCAGCGCCATAACCCGCGATCTTCCGTCCGGCGCGACGCTGCTCCAGCAGAAAGGTGAGGCAATCGTTTTTCACTGCGTCGGCTTGGGCTTGGAAATGCTGATAGTAGGCGCTGTCCAGCATGCCAGCCTCGGTTTCGGACCGCAGCAAGTCTGCGACGGCAGGTGTTTCGACATGGTGGCTGTGTGCGTGTGCCGCCCATAGACGCAGCGAACCACCATGCGTAGGCAGCTGTTCGACATCCCATATCGTGAGGCCGTGCGTCGCGAAGATCTGTTTCACGGTGTGGAACGAGAAGTACGAGAAGTGCTCGTGATAGACCGTGTCGAACTGTCGTTTCGCAACCAGTTCCATCAGGTGCGGAAACTCGACTGTGATTGCACCTTCGGGGGCGAGTGCGGTGGCAAGTCCCGCAACAAAGTCGTTGATGTCGGGAACATGGGCCAGCACGTTGTTCGCCACGATCAGGTCGGTCGCGCCGCGATCGCGCACGAACTCCGCGGCAAAGTCGCGGCCAAAGAAGCGCTCGAGCGTCTCGATACCTTTCTCACGCGCCACCTTGGCCGTGCCACTGGTGGGCTCGATGCCCACACACGGAATACCGCGTGCGGCAACGTACTGCAGCAGATAGCCGTCGTTGGAAGCGATCTCCATGACCAGGCTGTCGCGCCCCAGATTCAACCGTACTGTCGCCTGCTCGACGAAGCGCTCGGCATGGGCGAGCCAGGAACGCGAGAACGACGAGTGGTAGACGTAGTCCGGAGCAAACAGCGCGGCGTGCGACTGCACTTCGTCCACCTGCACCAGCCGGCAGCTTCCGCAGGTGAATAATTTCAGCGGAAACCAGGGCTCTGGTGCATTGAGGGCATTCGCCGTCAGGAAGGCATTGGAGGGCGGTGCACTGCCGAGGTCGAGGAAGACGTCGTGCAGTGGCGTGGTGCAGTAACGGCATTTCATGACGGGATTCCCGTGAAACCGGTGTCCTTCACCGATGGCAGTTGCTTGTCCTTGATGGAAACCCGTGTCACCGGCAGAGGCCAGGAAATGGCGATAGTCGGATCATCATGGCGCAGCCCGCCTTCCTTTTCGCGGTTCCATGGTGCGCTATGCAGGTACAACAGTTGTGCTTCGTCGCTCAGCGCCTGAAAGCCATGGGCGAAGCCTTCAGGGATAAAGAACTGGGTCTGCCCATCTTCATCCAGCTCCACGCCGTGCCAGCGCAGGAACGTCGGAGAGTTGGCGCGCAAATCAACCGCGACATCGAAGACGCGGCCACGAAGGCAGCGGATCAGTTTCGCTTCCGCTGCCGGTGGGTACTGGAAATGCATGCCGCGGACCGTTCCTTGGTAATAAGTCCTGGAGACGTTGATCTGTGTCCAGTGCAGGCCGGGTCGCAGCGCAGCGCATTCCGCTTCGCAGAAAACCCTGGAAAACTGGCCGCGATCGTCTTCGACGCGCGTCGTCTCGATCAGGGTGAGGCCGGCCAGCGGAGTAGGGACGAATTTCATGAGGTCCATTCCAGTCCAGCCGAGCGCGCACTGTCAACGTAGGCCTGCAGGTTCTCGCGGCTTCTTAAATGGTGGTGTTCGTAGTGGTCGCGATACCACTGGATGGTGGACTGCAACGTGGTTTCCGCATCCCACACCGCGCGCCAGCCCAAGTGTTCTTTCGCTCTGGAAGAATCCAGTTGCAGGGTCGCGGCCTCGTGTGGGTGGGGTCCCGGCTGATGTGCGCTGTGCAAGGCCGGCCAGTGCGACTGCATCAACGAGACCAGTGCTCGTACCGGTAGGGTGGCGTCGGCAGACGGCCCAAAATTCCAGGGTCCTTCGACTGCCTTGCCTGCGAGCAGCAGTTCGCCCAGCCGCAGGTAACCTGACAGCGGCTCAAGTACGTGCTGCCAGGGACGAACTGCCTCGGGATTGCGGATTTGCAGTGTCGAACCCGTGGATGCGGCACGTACCAGATCCGGCACCAGCCGATCCTGCGACCAGTCGCCACCGCCGATGACATTTCCCGCGCGCGCCGTGGCGACTCGTGGTCCCTTGTCCACGAAGAAGCTCTTCCGGTAGCACTCTGTCACCAGCTCGGCGCAGGCCTTGGACGTGCTGTAGGGATCATGGCCGCCCAGTGGGTGGTCTTCCCGGTAGCCACCAAAAGTGGGCTGTTCCAGATAGACCTTATCGGTGGTGGCGTTCACCAGAGCGCGCACCGAGGGGGTGGCACGTACGGCTTCAAGCAGGTTGACCAAGCCGAGCACATTGGTGTCGAAGGTGACGGCCGGCTCGCGATAACTGCGCCGAACCAGTGGTTGGGCCGCAAGATGAAAGATGATTTCCGGCTGGGCCCGCAGCAGGGTTTGCTGCACCGCGGCCGCATCGCGCAGATCTACGTGAAGATCTTGCACGTCGGCCAAGCCGAGCAGATTCCAGTGCGCCGGTTCTGTGTCGGGCGCCAGCGCAAGTCCGGTGACGCGTGCACCCAGCGCGGTCAACCATAGGCACAGCCACGAGCCCTTGAAGCCAGTGTGCCCGGTGACCAACACACGGCGACCGGCGTAGGCAGCTCCAAACAATTCGTTCAAGGCCAGACTTTCCATGGGGCATTACCGCTTTGCCAGAGCTCCTCGAGTTTCAGCTTGTCCCGAAGCGTATCCATAGGTTGCCAGAACCCGTTGTGCGTGTAGGCGGAGAGCTGGCCGTCCCGCGCCAGCGCTTCCAGCGGATCGCGTTCCCAGATGGTGGCGTCGCCCTTGATGTAGTCGAGCACGCCGGGCTCCAGGATGAAAAATCCACCGTTGATCCAGGAGCCATCGCCCGATGGCTTCTCCTCGAAGCGTGTGATCCGGTTGTCCTCGATATTGATGGCGCCGAAGCGGCCCGGTGGCTGCACCGCACACATGGTGGCCAGGCTGGCTCTGGTCTTGTGGAAGGCAAGTTGGGCTGTAATGTCGATGTCGGTGAGGCCATCGCCGTAGGTAAAGCAGAACGTTTCGCCGTCCAGATAACTTTCGACCCGCTTCAGACGACCACCCGTCTGAGTATGGTCGCCGGTGTCCACCAAGGTCACTCGCCATGGCTCGGCGTGCTGGTGATGAACCTCCATCCGATTATTGATGAGGTCAAAAGTGACATCGGAGGTATGCAGAAAATAGTTCGCAAAATACTCCTTCACCATGTAGCCCTTGTAGCCCAGGCAGATGACGAAGTCGTTGATTCCGTGCTGCGAATAGATCTTCAGGATATGCCAGAGTACGGGCTTGCCGCCGATGTCGATCATGGGCTTGGGGCGCACGATGGTTTCTTCGCTGATCCGTGTGCCCAGACCGCCGGCGAGGATGACTGCTTTCATGGGGATCTCGCTTGCCTGATGACTATGCAATCCATGTGCAAGGATAAAGGGTTGCCACGGGAATGAAATCCCCGAGTCGTGAGGGAGCCGGCGGCACTCAATTCAGGCCCGGTAGCGCGCGCAGATTGGCCAGGTCTCGGTCCAGGCGTCCGCCGATGTTCAGGTTGGCCAGCTTGTTCAGCGCCTTTTCGGCTTCCACACGGCGCTCCTGTGTGGCCAGCATTCGAATCAGGGTGATCTGGTAAGCGGGTTCGTTCGGGCTGGCAGCAACAGCGGCCGCTGTCATCTCAAGCCCCAATTTGCGGTTGTTGAGCACGTTCCATGCATAGTCGCCGTAGGTGGCTAGCAAGCGTGGATTTGGCTTCGGGTGTGCCAGGGCCGCGCTGAATGCCGCAACCATGCGTTCTGTTGGCAAGTCGCAACGTCGGTCGCGTGCGCATTGGGTCAGTGCGGCGAGCGAGCTTTCATCTTGCACGCCGGGTGTGTGGGCTTTCAGCTTGTCGATCATGCTGTCCCACCAGACATCTTTCAACGGCAGTTGCATGCGCGCATTCATGAAGATCAACGCTTGTTCCGGCAGTATCGACGAGTTGGGCAAGGCAGCGGAAGTTTCCAGTGGCGCGTAGGCCAGCCGGGTAAATGGCGAGGCTGGTTCGTAATGGGAATAGATGATGTATGTGCGACCGAGCTCGTATTGGGCACGGGGTGAGTTGGGCGCGCGACTTGCCAAATCTTCAGCAAGGCGAAGTGAGTCGCCCCAGGCATACGCCGTGAACCCGGTCAGTGCGGCCCAGCAAAGGATGAGACCGCCTAGCAAGGCGTTGCGAGGCAGTGCCAACGGCTGCGAGCGTGGCACCGCCAGCAGCGGCACCAGTGCGAGCAACAGCCCGAAGCTGGCGAAATAGTTACGGTGTTCGTAAATCAGTTCGAGTGGCAGGATGGTGCCAGTCAGCAACTGGCAGCCAAGGAAAAGGCAGAGGCCAAGTGCAACCAGCGGCTGTCGCTTGCGCAACCATGGCAGCAGTGCAATCACAGCGCCCAGAAACACGATGCTGGTCAGTGTGGTCCATGGCGACAAGATCCCCGTCGAAACCTGGAAGTTGTCGTGATAAAACGACAGTGCATCCGGTGTGGGGAGCAGCGTCCAGCCGATATAGTCGGTAACGATGCGCGCTTCGCTGAGCAGGCGCGTTACCAGGGTGAAGTTGCGCGTGGCCCACGCCTCCTGCTCCAGCAGGCCGGGTAGCAGCCAGGTCAGCCCGGTGAGTATAGGCAGCACCAGCACCACCAGAAACAACGTGATCACGCGCCAGTCTTTTCCCTGCGCATCTCTCTTAGGGCGGGCATTCCACGCCGCAGCTTCACCCGACGGGTCACCACTCGAAACGGCGGGCAGTGCCTGCCCTACGGCAACGCGGAGCGGGGGCAAGCTTTCCGGTGAAGAAACGGTTTGATCAACGGTGTCGAAGCCTCGCTTGCGCCAGCGGAATAGGGCCCACTCAACCAACAAGGCATACAGCGGCAACATCACTGCCGTTTCCTTGGCCAGCATGCCGACGAGGGCCGGCAAGGTGATGCTGACCGCGCATAGCAGCCATCCGCTCCACTCGCGACGTTTGTTGCGTGCTGCGTCGGACGCAATGGCCAGCATGCGGCACCGGCCGGCGACATAGCCGAGCAGGCCGATCAGCACGAACAGGTTGGCCATGCTTTCCATGCGTTGCACGACGTAGAGCACAGCGGTGAGGTTGATCGGCAGCAGCATCCATGCGGCGGCGATCAGCGCAGCAGTGATTCCCGTTCGTCCGGACGTAGGAGCGCACCCTGTCCACAAGGAACTTCCTTCGGTCGTGCGCGATGCTTTCGTATCGGCATTGCCGAGAGCATCGCGCACAGGGTGCGCTCCTGCGGCAGTTGCGAGCAGCAGCGCGCGCGCGAG
This sequence comes from Rhodanobacter sp. AS-Z3, assembly GCF_029224025.1. Taxonomy (NCBI): domain Bacteria; kingdom Pseudomonadati; phylum Pseudomonadota; class Gammaproteobacteria; order Lysobacterales; family Rhodanobacteraceae; genus Rhodanobacter; species Rhodanobacter sp. AS-Z3. The sequence goes on from NZ_CP119392.1 coordinate 1,562,460, forward strand.
CCAATAAACCAGCAGTCCATTCAACATGTGAATGGTCAAGTTGGTGAGCTTCCAGGTGTATGGCTTCAGGCCGCTGGCGAGATAATTCGCGGCGAAACTCAGCGAAGCCAGCGGTCGTTTGAATTCGCTTGCCGGCGAGGACATCGCGGCTCGAAACAAGGCCGGAATGCCTGCCTTGGACGGCTGAACCCCTGGGTTGTCGACGATGTTGGGGTAGTCGTCGAAAAGCCAGCCACCACTCAAGCCAGCACTGTAGATGATGGCGGTCAGGACGATTGCCAAGCCCAGCAGCCAGACACCATGGCGCCTCGTAGGCGCAACTACTTTCACCTTGGGTTCCAATCGAGGGTGTCGCACTGCCCGGATTTCGCCCAATGAGGGTTCATGATGAATTTTCGTTACGTGGGAAACGCCACTGTCGCACAATTTCGCCACTCGCTTGAAGGCAGCAAGCGCCCAGAGTCAACCAGGACACTTGCCAGCTCAGCCATGGGAGTGACGTCGATTCCCTGCCTGAAATCGGGCGTGAGCAGGCCAGATTCGTGTGACGGCTAAGTATGGTTATCGACCTTGCCGGCGTGCTTCCAGTTGCGTGCGTAATGCCATCCAGTGAGGATCTTGTTTCAAGCTCGGCTGTTGCTGTTCGGCTTGTTTGAACAACGTGGCGGCTTCTTCCAGGCGGCTGTTGGCAAGCAGGTAGCCAATTAGTCGATGGATGTAATCAGGATCATTTTTGTTGAGGACGATCGCCGTTTGCAGATGGCTTAGCGCGAGCGGCTGGTCATGCATGAGCACGCTGGCGACGTCGGCGTATTGAACGTGCAGGGATGCGTAGTTCGGATTCCTTGCCAGCACGATCTGATAGGCCTCGCTGAGGCGGTGTGGGTCCAGGTTTGCTTCGCCCTCCACCGCGCGCGAGGTGAGTCCCTGCAGCGCTCGGTATTCCTGCGGCCCCAATGGCCGAGTCCGCAATTTATCAAACAGGCTTTGCCACCAGGCCATTTGTGCGGGGATGCCCTCAGACGCGGCTGTAAGCAGCAAGGCTTGTTCCGGCAGCGGCGATGAGTTCGGCAGGGCTGCCCCACGTTCCAGTTCGCGTATGCCGCGCGCGAACAACGGCGATTGTGGATCGTCGTGCGACAAATCCATATACAGGCGTGCCAGGTCGTAGCTGGCGCGTGGTGAGGTCGGGTTATCGTGTACCAAGGTCATCGCCAGTTGTAGCGGATTGCCCCAGGTGGCTGCACGCAACACCGTGAAAAAGCTGAGGGCGACAAGAAAGATCGTGGCCAGTATTGCTGGCAATCGGGGGTGTGCGTGACGCGTGGCCCACCAGATCAGATCGGTCAATGCGAGCAGGATGCCGAAAAGTGCCGGGTAGTTTCGATGCTCGAAAACCAGCTCCAGTGGCAATGGTGCGCTGGTGAGAGCATGGGCCATGAAGAACCACCCAATACCCAGCGCCATGAGCGGGCGCCGCAGGCGCATCGCTGCGGCCAGTCCCAGCAGACTTGCCAGAAAAATACCGGCAGCGAGCGTGCTTGCAGGCGTCAGCCAGCCGGTGGAAATGAGGTAGTTGTCGTAATAGAAATGCATCTGGCCGGGCAGCGGCAAGACAATCCATCCGATGTACGTGGAAAGCGCGCGCAACTGGGTCAGTTCGCGCTCCCAGGCGGTATAGGGGCGACTAGCAAACGCACCTGATCCGATCGAGTAGTGCGGAAACACGTACAACGCGAATATTGCAATTGCTGCCAGGCAGCCCGCGGCATACAGCCATTGCCAGTTGCGCTGCACGCTTGGCTTGATCGCCGCAAAATGCAGCAAGGTCAGTTCCAGCAGTAGCGCGTAGCCGGGCACCAACACCGTGGTTTCCTTGGCGAGGTAGCCTATGCCAACAAGCGCGACGCACAACACCAACCACGGCCAGCCGCGCCCGTCACGTAACTGCTGTTGCCTGGCATGCCAGTAACTGAGCAATGCCAGAAGCGTAAACGTGACGCCAAGCAACTCCATGCGCTGCACCACATACATCACAGTGGATATCTGCAGCGGATGAAGCGCCCATGCAGTGGCCAGCAGCCACGCCCAAAGCGAGGTGCGCCGAACGTGTGCGTTCGCGTCGTCTCCGTCACGCGGTGCCCAGGCGTAGCCGAGCAAACGGGTGGATAGAACCGCAAACAGGGCGGTATTGAGCAGGTGGATCGCAAGGTTGACCGCCTTGAAACCCCAGATGCTTCCACCGGCAGCGTAGTTCAGCGCATAGCTGAGCATGGCCAGCGGACGCTGGATATTGGCTTGTGACCAGAACCACACGTCTTGAAACGCCTGCCAGTTCCAATGAGTTACATGAAAGGCCGGGTTTTCTACAAAAATGGAATAGTCGTCAAAAATGAACCCGCCTGACAACGCGGGCCACATTGTCACTGCGACGATCATCAGACAGGCCACACGCCCAAGGTTGGGTATCTTACAAGGCAGTGATTCAGCACTCCGATCCATTGAACACCTCAATGCAGCTATAAAAAAAGAGAGGGGTAGTTAACCCCTCTCTTTACTTGCTTCGTTGACTTCGCTATCTAGCTGGATCGCCTATTACAAGTTGCAACCCTTCGGTGCGAACTTGGCCTTGAAGGTTGCGTCGCCGCTGTTGCTGCAAGCCCACGTGCCGCTGCTGTTGCGCGTCCAAGTCAGGGCAACGCCAGCGACCTTGGGGTTACCCTTCAGAGTGCATGCGATCGTGCCCGTGCCGTTGGTGAAACTAGTCAAAGTACTAGTAACGGCGCAGCGTTCGGTGGTGTCCTGAAGGCCAATCTGGGTTGCGACGTACGACGCGGTGGTCTGGATGCCGTTGTTGATCTGTTCCTCAAATGCGGTCTTTCCCGGAGTGATGTCAGCCAAGCCGGCGGTGGCCTGAGCACGTGCCACGTAGTTCTGGTATTGCGGCAGCGCAATGGCGGCCAGGATCGCGATGATCGCAACAACGATCATCAATTCGATCAGGGTAAAACCTTTCTGCATCGTCTTCATGGTGTTTCCTCTTGTTTTGGTTAGCTAACCGTTGATGCCCCCTGAGCCCCGGTTCCGGATTTCCCCTAGGCGGAAACTCGGTACCCCCTCACTCGCGGTCAGGAACGACCAGGAAGCTCACGACAGTTCAAGCAGTTTGTGTGCCATCCCCGCCGCCGTGACATTTCCGCATGGTTACGGCCCGACGATTGTGCACAGAGTCACGAATCTTCACAAGGAGTGCACATTTTCGACTGACAAGGGGCGAGTGCCGCGGTTGCTGTGAGGCTATGCCTTGTCGCGCCGGGTCACCAGTTGACGCTGAACGTCAGTTTCTGGCCCGGACGGCTTCTCATCAGGATCTGCCGGCCGCCTGTCGAATGGACAACCTTGCCCCAGGGCCGCGCATAGTTTGAGCAACGCGTACAGCTGGAATGACACGGCTTTGCTGCCTTAGGGCGTACAGCCTTTTGGAGTCTGGCGCGCCGCCAGATCGGTCTGGCAGTTCCAGTTGCCGGAGGCGTTCCGAGCCATGGTGATGGTTTTGTCCATGACTTCGGGATTGCCCCTGATCTTGCAGGCCACCTGCCCGATGCCGCTGCTGTCGGGGGCGGTTGCCGTGATGTGGCAACGTGCGGTGTCCTGCTGCAGGCCGAGATTGTCTACCTGTGTGAAGAGCGTGGGGTTGCTGTCACCGTTGTTGACACGCTCCTCGTAGGCCGTACGTCCTGAGGTAACCTCATCCAGCGCGGCTGCGGCTTGCGAGCGCGCCACATAGTCACTGTAAAGCGGCAGCGCGATCGCGGCCAGAATGGCGATGATCGCCACCACAATCATCAATTCGATCAACGTGAAACCGGCGGTGCTGCGCTGACGCAACATGGTGGACTCTCCCCTGTGAGTAGTCTCAGGAGAGGCACGTTTTGTACCAAACACCGCTTAAGTAGTTCGGTTTGCGCGAAACGCATCTCGGAAATGAGGTGGAGGTCACGATTGGGTGGCGCGGTTTACCTTGGCGGGTCTGCTTGACTTGGCGCTTCAAGGTGAAGGATGTTGGCCAGATGGGCGCTCAGCGACTCAACAAAGGTTGCCGTGAGGTGTTGAGAGTCTCTGAATATGATCCTGCCGTGGCTCTCGGCATGACACGTATTCCCGGGACAAACTTTGCTGTTCAAATCCACGACTTCGACGTTGACAAAGCCGGAGCTGGCTTGCTGCAGCCAGCGATAGACATCGTTGTCGCGAGCGCTGTATGCCGGCGCATCACAGGTGCTCTTCCATGGGTGTAGCCACGGCCACCAGCTACGCGACGAAAGGCAGTTGGGTCCGTCGAAAGGCAAGTGTGGAGTTCCGCGCAGCAAGTAGATGTGGCCGCTGGCATCACTGATCGTCTTGAGCACGCGCGCTGTGCCCTCGACCCATTGTGTTTGGGTGAAGTCGCTGGTTTGGACGGAGCCCATGACGACGATATCCGGCCGCATTTTGGCGATGTCACGCAAGGCTTGTCGACGCCAGATCGTGCACTCCGTGTAGTTTCTGCCGATGCGTGGGTAGAACATCAGTTCGTCCACCATGGGGCATGCGGACTTGGTCAGCACCACCAGCCGCCAGTCTGGCCGATTGAACACCGCAAATACGGCGGGAAACCACTGTCCCCCGATGCTGTCTCCGATCAATACAGCGGTATGGGCGGCGTTGTCTGGTCCAAAAACGCAGGGTTTGACCTTGTCGCTGTAGTACCACTCGTCGCAGCCCATCTTGTAGATGGCGGGAATGTCAGAGCGGGCGACGGCATAACGTTGCTGTGTCGGGCTACCTTGCCACGCGCCAGCAGCATTGAACCAGGTGATGCAGGCGACGTTGACGAAAGCCATGAGAGCCAGCGCCGAAAGCACGGTGACGGCGGGACGAATGGTCCAGCGAGCCTGTTGTCGGATAGGCGATTCGACCCATCGATAAGACCACGCCGCGATCAGCAATGACAGGATCACCAACGCCGCGCGATAGAGCGCACTGTCAGTGACGAAGATTGCGCCGCCTAGAAGCAGAACGGGCCAATGCCACAGGTACCAGGAATACGACAGCCGGCCTATGCGTTGCAGCGGACTCCAGCTGAGTACGCGCGATATTCCGCTATTCCCTGCGCTGTGGATTCCCGCAAGGATGACTGCTGCGGCGCCTATGGTGGGCAGCAATGCATGCCAGCCGGGGTAGCTCGTGTTGGCATCGAACCACAGCGCTGATATCAGGATAAGCGCCAGCCCCAGCCAACCCAGCCCACGGTAGGCGAGCGCAGAACCGAGAGGCATCAGGTCGCTCGTTCCGCCACCTCGAATTGAGCCGAAACGCAGCCACACCAACGATCCAATTGCGAACTGCCACGCTCGCCACGGCATCAGATAGAAGGCCATTCGCGGCGCGGTCTGCGTAAACGAGAGACACGCAAGCAGGCTGACGATCGCAATCACCGACATCACGGTGATCAGACGGCCAGCCGGTGCGCCTTCGCTGCGCCACCAGCCCAGCGTCAGGACCATCAACGCCGGCCATATCAAGTAGAACTGCTCCTCAACGCCCAGCGACCATGTGTGCAGGAAAAGGTTGCTTGTCGCGTTGGGGTCGAAATAGTTGATGTGGGCGAATGCGAAATAGATGTTGCTGAGCCACAGAGCGGCCGTCGCTGCCCCTGTTGCTTGACTGCCTTGGTCGCCCGGGGGGAGCGCGGCTGCGGCGAACAGGCAGGTGCATGCCAGCATCGTCAGCAGTGCGGGAAGCAATCGTCGAAAACGGCGCGCATAGAAATTGGCGAAGCGTATTCCGCCGGTTTCGCTGATCTCCCGCCACAAGATGCCTGTGATCAGATAGCCGGAAAGGACGAAGAACACATCCACACCGACGAAGCCGCCAGCCAGCCATGTCACCTTGGCGTGCGCGGCAACTACCAACAGGATGGCGACTGCTCGCAAGCCTTCAATGTCGCTACGGTAGCCCAGCCGATATTCCTGATTGCCCAAACTGATTCCCCTTGGCATGAAGGTTTCGCAGGTGCGTGCGAAAGTGCCGATCATACACACGGTGCAATCGTGGCAGGGACTGTGGGGCCGGCTATAAGCATCGGGCCGCGAGCTGACCCTTCCGTTGGGTAACGCTTCGCTGACACCCTCGCAGGTGTCGCCCGGGCAGTACGACACTACTTCGCAGCCAAGAGCGGGCGATGGCCGGTGAGTGTGGCGACTAGACTGGGTTCCAGGCTGGGCTGCATCGCCATGGCCTTCAGAGGTTCATCGCAGTATCGGTCTTCGCGCAGCAGCACCAGGCCACGTTCAAATAGTCGACGATGGCGCGGCTGTAGAAGGCCCCGGCTTTTTCCAACGTTGTTGCAGGTATGGGACCCCACGCCCGAATCATCTCGGCCAGGTCGGTCAAGTCGCGACTCATCTGTGAGCGGTCGAGCGCACGAGCAGCATGGGTCAACAGTTTTTCGGCATACATGTCGTCGCGCGCAAGTACGGGGATGCCCAGTGCAAGGGTGGGCATTGCCCGCGGGCTTGGGGGTGCGGTTGTGTGCAGGTAGGCGCGGCGGACGGTGTCTGCCCCACGTGGCAGGGTGTGATCCAGCGGGTTTTGGTTGAGCCGTGTAGCGCCACGCGATGCATTTGACGCATGACCATCGGCTTTCGCCACAGTGTATTGGAAGCCTTGTACCGAACGGGCTTCGCCCGAGGGGTACAAGCAGCGCACGCTTCCAAGCTTCGCCGTATTCTGGCGACGCTCGATGTGGCCATGTCATCGACTGATTTGAACCAGCCCGGTTACAAGCTTCATCTCCTCAGGGCGCGCTGAAAGGTCACTGGTCCGTGTGGGTGAATGGCGACTGGCGTGTCACATTTCGTTTTGTCGGTGCGGATGTGGCATTGGTCGATTATCAGAATGACCACTGTAAAGAGGTCACCATCATGATGAAGAATCACCCGCACCCTGGCGAGCTGAGCCGCGAAGACGTGTTGCTGCCGTTGGGAATTGAAGTTACCGACGCCGCAGAGCGGCTCGGCATGTCGCGCACGACGTTGTCGCGTGTCATCAACGGCCGAGCGGGCATTAGTCCGGATTTGGCGATCAGGCGGGAGCGGGTCGGCGTCAGCACCGCCCGGTTCTGGATGACGTTGCAGGCCAACTACGAGCTTGCGCAGGCCGAGCAACGGGCGCAACCCACGGTGCGACGCCTGCAGGCCGTAGCGTAAGAATCGCGCCATGGGGCAAACCCTACTGGGATCTGCCACTTGGAGGGGATTTTGAAAGACGCTATCGGAACAATCCGGGCATCCGCACCACGACTATTGAGCGCGCCTGCAAACTGATCAAAAATTCCGTTCTTCGTGGACGCGGTAAAGTCGAAAAACGATCGGGTTGCCATGGCTTACTGGCCTGGTTCGTGGCCGAGTGGCCGAAAGAGCGGCGGGTCGTGCCCGCCCTGCTGGTCGCCGGCCCTTGATCGGCGCTGCGCCAAGAGGTGGGCGGCGAACAGTGTCGCCCTACGGCGTCTGTGTGGCGCGGAAGTAGGGCGGGCACTGCCCGCCTGCTTTTGACTTGACACGCCGACGGGTACGGCAAAGCTTGCCAGTTGCGTGTCCGCCGCTTACCGTCACCCTTTCGCCCGCACATAAGGAAGCTCCCATGAAACCTCTGATAGCCGCGCTGCTTCTTGCGCTGGTCGCCTCGCCTGCGATGGCGGGCGATGTGGTGGACACTACGTTCGTCAAAACCGAGGGTGTGCACGCGTTCAACGTGCGCGACCTGGTGATGATGGATCGGGTCGGTGATCCGCAGTTGTCGCCGGATGGCCGCTATGCGGCGTTTGGTTTGCGCAGCACGGATTACGCGGCGAACAAGGGTGTAAGTGCGATCTACGTACTGGATCTTTCAGCGCCGGGCGCGCAGCCGGTGAAGGTGCTGGACAAGGGGGGTTCGGCGCGCTGGTCGGCGGATGGGCGCAGCCTTTACTTCATGGCGCCGGCGAGCGATGTGGAGCAGTTGTGGCGGGTCGACCTTGCCGGCAAGGCAGGCTTGAATCTGGCCAAGCATGGCGCGCCCGTGCAGGTCAGTCACGGTGTGCTGGATCTGGGTGGTTACAAGCTGTCGGCAGATGGCAAGCAGGTATTGCTGTCGTACGAGGTGTTCACCGATTGCGCCACACTGGCCTGCACCCAGCAGCGCGTCGACGCGCGTGACAAGGACAAGGCCAGCGGCACGATCTACAAGAAATTGTTTGTGCGGCATTGGGATACCTGGGCCAACGGCCGGCGCAATCAGTTGTTCGTCGGGCAGTTCGACGGCAATGGTCAGTTGGCGGCTGAACCGACCTTGCTCAGCCGAGGCATCGACGGCGATGTGCCGAGCAAGCCGTTTGGCGACGAAAGCGAATTCAGCTTTTCGCCGGACGGCAAGACGGCGTATTTCGATGTGCGCATTGCCGGCACCAGCGAGCCGTGGTCGACCAACTTCGATGTGTACAGCGTGCCCACCGATGGCTCGGCGCCCCCGAAGAATCTGACCGCTGAAAACAAGGCGTGGGATGCGTACCCGGTGGCCTCGCCGGATGGCAAGACGCTGTATTACCTGGCGATGAAAACGCCCGGTTTCGAGGCGGACCGCTTTGCCATCATGGCGCTGGATCTGACTAGCGGTAAGCGTCACGAGGTGGACCCGCAGTGGGATCGTTCGCCCGGTGGCCTGACGATTTCTGCCGATGGCAAGACGCTGTACACCACCACCGACGACAACGGCCAGCACCCGCTGTTTGCGATCGACACCGCCAGCGGCAAGGTCCGCCAGGTGGTCGGCGATGGCACGGTGGGCGGTTTCTCGCTGGCAGCCGGGAAGGTGTTGTTGAGCCGCGATGACTTGAAGCGACCAGCGGATCTGTATCTGGCCAGCACGAACGGCACGGGTCTGAAACAGCTCACCCATTTCAATGCGGCGGACCTGAAGAACGCGAAGATGGGCGCCCCGGAGTTCTTCACCTTCAAGGGCTGGAACAACGAAACCGTGCAGGGCTACGTGGTCAAGCCGGTGGATTACAAGAAGGGCCAGACGTATCCGGTGGCCTTCATCATTCATGGCGGCCCGCAAGGCGCGATGAGCAACGGCTGGAGCTATCGCTGGAATCCGCAGACCTATGCGGGCCAGGGTTTTGCCGTGGTGACGGTGAACTTCCACGGCTCCACCGGCTACGGTCAGGCGTTCACTGATTCGATTTCCGGCGACTGGGGTGGTAAGCCGCTGGAGGATTTGAAGCTGGGCTGGAAGGCCGCGCTGGACAAGTACAGCTTCCTCGATGCCGACCGCGCCTGCGCACTCGGCGCCAGCTACGGCGGCTACATGGTGTACTGGATGGCTGGCGTGTGGAACCAGCCGTGGAAGTGTCTGGTGGACCACGATGGCGTATTCGACGCGCGGGCAATGTATTACGACACCGAGGAATTGTGGTTCGAGGAGCGCGAGAATGGCGGCACGCCGTTCGACCACCCGGAGAACTACGAGAAGTTCAACCCGGTCAACCACGTCAAGGACTGGCGCGTGCCGATGATGGTGGTGCATTCGTCCAAGGACTTCCGTATTCCGGATACGCAGGGCCTGGGCGCGTTTACTGCCATGCAGCGCCGCGGTATCCCCAGCGAACTACTGCACTTCCCTGACGAAAACCACTGGGTGCTGAAACCGCACAACAGCGTGCAATGGCATGACGCGGTAAATGCGTGGTTGAAGCAGTGGACGGCAAAGGACGCACCGAAAGCCGCTACGCACTGAGCGGAATCGGGTGGATGAAAACGGCGGCCTGCGGGCCGCCGTTTTTGTGAAAGCGTGAATTTCCTCCGCTGCATGGCAGGGGCAGGTGGCATGCAGTACGATCGTGACTGTCATATGGATCAAGCTACGACCGCGGGAACATAGCCATGTTGCTCGACACACTGCATGCACAGAAAGACGCGATCCATGCTGCTTGTCGGCAATTCGGGGCGCGGCGAATTCGCGTATTTGGTTCGGTGGCTCGAGGTGAGGAGCGGCCCGACAGCGACATCGATTTTTTGGTCGATTTTCCCCGTGGCTATGACCTGTTTTCCCAGCGGCTGCCGCTGGCTGAGCGGCTGGTTGAGATTACCGGTCGTCAGTTGGATGTTATTCCCGAGCACGAGTTGAATCGTCATATGCGTGACCGCGTGCTCCAGGAGGCTGTCGATCTGTGAGCAAGGTAGGGCAGGCCTATGCCGGACACATCATGGATACCATCGAGAAGATCGATCGTATCCAGCAACGTGGTGATCTGACGCGTGACGAGGTGTTGTACGACGCCACGCTGCGCAACCTGCAGACCTTGTCGGAAGCTACCCAGCAACTACCTGAGGTGATCAAGGCTCAGTATCCAGCGATCCCGTGGAAGCAGATAAGCGGCTTTCGCAATATCCTGGTGCACAACTATCTTGGTGATCTTGATCCAGAGACCGTGTTGATGGTGGTGCAGCAACACCTTCCACTATTGGCGGCAGCTGTGCGTGGGATGCTCGCAACAGACTCTGCTGACCAGTAACAAGCAGGCCGTAGGGCGCCGCCTTACGGCAAGAAGCTGTCAGCGCAGCAGTGTGCGCAAGCGGCTGCGCGTGAATGTACCGAAGCGGAGTTGCTCGCACAGTGCTTCAAGCTGTTCGGCTGGCCGGCTTTGCCGTTGCAGGGTTTCGATGCTGCTGGCGCCGGGGGCGTCCAGTGCGATGCGGGTGAGGCGGCGATACATGCGCGCGTGTTCGGCGTGTTCTCGCAGTTTAGCCGCGCAGGTGGCGGCACCGCGAATGCGCAGGAAGGCCACTTCGTCGATGCGCTCGAGCAGGGTGTCGAGGCTGCCGAAATGACTGAGCAGGGCGGCCGCGGTCTTGGCGCCGACGCCTGGCACGCCGGGGATATTGTCCACACTGTCGCCGCACAGCGCGAGGTAGTCGGCCACCTGATGCGGATGCACGCCGAGTTTGCCGTGCACACCGGCCGGACCCCAGCGCAGGCCGCGCGCGTAGTCCCACTGCTCGTCGTGTTCGCCCAGCAATTGGCCGAAATCCTTGTCGGCGGAAACGATCACGCTGGGCCAACCTTGCGCGCGCAAATTCCACACGGTCGCGCCGATCAGGTCGTCGGCCTCGTAACTGTGGTCGATCATCAAACAGATGCCGAGCGCTTCGGTGACCGCACGGCACTGCACGAACTGGCGTTCCAGATCCGGCGGTGGCAGTTCGCGATTGGCCTTGTAAGGCGGGTAGATTGCGTTGCGGAATGAGCTGGTCAGCGAGGCGTCGAAGGCCACCGCGATATGTTCGGGCTGAACCTTTTCGAGCAGTTCGCACAGAAAGCGGGTATAGCCGTGCACGGCGTTGACCGGATGGCCTTCGGCATCCTGGAACTCGTCGGGCATGGAATGCCATGCGCGGAAAACGTACAGGCTGCCATCGACCAGATGGGCGGCTGGATGCTTTTGGGCTGTGCTATTCACGGTGCCCAGGTGCTTAGCAGGTCGGCCAGCGCCGGCCGGTCGCGGTCGGGTACTTCGATTTGCGGCGTGCCCAGATGCATGAAGCCGATCACGTGCTCGTCGGCGGACAGGCCCAGCAGCTTCGCAACATCACGATCATAGGCCGCCCAGCCGGTCAGCCATTGCGCGCCGTAGCCAAGTGCGTGGGCACCGAGCAGGATGTTGTGGGCCACATTGCCGGCACAAAGTTTCTGCTCGATTTCCGGCACCTTGCTGGTGCTATCCAGCCGAACAATGACGGCAATGACCAACGGTGCAAAGGTGTAACGCAGGCGATCCTTTTCGAGTTTGGCGTCGGATAGGCCGGCATTGTTTTGCTGCGATATCGCCGCTACCCGATCGCCGAACTCCAGCTTGGCCTCGCCCTCCAGTCGAATCAGCCGGAAGGGCACCAACTTGCCGTGATCGGGCACGCGGATGGCTGCTTCGAGCAGCGCATGCAGGGTGGTTTCGTCCGGCGCCGGCGCGCCGAGCTGGCGTGAAGGCACCGAATGGCGCTGCTGGAGCAGGGCGAGTGAGGCGAGATTGGGTGGGTTGCTGCTCATTCGATGGTGGACTCGTGTTCGGTGTTGGCGTGCGCATCCAGCGCAAACCAGCGCTGGATGGCCGTCAGCGATGCGTGGTCGTCGTGAGTTTTGTGGGCGAACTCGTTGGTGACCGGCGAGTAGATGTAGTCCTCAATCCACTCATCGGCATGCGCCACGATCTCGCGCATGGCGTGCATGGCGTGTTCGATGTCGGCCATCGTGGTGGTGGGGTGGAACGACAGGCGTACCCAGCCCGGCTTTTCCGACAGGTCGCCGTGATCGATGCGATCGGTGATCGAATGCGACAGCGACGGATCGACGTGCAGCAGGTAATGGCCATAAGTGCCGGCGCAGGAACAGCCGCCACGCGCCTGTACGCCGAAGCGATCGTTCAGCAGCTGCACGATCAGGTTGTAGTGAACGTGCTCGACGTAGAACGAGAAGATCGCCAGCCGGTCGCGTCGGTCCGGGGCCAGCACACGTAGGCCGGAAATCGCCTGCAAGGCATCCATGACGTACGCAACGATTTCGTGCTCGCGCTGCCGCATGCGCGCCACGCCCATACTGTTCTTCAATTGCACGGCGAGCGCCGCCTTGATCGCCTGCAGGAAGCCGGGGGTGCCGGCATCTTCGCGCGCCTCGATGTCGTCGAGGAACGAGTATTGGCCCCACGGATTGGTCCAGTTCACGGTGCCGCCGCCGCAGTCATCCGGCGCGGTGTTGCGGTACAGCTCGCGGTTGAAAACCAGCGCACCTGACGAGCCGGGGCCACCGAGGAATTTATGCGGTGACCACAACACCGCATCAAGCCGTTCCTCGGGGTCGGCCGGATGCATGTCGATGTCGACATACGGCGCTGACGCGGCGAAATCCACGAACACCACGCCGCCGGCGCGGTGCATCAACCGCGCCATGGCGTGATACGGCGTGCAGATACCGGTGACATTCGAGCAGGCGGTGAAGGAACCGATCAGCAATGGGCGCGCCTGGTATTGCTGCAGCAGCTCCTCCAGCGCAGCCAGGTCGACCAGGCCATGCTGATCGGGTGGCACCACCACCACGTCGGCCACGCTTTCGTGCCACGACGTCTGATTGGAGTGATGCTCCATGTGGGTGATGAAAACCACCGGACGTTCGGCCGACGGAATGTCGATGAACCGGCGCAATCCCTGCGGTGCCTTGAGCCCGAGAATGCGCTGGAACTTGTTGATCACGCCGGTCATGCCGGTGCCGGTGGAAATGATCAGGTCATCCGGCGCGGCATTGACGTGGGCTTTGAGGATGCGATGGGCCTCGTGGTATGCCAGCGTCATCGCGCGGCCGGTTTCGCTGCTCTGCGAGTGCGTGTTGGCGACATACGGACCGAAGCGGTTTTGCAGCAGTTGTTCGATCGGACGATACAAACGGCCGCTTGCCGTCCAGTCGGCATAGACGATGCGTTGCTCGCCATAGGGCGAGTCAAAGCGCTGGTCGTGGCCTATCGTGTTGGCGCGATAAACGGCAAAGCTGGTTTCGAGCGAGTCCATCGACAATCCCGGTAGCGCCGAGCTGAAAGAAAGCCCACTTTAACTCAGCGTCTCGTTGAAGCGGATTGCGTGGGACAGGCGGTGCGGTGTCAGCGGCTGGCACGTGTCACGTACCAAGTGCCTGCGGGCTTATTTCGGGAGCGCCAAGGTGAACGAGTCAGGCAGCAAGTTGGCGACCGTGGTTTGGCGCGTGGCGCCGTGCAAATTACCCAGCAGCACCGGCATGTCCGGACCGCACAGTTCACTCATCACCTGCCGACAGGCGCCGCAAGGGCTGACCGGTTCCGGGGTATCAGCCAGTACGGCGAGCACAGCGAACTGGCCCGGTTTGCAGCCAGCCGCCATCGCGCTGAACAACGCGGTGCGCTCGGCACAGTTGCACAGCCCGTAAGCCGCGTTCTCCACGTTGCAGCCGCTGAATCGCCGCCCGTCGCGGGTCAGCACAGCGGCGCCGACAAAGAACTTTGAATACGGTGCGTAGGCCTGCTCGCGCGCGGTGCGCGCCAACGCCAGCAGGTCGTCGAAAGCATCGGTTGATACGGGCATCGGGATCTCCATCAGCGACCCCGGCTAGCACGAGTCTTGATGACCGGCGGGCCAGCTTACTCCAGTCTCGCTCGAACGAGCCATGCCCTCAGCCATGACACTAGCTTGGCTGGCGGCGCCGCAAGAAGCACTCAACCAGCAACAGTACGCACTGGCAGTGGCCGCGCTGGGTTGAGGCAGCCATCCGGCCGAGCCAGACTGGTCGCGTGGTCGGGTGTCTACAGCTTGTAGCGCTGCATGATCGGTACGCCAATGTGTCGGGTCACCGCACCGAGTGTGCCGATGGCCCGTCGCGTGCGACCGGGCAGGTGGCGGCTCAGTACGGCGCTGTACTCGATCGCCGGCTGGCCACCGCGTTGCCGCTTGAAATGCGCCACTCCGGCGCTGAGGTTGACGAGACAATCGTCATCGATGGCTTGCTTCATCACCGCGGCCGCCAACATGCGGTACAGACCGAGCTTGAGCGGAAGGGCGGTGTTGTAGCCCACGATCGGCGAGGTCAGCAGATTGCCGAAGCGAAACAGGCCGACGATGCCCTGCAGTACGCCATCTTCATCGCGAATACCCTTGAGTTGCAGCAGGCCAGCCAATGACCAGGCCTTGATCAGGGTCCACTCGTAGTGCGGGTTCAGGCCGGAATATTTGTCGATATACAGCTCGGCATACAGTTTGGCGATGCGCCGGAAGTCCTCGTCGGTGAACTGAGTGCAAACGGCGTGCTGGTGGGCGGCGCGATGCAGCAGAACCAGGTCACGCTTGAGATCGGCGTGCTGGTGCGCCAACGCCGCAACATCGGAAAACAGGTAGACCTGACGGCTGGGTACGAGGGTGAAGCCGCGTTGCGACAAGGCGTCCAGCCAGTCGGCGTGGTGCACCGTGTTCAGTGACCGAAACCACAGCGCGTGCGTGGGCCAGCGTGTCGTCGCGGCATCGAGCACCTGATCCAGTGCGACGTCGCGCAATTGTGGATAGACATTGGTCGAGACCAGCCAGTTGTTGATGGCCACGGCGCGATCAATCCGCGCGCGCTGCAACCAGCGCCCCATGCCGCCGGCCAGCCAGCGCAGGGGCGTGGTCAGCCACGGCTGGCCGAGCCGGTCAATTTCCTCGGCGGCATACCGCGCATACGTGGTCAGTGGCGAGCAGATCCAGGCGTTGTCGGGTTCGGCATCGTTGACGCTGACCGGAAACAATACCCCGCCGACATCGAGCGCATCGATCGCGGTTTGCACATTGGCAATGAACGGCGGCGTCGGGCGTTGCCGATGGATCTGCAGAAAGGTTGCTGCCCGGCGGTTGAATTCGTCGATAGGAACGACCGGCACCGTGTTCACAGGGCGTCCAGTGGTTCGCCGTCCCACTCGGTGTCGCAGGTGGCGGCCTGACGCAAGCTGCAGCGATCGCGCAAGGCGATCCTGGCGTACGACGCCATGTCGAGCAGTCCACCGAGCAGCGGCCACGAGTCTCCCGGCACCACGATGACGTCGCGGGCACGTTGCAGATCCCGCCACCAGGGCCGCAGCTGGCCCGTGCGCAGCGCCTGCGCGCCGCCAGCGCCAAGCATCACCGCCGTGATCATGCGTGGTTCGCTGCACGATGGGGTCGCGCAGGTAGTCGCGGTGCCAGTCAGCGCAGCAGGTACGGCGTCATCCATGCCGAACAGGTGAATGCCGCTGATCGCGCGCGGATTGCATTCGAGTACGTGCAGGTCGCCGTTCTCCGACTCGATCCAGTCGAACGACAGTTGCCCGGTGTAGTTCATCTTGCTGGCGAAGCGCTCGACAAAATCGCGGATACGCGGTGATTCATGGGTTTCGAACAGAAAACTGGAACTGGCCTTGAGTCGATAGCCGGGGCGATAGCTGACGTGGGCGAGCAGCCGGCCGCGATCCACGATGCTGTACGAACAGCGCTCGTGACCGTGGCAAAACCGCTGGACCACCCATCGTCCCGCCAGTTCGAAGGGTTTCGCCTGGGCCGGAATGCCGTCGGGGCAAAGCCGGACATGCACGCCAAAGCGTGAGTATTCGGGCTTCAGTATGACAGCGTCCGTGCCCGCCCAGTGCCTGGCCTGTTCGAGCGTGTCGACGCAGGCGCTCTCGGGCACTACCGCGCCGCAGCCCTGGGCGGCTTCCAGGAAGCGCCATTTGCTGTGTAGTGCATCCATCGTCTCGAAATTGCCTACCGCGACGCGTACCGTCGCCGGTAGCGCGGCGCGATAACGAGAGAGGTAGAACACCTCCTCGCAGGTCGGCACCACCAACTCGATCTGATGCTCGCGGATGGCCTGACAAAGCGCGTCGACATAGGCGCGCGGTGCAAAGCGCGCGGACGGCAGCACAACGGTGCGGGTTACCGCGCGCGACCATCCGGAAATTCGGCAGGCGATGCTGTCGCCGATGGTCACCGCCCAGCCCTGATGTGCGAAGCGCCGCGCGTGGTCAAGTGCGGCCGGGGCGCGGCCGCCGAGGATGAGTACGTTAGGCATGCATTCCCTGGCTGACGTTGAACAGACGACGAACCCTGCGGCATTTGTGCGTCGCCGAGTGTTCGATCCTTGCGTCGAAAGCTATTTGCGGAACGCAGGCGCCAGCCCGAGTCGCGCAAGCGGCGACGGCCTGACGCACACGCTGCTGTTGATCGCCGGATAGTTCCGGGTCAACGGCAAGGCGCAGTAAGTCGAGTCCGTGTTGTTCAATCCGATAGTCGCTGGCCGATGGCGCGGCGTTGAGCAGGGCGCGCGATAACAGGTCGGGGAACAGCGGCACCAAACCGGTTCCCTGCGCACTACTCAGCCATACGATGTCATCTTCCCGGCCTTCGATGCGCTCGATCGCCATGAATGGTGATCCACATGGGCAAGGCTGTTCGCGCTCGACCAGTATGTCGTTCAGGCGATAGCGGATGACCGGTTGCGTATGTCGATACAGGTCGGTGACGATCGGGGCGAATCGACGTGTGGCGCGATCGATCCAGTCCTGTTCGACGATCAGGCAATCCTCGTTGAGATGTACGGTGCCGTGATGGCAAGTGTGGCCAAGAAACCCTTCGGTGGCCTGGTAGATCTGCTCAATCGGCACGCCGAAAGTCGCGCTGATCCGCTCGGCGTCCACGGGGTCGAGCACTTCGGCGGCAGCGATGACGCGGGTTGGAGCTACGCGAATGGTCCCGGCCAGCACGGCTTCGGCAACCAGCGCCAGCACGCTGGGCGGACCGACCAGGATGGTGGGCTTGAACTGGTCCAGTTTGAAGAGAACATCGGCGAACGGTGCGGCCAGGTCGAAATACTGAAAACGCAAGCGCAGGCCGCCAGAAAGTGTGTCGTACAGAGTGCTGCCGGCACGCAGCAACAAGCCCACCCGGGCTGGCGCAAAAATGCCATCCGGCAGCATCTTGGCCAGCAAGGTTCCGGCCCAGCGCAGACGCTCCGAACGGCTGGCCAGAAACACGCCGCGTGCGCCGGAAGTGCCGGTCGACAGGCCGACGGCAACACCGTTGAGCGAAGCGCTGAAATCGCGCGTTCGCTCTGCTTCTTCGGCTAGTGCGAGCGCCTGTTCGAGCATGACTCCGGCGGTGTTGATGTCATTGAAGTGGTGCATCCAGCTGTGCTTGTCGATCACCGGCAGTTGCTCGAAACGCAACTGGCTGCGGGCGGCGTAGAACGGCGCGTGAGCAAAAAGCTGCTCGCGCAGGCGCCGCCACTGGCGCTGCTGGTGTGTATCGATCTCGGCACGACAGCCAAGTCTTTGCAGGCGGCGTGCGCTGACGTAGTACCTGACCAGTACCAGTGCGTCGATCAGCCGGCTCATGCTGTACGCCACTCGTTGCAGTGTGAGGGCAGCAGGCGGATCGCCGGAGCGGCATGCGCCAGTGTGTGCAGGCGTTGCAAGGTATCGCGGTAGGTTTTCGTGTCACCGAGCAGGCGAGTGACCAGTCCCGGCGGTGGCACGCCATCACGGATCGCCTGAGAAGACCAGGCGGCGTCCGCAACCAGGAAGGTGGTGGCGCCGCTGGCGGCAGTGAACAGCAGGCCGTATTGACCCTCGGCGTGGCCGGGCAAAGACACCGCAAGCAGGCTCCCGTCACCGAGCAGATCGTGGCCTGCCCCGAAGTCGGCCATGCTGCGGGGAAGCTCGCACCGTGGGGCATCCTCGATCCAGCTGACCCGATCGAGAAAGTCTTCCGGCAGCAAATCTGGCAACAACCCTCGCCTGAGCGATCCCAGTCGACCCCGTGTGTGCATGTCATCCCATGCGGCGCGGGAACAGATCAACGCGGCACCAGGAAAGTCGCGCACTCCACCGATGTGGTCGCCGTGCAGGTGCGAAATAACCACGCGGCTGATGGTGTCTGCGGCGAATCCATCGCGTGCAAGCTGCCGCTGCAATGGCTCGTCCGACCTCAGGTGCACCGGAGTCACCGCTCGATACAAACGCTCCGGCAGGTGTCGTGTCGCCGCCAGAAAGTGCTCCGAATATCCCGTGTCGAACAGAATACTGCCCTGCTGCGGGTGCTGCAGCAGGAACGCCAGTGCGGGATAGCGTATCGATGCCAGCGGTGCGCCGCGGCGAGTTGCGCACTCGGGATGCGTGCAGTGGCCCGCCTCGTAAATGCGCCAGTCAATGCCGCTCATGCGACCTCCACCAGCGCGCAAAGCGCTGGATGCCGTCGGCCACGCTGACCGTTGGGGTGTAACCCAATTGCGTTCTTGCCGCGGAAATATCGAGTGTCTGCGAAAAGCCGAGCACGCCCACCCCGTATCGACTGAGACGTGGCTCCGGGTGGCCAGGTAATCTGTTGGCGACGAGCTCGGCCATCGTGCCCAGTGCAACCGCCAGTCGACGTGGCAACGGGATCATGCTGACCTTCAGATCAAGCGCGGTGAAGAGTTGCAGCAGCAATTCGCGCACGGCCATCGGTTCTCCGTTAGTGATGTTGAAGGCGCGGCCGTCCACGGGCGCAACCGGCTGCAGACAGGCTTCCACCGCGGCCGCTACATTGGCTACATAGGTGACGTCGATGAGAGCTTCGCCATTGCCGATCCGCGGAAACCACCCGCGTTCGGCCAGCGCAAGAAGCCGGGGAAAGATTGCACGATCGCCCTCGCCGAACACGGCTCGCGGCCGCAGCACCACAGCAGACAATCCCGCAGACGCAGCCTTTCGCACGCATTGTTCACCCAGCCACTTGCTTTCGGCATAGGCGTTGATCCAACGCCGCGGTGGCTTGAAGGCCTCCGGCGTATTCCATTGGTCGGCGAGGCGGAAATAGATGCTCGGTGAGGAAAAATGCACGAAGCGCTGCACCGCACATTGCCGCGCGGCATCGAGCAGCCGTTGGGTAGCCTCTACGTTGGCCGTCATGAAATCTTCGCGCGGGCCCCATGGTGACGACAGCGCCGCGCAATGAACAATCACCTCGGCGCCATCGATCAGGGTTGATAGCCGATCCGATAAAAGGTCGCCGGGTCGAACGCTCAAACCGGCCGTGGCGATAGCCTCCAGTCGCGCCCGGTTACGGCCGTTCGCCAGCACCTGATGGCCGAGTGCATGCAGGTGGCGTGCGACGTGCGAGCCGATGAATCCGGACGCGCCCGTGACCAGAATGCGTGCCATCGCTCAGTACCTCAGGACGGCGCCGCCGAAGGACAGGCCTGCGCCCGAGCCAACCAGCGCCATCAACTCTCCGCGACGAATTCGCCCGGAAGTGATGGCGTGATGCAAGGTGACCGGGATCGATGCCGCCATCTGATTGCCATGTGTGGCCAGTACCTTCACCAGCATGTCGGCCGGCAGTTTCAGTGCGGATTCCAGATGCGCCAGCCCCTTCGCGCTGGCCTGGTGCGGGATGATGCAGCGCAGTTGGGTCAGGCTGACTTGTGCGCGCTCAAACAGCTTGTCCAGAAAACCTGGCAGGCGTTGCGCGGCCATGCGGTAGGTCGCGCGGCCCTGCATTTCGAAGCAGGCACCTTGCAGAAACTCGGCCAGGTGGGTGCGTGGCCGAATCCGCGTTCCGCCGGATCGCACCTGGCACAAATCCGCGCCGGCCGAGTAGGTTTCGAAATGCGTACCCAGCAGCTCGGCGCCGTCCGTTCCTTCCGCTGCGCCCAGCACCACGGCGGCAGCACCATCGCCGAAGAGCATGGCGGTCTCCGCATCGTCTTCACGCAAGCCGGCTGATGGAATCTCGCTGGATACGATCAGCACACGCCGATAGCGCCCTGCCGCGATAGCCATGCTCAGCAAATCCAGTGCGGCGAGAAAACTGAGGCAGGTCGCATTGATGTCAAACGCAGGAATGCCGCTTTCCGCAAGGCCGAGTTGACGCTGGATCAGCACGCCCGAGCAGGGAATGGCCTGCTCCATCACGCTGCACGCGGACACGATGCAATCAAGCTCGCCGGCCTGCATGTCAGCGGCCTTCAGCGCCGCTCGCGCCGCCATGGCGCCCATCGATGATGTGGTCTCATGATCTCCGGCGTAGTAACGCCGTTCGATACCGGCATGTTTCAAGGTCCAGCCGGTGGCTTTTTTCCAGCGGCGATCCAGCGCGTGTGATTCGACACAGGTGGCGGGGACATGCTCGCCGGTGCCGAGAATCCGCAGCGGAAGCGCGTTGGATCGATTTTCTGTCTGCACGATGCCTGAGCCCGAAGTGAAAGCGTTGAATGGAGCGTGCATGGTGCGGCAGGCGCTGTGCAAGCTGGCCTGGCAATCCATCGTTCCATCATCCCGACAGCGTCATATATTGATACTCTTCTTTCCGATGGTATCGATGGGAGACGCAGATGGCCGGTTCCACCGCGGTAGTGCAGGCGATTCGAACCATCCTGCGCGAGCGAGGCATGACTTACCGCGACCTTGCCGGATTGCTCGGCCTGAGCGAGCCGACCGTCAAACGGGATCTGGGCCAGGGTAACTTCTCGCTGCGCCGGCTTGATCGAATCTGCGAGGTTCTTGCCGTCACGGTGGAGGATTTGATTCGCAACGATCGCCCGTTCAATACGGCCTTGACCGAACTGAGCAAAAAGCAGGAGGCTGCCCTCGTTGCTGACGGAAAGTTGCTGCTGGTCACGTATCTGATCGTGAACGACTGGCGCTTCAACGAGATGATGGCGACGTTCCGGATTGACGAGAATGAGCTGATCTCGCTGCTGCTGAAACTGGATCAGCTGCGGATCATCGAGTACCGGCCGCCCCGGCGAATCAGGAAACTGACGGCGCGGAATTTTTCCTGGCGCAAGGATGGGCCGGTCGAAGGCTTCTTTCTATCTCGCGTATTGCCGGAGTTTTTTGATGGGCCGTTCGACGGCGCTGGTGATGCGTTCCACTTCGTCGGCGGAACCCTTTCCGAAGCCTCGCGCGCTCGCATGAAAGTCGCCGTAGCACGCCTCGTGGAGGAATTCGAGCAACTCGCCCGCAATGATGCCCGCTTGCCACTGGAGACTCGTGATGGTTGCAGCGCAGTGATTGCGTTGCGTAAATGGGAATTTTCCGAGTTCACTGTATTGCGGCGTTCCGGCAAAAGCACTGCTTATCCATCGAAATAGAAGCGGCCGCGACGCATGCCGTGGCAGCATGTGCTGGCAACACTGCGAGCGGCTGGTTGATGGAGTCTTCGAGGGCAGGTGACCCGATCGACGCGAAGTTGTTGAACTGGCTCTAAGATGTCCCAACCACTCCAGAGGGAACCGCGCCATGCCGATTACCGTAGCCGCTTTGTGCGAAACCGCCCTCGGCGAGCGTCGTGTGGCGATCACCCCGGAGATGGCGAAGAAAATGCGCGCCAAGGGCTTGCGGGTTTTCCTTGAGCATGACGCCGGGCGCGCAGCAGGCTTTCCTGATGCCAGTTATGTGGATGTCGAGTTTGCCGACGCTGCAACGGTGCTGGCTGAAGCTGATCTGCTGACCTGCGTGTTGCCGCCGGACGATGCGGTGTTTGCCGGCCTGCGCGAGGGCAGCGTGGTGGTTGGTCAGTTACGGCCTTATGGTGCGGCGGAGCGCCTTGCTGCGCTGACGGCGCGCAAGTTGAGCGCGTTCTCGCTGGAGCTGTTGCCGCGCACCACGCGTGCCCAGGCGATGGATGTGCTCAGTTCGCAAGCGGCGGTGGCAGGTTATCGCGCCATGCTGATCGCGGCGGAGGCGTCACCAAAATTCTTCCCGATGCTGACCACGGCGGCTGGCACGATCCGCCCGTCGAAGGTGCTGGTGATCGGCGCTGGCGTGGCGGGCCTGCAGGCGATCGCCACGGCGCGCCGGCTCGGTGCACAGATCGAAGGCTATGACGTGCGTCCGGAAACGCGCGAGCAGGTCGAGTCGCTGGGTGCGAAGTTTCTGGAACTGGGAGTCAGCGCGGCAGGCAGCGGTGGTTATGCCCGTGAGTTGTCCGCTGAAGAGCGCGCTGCGCAGCAGCAGGCGTTGGCCGATCACCTGAAGACATTCGACGTGGTGGTCAGTACCGCCGCGGTGCCGGGACGACCAGCGCCGAAGATCATTACCGCAGCGATGGTCGAGGGCATGAAGCCCAGCGCGCTGATTGTCGACCTGGCGGCCGAGAGTGGCGGCAACTGCGACCTGACCCGACCGGGTCAGCGGATTGAACACGGCGGCGTGGTGATTTTCGGACCGCTGAATCTTCCAGCAGGCGCGCCGTTGCATGCGTCGGAGATGTATGCGCGCAACGTGTTCAACTTTGTTGAACTGCTGGTACGCGATGGCGCACTGAAGCCTGACTTTGATGACGAACTGGTTGCGAAAAGTTGCGTGAGCCATGCCGGCGAAACGCGCTTCGCGGGCTGACCACGGCTTGAGTCACACCCACATGGCGTAGGACGGACCCCGTCCGTCGATACGTCGTCGGCGAATTGGTTGGGTGGGCGCCCGCGCTACACCGGGTGCCCCGCTGTTGAAGGGCGATTCTGGCCTCGTTGTTCTTTCCATTGCTTGCGCTGCTCCGGCGACATTTCGCGCCAGCGCCGCATCAGGTTCTCGCGTTGGGCTGGCGGCAGTTTCTGGAAACGATCGTAGGTGGAGTGCAGTTGCTCGCGTTGCTGCGCAGGCATCTGGTGAAACTTGCGCATGTTTTCACGGGCCTGTTTGCGCTCGGCGGGCGTCATTTCCTGCCAGTGGGCGATGTGTTGGGTGACTGCTTCACGCTTTTCCGGCGGCAGCGTGGCCCAGTGTTCGGCACGCTGCAGCATCCGCGCCTGCTTGCGCGGTGGCATGGTGTCCCATTCGCCCTTGAGTGGTGCCAGCACATCACGCTGGGACGCATCCAGACTGGTCCACGGATGTGGCGCCGAGGCCTGATCGCGCGGTGGTGGTGGCGCTGCATTCTGCGCATGCAGCGCGGGGGCTGTCATGCCGCCGAGCAGGGCGGCAAACAGCAGGGGCAAGATCGGGCGAAGGATTCGATTCATGGCTCAGTGGGTTGCCGGCGTGCTGTCGGTACTGGCCAGCCAGTCGTAGAAGTCCAGGTTCTGGTAGAGGTTCGGATCGGTTTTGTCGGCATCGGGCGGCAGTTCGGTATCGGCGTCGTCGATGTTGCTGCTGACGGCCTGCGTCGCTGTTTGTGTGCCTTGCTGCGGCAGCGGTTGCCACACCATCAGCGCGGCGAGCGCGATCACGGCAAAGGCACCCGAGGGAATCAGCCAGCGGACGGTGTGACGTACCGGCTTTTCCGCGGACTGAAGTGCCTCGCGACGGGCCGCGCGCAGTCGACCGGCCGTTACCGGATCGATCTGATGAGCTGCTTCGCGCCAAAGCTCGCGGGCGCGCTGCTCAAGATGGTTATCGGGACGGTTTTCGTCCTGCCTGTTTTTATCCAGCGAATTCATCGCCAGTCCTCCAGTAGGTCGCGCAAATGATGCATTGCGCGGGACAGATGGGTTTTCACGCTGCCTTCGGAGCAGCCCATGGCGCGCGCGGTTTCGGCGACGTCGAGTCCTTCCAGCATGCGCAGCATGAAGGCCTCGCGCTGGCGCTGCGGCAATTGCCTGACCGCCGCCGCCATGTCGGCGTAGGAGGCTGAGTCGTGCAGCCGGCCCAGTGGGTCCTGGCCGGGGTCGGCCGGTTCCCACGCGGGCAGTTCGTCACCGTCGCCATCGTGGCCACCGCCGAGCCAGCCGACCACGATTGAACGCACCTTGCGCCGACGCTGCAGGTCAACCACGCGCCGGCGCAAGATGCCCCAGAACAACGGCGCCCATTCAGTCGCCGGTTTGTCCCGGTAGTGCTTGACCAGGCGCAACATGGCGTCCTGCACCGCGTCCATCGCGTCTTCGCGGTGGCGCAACTGCAACTCGGCCATGCGGAACGCGCGCCGTTCAACTTGCGCCAGAAACGCGTCCAGCGAAGCGGGGACTTCGCGGACATCGTCCAGCGTCCCGGCGTCGAGTGTGCCGACCGCACTGTTCACGGACATCGTCTCCGCGTCTTCGGGTGAACCATCGTCGGGCTCCAGCGGTGTGCTCCCTGTGCTCAACGCGGCAGGCTCGCACGGGTTGACTGGCACCCGTATGATGCAGGCTCAACGGTGTTCCGACGGGGTGGGGTCATGATCGACGGGTTCCTGGCGCTGTATATCTTCATGCTGGCCGCGTTTACCGGCTATGAAATCATTGCGCGGGTGCCGGTGATCCTGCATACGCCGCTGATGTCCGGGTCCAACTTCGTGCACGGCATTGTGCTGGTTGGCGCCATGATTGCGCTAGGCCGGGCGGAAACGCCGTTCGAGATCACCATTGGCTTCATTGGTGTGCTGCTGGGCGCGGGCAACGCCGCTGGCGGCTACGTGGTGACCGAGCGGATGCTGGAAATGTTCAAGTCCAGCAAGCCGGACGCCAGCAAGGGGAGCAAGTGATGACCTGGCTTCCGGATGTGATTAGGGATGATGTGATCAAGGCCTGCTATTTCCTCGCGGCCCTGCTGTTCATCCTAGGACTGAAACGCATGAGCTCACCGCGCACGGCGCGCGGCGGCATCGTCTGGGCTGGCTACGGCATGTTGCTGGCGGTGCTGGCCACGTTCTTCCTGCCGGACATGCACAACCGGGGGCTGATCATCGCTGCGGTGCTGATTGGTGTAAGTGCCGCGTGGTGGACCGGCCGGCGCGTGGCGATGACGGCGATGCCGCAGATGGTGGCGCTGTACAACGGCATGGGCGGCGGTGCGGCGGCGGCGATTGGCGCGGTCGAGCTGATCGGCTATGCACGTGGGCTGGGCATGCTGCATGCCGTGCCGGATACCTCGCCGCTACGCCCGGAAGCCTGGGCAGTGAACGGTTTGCCGCCGGCGCTGACGCCGATTGAGCTGACCTTGGGCGTTCTCGGTGCGCTGATCGGTGCGGTGAGCTTCTCCGGTTCGCTGGTGGCGTTCGCCAAGCTGCAGGGCTGGATGGACAAGCGCTTCGTGTTTGCAGGGCAGCGTGCAGTCAACATGTTGTTGCTGGCCGCCGCCGTGGTGGTGGGTTTCATGCTGGTGCTGGGTCAGGCCAGCCTGCCGCTGATCCTGGTGTTCTTCGCGCTGGCGCTGTTGTTCGGCCTGTTGATGACGCTGCCGATCGGCGGCGCCGACATGCCGGTGGTGATTTCGTTGTACAACGCGTTCACTGGCCTGGCGGTGTCGTTCGAGGGCTTCGTGCTGGGCAATGAGGCGATGATCATTGCCGGCATGGTGGTCGGCGCGGCCGGCACCTTGCTCACGCAGTTGATGGCCAAGGCGATGAACCGCTCGATCGGCAACGTGCTGTTCGGCAGCTTCGGTGCCAGCGGTGGCGAAGCGCAGGAAATCAGTGGCGCGCAGAAGCCGATCGACGGCGCCGATGCGGCAGTGATGATGGCGTACGCCGAGCGCGTGGTGATCGTGCCCGGCTACGGCCTGGCGGTGGCGCAAGCGCAGCACAAGGTGTGGGAATTCGCCCAGTTGCTGATCAAGCGCGGGGTGAAGGTGAAGTTTGCGATTCACCCGGTGGCGGGCCGCATGCCCGGCCACATGAACGTGCTGCTGGCCGAAGCCGGCGTGCCGTACGACCTGATCGCCGACATGGAAGACATCAATCCGGAGTTCGCGACGACGGACGTGGCGTTGGTGATCGGCGCAAACGACGTGGTCAATCCGCTGGCCAAGACCGATCCGGCTTCACCGATCTACGGCATGCCGATTCTCGACGTGGGCAATGCGAAGCACGTCATTGTCATCAAGCGTGGCAAGGGCACCGGCTTTGCCGGCATCGAGAACGCGCTGTTCTACGCCGACAACACGCGCATGTTGTACGGCGATGGTCAGGCCGCAGTGAGCGAGCTGGTGACCGGGCTGAAAGACGTCGACAGCTGATCTACCTTCGGTGTCGCGTGGGCAAGATCCGCCAGGTCTTTGCACCATCACCACCGATAGCGTCGGGCCGTGCCCGCCCTACGACAGCTTCGATGAGCGGGGGCGCGGCTGGCGCCAGGCCAGCCACGCCGCCAGCAGCATGCCGATGGCGGCATAAACCAAATCGGCCGGCGACAGAGCCAGGCGGGTGAGCTGCCACAGCATGCCGACGCCCGCCGTCTTCATCGCGTCGATCAGCCCGATACCCATGTTTCCGGCAACCAGCACGCTGGCGATCAGCATGTTGACGTAGAACGTGGCCAGCAAGGTCGCAGCGGCGGCCAGCAGGGCCGCGCCCGCGCCTGCCGGCCGTACGCTGGTGCGGATGGTCAGCGCAAGCAGGGCGCCGATGGGTAGTGCCAGCCAGGGTGCCGGGTGACGCAAGTACATCGCGGCAACCATCCACACCGCACCACCCGCCAGTCCCAGCATGGCGGCGCTGAACAATGCCAAGGTGTTCACCATTGAGGCGCGTGCGCTCATCGGCGGCGCCGGGTCAGCAGGGCAGGAAACATGCAAATTCCATACGGACGAAGCGTTCATCATAGCTTGCTGTAGAGCTTGCGCCCGTGGCCTCCGGATGGTGGAGGCTGATCTGGGACAAGCGGTCGAGCGCCGCGGCCGGCATAATAGGCAGCTCCGGGTTCGACGCATGGGCGCACCCACCGATACAGAATTGAGGTTGGCATGAGTGGTTTCAGTCTGAGCAGCGAGCCGTTTACCCTGGTGCGCGATTGCAACGCCGTAATGGTGCCGCAGGGTGAGCAGGTGACACTTCCCGCGGGCCAGATTGGCTACATTACCCAGGCCCTGGGTGGCAGTTTTACTGTCTACGTGGAAGGCAATCTGTTCCGCATCGCCGGCGACGACGCCGATGCGCTGGGCAAGCCGCGACCGGAGCCGATCGTGGTGGCTGCGAATGCCACCAACGAGGATGTCGAGAAACTGGCATGGGATCAGCTGCGCTCCGTGTTCGATCCAGAAATTCCGGTGAACGTGGTTGAGCTGGGGCTGGTCTACGACCTCAGTCTGGAGCAACTGGAATCCGGTGAGCGCAAGGTCTACGTGAAACTTACCCTGACTGCGCCGGGCTGCGGCATGGGCGACATCCTGGTTGACGATGCGCGCACCAAGCTGGAGATGATTCCCACCATCAGCGAAGCCGAAGTGGATCTGGTGTTCGATCCACCGTGGTCGCATTCAATGATGTCGGAAGCAGCGAAGCTTGAAACCGGCATGCTTTGATCCACTGAATCCAGCCGTCGTGACTGCTGAGGTTCGCGTACAGGACAGATTTTCCTCGCGGTGAAAATGATGCTTTTGAACAGCGTGCAACGCGCTCTTCGCTCGTCGAAATGTCTTCGATGTGGGCATGCGATGGAATCGGCAAACGTCATTTTTACCGGGTTTTCGCGCCATCCTCACATTTCCATCCGCAGCACATGGCTGGTGTGACTCGTGTCGCGCGGGATAGGAAAAAATCGGATTGTTGCGATCGTCATCGCGGCATAAGGTAAAGCGATCCGCCACCGGGGAGGTTGGTGGATGATCCTTTGGCGACGTCATCGTCGTTTTGCAGTTACGCGTCCACGCAATGCCCGCACAACGGAGTGTCAGGGGGAAGGCGTCGCGGTACGGACGTAGTTTGGGATCGCTAGACAGCAGTTGAATCAAGGGGCCGTGTTTTGCACGGCAAATCTGAATGGGGTCGACCAGGCCGCATAGGGCTCGGTTATCCCAAAATTGTCTAGGAGTTATTTCAATGCCCAACCATTACCGCCTGAAATTGCTGGTAGCAGCAATCGGCATGGCTACAGCATCGTTGGCCACGGCCGCCACCACCAAAACCTTGCACGCACAAAATCTCGGTGCCGTACCGGCTAGCACGCTGGCGGCACAACTGAACCTCGGCCAGGACATGTCACTCGTGGCGCGCAGCTCGGTGGCAATTGCCAACGGCCACAAAGTGGTGCGTCAGCAGCAGATGTATCGCGGCGTGCCGGTGTACGGCCGCAGCATTGCGGTGGTGCAGGATGCGCAGGGCAACGCGTTGCGTGCCTCGGGTGAATTGATGCAGGACGCCCAGCTGGGGCTGAGCTCGGTTTCGCCGAAATTGAATGCCACTCGTGTGCTGTCGGCGCTGCGTGCACACGCGCACACCACGCTCGTCGGTGGCGCCAGCATCAGCAACCAGAAGACGGATCTGTTCGTCTACCCGCAGGACAACGGTACCGCGCGTTTGGTCTACCGGGTGTCGTACTTCGTCAACGGCGCCAACCCGTCGCGCCCGACCGCGATCATCGACGCCAACACCGGCGAAGTGATCCAGAGCTGGAACGGCCTGACCGACGCGTCAGCCACCGGTCCAGGCGGCAACCAGAAAACCGGCAAGTACCTCTACGGTACCGACTACGCCGCGCTCGATGTGACCCAGTCCGGCAGCACCTGCACGCTGCAGAATGCGAACGTCAAAACCTACAACCTCAACCACGGCACCAGCGGTGGTTCGGTGGTCAGCTTCACCTGCTCCAACAGCGATACCGACGCCACCAACGGCGCGTATTCGCCGGTGAACGACGCCCATCATTTCGGTGGTGTGGTGCATGACATGTACAACGCCTACACCGGTGCGCCGCCGCTCAACATGCAGCTGCGCATGAATGTGCACTACAAGAGCAACTACGAGAACGCGTTCTGGGACGGCTCGGCGATGAACTTCGGCGATGGCGCCAGCACGTTCTATCCGCTGGTCTCGCTGGACGTGACCAGCCACGAAATCAGCCATGGCTACACCGAGCAGAATTCGGGCCTGCAGTACACCGGTCAGTCCGGCGGCATGAATGAAGCGTATTCGGATATCGCCGGCGAAGCGGCCGAATTCTATGACCGTGGCGCGGCCGACTTCCTGGTCGGCGAGGACATCGTCAAGGCCAGTGCCGGCATCGGCAATGCACTGCGCTACATGTGCAATCCGCCGCAGGATGGCGGCTCCATCGACAACGCGGCGAACTACACCTCCAGCCTCGATGTGCATTATTCCAGCGGCGTCTACAACAAGTCGTTCTGCCTGCTGGCCAAGACCAGCGGCTGGGATGTGAAGAAGGCATTTCAGGTGTATGCGCTGGCCAACAAGTCGTATTGGACGGCGACCTCCACCTTCAACTCCGGCGCCTGCGGCGTGGAGTCGGCGGCGACCGACCTGGGCTACAACGCGAATGACGTGATCGCAGCGTTCAGTGGCGTGGGCGTGACTTGCCCGGGTACGGGCGGCGGTGGCGGCGGTGGCACCGGTGGTGGCACCACCGAGCTGCAGAACAACGTCGGTGTGAGTGGCGTGTCGGCGGCGACGGGTGCGGACAGCAGCTACTTCATCACCGTGCCAGCCGGTGCCACCAACCTGGTGATGTCGATCTCCGGCGGCACAGGTGACGCGGATCTGTACACCAAGGCGGGCAGTGCGCCGACCACCAGCAGCTACGACTGCCGTCCGTACAAGACCGGCAATTCGGAAAGCTGCAGCGTGGCCTCGCCGGTGGCCGGCAAGTACTACGTCAACGTGCATGCCTACGCCGCGTATTCGGGCGTGACGGTGAAGGCTTCCTACACGACTGGCGGCGGTGGCGGTGGTGGCGGTGGCAGCAATACGGTGAACCTGCCGACAGTGAGCACCGGCAATTGGTCACCGGTCTACACCGAGGTGGTACAGGCCGGTCATACCGCGACCTTCGCGATCTCCGGCGGTTCCGGTGATGCGGATTTGTATGTGCGAGCAGGCTCGGCGCCGACGACCAGCTCTTATTCTTGCCGTCCCTACAAGACCGGTAACAGCGAGAGCTGCAGCTTCACGCCGTCGACGACCACCACCTACTACATCAAGGTGCGGGCGTATCAAACGTTCTCAGGTGTGACGCTGAGCGAAACGATGAACTGAGGTAGCTTGAAGCTGCGTCGGGATCACCGGCGCAGCCTTGGTGACCGTTCCAACGAGAACCCCGGCTTCGGCCGGGGTTTTCTTTTGTGATCGGAGTTGTGCGAAATGCTTGTGTGCTGGCATGGCAGGATTCCAGCGAAAAACGCGAGCGTCGATCGCACGCGTGATCGCACAACAGCGAGCTGGCGCAGACGACTGACTTCGGCGCAGCAAAAGCTTTCTAGCCAGCCATTCCAGCGGTTGTCGACGACTCGACGGCTTCGGGCCGCCGTCATCATCATCGTCACGGCCACTGACTTTTCTTCACGTCAATGCAGCTGCTCTGTAGCTCTAGAACCGTCCACCGCCAAGCTTGTGACGTCGGTCACTCGGGATAGGAAAAAATCAGATAGCTACTCTGCTTGCCAAGGCATAACGTGGCGCATCCGCGATCGGGGAGATCGGCGGATGATCCTTTGGCGACGTCATCGTCGTTTTGCAGTTACGCGTCCACGCAATGCCCGCACAAGGGAGTGTCAGGGGGAAGGCGTCGCGGTACGGACGTAGTTTGGGGTCGCTAGACAGCACACGAATAGAGGGCCGTGTTTTGCACGGCAAATCTGCATGGGGCCCTTGTGGCCGCATCGGGTCCGCTTGTCCCTAAAATTTTGTCTAGGAGTTTTCAATGCCCAACCATTACCGTCTGAAATTACTCGTTGCCGCCATCGGCATGGCTACCGCTTCGGTCGCCACGGCCGCCACCACCAAAACCTTGCATGCACAAAATCTCGGTGCCGTACCGGCCAGCACGCTGGCGGCACAACTGAACCTCGGCCAGGACATGTCACTCGTGGCGCGCAGCTCGGTGGCAATTGCCAACGGCCACAAAGTGGTGCGTCAGCAGCAGATGTATCGCGGCGTGCCGGTGTACGGCCGCAGCATTGCGGTGGTGCAGGATGCGCAGGGCAACGCGTTGCGTGCCTCGGGTGAATTGATGCAGGACGCCCAGCTCGGGCTGAGCTCGGTGGCGCCGAAATTGAATGCCACCCGTGTGCTGTCGGCGCTGCGTGCACACGCGCACACCACGCTCGTCGGTGGCGCCAGCATCAGCAACCAGAAGACGGATCTGTTCGTCTACCCGCAGGACAACGGTACGGCGCGTTTGGTCTACCGGGTGTCGTACTTCGTCAACGGCGCCAACCCGTCGCGCCCGACCGCGATCATCGACGCCAACACCGGCGAAGTGATCCAGAGCTGGAACGGCCTGACCGACGCGTCAGCCACCGGTCCCGGTGGCAACCAGAAGACCGGCAAGTATCTGTACGGCACCGACTATGCCGCGCTCGATGTGACCCAGTCCGGCAGCACCTGCACGCTGCAGAATGCGAACGTCAAAACCTACAACCTCAACCACGGCACCAGCGGTGGTTCGGTGGTCAGCTTCACCTGCTCCAACAGCGATACCGACGCCATCAACGGCGCGTATTCGCCGGTGAACGACGCCCACCACTTCGGTGGCGTGGTGCATGACATGTACAACGCGTACACCGGCGCTCCGCCGCTCAACATGCAGCTGCGCATGAATGTGCACTACAAGAGCAACTACGAGAACGCGTTCTGGGACGGCTCGGCGATGAACTTCGGTGACGGCGCCAGCACGTTCTATCCGCTGGTCTCGCTGGACGTGACCAGTCACGAAATCAGCCATGGCTATACCGAGCAGAACTCCGGTTTGCAGTACACCGGCCAGTCCGGCGGCATGAACGAAGCGTATTCGGATATCGCCGGCGAAGCGGCCGAATTCTATGACCGTGGCGCGGCCGACTTCCTGGTCGGCGCGGACATCGTCAAGGCCAGTGCCGGCATCGGCAATGCACTGCGCTACATGTGCAACCCGCCGCAGGATGGCGGCTCCATCGACAACGCGGCGAACTACACCTCCAGCCTCGATGTGCATTATTCCAGCGGCGTCTACAACAAGTCGTTCTGCCTGCTGGCCAAGACCAGCGGCTGGGATGTGAAGAAGGCGTTCCAGGTGTATGCGCTGGCCAACAAGTCGTATTGGACGGCGACCTCCACCTTCAACTCCGGCGCCTGCGGCGTGGAGTCGGCAGCGACCGACCTGGGCTACAACGCGAATGACGTGATTGCAGCGTTCAGTGGCGTGGGCGTGACCTGCCCGGGTACGGGTGGCGGCGGTGGTGGTGGCGGTACCGGTGGTGGCACCACCGAGCTGCAGAACAACGTCGGTGTGAGTGGCGTGTCGGCGGCGACGGGTGCGGACAGCAGCTACTTCATCACCGTGCCAGCCGGTGCCACTAACCTGGTGATGTCGATCTCCGGCGGCACGGGTGACGCGGATCTGTACACCAAGGCGGGCAGTGCGCCGACCACCAGCAGCTACGACTGCCGTCCGTACAAGACCGGCAATTCGGAAAGCTGCAGCGTGGCCTCGCCGGTGGCCGGCAAGTACTACGTCAACGTGCATGCCTACGCCGCGTATTCGGGCGTAACGGTGAAGGCTTCCTACACGACTGGCGGCGGTGGCGGTGGTGGCGGTGGCAGCAACGTGCTGCAGAACGGTGTGCCGGTGACCGGCCTGGCCGGTGCGAACAGCCAGGAGCTGAGCTACACCGTCACGGTGCCGTCAGGCAGCAGCCTGTCGATCGCGATGTCCGGTGGCACGGGTGATGCGGATCTCTACGTGAAGAAGAGCTCGGCGCCAACCACCAGCAGCTACGACTGCCGTCCGTACAAGACCGGCAATGCCGAATCCTGCTCGTTCAGCGGTGCTTCGGGCACGTATTACATCAAGGTGCGTGGCTACGCTGCTTTCTCCGGCGTTTCACTGAAGGCCAGCTGGTAAACCCCCAGACGGGTCAGGGATGATCCGTCGTTGTACTCAAGGAGCTGTGGTTGCAAAACGGGCCCGGTCGAATCGACCGGGCCCTTTCATTTGCGGAGCCTCAGCCGCTCACTTCTTCAAAGCGATTCGCGTCACGGTTCTTGCGCACCTTGGCCGGGTCCCACACGCGACCGTTCATGGCGATGTAGACGCCATCGGGCAACGTTTGCACGGCAGCCACCGCGCAACCGATATTGAACACCGCATCGGAACCCTGGAAGCGCGCTGGATTCAGTGCGCCGGTCAGCACGATCACCTTGCCCTTGATGTTGGCCAGTTCGCGTGCCGTCTCGACCATGGTGTCGGTGCCATGAGTGACCAGCACATGGCGGTGCGGTTGTGCCTCGATCGTCGAACGCACCAAGGCGCGATCGTCGGCGCCCATGTGCAGGCTGTCCTTGCGCAGGATCGGAATCACGTCGAAGTCGAAGGCGACGCCGAGATGGCCGAGGATCTCGCCGATCTGCGGCGCACCGATCTTGTAGTCGGACTTGTCGTCGAAGTAGATCTTGTCGATCGTGCCGCCGGTGGTGACGATGGTCAGATGCTGCATGTCGATGGCCGTTGAGAGAATCCGCGCATTTTAGCCCGTGCTGAGATCGGTGTGCCGGCAGGCGCCTGTTGGCTGGCGATTGCCACGACGCCGCTAGGAGCCCGCTGGCGGGCGATGCGGTGTCCTTGCCCGAGGCAAGAGCATCGCCCGCCAGCGGGCTCCTACGCCAGGTAACCTCTATCCCAGCAGCAAAGCCGTGTTGTCGACATCCGGCGCGACCAGTCGATCCAGTCCTCGCCCGACGAACCGATGGAGCGCGGCAGCGGGACGCGGATCGGCATGCTGGCTTGACCAGCTGGCCTGTCGCGCCAGCAACGCTGCGGCGGCACAGCGCGCCAGCGTGAAAGCGAGGCCGCGTGCGCCGGCTTCCAACTGGTCGCGTGTGGATGCGTGCTGGTCGAGCCAGCGTGCCGCTGCGTCCAGGGTTTGCCGGATCGCGCTGACGGCATGCATATCGTCGTTGCGCTCCAGCCAGGCCGCGCACGTGGTGCGCAGCGCTGCCAGGTTGTCGCCGGCCAGTGCGCGCAAGGTGTCCAGCGACAGCACATTGGTGGTGCCTTCCCAGATCGCGTACACCTGCGCGTCGCGAAGAAGTTGCGGCAGGCCGGTGTCCTCGATGTAGCCGGCACCGCCGAAACATTCCAGTGCTTCGGAACTTATCTGCACTGCCAGCTTGCCGGTCCACAACTTGGCCAGCGGGGTCAGCAGACGTAACGCAGTCGCCTCATGCGGCTCGGCGGCCTGCTGTTCGACCCGGCCGAGCAGATGCGCCACTTCGAAGGCCAGTGCGAAAGCGCCTTCGAACTCTGCCTGCATATCGGCCAGCGTGTGTGCGTGCAGCGGCTGTTCGATCAGCGGCCGGCCGAAAGCCTGCCGTCGCGTGGCGAAATCGCGCGCCAGACTGATCGCGCGCGCCATGCTGGCGACTGCACAGATCGTGTTCCAAGTGCGGGTAACGTTGAGCATCGGCGCCACCTGACGCACACCGTTGGCAAGCTCAGCCAACGGCCACGCGGGCAGTCCGTCGAGATGGATTTCTGCGGTGGGTAATTCCTGCGTGCCGAGTTTGTCTTTCAGCCGGTCGATCTGCAGCTGCGGCTTGCGCTGCGCGCCGTCCATCGTTTCGACATAGAACAAAGCCAGCGCGGCGGTGCCACGGGATGCTGCCCCTTCGGGACGAGCCAGCGCGAGCGCGGCTTCACCGACCACCGCCGAGCTGAACCACTTGCGCCCGTAAAGTCGCCATTGACCCTCGCTGTCCTGCCGCGCGACGGTTTCGGTGTTACCCACGTCTGAGCCGCCGTGGGTTTCGGTCATCCACTGCCCGCTGAGCCAGAGTGTCGAAGCATCGCGGCTCAGGAAATGCGGCAACGCGCGTTCGATCAACGCCTGATTGCCGGACGCCTTGATCGCGGTGGCCGCACCATCGGTCATCGCCAGCGGGCAGGTGTAGAACTCACTGGCCAGGTGATACAGGTAGACCCGTGCGAACTGCTCCAGCCGCGCGTGTTGATGGTTGGCGTGGCCGGCAGCGAGCACCGCGTGGCGAGTCGTCATCGATGCGCCTTCCTGCCACGCCGGCGTCAGTTCGATGCGGTCGACCCGGCGCCCCCACGCATCCCACTGGGTCAGCACTGGCTTGCGCCGCGTCGTGGTGCATACGCGCTGCCACGCGATCTGCGCGTAATCACCCAAAGCATCCAGATCGACGTCCAGCGTCGCGCGCCGCTCGGTGGGCAGCGCGCGATCGAGCAGCGCCAGCAGCGAACGGTCGCTGCGATACGGGTGAGAAAGTTGCGGCGGATCCTGCAGGAAGGCCATGGCGTGCTCCATCCGAAATCGAGGTGTCGAGTATAGGCACGCAGGCATTCGACGCGTGGTACTGGCATCATCGAACGTCGTTCCCCGATGCAGGCGCGCCTCATGCGATTTTCCGAAGCGATGCACAGTGTCACCCGCCACGGTGACGGTTGGCGGGCTTCGGTGAGCGAAGACTGGCTGCAAGGTCGCAGCGCCTTCGGTGGCCTGCAGGCAGCGCTGGCCCTGCGCGCCATGCGCGACCTGGTACCTGCAGACATGCCGCTGCGCAGCCTGCAAACCACTTTCGTCGCGCCGGTACCGGCTGGCACAGTGAGCATCCGTGCGCAGTGTCTGCGCCAAGGTCGCAGCGCGATCCAGGTCGAGGCCAGCCTGTGCGATGGCGATCAGACATTGTGTCGGCTGATCGGCGTGTTCGGCAACGCGAGACCGTCAGCCCTGGATTTCCAACCTGTGCAAGCGCCGGTGGAAAACGCGGCGGCGCCCGAGCTGCGCTACAGCGAAGGCCGCATG
The DNA here is from genome assembly GCF_029224025.1 of Rhodanobacter sp. AS-Z3. Classification (NCBI taxonomy): domain Bacteria; kingdom Pseudomonadati; phylum Pseudomonadota; class Gammaproteobacteria; order Lysobacterales; family Rhodanobacteraceae; genus Rhodanobacter; species Rhodanobacter sp. AS-Z3. The sequence continues at coordinate 1,598,707 of NZ_CP119392.1, forward strand.
CCAGCGTTCACCCAGCACTTCGCCGCACGCTGGTTGCGCGGCGACCTGCCATTCAGCGGCGGCCAGCAACGCGAAAGCGTGTTGCAGCTTTCATTGCGCGACGAAGGTCCCGTTGACGAAACCCACGTGCTGGCCTTCGCCGACTTCATTCCGCCGATCGCCCTGTCGATGTTCGCCGCACCCACACCTGGCAGCTCACTCAGCTGGATGATCGAGCTGCTGCGCGATCGTTATGACGATCTCGGCACGGACAACTGGCGCGTCGACGCTGAACTCATTGCCGCTCGCGATGGTTACACCCATCAGAGCGTGATGCTGTGGGGGCCGCGTGGCGAAGCGGTCGCGCTGAGTCGGCAGAGCATGGTGGTGTTTGGGTGAGGGTGGCTACTGGCGCTGGCGTGGCAAACAAGCCGGATTCGTTCCTTCAAGCATCAGACGGTATGCGCGCGGTCCGATTTGCGCTTCACCCCAGCCCCCAGCACCCCGATCAGCAACACGGTCAGCACTATCTCCGCCACCCCCAGCCAGCGCTCCGTCGGCGAACTCCACGCCTCGGACACGCCGTGACAGAAGTAAAACAGACTGAGGATGCCGACCCAGAGCAGGGCGCGGCGCACGTCGCGGATGGCGAACAGGGGCAGCAATAGCGGGACGACGGTGATTCCCAGCAGCAAGCTCATTGGCATCTGCTGCGGCGGTACCAGCCAGGCGTGCCAGGCGAACTGCAACACGATCAGCAAGGCCCAGGCGATCAGGCCGATGCGGTAGACGGGCAGGATGGGAGTGCGCGCTGCGGTGCTCATGGGGTGATTACCAGTCGGCGGGCCACGTCGGCGAGTCGGCGGCCCAGCGCGCGGGCCAGTTCGCGTTCGTGTTCGCTGATCGAATTTTCACCCTTGGGGCCGGCGACATGGCTGGCGCCGTAAGGTGTGCCGCCGGTCTGGGTGATGCTGAGCGAGGCTTCGGTGAAGGGCAGGCCGACGATCAGCATGCCGTGGTGCAGCAGTGGCAGGGCCATCGTCAGCAAGGTGGATTCCTGACCGCCGTGCATCGTGCTGGTGGAGGTGAACAGCGCGGCCGGCTTGCCAACCAGGGCACCGCTGGCCCATTCGGCGCCGGTGCTGTCGAGGAAGTGTTTCAGCGGGGCGGCCATGTTGCCGAAGCGGGTCGGACTGCCCATGGCCAGGCCCACGCAGTCGAGCAGGTCCTGCTTCTGCACGTAGGGTGCGCCGTCCTCCGGTTCGGGCGGCTGGGCAAGTTCAGTGACCGGAGCAACCGGCGGCACCTGGCGCAGGCGTGCGCGCATGCCGTCGATTTCCTCGATGCCGCGGGCGATCAATCGCGCCAGTTGGGCGGTGTGGCCGCTGCGGCTGTAGTACAGGACCAGAACTTCGTGATTCATGCGGCGTCGACTCGGGCGTTTGAGGCTTTCACGGCCAATACGCTAGTGTACCGGCCGACACCCACCATGTTGGTGGCTTGTCGTTGGCGCCCGCTGCGGGCCGCTGACGAAAGGACAGTGATGATCCGGCGTTTCAATCGCGACCGCACCAAGACGTTCAGTCGTTTCATCTGGCAGCGCTTCGTCGATGACAAGTGCTTCGAGACGGCCGGCGCGTTGTCGTACACGACGCTGGTATCGCTGGTGCCGTTGACCGTCGCGGTGCTGGCGATGTTCTCGGCCTTTCCGGTGTTCCAGCCAGCACGCGATACCTTGATCAACTTCGTGTTCAACAATTTTGTCCCGTCGACCGGCGTAGCCGTGCAAAAGACGATGCTGGGTTTCGCAGCGAACGCGAGCAAACTCACCGGCATCAGTATCCTGGTGATGCTGTTCAGCGCGCTGTCGATGATGATCAGCATCGAAGATCGCTTGAACCGGATCTGGCGCGTGCATCAGGCGCGCGGTTGGGGTTCGCGTCTGCTGCTTTATTGGGCCGCGTTGACGCTGGGTCCCGTGCTGGTGGTTGGTGGCATTGCGGTGACCTCCTATGTGACCGCGGCGCCGCTGCTGCACAGTGCGGTCGATCAGTTTGATGCGATCACCCAGGGCTTGCTCAGCACGCTGCCGTTCGTGGTGACGTTCTTCACGCTGTGGCTGATGTATGCGGTGATACCCAACTGCAGGGTGTCACGACGCGATGCGGCGATCGGCGCGTTGCTGGGTGCGGTGTTGTTCGAGATCGCGCGCTGGGGTTTCGGCCAGTTCGTGCTGCACGCGCAGACTTACCAACAGATTTACGGCGTGCTGGCAGCAATCCCGATCTTCCTGTTGTGGATCTATCTGTCGTGGGTGATCGTGATTCTTGCCGCGTCGATCGCCGCTTCGGCTTCGGCGTTCGAATACCACGCGCCGAAGGAAACCCTGCCCGAGGGTGCCGAGTTTCTCGGATTGCTGGTGGTGCTGCGGCATTTTGTGGAGGCTCAGCGTTGTGGCGAGTGCGTCGACCCAGCCGACTTGCGCGTGCGCGAACCGTATTTGCGCAGCGCGCTGATCTCGGCGTATATCGATGACCTGGAACAGGCTGATTTGATCCGCCGTGGTGAGACGGGTGGCTGGCTGCTCAGCCGCAGCCTGGACAGTGCCGATTTGCTGCGGGTTTACCGACATACTGCCTACCGCCTGCCGCTGCAGCCGGTTCAAGAGGCCGCTGGACTGGGCATCGAATTGCCGGCGGAATTGCTGGCCATGCTGGCAGAGCTGGCCGGCGAGCTGCAGACGAAGTTGGGTGCCAAACTCAACGAAATCTATCCCCCGGCCGTCGACACGGCGGCTGACACCGAGGAACTTCCCGCATGACCTTGCTGCGCTCCCCCTTCTTCCGCTCGGCGGTGATTGGCCTGACGTTCGCCTTCGGCGTTTCGGCCCAGGCGGCCATGCCGGAGCAACCCTCGCTGCACGTCACCACGCTGGATGGCAAGACGTTCGATCTGTCGGCGCAACGCGGCAAGTGGGTGATCGTGAATTACTGGGCGACCTGGTGCGTGCCGTGCATCAAGGAGATGCCGGACATTTCGCGCTTTGTCGCCAGCCACAAGAATGTGGTGGGCATCGGCCTGGCCTATGACGACAGCGAAGCCGCCGATATCAAGGACTTCCTGGTCAAGCATCCGGTGGTGTATCCGATCGCCCAGGTCAGCATGGAGAACCCGCCAAAGGATTTCGACGAACCGCGGGGCCTGCCGACGACTTATTTGATCAGTCCCGATGGCAAGGTCGCCAAACACATCGTCGGTCCGGTGACCGAAGCGTCACTGGCCGACATGATCGGCGCGAAGTGACATTCGGTAACCACCAGAAATGACGAGGCTGCCGTGATGCCCACTGCGAAGTTCATGGTCAGCGGAAAAGTGCAAGGCGTGTTCTATCGCGCCAGCACGCGTGAGCAGGCGCTGGCGCTCGGCGTTTGCGGATACGCGAAGAATAGAGCCGATGGCAGCGTCGAAGTGCTGGGCAGTGGGTCGGAGGCTGCGCTCGACGCGCTGGAGCGCTGGTTGCGAAGAGGGCCACCGATGGCGGCGGTCGAGGCATTCAGTCGTGAGGATTTGCCGGAACGGCCGTTGCACGGTTTCCAGATCAGCTGATGTTTTCGGGCGTCAGCCGCCGCTGAGTGCCTGCAGTTGATCGGCCTGGTGTTCGCGGGTCAGCGTGTCGATCAGTTCAGCCAGGCTGCCTTGCATGATCTCGCTGAGGCTGTACAGGTTCAGGCCGATCCGATGGTCGGTGATCAGGTTGTCCTTGTAGCGGTAGGTGCGAATGCGCTGGCTGCGGTCACCGGTGCCCACTTGCAGCCGGCGCGACTCGGCTTGTTCGGCGGTCTGCTTGCTGCGCTCGGCGTCGAGCAGACGCGCCTTCAGCAGGCTCATCGCGCGAGCGCGATTCTTGTGCTGGCTGCGTTCTTCCTGACACTCGACTACGGTGCCGGTGGGCAGGTGGGTGATGCGGATGGCCGAATCGGTTTTGTTGACGTGCTGGCCGCCGGCGCCTGAGGCGCGGAAGGTGTCGGTTTTCAGGTCGGCGGGGTTGATCGTGATGTCGTCGATCTCGTCCTGCTCGGGCAGCACCGCTACCGTCGCGGTGGAGGTATGTACGCGGCCTTGTGACTCGGTGACCGGCACCCGTTTCACGCAGTGAGTGCCGGATTCGAATTTCAGTTGCGAGTAGGCACCGGCGCCTTCCACGCGCGCCACGATCTCGCGGTAGCCGCCGTGTTCGCCGGCGTGTTCGTTGAGAATCTCCACATGCCAGCGGCGACTTTCGGCGTAGCGCAGGTACATGCGGAACAGGTCGCCGGCAAAGATCGCCGCCTCATCGCCGCCGCTGCCGGCGCGTACTTCCAGGTAAAGGTTCGCCTGATCACGCGGATCTTTCGGCAACAGCAAGACCTGTAGCTCGCTGTCCAGATCCCGCAGCCGTTGTTCCAGTCGTTGCGCATCGTCGACGGCCATTTCGCGCAGTTCGGGATCGTCCAGCATGACCCGGGTTTCGGCCAGATCGCGTTCGGCAGCAGCGTGCTCGCGCAGCGATGTGGCGACCGGTTCGAGCTGGGCGTATTCCTGGGAAAGCTCGCGAAAACGGTTGTTGTCGGCCAGCACCTCGGGTTGCGACAACAGCAGGCTGACTTCCTGATGGCGCTCGGCGAGTGCTTCGAGTTTTCGTCGGATGGAGGGAGTCATGGGCGAGGAGTGAGTGGAGAGGAGTGAGAAAAGAGTGAGGGCAGGGGCGGTGCTTGCTCTATTTTCTCACTCCTCTCCACTCATTTTTTCATCCAGACCATACAGCCGTCCCGCCGCGTGCAGCAGGTCGAGATCGCCGTTCAACGCCGCCTCGCGCAGACGTGCGCTGGGGTGGTGCAGCAACTTGTTGGTCAGCGTGTTGGCGAGGAATGCCAAGGCCTCGTCGGGCGACTTGCCGTGGGCCAGCATGGCGCGGGCCTTGATCAATACTTCGTCGCGATACACCTCGGCATGCTGACGCATGTCCAGCGCCGGGTTGTGCACGGTCAGCGCGCGGCGCCAGGCCATGTAACGATCGACCTGCAGGTCGATGATCGCTTCGGCGTCTTCCGCCGCGGCGGCGCGCGAGCGTAGATTGTCGTCGATCACCTGGCGCAGGTCGTCGATGCCGTACAAATAGACGTCCGGCACTTCACTCACGCTGTCTTCGATATCCCGCGGCACGGCGATATCGACCATGAACATGGGCTTGCGTCGGCGCGTGATCATTGCCTGTTCGACCATGGCGCGGGTGACGATTGGCTGCCGCGCAGCGGTGGAGGAAATCACGATGTCCGCCTCGGCCAGATGTTGCGGCAGGTCGGCCAGCGCGATCGCGTAGCCGCCGTAACGGCCAGCCAGTTCCTGCGCGGTTTCCGGTGTGCGGTTTGCCACGATGATCCTGCGCGCCTGTTTTTCAGCCAGGTGCCGCGCGGCCAGTTCGATGGTGTCGCCGGCGCCGATCAGCAATACGCAGGCCTGCTTCAGGTCGGTGAAGACCTGTTCGGCCAGGCGTACGGCGGTGAATGCCACCGACACCGTGTGCGCGCCGATGCGGGTATCCGTGCGCACCCGCTTGGCGACCGCGAAGGTTTGCTGCAGCAGGCGGTCCATCGGTGCCTTCAGCGACTGCGCGCCGCGCGCCATCTGGTAGGCATCCTTCACCTGACCGAGGATCTGCGGTTCGCCCAGCACCATCGAATCGAGCCCGGTGGCGACGCGGAACATGTGGCGCACGGCGTCATCTTCGTCGTGTCGATACAGGAACTCATCCAGCTTGCCGGGGGTCAGATGGTGATGACGATTCAGCCACGCCCGCGGAATGTCCTCGGCACCGGCCACCGTACCGACGTACAACTCGGTACGGTTGCAAGTGGACAGGATCATCGCTTCTTCCACGCCGGGCTCGTTGACCAGCGCGCGCAGGGCATGGCCCGCGGCGTCCGCGTCGAACGCCACCAGTTCGCGCAAGCTGACTGGCGCGGTGAGGTGATTGAGCCCGAGGGCGATCAGCGGCATGGTGGTCGGGAGTTCTCGGCGGCGGCAATCTGGCGGCGTAGGCTAAGCTTGGCGCAACGCCGCGAAGTGGTGACTGGCAAGGTCAAAACAGGCATGTGGATGGAGAGTAGTGTGCGCAGCGGGCCCGGCAAGTTCAAGCAAGTGCGGCATTTTACGGCAGTGGCGGCAATGGCGCTTGGTCTGGCGGCCTGTGCGGTGGCGCCGGTACGGACCACACCGAAGGCGATCACGCCGGCGCAGCCGTTGGCGCGGCTGGTGGTGGCTACGCCGGACGCCGACCACGACGTGCTGGCGCAACTGCTCGCCGGCGAAATGGCGTTGACCCGTACCGACCTCAAGGCGGCGGCCAGGCATTACGCCAAGGCCATGGCCTTGAGCAACGACCCGCACGTGGCGGAGCGGGCGGCCGGACTGGCGATTGCCGTGCATGACGACGCCACCGCTCAGGCCGCGTTGCAACGCTGGCAGGCGTTGGGCGCCAAGCCAGCGGCGATGGCTCAGGCGCGCGCGCAACTGGCGCTGGATGTGGGCGACACCGCCGAGGCACGACGCCAACTGGAACTGCTGCTTGGCAGTGATGAGCACGACGCATGGCGCCAGTTTGGTCGGGTGCTGGTGGGCGCACGTGATCAGGCCCAGGCTGCCGGCCTGCTGGAAACCCTGGCTACGCCGCAACGATTGCCAGCCGATGCCCAGGCGTGGCTGGCGATGAGCGAACTGGGTGATCGACTGGGCCGCCACGCCTATGCCGTGCAAATTGCCGAAGCGGCGATGCAGCGGTTCAAGACCGCCGAGACCTACGCGTGGACCGCGCAACTGAAGTTCAAGGACGGTGACCGTGCGGGCGCCGCCGTGTTGCTGCAGAAGGCGCTGACCCGGGAGCCGAACAACATCCAGCTGCGTCTGGCTTACGCCGGTGTGCTCGGCCAGTCCGGCGACTATGCCGGCGCCAGCAAGCTGCTGGAAAAGGGGCCGCAAAACGCTGACGTGTACGCGATGCGCGCCGGCATGGCCGCGCACCTGCATGACGACAAGGCGTTGGCCACGTTGTATCGCCAGTTGCAGAAAGCGCCCGCTGATGTGCGTGAGCACAGCGCCTACCTGCTCGGCCAGTTGGCAGAAATGCAGAAGCGCCCGGCCGAGGCCTTGGCCTGGTACGACCAGGTGGGCGATGAAGACGAGCATGCCTTCGATGCCGACTTGCGCAGTGCATTGATCCTGCACGGGCAGGGCAAGCGCAGTGATGCCCATGCCTTGCTGGAGCAGTTGCAGTTGGCTTATCTCGACCATCCCACGCAGTTGCGCCAGGCGTGGCAGGCCGATGCCGAGCTGTATCTCAACGAGTTGAATTACGCCAAGGCGGAAGCTGCTTTCAGCCGCGCATTGCAGGTGGTGCCGGATGATCCGGGCCTGTTGTATGGCCGTGGGCTGGCTTATGCCGAAGGTGGTCAGATTGATCAGGCGGTGCAGGATTTCGAACGCTTGCTGAAAATCAAGCCGGGCGATATTGATGCAAGCAATGCGCTCGGTTACACGCTGGCGGATGCGAACCGTGACCTGCCCGAAGCGGAGCGTCTGATCAGCAGCGCACGTGCGGCCAAGCCCGATGATCCGGCAATCGCCGACTCCTGGGGCTGGCTGCAATATCGGCTGGGTCATCTCGATCAGGCCGTGCAGACACTGCGTGGCGCGTGGCTGGCGCGCAAGGATGCGGACGTTGGCGTGCATCTGGGTGAAGTGCTGTGGCAGCAAGGTCACAAGCAGGATGCGCAGCAGGTCTTCGACGAAGTGCGCAAGCTGGATCCGCACAACGGCAATCTGCAGCAAGCGCTGAAGCGGCTGCATCCATGAGGCGCTGGCAGTGCGTTCTGGTCAGCCTGCCGCTGCTCCTGCTTGCGGCCTGCGTGCCGCCGCAGGCGGTACGGGTGAAGGGTGATGCCGGTCTGTTCAAGGCCCAGCTTGCGCGCGAGCAATTGCTTGCGCAGACCCGTCACTGGTCGTTGCAGGGACGCTTGGGGATTTCCAATGGCAAGGACGGTGGCAGCGGCAGCTTCAGCTGGAGCCAGAATGGTGAGCATTATGAGTTCACCTTGCGCGGACCGGCCATCAGCGGAATGAACTTTCGTCTCACTGGCGGTCCCGAGGGCGCGGTGCTGGAAGGCGTGGAGCACGGGCCGCTGCGTGGGCCGGACGCCGAGGCGCTGATGCGCAAGGCGCTGGGCTGGGAAGTGCCGCTGCGCGACCTGCGCGCCTGGGTGCTTGGCATGCGCGCGGACAGCGGTCCGGCCGAGTTGAGTTTTGGCGAAAACCATTTGCCTTCGCTGCTGCAGCAGGATGGCTGGGCGGTCGATTATCGGCAGTGGGATGAAACCCGCCAGCCCCCATTACCGACCAAGGTGTTTGCGGCGATGCCGCCGTACAAGGTGAAGCTGTCAATTGAATCCTGGCAGTTTCAGTAAGCCGCCCCGCTTGGGTTAGGCTTTGCGCCCCTGACGGCCACGGCCGATTCGCGAACTCTGGAACGCAAGCATGTCCTTCCCCATCCAGCGCGCCGAACCCGGTCAGGTTGAGGCCTTGTGCGCGATCGAGCGCAAGGCCGTGCAGTTGTTTCGCGGGCATCCGGCCTGGGCCAGCTATGCGGAGTTGTCGATTCCACCGGAACTGTTGCTGCAGGCGATCACTCGTGGGTTGGTGTGGGTTGCGCAGGGCGACTCAGCGGAGCCGGTGGGTTTTGTCTGGCTGGATGTAGAACTGGAATCCGGCGTGATTGGCATTGCCGAGATCGATGTACTGCCCGAGCACGGGCAGCGCGGTATCGGTGCGGCCTTGCTGGAACACGCCTGCGATTGGGCGCGTGCGGCAGGCTACCGGCGAATCGATCTGGGTACGCTGGCAGATGTGCGCTGGAATGCACCGTTCTATTCAAAACACGGCTTCGTCGTAGTCGACAAGAGCGACCCGACGTTTGCACTGGCGCGCCAGCGTGACCGCGAAAATGGCTTTCCCGACAGCTTGCGGGTGTTCATGAGCCGCCAGCTAGCGCCGCCGGAGCGCGGTGCGTGGACGCTGTGGCCAGCGCCGGCGAAGTTGAATCTTTTTCTGCGCATCATCGGGCGGCGTGCCGATGGCTATCATGAGTTGCAAACCGTATTCCGCCTGCTCGACTGGGGTGACGAAGTGCGTCTGCGGGTGCGCGAGGATGGCGAGATTCGGCGCGTGCGGGATATTCCCGGTGTGCCGGAGTCGGCTGACCTGGTTGTTCGTGCGGCGCGCCTGCTGCAGGAGCACGCATCAACCGGGCTGGGCGTCGACATCAAAGTGGACAAGCGCATTCCGATGGGCGGTGGCCTGGGTGGCGGCAGTTCGGATGCGGCGACCGTGCTGGTCGCATTGAACCATTTGTGGAGTGCGGGGCTGAATGAAGACGCGCTGGCCGAGCTGGGGCGCCAACTGGGCGCCGATGTGCCAGTGTTTGTGCGTGGACGCTCAGCCTGGGCGGAGGGAGTCGGCGAGCAATTGACCCCGCTGGCCCTGCCGCCGCGCCACTATGTGGTGCTGGACCCACGTGAAGCGGTGCCTACGGCAGCCCTGTTTCAAGCGCCTGAATTGACACGAAATGCGCCGCGGGCGACAATTTCATCCTTTGCTTCAGGCGAAACGACTGAAAACGCCTTCGCGCCGGTGGCGCGCACGCGGCACCCGCGGGTGGCTGCGGCGCTGGACTGGCTGGGTAGTTTTGGTTCCTCGCGACTTTCCGGCAGCGGCGGTTGCGTGTTCCTGGAGCTGCGTTCGCTGGAGCGGGCGCAGGCGCTGGCAAGGCAGTGTCCGGCGGCATTTACGGCGCATGTCGCCAGTGGTGTCGACGAGTCGCCCTTGCTGGAGTCGCTGCGACGACATGTTGGCGCAGCGGCAGTGCAGAGTTGAGAGGCGTTACGTACAAGAGCTGGTACAGACAGAACAAACAAATACTGGGGCGTCGCCAAGCTGGTTAAGGCACGGGATTTTGATTCCCGCATACGCAGGTTCGAATCCTGCCGCCCCAGCCATTTCATGATGGCCGGCCGTAAAGGCCGAGTTTCGAGGTAATACCGTGGACACGTCCGCACCGATGCTGCTGTTTACCGGAAACGCACATCGTCCCCTGGCTGAAGATGTCGCCCATCGCCTGAGTGTGCCGCTGGGCAAGGCGCTGGTTGGCACCTTCAGCGACGGCGAAGTGCAGATCGAGATCGAGGAAAACGTTCGCAAGCAGGAAGTGTTCGTGATCCAGCCGACGGGCGCGCCCAGCGCGGTCAACCTGTTCGAGCTGCTGGCACTGACCGATGCGCTGAAGCGCGCGTCGGCAGCCAGTGTCACCGCGGTGATCCCGTACTTCGGTTATGCCCGGCAGGATCGCCGGCCCCGTTCGGCGCGAGTGCCGATCACTGCCAAGCTGGCTGCCCGGATGATTGGCGCCGCGGGTGTGGACCGGGTGCTGACGGTGGATCTGCATGCCGACCAGATTCAGGGCTTCTTCGACATTCCGGTCGACAACGTGTATGCCTCGCCGGTGTTGCTGGCCGACATCTGGCGCAACTACAGCATGGAAGACCTGATCGTGGTCAGCCCGGACGTTGGTGGCGTGGTGCGTGCCCGTGCCATCGCCAAGCGGCTGGACGACGCGGACCTGGCGATCATCGACAAGCGCCGTCCGCGTGCGAATGTGTCAACCGTGATGAACATCATCGGTGACGTGCAAGGCAAAACCTGCGTGATGGTGGATGACATCGTCGACACCGCCGGTACCTTGTGCGCTGCCGCAGCTGCGCTGAAAGAGCGCGGCGCGCGCAAGGTCGTCGCTTACTGCGTGCACCCGGTGTTGTCGGGTGCGGCGATCGGCAATATCGAAAACTCCCAGCTCGACCAGTTGGTGGTGACCAATACCTTGCCGTTGCGTCCGGATGCCAAGGCCTGCGCCAAGATTCGACAGCTCTCGGTCGCCGAGCTGCTGGCAGAAACCATTCGCCGCATCGCCTTTGGCGAGTCGGTGAGTTCGCTGTACGTGGATTGATTGATTTCGCCGTGGCGGCCTGGCCGCCCGGTACCAACGGCTTTTCTGGTCGCGGAAAAGTCACGAAACCGCTGCGAAGCGGTTCTTCAAAAACCAAGGTAGTAACGAAATGGCCAAGACTCATGAAATCAAGGCGCAGAGCCGCAAAGACGAGGGGAAAGGTGCGAGCCGCCGCCTGCGTCATGCCGCTTTCGTGCCGGCAGTTGTCTATGGTGGCGATCAGCCGCCGGAAAGCATCCAGATCGAACACAACACCATCCTGCTCGCCGCCAAGAACGAGTGGTTCTTCTCTTCGGTGCTCGACCTGAACGTCGAGGGCAAGGTGCAGAAGGTGCTGGTGCGTGACTGGCAGAAGCACCCGTTCAAGCAGCTGATGATGCACATGGATTTCCTGCGCATCGACGAGAACGCGAAGCTGCGTGCGAACGTGCCGCTGCACTTCCTGAACCAGGAGAAGTCGACTGCCGGCAAGACCTCCGGTGTGGTGATCTCGCACAACCTGACCGAGGTGGAAGTCAGCTGCCTGCCGAAGGATCTGCCCGAGTTCATCGAGCTGGATCTGGGCACGCTGGAAGCCGGCGACATCATTCACCTGTCGCAGCTGAAGCTGCCGGCGAACGTGGAGCTGCCGGCGCTGCTGCTGGGCGATGCCCATGATGCTGCCGTGGTCACGGTCAACGTGGTCAAGGAAAGTGCTGCGGATGCGGCGGAAGACGCTGCTGCCGTGGCCGAAGCCGAGGCCAACAAGGCCGCTGCTGCCAAGCCTGCCAAGGCTGCAGCCAAGCCGGCTGGCGACAAGAAGTAAGTCGTGTGATCCCGCGCCTGCGAGGGCGCGGGATCATGTGGCTGGTCGCTCATGGCTGGGTTGCGACTCATTGTCGGGCTGGGCAATCCCGGTGCCGAATACCTCCGAACCCGGCACAACGCCGGGTTCTGGCTTGTTGACACCCTCGCCGGTGATCAGGGCGAGCGCTTCACTTTCGATGGCAAGCTGCATGGCGAAAGCTGTCGTGTGCGCGTCGCTGGCGAACCGGTCTGGCTGTTGAAGCCGGCCACCTTCATGAACAAAAGTGGCATCGCCTTGGTTTCGGCGCTGCGCTATTACAAAATCGAGCCGGACGAATGTCTGGTGGCGCATGACGATCTGGACCTGCCAGCCGGCACCGTGCGATTGAAATTCGACGGTGGCCACGGCGGTCAGAACGGCTTGCGCGACATCATGGGCCATCTGGGTCATGGCAAATTTCATCGGTTGCGTGTGGGCATCGGTCACCCTGGTCATCGTGACCAGGTCACGCCCTGGGTGCTGGGTCGTCCGTCGGCCCATGACGAGAATGCGATTATCGACGGCATCGGGCGCGCGCTGGACGTGCTGCCGCTGGCGGTGAATGGTCAGTTCGACAAGGCAATGCAGCAATTACATACAACAGCGGGAACGGAGAGCGGGGAACAGGGGACGGACAAGGCGCGTTGACTCCTCGTCGTATTCCTGGTTCTTGTTCCCCGTTCCCCGTTCCCCGTTCCCCGTTCCCCGTTCCCCGTTCCCCGTTCCCCAAGCTTTCCCCCGGAGTTCCACCATGGGCATCAAATGCGGCATCGTCGGTCTGCCCAATGTCGGCAAGTCCACCCTGTTCAATGCGCTGACCAAGGCGGGGATCGCCGCGGCGAATTTCCCGTTCTGCACGATCGAGCCGAATGTCGGCGTCGTACCGGTGCCGGATCTTCGCCTCAACGCGCTGGCGGCCATCGTCAACCCGCAGAAGGTGATTCCAACGGCCGTTGAATTCGTCGACATCGCCGGGCTCGTGGCCGGTGCGTCGAAGGGCGAAGGGCTGGGTAACAAGTTTCTGGCGCATATCCGCGAAGTCGATGCGATCGCCCACGTGGTGCGCTGCTTCGAGGGCGACGTGATCCATGTCGCCGGCAAGGTCGATCCGATTGCCGACATCGAGACCATTGATACCGAGCTGGCCCTGGCCGACCTGGAATCGGTTGACAAGGCGCTGAACCGCGCCGAGCGTGCGGCCAAGGCGAACGACAAGGAAGCGCTGGCGCGCAAACCGGTGCTGCAGAAGCTGTCCACCGGCCTCAATGACGGTCGTTCGGCGCGCAGTCTGGGACTGGACGAGGAAGAGAAGGCGCTGGTGCGTGATCTGTTCCTGCTCACCTTGAAGCCGCTGATGTACATCGCCAACGTCGCCGATGATGGCTTCGAGAACAACCCGTTGCTGGACGCCGTGCGCGAGCGCGCGCTTACCGAAGGCGCCGAAGTGGTGCCGGTGTGTGCCTCCATCGAAGAAGAGATGGCGCAGCTTGATGACGCCGACCGCGATGAATTTCTCAAGGACATGGGCCTGGACGAGCCAGGCCTGAACCGGGTGATCCGCGCCGGTTACAAGCTGCTCGACCTGCAAACCTATTTCACCGCCGGGGTGAAGGAAGTGCGCGCCTGGCAGCTGCGTCGCGGCTCCAGTGCACCGCAGGCCGCCGGCGTGATCCACACCGATTTCGAGCGCGGCTTCATTCGTGCCGAGACGATCGGCTACGACGACTTCATCCAGTACAAGGGCGAATCAGGCGCGGCAGCGGCAGGTCGGTTGCGCAAGGAAGGCAAGGAATACATCGTCAAGGACGGCGACGTGCTGCACTTCCTGTTCAACGTCTGAGTCGTTCCATTCGACACAAATAAGGGCTCACTCTTATTTGTGTTATTTCGGAAGTCAGATGCGGTCTGCGGGGTGGGTCGTCGCGGTCTGGTCGGCGACGGGCAAGGTCTCCGGTCGTGCATAATCCGTGCTTCACCAACCCACCAGCGGGACGACTCTGTCATGCCTGGAAAGCAACACGAAGTCACCTTCCGTTTTCTTGCCCAGCCGACTGATGTGAATTTCGGCGGCAAGGTACATGGCGGCATGGCCATGAAATGGATCGATCAGGCGGGCTATGCCTGCGCGGTGGCCTGGAGTGGCGCCTACTGCGTCACCGTATCGGTCAGTGGCATCCAGTTTGTGGCGCCAATCCTCATCGGTGACTTGGTCACGGTTCGCGCGCGGCTGATCCATACCGGTCGATCGAGCATGCATCTCGCGGTGGATGTGCTGGCCAGCGACCTGCGCAAGGATGAGCAGCGCCTGGCAACCAGTTGCGTGATGGTCTTCGTAGCGCTGGACAGCCCCGATGGCAAGCCCACTCCGGTGCCACATTGGGAGCCGCGTGATGACGGCGAACGGCGATTGCAGGAACAGGCGAAGCGATTGCTCGAAGCGTCCAAGGACATGGAGCAACTGGTCTGCCTCCAGCCAACCGCGCAGGACTGAACGCAGCGGCGAAAAAATCGTACCTGCAGGCAAAAATGATGCCTGCAGGTGTTGACAGTTCGGGGTCCGATCCACACAATACGCGTTCTTTGTTGGAGGGATACCCAAGCGGCCAACGGGGGCAGACTGTAAATCTGCTGGCTTACGCCTTCGGTGGTTCGAATCCACCTCCCTCCACCAGCAAGAGTTCCGCGCCGGGCGGGAGTAGTTCAATGGTAGAACATCAGTTTTCCAAACTGATTACACGGGTTCGATTCCCGTCTTCCGCTCCATTGCGCTGCAAGTGTCAGGTGCTGTTGATCAACGCAGTTGCTGTCTAGATCGACGTTTTTACAAATAGTCCGACAGGATGTCGGTTTGTCTTTGCCATCATGGAAGATGGCTAAAGTTAAGCTCATGTAGCTCAGTCGGTAGAGCACTTCCTTGGTAAGGAAGAGGTCACAGGTTCGATTCCTGTTATGAGCACCATTACAAGGCCGGTCTGGCCAGTCCCGAAAGGGCAGTTTTCCTCAATTGATTGACTCCATCGGGGTGTAGCGCGCATGGCAAAGGGTAAATTCGAACGCACCAAGCCGCACGTCAACGTCGGCACGATTGGTCACGTGGATCACGGCAAGACGACGCTGACGGCAGCGCTGACGAAGGTCGGTGCAGAACGTTTCGGTGGCGAGTTCAAGGACTACAGCTCGATCGACGCGGCGCCGGAAGAGAAGGCGCGCGGCATCACGATCTCGACCGCTCACGTGGAATACGAGTCGCCGAAGCGCCACTACGCGCACGTCGACTGCCCGGGCCATGCTGACTATGTGAAGAACATGATCACCGGTGCGGCGCAGATGGACGGCGCGATCCTGGTGTGCTCGGCCGCTGACGGCCCGATGCCGCAGACCCGCGAGCACATCCTGCTGTCGCGTCAGGTCGGCGTGCCGTTCATCGTGGTCTACCTGAACAAGGCAGACATGGTCGATGACGCCGAACTGCTTGAGCTGGTCGAGATGGAAGTGCGCGAGCTGCTTTCCAAGTACGACTTCCCGGGCGACGACACCCCGATGATCCACGGTTCGGCCAAGCTGGCGCTGGAAGGCGACCAGAGCGAGATCGGCGTGCCGTCGATCATCAAGCTGGTCGATGCGCTGGACAGCTACATCCCGGAGCCGGTGCGCGTGATTGACCGCCCGTTCCTGATGCCGGTGGAAGACGTGTTCTCGATCTCCGGACGCGGCACCGTGGTGACCGGTCGTATCGAGCGCGGCATCATCAAGGTCGGCGACGAAATCGAAGTGGTCGGCATCCGCGACACGCAGAAGACCACCGTCACCGGCGTGGAAATGTTCCGCAAGCTGCTGGATCAGGGCCAGGCGGGCGACAACGCCGGTCTGCTGCTGCGCGGCCTGAAGCGTGACGACGTCGAGCGCGGCCAGGTGTTGGCCAAGCCGGGCACGATCACCCCGCATACCGACTTCGAGGCTGAGGTCTATGTGCTGTCGAAGGACGAGGGTGGCCGTCATACGCCGTTCTTCAAGGGCTACCGTCCGCAGTTCTACTTCCGCACGACCGACGTGACCGGCGCCTGCCAGTTGCCGGAAGGCGTGGAGATGGTGATGCCGGGCGACAACGTGAAGATGGTGGTGAGCCTGATCCACCCGATCGCGATGGACGAAGGCCTGCGTTTCGCCATTCGCGAAGGTGGCCGTACCGTCGGCGCCGGCGTGGTCGCGAAGGTCATCAAGTAATACGCTCTCATGAATAGTCCGGCATGGATGCCGGTGTTTTGATCCAGCCATCAGGGACGATGGCAAAAAACTACTCTTCACGGGGCGAGCGGACTCAAATGCCGCTCGCCGTCGTGTTTAAAGTTCAAGTCATGTACGCCAGTAGCTCAATTGGCAGAGCAGCGGTCTCCAAAACCGCAGGTTGGGGGTTCAAGTCCCTCCTGGCGTGCCACTTTCCCGAGGATCAAGACGGGTGACGGTGGCAATGTCGGCCGCAAGGCGTGACATGCTGCTGGCACTTGGTCGCTAGTGCATGAATACCAAGGTAGAACAGCCCAAGGGCACGAACGCCGCCGACATCGGCAAGCTGGTACTGGCGGGTCTGGTGCTGGCTGGCGGTGTTTTTGCGTATTCCTGGTTTGGTCGCGACGGCAGCATTCCTTCTTCGGTGCGCCTGCTTGGCGTGCTGGCTGCGCTGGTTGTGGCGCTGGCCATTGCTGCATTCACTGCGCTGGGACGCCGCGTTCGGAATTTCATCGCCGAGTCGCAGTTCGAGATGCGCAAGGTGGTGTGGCCGACTCGCGACGAGACGATCAAGACGACCGGTATCATCATCGTGGTGGTGATCGTGTTGTCGTTGCTGCTCGGTCTGATCGACCTGATCCTGAAGTCGGTCATTCTCGACTGGCTGCTGAAGCTGTAAGCCTGAGGTGAGCATGAGCAAGCGCTGGTATGTGGTACACGCCTATTCGGGCTTTGAGAACCAGGTAAAAAGGTCCCTCGAGGAGCGCATCAAGCGCGCCGAGATGGAAGAGCGGTTCGGCGAAGTGCTGGTGCCGACCGAGGAAGTGATCGAGATGCGCGGTGGCCAGAAGCGTCGCAGCGATCGCAAGTTCTTTCCGGGCTATGTGCTGGTTCAGATCGAGACCAATACCGAGGGCAAGTCGCCGCGCATCGATGACGAGTGCTGGCATCTGATCAAGGAAACCCCGAAGGTGATGGGTTTCATCGGTGGTACTGCCGATCGCCCGCTGCCGATCAAGGACAGCGAGGCGGACGCCATTCTGAGTCGAGTGCGTGAAGGTGTAGAGAAGCCCCGTCCCAAGGTGCTGTTCGAGCCGGGCGAAATGGTTCGCGTCACCGAAGGCCCGTTCAACGATTTCAATGGCGTCGTCGAGGAAGTCAACTACGAGAAGAGTCGCCTGCGCGTTGCGGTGCTGATCTTCGGTCGTTCGACCCCGGTGGAGCTTGAGTTCGGTCAGGTCGAGAAGGCCTGATCTGATTGATCCGGCCGGGCTATCCCGGCCATCCCGTTCGGCGACCTTGGCACGGGGATTGCTGACAACCCAATAAATCCCTATACTGCGCGGTTCACGCGGGGTCTTTTTGGCCCGGCGTGTCCGCGTTTTCGGATCCGCACGAGGCGGATCTTCCTTCCATCCACGGAACGGTGAACAGCGAGGAGCCGCAAGGCGCCTGGACTCGCGAGGAAAATCATCATGGCAAAGAAAGTTGTCGGTTACATCAAGCTGCAGGTCAAGGCCGGTCAGGCCAACCCCTCACCGCCGGTTGGTCCTGCACTGGGTCAGCGCGGCCTGAACATCATGGAATTCTGCAAGGCGTTCAATGCCGCCACGCAGAAGCTGGAGCCGGGTCTGCCGATTCCCTGCATCATCACGGCCTATTCCGACCGTAGCTTTACCTTCATCACCAAGACCCCGCCGGCCACGATTCTTCTGAAGAAGATCACCGGTTCGGCCAAGGGTTCGCCGAAGCCGAACACCGACAAGGTGGGCAAGGTCACCCGCAAGCAGCTGGAAGACGTTGCGAAGCAGAAGGAGCCGGATCTGACGGCTGCTGATCTCGACGCCGCGGTGCGCACCATTGCTGGTAGCGCCCGCAGCATGGGCCTTGTGGTGGAGGGTTAAGACATGGCAAAGCTCACGAAGCGTATGAAGGCGGCTCAGGCCGCAGTGCAGCCGGGCAAGTTCTATGGCCTGGAAGAGGCACTGAAGATCGTCAAGGACAACGCCAAGGCTAAGTTTGCCGAATCGGTGGACGTGGCTGTGCGTCTGGGTATCGACGCGAAGAAGTCGGATCAGGGCGTGCGCGGCTCCTCGCTGTTGCCGCACGGCACCGGCAAGACCGTCAAGGTTGCGGTGTTCTGTCCGCCGGGTGAGAAGGCCGAGGCCGCCAAGGCCGCCGGTGCTGACGCCGTCGGCATGGACGACCTGGCCGAGCGCATGCAGGCTGGTGATCTCGACTTCGGTCGCGTGATCGCCACGCCCGACGCGATGCGCGTCGTCGGCAAGCTGGGTCAGCTGCTTGGCCCGCGTGGCTTGATGCCGAACCCGAAGGATGGCTCGGTCACCGCCGACGTCGCCACCGCCGTGATCAACGCCAAGGCCGGCCAGGTGAAGTTCCGCAACGACAAGGCGGGCATCATCCACGCCACCATCGGCAAGGCGAGCTTCGATCCGGCGCAGCTGGCAGATAACCTGAACACGCTGATCGCTGACGTGATCAAGGCCAAGCCGTCTTCGGCGAAGGGCGTGTTCCTGCAGAAAGTGGCGCTGTCCAGCACGATGGGCGTCGGCGTAGCCGTCGATACCTCGTCGCTGACCTTGTCCGCGAAGTAAGACTCAAGTCTCTGATCGGCCAAATACCGGTCAGAGCAAGTTTTTGAGGGCAGTTCCGGGGCTTTGTTCAAGACCCGGAACGGCTGTCAAAGACCGCAGGCGCAGTCAACGCGCGACGACGACGGGCAGGGAGCTCGGTACTGGCAGGGAATCGCCGGCGTGGCCAACGAGATTGCTTAATCGGGTTCTCACGAATCCGGCCCGCGCAGATGGTGCTGCCCGATCTGGAATTGTTTGACTTCTGGAAAGGCCAACACCCGGGACACCGCAGTGTCCCCGACGTCAAGGATGGCGTCGCCCAGGACCGCAAGCGGCAGGAGCCGTGAGCGGAGTTCATTTGGAGGAGTGCAATGGCTCTCAATCTGTCACAGAAGAAAGAAGTAGTCGCCGAACTGGCAGACGTTGCTTCGAAGGCTCACTCCCTGGTCGCTGCCGAGTATGCGGGCACCACGGTCGCTCAGATGACCGCGATGCGCAAAAAGGCTCGTGAATCCGGTGTGTACTTGCGAGTTGTCAAGAACACGCTGGCGTCGCGCGCCGTGGCCGGTACCGAATTCGAGGTCGTCAAGGACGTTCTCGTCGGTCCGCTGCTGTACGCATTCTCGACGGAAGAACCCGGTGCTGCCGGGCGTCTGATCCAGGAATTTGCCAAGGGCAACGACAAGCTGAAGGCGAAGCTCGTCTCGGTGGAAGGCAAGCTGCTGCCGGCGTCACACGTCGACGTGCTGGCTGCGTTGCCGACCCGTGAACAGGCGCTGGCCATGCTGGCCCGCGTGCTGGCCGAACCGGCCACCATGTTTGCGCGCGTCGTCAAGGCTGTTGCCGATCAGCAGGGTGGTGGCGAAGTCGCTGCCGAAGTCCCCGCTGAAGCCGAACCCGCCTAAGTTCATCGTCTATCAATCCGAATCTATTTCCAGAGGTAAATGCAATGTCCCTGACCAACGAACAGATCGTTGAAGCCGTCGCCGCCAAGTCGCTGATGGAAGTGATGGACCTGGTGAAGGCCATCGAAGAAAAGTTTGGCGTGACCGCCGCCGCTCCGGTTGCTGTTGCCGGCCCGGCTGCTGCTGCCCCGGCTGCTGAAGCGCAGACCGAGTTCGACGTGATCCTGAAGAACGCCGGCGCCAAGAAGGTTGACGTGATCAAGGCTGTCCGCGCGATCACCGGCCTGGGCCTGAAGGAAGCCAAGGACCTCACCGAGGCCGGCGGCGTCCTGAAGGAAGCCGTGTCGAAGGAAGATGCCGAGAAGTTCAAGAAGGACCTCGAAGCTGCTGGCGCCACCGTCGAATTGAAGTAATCGGCGTTTGCACGCCGCCGCTTCGACTTGATGTCAAGCAAGCCTGGGAGCGAAAGCTCCCGGGCTTTGCCCGTTGAGCGGGGAAGGGGCATGGAGAATAGCGAATCGCTGCAATGATTCCCGATTCTCGATTCCCGCATCCTCAACCGGATGGTTTGGCTGTCCGGTAAAGACAAATTTTTTTCCTTTAGCCGGTGTGTGCACCACCGGCGTCACTGCGAACCGAGGCGCTACCGATCATGGCCTACTCGTTTACCGAGAAGAAACGCATCCGCAAGGATTTTGGCAAGCGTCCGCCCGTACTGGGCGTGCCAAACCTGCTGACCATCCAGACTGATTCCTACCGGGAGTTCCTGCAGGAGCATGTCGCGCCAAAACAGCGCGGCGAGAAGGGTCTGCATGCCGCGTTGAAGTCGGTGTTCCCGATCTCCAGCTATTCGGGCAACGCTGCACTCGAATACGTCGACTACCGCCTCGGCGAGCCGGCGTTTGACGAGCGTGAGTGCCGCAATCGCGGCATGACCTACGGTGCGCCGCTGCGTACCACCGTGCGCCTGGTCATTTATGACAAGGACAGTCCGGCTTCGAAGAAGGTGGTCAAGTACATCAAGGAGCAGGAAGTCTACATGGGCGAAATTCCGCTCATGACGGACACTGGCACCTTCATCATCAACGGCACCGAGCGCGTGATCGTCTCGCAGCTGCATCGTTCGCCGGGCGTGTTCTTCGACCACGACCGCGGCAAGACGCACAGCTCGGGCAAGCTGTTGTTCTCGGCTCGCGTGATCCCTTACCGCGGCTCCTGGCTGGACTTCGAGTTTGACCCGAAGGACGCGTTGTTTACGCGTATCGACCGTCGCCGCAAGTTGCCGGTGACCGTGTTGCTGCGCGCGCTCGGCTACAACAATGAAGAAATGCTGGCTACGTTCTTCGAGCACAACGTGTTCCACCTGGGCAAGAAGGGTACGACGACGCTGGAGCTGGTTGCCGAGCGTTTGCGCGGCGAGACGCTGAGTTTCGATCTGGCCATTGGCGGCAAGGTGTTGGTGGAGGCGGGCAAGCGCATCACCGCACGTCATGTGCGTCAGCTGGCTGCGGAAAACATCACCGCGCTGGAAGTGCCGGATGACTACCCGGTCGGTCGCATCGTGGCTACCGACATTGTCGATTCCAGCACGGGTGAATTGTTGGCTTCGGCCAACGACGAGATTACGGCCGAGCAGATGGAAGCGTTCCGCAAGGCCGGCATCGAAACCGTGCCGACGCTGTACGTCAACGACCTGGACCGTGGCGCCTACATCTCGCACACCTTGCGCATCGACAACACCAAGACGCCGCTGGAGGCGTTGGTGGAAATCTATCGCATGATGCGTCCGGGCGAGCCGCCGACCAAGGATGCCGCGCAGAACCTGTTCTTCAATCTGTTCTTCACCTTCGATCGCTACGACCTCTCGGGCGTGGGTCGGATGAAGTTCAACCGCCGCGTGGGTCGCAAGGAAATTCTTGGCCCGGGCGTGCTGTACGACCACAAGTTCTTCAGTGAGCGCAAGGAAGAAGAGTCGCAGCGTCTGGTTGCCGAGCAGGGTGAAACCTCCGACATCCTCGACGTGCTGAAAGTGCTGATCGACATCAAGAACGGTCATGGCACCGTCGACGACATCGACCATCTGGGCAACCGTCGCGTGCGTTCGGTCGGCGAAATGGCCGAAAACACTTTCCGCATCGGCCTGGTCCGCGTGGAACGTGCGGTGCGCGAGCGTCTGTCGTTGGCCGAGGCCGATGGCCTGACCCCGCAGGACCTGATCAACGCCAAGCCGGTGGCAGCGGCAGTGAAGGAGTTCTTTGGCTCCTCGCAGCTGTCCCAGTTCATGGATCAAAATAATCCGCTGTCGGAAGTGACCCACAAGCGCCGCGTGTCGGCTCTTGGACCAGGCGGTTTGACGCGTGAGCGTGCCGGCTTCGAAGTGCGCGACGTGCATCCGACGCATTACGGTCGTGTCTGCACCATCGAAACACCGGAAGGCCCGAACATCGGCCTGATCAACTCGCTGGCTGTGTACGCCCGCACCAACTCGTACGGATTCCTCGAGACGCCGTACCGCAAGGTGGCCGGCGGCAAGGTCACTGATACGGTCGACTACCTGTCGGCAATTGAGGAAGGCGATCACGTGATCGCGCAGGCGAACTCGCCGCTGGACAAGCACGGCTCGTTCATCGAGGACTTCGTGTCCTGCCGCTTCCGCGGTGAATCCGAGCTGCGTCCGGCGTCCGAAGTGGATTACATGGACGTCTCGCCGATGCAGACCGTGTCGGTCGCGGCGGCATTGGTTCCGTTCCTGGAACACGACGATGCCAACCGCGCTCTGATGGGCGCGAACATGCAGCGTCAGGCCGTGCCGACCTTGCGTTCGCAGACCCCGCTGGTGGGTACCGGTATCGAGCGCGCCGTGGCGCGTGACTCCGGCGTTATCGTTTCCGCCAAGCGCGGCGGCGTGATCGACCAGGTCGATGCGGCCCGTATCGTGGTGCGCGTCAATGAAGACGAAGTGGGCGACAACGATGCCGGCGTCGATATCTACACGCTGACCAAGTACACCCGCTCCAATCAGAACACCAACCTCAACCAGCGTCCGCTGGTGAATGTGGGTGACGTGGTGGCCGTGGGCGACACGTTGGCCGATGGTTCGTCGACCGATCTGGGCGAGCTTGCGCTCGGCCAGAACATGCTGATCGCGTTCATGCCGTGGAACGGTTACAACTTCGAAGACTCGATCCTGCTCTCCGAGCGCGTCGTGCAGGAAGACCGCTACACCTCGATCCACATCGAGGAGCTGTCGTGCATCGCGCGTGACACCAAGCTGGGTGCCGAGGAAATCACCGCCGACATCCCGAACGTGGGCGAGCAGGCGCTGGCGCGTCTGGACGAATCCGGCATCGTGTATATCGGTGCGGAAGTGAAGGCGGGCGACATCATGGTCGGCAAGGTCACGCCGAAGGGCGAGAGCCAGCTGACCCCGGAAGAGAAGCTGCTGCGCGCGATCTTTGGCGAGAAGGCTTCTGACGTGAAGGACTCGTCCTTGCGCGTGCCGCCGGGCATGGATGGCACCGTTATCGACGTGCAGGTCTTTACCCGCGACGGCATCGAGAAGGACAAGCGCGCCAAGCAGATCGAGGAAACCGAGGTCAAGCGGGTCCGCAAGGATCTGGACGACCAGTTCCGTATTCTCGAAGGCGCGATCTACAGCCGCATGCGCACCCAGTTGCTCGGCAAGTCCGCGATGAGCGGCCCGGGTGGTCTGAAGCGTGGCACCGAGATCACCGACGCCTACCTCGACGGGCTGAAGAAGGACGACTGGTTCAAGATCAACGTCAAGGAAGAGGACGTCACCGAGTTCCTCGAGCGTGCGGCCGATCAGATCAAGCGTCACAAGGAAGAGTTCGACAAGCGCTTCAAGGAAAAGCAGGGCAAGATCACCCAGGGCGACGACCTCGCACCGGGCGTGCTGAAGATGGTCAAGGTATTCCTGGCCGTGAAGCGTCGCATCCAGCCAGGCGACAAGATGGCTGGTCGCCACGGCAACAAGGGCGTGGTGTCGAACGTGGTGCCGGTGGAAGACATGCCGTACTCTGCTGATGGCGTGCCGGTCGACATCGTGTTGAACCCGCTGGGCGTGCCGTCGCGCATGAACATCGGGCAGATTCTGGAAGTCCATCTGGGCTGGGCCGCGAAGGGCCTGGGCAAGAAGATCCAGAAGATGCTTGAAGCGCAGGAGAAGGTCGGCGAGATTCGCAAGTTCCTCGACCAGATCTACAACACCCATGTGGCCGGTGCCGTGCAGTACGTCGATCTGAAGTCGCTCACCGACAAGGAGATCTTCACACTCGCCACCAATCTGCAGGAAGGCGTGCCGATGGCGACGCCGGTGTTCGACGGTGCCGAAGAAACCGAGATCAAGGCGATGCTGAAGCTGGCGGACCTGCCGGAATCCGGTCAGACCACGCTGTTCGATGGCCGCACCGGCGAAGCGTTCGATCGCCCGGTCACCGTGGGCTACATGCATTACCTGAAGCTCAACCACCTGGTTGACGACAAGATGCATGCGCGCTCCACCGGTCCGTACTCGCTGGTCACTCAGCAGCCGCTGGGCGGCAAGGCGCAGTTCGGTGGTCAACGCTTCGGCGAAATGGAAGTCTGGGCGCTGGAAGCCTACGGCGCGGCGTACACACTGCAGGAAATGCTGACGGTGAAGTCCGACGACGTGCAGGGTCGCAACCAGATGTACAAGAACATCGTCGACGGCAACCACGAGATGACGGCAGGCATGCCGGAGTCCTTCAACGTGCTGGTGAAGGAAATCCGCTCGCTCGCCATCAACATCGATCTGGAAGAGGTCAAGGGATAAACGGGAGCAGGGAGGTGGAAGTCAGGATGTGCAACTCCTGACTTTCCCTTTCTGGCCTCGCAAGCCTGACTTGCTCGTAACGTGGACCTCGACCCAAGTATTTGCTCCGACCGGAGATTCAAATGAAAGACCTGCTCAATCTGTTCAACCAACAGCGCGCCACGCCGGACTTCGACGCGATCAAGATCGCGTTGGCGTCACCCGAGCTGATCCGCTCGTGGTCGTTCGGCGAAGTGAAGAAGCCGGAAACCATCAACTACCGCACCTTCAAGCCGGAACGTGACGGCTTGTTCTGCGCCGCGATCTTCGGACCGGTGAAGGACTATGAGTGCCTGTGCGGCAAGTACAAGCGCATGAAGCATCGTGGCGTCGTGTGCGAGAAGTGCGGCACGGAAGTGACGCTGGCCAAGGTGCGCCGCGAGCGCATGGGCCACATCGAGCTGGCCAGCCCGACCGCGCATATCTGGTTCCTCAAGTCGCTGCCCTCGCGCATCGGCCTGATGCTGGACATGACCCTGCGCGACATCGAGCGCATCCTGTACTTCGAGGCCTTCGTGGTGATCGATCCGGGCATGACGGCGCTGGAGCGCGGTCAGTTGCTCAGCGAAGACCAGTACCTGGAAGCGACCGAAGAACACGGTGACGAGTTCGACGCCCGCATGGGTGCCGAGGCGGTGTTCCACCTGCTGAAGTCGCTCGACCTGCCGGGCGAAGTCATCCGCCTGAAGGAAGAGATCACCTCCACCAATTCCGAGACCAAGCTGAAGCGGCTGACCAAGCGCGTAAAGCTGATCGAGGCGTTCCTGGAATCCGGCAACAAGCCGGAATGGATGGTGCTGACCGTGCTGCCCGTGCTGCCGCCGGACCTGCGTCCGCTGGTGCCGCTGGACGGTGGCCGCTTTGCGACCTCCGATCTGAACGATCTGTATCGTCGCGTGATCAACCGCAACAACCGCCTGAAGCGTCTGCTTGAACTCAATGCGCCGGACATCATCGTGCGCAACGAAAAGCGCATGCTGCAGGAATCGGTCGATGCGCTGCTCGACAACGGTCGCCGCGGCCGTGCCATCACCGGCACCAACAAGCGCGCGCTGAAGTCGCTTGCCGACATGATCAAGGGCAAGCAGGGCCGCTTCCGCCAGAACCTGCTCGGCAAGCGTGTGGACTACTCCGGTCGTTCGGTGATCGTGGTCGGCCCGACCCTGCGTCTGCACCAGTGCGGTCTGCCCAAGAAGATGGCGCTTGAGTTGTTCAAGCCGTTCATCTTCGCCAAGCTGCAGGCGCGTGGCGAAGCCACCACCATCAAGGCGGCGAAGAAGCTGGTCGAGCGCGAGGAGGCCCAGGTCTGGGACATCCTCGAAGAAGTGATCCGCGAACATCCGGTCATGCTCAATCGTGCGCCGACCCTGCATCGCCTCGGCATCCAGGCGTTCGAGCCGAAGCTGATCGAAGGCAAGGCGATCCAGCTGCATCCGCTCGTGTGTACGGCATTCAACGCCGACTTCGACGGTGACCAGATGGCCGTCCATGTGCCGCTGTCGATCGAGGCGCAGCTGGAAGCGCGTACCTTGATGATGTCGACCAACAACATCCTGTCGCCGGCGAACGGCGAGCCGATCATCGTGCCGACACAGGACGTGGTGCTGGGTTTGTATTACCTGACCCGCGAACTGATCAACGTCAAGGGCACCGGCATGGTGTTCTCCGGCATTGGTGAAGCGCGTCGCGCGTATGACAATCGTGCGGTGGAATTGCACGCCAAGGTCAAGGTGCGCATGAAGCTGGTGCACATCGCCGAAGACGGCACGCGCACCAACGAGACCAAGATTGTCGACACGACCGTCGGTCGCGCCCTGCTGGCCGAGATCCTGCCCGAGGGCCTCCCGTTCGAGCTCGCCAACACCGAGCTGACCAAGAAGAACATCTCGCGTCTGATCAACTCCAGCTATCGTCTGCTGGGTTTGAAGGACACGGTCGTCTTCGCCGATCAGCTGATGTACGCCGGCTATCGCTATGCGACCCGTTCGGGTATCTCGATCGGTATCGACGACATGCTGATTCCGGATGAGAAGAAGCCGATTCTGGAAGAAGCCGAGAAGGAAGTCGTCGAGATCCAGCAGCAGTATCAGTCAGGTCTGGTCACCGCCGGTGAGCGCTACAACAAGGTGGTCGACATCTGGTCGCGTACCAGCGAGCTGGTGGCCAAGGCGATGATTGACGGCATCGGCACCGAGAAGGTGAAAGATGCCGACGGCAAGATGGTCAATCAGAAGTCGATGAATTCGCTGTACATCATGGCGGACTCCGGCGCGCGTGGTTCCGTGGCGCAGATTCGTCAGCTGGCCGGTATGCGTGGCTTGATGGCACGTCCGGACGGCTCGATCATCGAGACCCCGATCAAGGCCAACTTCCGCGAAGGCCTGAACGTGCTGCAGTACTTCAACTCGACCCACGGTGCTCGTAAGGGCCTGGCCGATACCGCATTGAAGACTGCCAACTCCGGTTACCTGACCCGTCGCCTGGTCGACGTGGCGCAGGACGTGGTCATCACGATGGACGACTGCGGTACCGAAAACGGCGTCATGATGCAGCCGATCGTCGAAGGTGGCGATGTGGTCGAGCCGTTGCGTGAGCGCGTGCTCGGTCGCGTGGTGGTGGAAGACGTCTACGCCCCTGGCGACGACGATCAGGCCATTGTCACTCGCGATACGCTGCTCAACGAGGCGCTGGTCGAGAAGCTCGACAAGGCTGGCGTGCAGCTGATCAAGGTGCGTTCGCCGATTACCTGCGAAGCCGAACATGGCGTGTGCAAGCTCTGCTACGGTCGCGATCTGGCGCGTGGTCATCTGGTCAACATGGGTGAGGCTGTCGGTGTGGTTGCCGCGCAGTCGATCGGTGAGCCGGGTACCCAGCTGACCATGCGTACGTTCCATATCGGTGGTGCCGCTTCGCGTGCTGCTGCGGTGGACAACGTGACGGTGAAGACCACCGGCGCACTGAAGTACAACAACCTGAAGTCGGTGCAGCACAAGGCGGGCCACATGGTTGCGGTGTCACGTTCCGGCGAACTGAGCGTGATCGACGCCAGCGGCCGCGAGCGCGAGCGCTACAAGGTGCCGTACGGTGCCACCATTGCGGTCAAGGATGGTGCGCCGGTCAAGCCGGGCCAGACCGTGGCCAACTGGGACCCGCATACCCATCCGATCGTCACTGAAGTGGCCGGTGTGGTGCGCTTCATCGACTTCCTCGATGGCGTCACCGTGCAGAGCCAGACCGACGAACTGACCGGTCTGGAGTCGGCGGTGGTCACCGATCCGAAGCGCCGCGGTGCACAGGCGAAGGACCTGCGCCCGATCGTGCGTCTGGAAGATGCCAAGGGTCGCGAACTGAAGCTGCCGGGTACCGACATTGCCGCGCAGTACTTCCTGCCGGCCGGTGCGATCGTGTCGATCCAGAACGGTGCCGAAGTGGGCGTGGGCGACGTGGTTGCCCGTATCCCGCAGGAATCGTCGAAGACCCGCGACATCACCGGTGGTCTGCCGCGCGTGGCCGACTTGTTTGAAGCACGCAAGCCGAAAGAGCCGGCGATCCTCGCCGAGCGTTCGGGCATCATCAGCTTCGGCAAGGACACCAAGGGCAAGCAGCGCCTGGTGATCAAGGACGTCGACGGCAACGAGCACGAAGAGCTGATTCCGAAGTGGCGTCAGGTCATCGTGTTCGAAGGCGAACATGTCGAGAAGGGCGAAACCGTCGTCGACGGCGAGCCGAGCCCGCATGACATCCTGCGCCTGCTGGGTGTGGAGCCGCTGGCTTCCTATCTGGTCAAGGAAATTCAGGACGTCTATCGCCTGCAGGGCGTGAAGATCAACGACAAGCACATCGAAGCGATCATTCGCCAGATGTTGCGCAAGGTCGAGATCGTTGAGCCGGGTGACAGTCATTACCTGCGCGGCGAGCAGATTGAACGCGTGCGGATCAATGGTGAAAACGCGCGTGCAGAAGCCAAGGGCGAGCGACCGGCCGAGTATCAGTCGATCCTGCTGGGCATCACCAAGGCGTCGCTGGCCACCGAGTCGTTCATCTCGGCAGCCTCGTTCCAGGAAACCACTCGCGTCCTTACCGAGGCGGCGGTTCGTGGTACGCGCGACACCTTGCGCGGCTTGAAGGAAAATGTTATTGTCGGCCGTCTAATTCCGGCAGGTACAGGCTTGGCGTACCACGCATCGCGTCGTCGCCAGGGCGGTTTGTCCGCTTCGGATCTGGAAACTCTCTCCAGTTCCACGCCTGCAGCTTCGTTCTCCGAAGCTCTGGTCGGTAGTGA